>NZ_NEVP01000004.1:0-592230 GCF_002261315.1 Bordetella genomosp. 5
TGCCGACGACGGAGTATGTGTGCGTGTCAGTGGTGTCAATGTCGCTGGTCGTCAACTGACCGGTAGCCGTCTTGGTTCCATCCTCGGTCACCGAACCCGTGACTTCACCACTCAGCTTGGGCGCGTCGTTGGTCCCTTGGATCGTGACCGTGATGTCGTGCATGGAACCGTCGGCCGACGTGACCGTGAAGATCTCGGACAGCGACTTATTGGCACCAAGTGCCTGTACAGCCTTGTTCGAATTGTCGAGGTTGTAAGTCCAATTACCGTTCGCATCGACCGTGAAGGTGCCGAACGCACCCTGCGTCGAGGGTTGCGCCTGGAACACAGCTTGGCCGGAATCCGGATCGACGATATCGAGCTTGCCGGTGGCGGCGAGCTGTCCATCCTCTTGCACCCGGCCCTGATCGGCGCCAGGGGCGTGCGGGGTAATGACGGCAGTGTCATCGGTGCCGTTGATCGTGACCGAGATCACCTTCGTGTCGATACCGCCGTGACCGTCGCTGACCTGGACCGTGTAGGTCTCGGTGATTGCCTGGCCCGACTTCAACGTTTGGGCGGCAGCGTTGTCGAGCGTGTAGGTCCACTTGCCATTGGCATCGACGCCGAAGGAACCGTAGGTTCCCTTCGCGTTGCCGACGACGGAGTAGGTGTGCGTGTCGGTCGTGTCGACATCAGTCGTGGTGAGCTGACCGCTGGCGGTCTTGACGCCATCTTCCGTGACGGAGCCGGTGGCCTCACCACTCAGCTTCGGCGCGTCATTGGTCCCTTGGATCGTGACCGTGATGTCGTGAGTAGAACCGTCGGCCGACGTGACCGTGAAAGTCTCCGTCAGCGACTTATCTGCGCCGAGACCCTGGACCGCCTTGTTGGCGTTGTCCAAGTTGTAGGTCCAGTTGCCGTTCGCGTCGACCGTGAAGGTGCCGAACGCACCTTGAGTCGAGGGTTGCGCTTGGAACACAGCTTGGCCGGCATCCGGATCGACGATGTCCAGCTTGCCGTTGGTGACGAGCTGACCGTCTTCTTGAACACGACCTTGATCGGCCCCGGGCGTGTGCGGGGTGATGACGGCAGCGTCATCCGTGCCGTTGATCGTGACCGAGATGACCTTCGTGTCGGTACCGCCGTGACCGTCGCTGACTTGGACCGTGTAGGTCTCGGTAATTGCCTGACCCGATTTCAGCGTCTGAGCGGCAGCATTGTCGAGCGTGTAGGTCCACTTGCCCGTGGCATCGACAGCGAACGATCCATAGGTGCCGGTGGTCTTGCCAACTACGGAGTAGGTGTGCGTGTCAGTTGTGTCAACGTCGCTCGTCGTCAACTGACCGCTGGCGGTCTTGACGCCATCTTCGGTCAAGGAGCCGGTAACCTCGCCACTCAGCTTCGGCGCGTCGTTCGTACCTTGGATCGTGACTGTGATGTCATGCGTGGAGCCATCGGCCGACGTGACCGTGAAGGTCTCCGTCAGACTCTTGTCCGCGCCGAGTGCCTGTACAGCCTTGTTGGCGTTGTCGACGTTGTAGGTCCAGTTGCCGTTCGCGTCGACCGTGAAGGTGCCGAACGCACCCTGCGTCGAAGGCTGCGCTTGGAATACAGCTTGGCCGGCATCCGGATCGACGACATCCAGCTTGCCATTGGCGACGAGTTGGCCGTCCTCCTGGACGCGACCTCGGTCGGCACCCGGGGTGTGCGGGGTGATGACGGCAGCGTCATCCGTGCCGTTGATGGTGACCGAGATAACCTTCGTGTCGGTGCCACCCTGGCCATCGCTGACTTGGACAGTGTACGTTTCGGTGATTGCTTGGCCGGACTTCAGCGTCTGGGCGGCAGCATTGTCGAGCGTGTAGGTCCACTTGCCCGTGGGATCAATGGCGAACGAACCGTAGGTGCCGCTGGCCTTGCCAACCACGGAGTACGTGTGCGTGTCGGTCGTGTCTACATCAGTCGTGGTGAGCTGACCACTAGCCGTCTTGGTGCCGTCCTCGGTCACCGAACCCGTGACTTCACCCGAGAGCTTGGGCGCGTCATTGGTGCCTTGAATCGTGACCGTGATGTCGTGCTTCGACCCGTCGGCCGACGTGACCGTGAAGGTCTCCGTCAGCGATTTGTCGGCACCGAGACCCTGGACAGCCTTGTTGGTATTGTCGAGGTTGTAAGTCCAGGTGCCGTTGGCGTCGACCGCGAACGTGCCGTAGGCGCCTTGCGTCGAGGGTTGCGCTTGGAACACAGCTTGGCCGGCATCCGGATCGACGACATCCAGCTTGCCATTGGCGACGAGTTGGCCGTCCTCCTGGACGCGACCTTGATCGGCGCCCGGCGTGTGCGGGGTGATCACGGCTGCGTCGTCGGTACCGTTGATGGTGACAGAAATGATCTTCGTGTCGGTGCCGCCGTGGCCGTCGCTCACCTGGACCGTGTACGTTTCGGTGATCGCTTGGCCCGACTTCAAAGTTTGGGCGGCAGCGTTGTCGAGTGTATAGGTCCACTTGCCATTGGCATCGACGCCGAACGAGCCATACGTTCCCTTCGCGTTACCGACGACGGAGTACGTGTGCGTGTCGGTGGTATCGATGTCAGTCGTGGTGAGCTGGCCGGAAGCCGTCTTGGTGCCGTCCTCGGTCACCGAACCCGTGACGTCACCGGAAAGCATGGGTGCGTCGTTCGTGCCTTGAATCGTGACCGTGATGTCGTGCGTGGAGCCGTCGGCGGACGTGACCGTGAAGGTCTCCGTCAAGGACTTGTCCGCGCCGAGACCCTGGACAGCCTTGTTGCCGTTGTCGAGGTTGTAAGTCCAGTTACCGTTGGCGTCGACAGCGAACGTGCCGTAGGCGCCGGCCGTTCCGGACTGAGGCTGGAATACAGCCTGCCCAGCGTCCGGATCGGCAATATCCAGTTTGCCAACGGCGACAAGCTGGCCGTCTTCCTGAACACGACCTTGATCGGCCCCGGGCGTGTGCGGGATGATGACGGCAGCGTCATCGGTGCCGTTGATGGTGATCGAGATCACCTTCGTGTCGGTACCGCCGTGGCCGTCGCTGACCTGGACCGTGTAGGTCTCAGTAATCGCCTGCCCCGATTTCAGCGTCTGAGCGGCAGCATTGTCGAGCGTGTAGGTCCACTTGCCCGTGGGATCGATGGCGAACGAACCGTAGGTGCCGCTGGCCTTGCCAACCACGGAGTACGTGTGCGTGTCGGTCGTGTCGACATCAGTCGTGGTGAGCTGACCGGAAGCCGTCTTGGTGCCGTCCTCGGTCACCGAACCTGTGACTTCACCGGAGAGCTTCGGCGCGTCATTCGTGCCTTGAATCGTGACCGTGATGTCGTGCTTCGTCCCGTCGGCTGACGTGACCGTGAAGGTCTCGGACAGCGACTTATCGGCACCAAGTGCCTGTACAGCCTTGTTGGTGTTGTCGAGGTTGTAGGTCCAGTTGCCGTTCGCATCGACCGCGAAGGTGCCGTAGGCGCCAGCCGTCGCCGGTTGAACTTGGAAGACGGCTTGGCCCGCATCTGGGTCAACGACGTCGAGTTTGCCGTTAGTCGTAAGCTGGCCGTCCTCCTGGACGCGACCTTGGTCGGCACCAGGGGCGTGCGGGGTAATGACGGCAGCGTCATCGGTGCCGTTGATGGTGACCGAGATCACCCTCGTGTCGGTGCCGCCGTGGCCGTCGCTCACCTGGACCGTGTACGTTTCGGTGATCGCCTGACCCGACTTCAACGTCTGGGCGGCAGCGTTGTCGAGCGTATAGGTCCACTTGCCATTGGCATCGACACCGAACGAACCATAGGTTCCCTTCGCGTTGCCCACAACGGAGTAGGTGTGTGTGTCGGTCGTATCGACATCAGTTGTCGTCAGCTGACCGCTCGCCGTTTTGACGCCATCTTCCGTGACGGAGCCGGTGACCTCACCACTCAGCTTCGGTGCATCGTTGGTCCCTTGAATCGTGATCGTTATGTCGTGCTTCGAGCCGTCGGCCGACGTGACCGTAAAGGTCTCCGTCAGCGACTTGTCTGAACCGAGTGCCTGTACCGCCTTGTTGGTGTTGTCGAGGTTGTAGGTCCAGTTGCCGTTCGCGTCGACCGCGAACGTGCCGTAGGCGCCGGCCGTTCCGGGCTGGGCCTGGAATACAGCCTGTCCGGCGTCCGGATCGACGATATCGAGCTTGCCGCTAGTGACAAGCTGGCCGTCTTCCTGGACGCGACCTTGGTCGGCACCCGGGGTGTGCGGGGTGATGACCGCTGCGTCATCCGTGCCGTTGATCGTGACCGAGATCACCTTCGTGTCGGTGCCGCGGTGACCGTCGCTGACCTGGACCGTGTAGGTCTCGGTGATTGCCTGGCCCGACTTCAGCGTCTGCGCTGCTGCGTTGTCCAGCGTGTAGGTCCACTTGCCATTGGCATCGACGCCGAAGGAACCATATGTTCCCTTCGCGTTGCCGACGACAGAGTAGGTGTGCGTGTCGGTGGTATCGACGTCCGTCGTGGTGAGCTGACCGCTGGCGGTCTTGGTGCCGTCCTCAGTCACCGAGCCCGTGACTTCACCGGAGAGCTTCGGCGCGTCATTCGAGCCTTGGATCGTGACCGTAATGTCGTGCGTGGAGCCGTCGGCCGACGTGACCGTGAAGGTCTCCGTCAAGGACTTGTCCGCGCCGAGACCCTGGACAGCCTTGTTGCCGTTGTCGAGGTTGTAGGTCCAGTTGCCGTTCGCGTCGACCGTGAAGGTGCCGAATGCACCTTGCGTCGAAGGTTGCGCTTGGAACACAGCCTGCCCAGCATCCGGATCGACGATATCGAGCTTGCCGTTGGTTACGAGCTGGCCGTCTTCCTGGACGCGACCTTGATCGGCCCCCGGAGTGTGCGGGGTAATGACCGCTGCGTCATCCGTGCCATTGATGGTGACCGAGATCACCTTCGTGTCGGTACCGCCGTGGCCGTCATTGACCTGGACGGTGTAGGTCTCGGTGACAGCCTGACCAGACTTCAGGACCTGGGCCGCCGCGTTATCCAGCGTATACGTCCACTTGCCCGAGGCATCGACAGCGAACGAACCATAGGTGCCGGTGGTCTTGCCAACCACGGAGTAGGTGTGCGTGTCAGTGGTGTCAACGTCGCTCGTCGTCAACTGACCGCTGGCGGTCTTGACGCCATCTTCGGTCACGGAGCCGGTAACCTCGCCACTCAGCTTCGGCGCGTCATTCGTGCCTTGGATCGTGACCGTGATGTCGTGCGTGGAACCATCGGCGGACGTGACCGTGAAGGTCTCGGTCAGCGACTTATCGGCACCCAGTGCCTGTACCGCCTTGTTGGTGTTGTCGAGGTTGTAGGTCCAGTTGCCATTGGCGTCGACGGCGAAGGTGCCGTAGGCGCCAGCCGTCGCCGGTTGAACTTGGAAGACGGCTTGGCCCGCATCTGGGTCAACGACGTCGAGTTTGCCGTTAGTCGTAAGCTGGCCGTCCTCCTGGACGCGACCTTGGTCGGCACCAGGGGCGTGCGGGGTAATGATTGCAGCGTCATCAGTGCCGTTGATGGTGACCGAGATGACCTTCGTGTCGGTGCCGCCGTGGCCGTCGCTCACCTGGACCGTGTAGGTCTCGGTGATCGCTTGGCCCGATTTCAGCGTCTGGGCTGCGGCGTTGTCGAGCGTATATGTCCACTTGCCCGTCGCATCGACAGCGAACGAACCAAAGGCACCGGTGGCTTTGCCAACCACGGAGTACGTGTGCGTGTCGGTCGTGTCGACGTCGCTGGCTGTCAACTGACCGCTGGCGGTCTTGACGCCATCTTCGGTCACGGAACCGGTCACTTCGCCACTCAGCTTCGGCGCATCGTTCGTACCTTGAATAGTGACCGTGATGTCGTGCTTCGACCCGTCTGCGGACGTGACCGTGAAGGTCTCGGTCAGCGACTTATCGGCGCCAAGTGCCTGTACCGCCTTGTTGGTGTTGTCGAGGTTGTAGGTCCAGTTGCCATTGGCGTCGACGGCGAACGTGCCGTAGGCGCCCGCCGTCGCCGGCTGAGCTTGGAACATAGCCTGCCCGGCATCAGGGTCGACGATGTCGAGCTTGCCGTTGGTGACGAGCTGTCCATCCTCTTGGACGCGACCCTGGTCGGCCCCCGGCGTGCGCGGGGTGATGACGGCAGCGTCATCAGTCCCGTTGATCGTGACCGAGATCACCTTCGTGTCCGTACCACCCTGGCCGTCGCTGACCTGGACGGTGTAGGTTTCCGTGATTGCTTGGCCCGACTTCAGCGTCTGGGCTGCGGCATTGTCCAGCGTGTACGTCCACTTGCCCGTGGCATCTACGCCGAAGGCGCCGTATGTTCCCTTCGCGTTGCCGACGACGGAGTAGGTGTGAGTGTCGGTCGTATCGACGTCAGTCGTGGTGAGCTGGCCAGTGGCGGTCTTGACGCCATCTTCCGTCACGGAACCCGTGACTTCGCCGGAGAGCTTCGGCGCATCGTTGGTCCCTTGAATCGTGACCGTGATGTCATGCGTGGAACCATCGGCGGACGTGACCGTGAAGGTCTCGGTCAGCGACTTATCGGCACCAAGTGCCTGTACCGCCTTGTTGGTGTTGTCGAGGTTGTAGGTCCAGTTGCCGTTGGCGTCGACCGCGAACGTGCCGTAGGCGCCGGCCGTTCCGGGCTGCGGTTGGAACACAGCCTGGCCGGCATCCGGATCGACGATATCGAGCTTGCCGTTGGTGACGAGCTGTCCATCCTCTTGCACCCGGCCCTGATCGGCGCCAGGGGCGTGCGGGGTAATGATTGCAGCGTCATCGGTGCCGTTGATGGTGACCGAGATCACCCTCGTGTCGGTGCCGCCGTGGCCGTCGCTCACCTGGACCGTGTAGGTTTCCGTGATCGCCTGACCCGATTTCAGCGTCTGCGCTGCTGCGTTGTCGAGCGTATAGGTCCACGTGCCATTGGCATCGACACCGAACGAGCCATACGTTCCCTTCGCGTTGCCGACGACGGAGTAGGTGTGCGTGTCGGTCGCATCGATGTCAGTCGTGGTGAGCTGGCCGGAAGCCGTCTTGGTGCCGTCCTCGGTCACCGAACCCGTGACTTCACCGGAGAGCTTCGGTGCGTCGTTCGTGCCTTGAATGGTGACCGTGATGTCGTGAGTGGAACCGTCGGCTGACGTGACCGTGAACGTCTCCGTCAGCGACTTGTCTGCGCCTAGAGCCTGGACAGCCTTGTTGGCGTTGTCGAGGTTGTAGGTCCAGTTGCCGTTCGCGTCGACCGTGAAGGTGCCGAACGCACCTTGAGTCGAGGGTTGCGCTTGGAACAGAGCTTGGCCGGCATCCGGATCGACGATATCGAGCTTGCCGGTGGCGGCGAGCTGTCCATCCTCTTGGACGCGACCCTGGTCGGCGCCCGGCGTGTGCGGGGTGATGACGGCAGCGTCATCCGTGCCGTTGATCGTGACCGAGATGACCTTCGTGTCGGTACCACCGTGCCCGTCGCTGACCTGGACCGTGTAGGTCTCAGTGATCGCTTGACCCGATTTCAGCGTCTGGGCTGCGGCGTTATCCAGCGTGTACGTCCACTTGCCTGTCGCATCGATGGCAAACGAGCCGTAGGCGCCGGTGGCCTTGCCAACCACGGAGTAGGTGTGCGTGTCGGTGGTATCGACGTCCGTCGTGGTGAGCTGACCGCTGGCGATCTTGGTGCCGTCCTCAGTCACCGAGCCCGTGACTTCACCGGAGAGCTTCGGCGCGTCATTCGTGCCTTGGATCGTGACCGTGATGTCGTGCTTCGTACCGTCGGCCGACGTGACCGTGAAGGTCTCGGTCAGCGACTTATCGGCACCAAGTGCCTGTACCGCCTTGTTGGTGTTGTCGAGGTTGTAGGTCCAGTTGCCGTTGGCGTCGACCGAGAACGTGCCATAGGCACCCTGAGTACCCGGTTGAACTTGGAACACAGCTTGACCAGCATCCGGATCGACGATATCGAGCTTGCCGTTGGTGACGAGCTGTCCATCCTCTTGGACGCGACCTTGGTCGGCCCCCGGCGTGTGCGGGGTGATCACGGCGGCATCGTCGGTACCGTTTATGGTGATCGAGATCACCTTCGTGTCGGTACCACCCTGGCCATCGCTGACTTGGACAGTGTACGTTTCGGTGATTGCTTGCCCGGACTTCAGCGTCTGGGCGGCAGCATTGTCGAGCGTGTAGGTCCACTTGCCCGTGGGATCGATGGCAAACGAACCGTAGGTGCCGCTGGCCTTGCCAACCACGGAGTACGTGTGCGTGTCGGTCGTGTCGACATCAGTCGTGGTGAGCTGGCCGGAAGCCGTCTTGGTGCCATCTTCGGTCACGGAACCGGTCACTTCACCGGAGAGCTTCGGCGCGTCGTTCGTACCTTGGATCGTGACCGTGATGTCGTGCTTGGACCCGTCGGCAGACGTGACCGTGAAGGTCTCCGTCAGAGATTTGTCGGCACCAAGAGCCTGAACCGCCTTGTTGGCATTGTCCAGGTTGTACGTCCAATTACCGTTCGCATCGACAGTAAACGTGCCGAACGCACCCTGCGTCGAAGGCTGCGTCTGAAACACAGCCTGCCCGGCATCCGGATCAACGATGTCGAGCTTGCCGCTGGTCACGACCTGGCCGTCCTCCTGCACACGACCCTGATCGGCCCCCGGCGCATGCGGCGTGATCACAGCTGCATCGTCAGTCCCATAGATCGTGACCGAGATCACCTTCGTGTCAGTACCACCGTGCCCGTCGCTGACCTGAACCGTATAAGTCTCGGTGACAGCCTGACCCGACTTCAGGACCTGGGCCGCCGCATTATCCAGCGTATACGTCCACTTGCCGGTGGCATCGACACCGAACGACCCATACGTTCCCTTCGCGTTACCGACGACGGAGTAGGTGTGCGTATCGGTGGTATCGACGTCCGAAGTCGTCAACTGCCCGCTAGCCGTCTTGACGCCATCTTCGGTCACCGAGCCGGTAACTTCGCCCGAGAGCTTGGGTGCGTCGTTCGTGCCCTGTATCGTGACGGTGATCTGGCTCGTCGTGCCATCGGCTGACTTCACCGAGAACGTCTCGGTCAGCGACTTGCCCAGGCCCAGCGCCTGCACCGCGTTGTTGGCGTTGTCGAGGTTGTACGTCCAGTTGCCGTTCGCATCGATCGCGAAGGTGCCATAAGCCCCTTTGGTCGCGGTCTGGATCTGGAACGTCGATTGACCCGCGTCGGGATCGGCCACGTCGAGCTTGCCCGACGCCAGCAGCGCGCCGTCTTCCTTCACCGTGCCGGAGTCGTCGCCCGGTTTGCTCGGCGTAATGACGGCACCGTCGTCCGTCCCGTTGATCGTGATCGTCACGACCTTGCTGTCCGTGCCGCCCTGGCCGTCGCTGACCTGGACCGTGTAGGTCTCCGTCACGGCCTGGCCGGTCTTCAATACCTGCGCCGCGACGTTGTCGAGCGTGTACGTCCACTTGCCGTTGGCGTCCACGGCGAAGACACCAAAGGTGCCCTTGGCCGCGCCGAGCACCGAGTAGCTCAGTTTGTCGCCGACATCGATGTCGGTGCCGGTCAGTTGACCGGTCGCCGTCTTGACGCCGTCCTCCGTGACCGCGCCGGTCAATGCGCCGGACAGCCTGGGCGCGTCGTTGGTGCCCTGGATCGTTACGGTGACCTGGCTGGTGCTGCCATCGGCCGACCGCACCGTGAAGACTTCCGCGAGCGACTTGCCTGCACCCAGGGCCTGCACCGAGGCGTTGGTGTTGTCGAGGCTGTAGGTCCAGTTGCCGTTCGCGTCGATGGTGAAGTTGCCGTACTGACCCTGCGTCGACGGCTGCGCCTGGAACGTCGACTGACCCGCGTCGGGATCGGCCACGTCGAGCTTGCCCGATGCCAGCAGCGCGCCGTCTTCCTTCACTGTGCCGGCGTCGCCGCCCGGCTTGTTCGGGGTGATCACAGCACCGTCGTCGGTGCCGTTGATCGTCACCGTCACGACCTTGCTGTCCGTGCCGCCCTGGCCATCGCTCACGCGCACGGTGTACGTCTCTTGCACGCTCTCGCCGGCCTTCAGCACCTGCGCTGCGGCGTTATCCAGCGTATACGTCCACTTGCCGTTGGCGTCCACCGCGAACGCGCCATACGTGCCGGTGGCGCTTCCCACCACCGAATACGTATGCGTGTCGCTGGTGTCGACATCCCTGGTCTGGAGTTGACCGGTCGCACTCTGCACGCCGTCTTCCGTCACGGATCCGGTGAGTTGGCCGGAGAGCGTGGGCGCGTCGTTGGTGCCCTGGATCGTCACGGTCACCGCGTGCGTGGCGCCGTCGGCCGCTCGCACGGTGAAGGTTTCGGTGAGGGACTGGGCGGCGCCCAGCGCCTGTACCGAAGCGTTGGCGTTGTCGAGGCTGTACGTCCAATTGCCGTTCGCGTCGATCTTGAACGTGCCGTACTGCCCCTGGGTGCCCGTCTGCGCCTGGAACACGGCCTGTCCGGCATCGGGATCGGTGATGTCGAGATTGCCGCTCGCGGTGAGCTGGCCATCTTCCTGCACCTTGCCTTGATCTCTACCCGGCGTGGCGGGGCGGATGACGGCACCGTCGTCGGTGCCGCTGATCGTGATCGTGATGACCTTGGTATCGACGGCGCCCTGGCCGTCGCTCACGCGGACGGTGTAGGTCTCCTGCACGCTCTGACCCGACCGCAACACTTGCGCGGCAGCGTTGTCGAGCGTGTACGTCCATCGTCCCGTTGCGTCGACCGCGAACGCACCATAGGTGCCGGTGGCGTTGCCGACGACCGCATAGGTATGGGTGTCGCGCACGTCTACGTCGGCGGTCTGCAGCTGGCCGGTGGCGCTCTGCACGCCGTCTTCGGTGACGGCGCCCGTGAGATCGCCCGAGAGGCGAGGGGCGTCGTTGGTGCCGTTGATCGTGATGGTCACGTCACGGGTGGCGATGCCACCATGCCCGTCGTCGACGCTGACCTTGAAGGTCTCGGTCAGCGTCTGGCCCACGCTCAGGGCCTGCACGGCAGGATTGCTGTTGGTCAGGTTGTAGGTCCATTGACCGTCGGCGCCCAGCGTCAGCGTGCCATAGTTGCCTTTGCCGCCATTGACGACGGTCCACGTGTGGGTGTCCGAGGTGTCGCGGTCGCTGACCGACAGTTTGCCCGACACGCTCAGGCTGGTGTCCTCGTTCACCGCGCCCGTGGCCTGGCCACTGAGGGTAGGGACGTCATTGGTCCCGTTGATGGTGATCGTGATCTGCGCGCTCGTGCCGTCGGCGGACGTGACGGTGAACTGATCGGTGACCTTGTCGTTCACCCCGAGGGCCTGCACGCGCGGATCGCTGTTGTTCAGCGCGTAGTGCCAGTTACCGTTGGCGTCGATCGAGAATGTGCCGTACTGCCCGGCGCGCTGCGCCTGCGCCACGAAGTTCGACTGTCCCGCGTCGGGATCGGTGACGCTGAGCTTGCCCTGCGCGGTCAGCGCGGTGTCTTCCTGCGCGGTGGCCGCCGTGTTGCCCGAAATCGTCGCGGCGTCGTTCACGCCGATCACCGTGACCTGCAGCGTTGCCGTCGAGGTTTTGCCGCTAGGGTCGGTCACGGTGTAGACCACCGTGCTGATGGCACTCTGGCCCTGGGCCAGATGCGTAAATTGCGTGCCCGGGTCGAAGGTATAGGTGCCGTCGGGCAACACCGTGAACGTGCCGCCATTGGAGCCCGGCAGCGTCAGGCCGCCCGCGCCCATGGGCCGGCCGTTCACGGCCGACACGCTCAGCGTGTCGCCATCGGCATCCGTGTCATTGCCCAGCACATTGCCGCGCAGCACCGCGCGCTCCGTGCCGGAGATCCTGTCGTCCACCGCCACCGGCGGGCGGCCGCCGTCGTTGACGGGAGTGCCGGGGTCCGTGGCGGGAGGCGTCGTGGCAGGGGGCGTTGTCGCCGGAAGCGTTCCGGCAGGCAGCGTCGCGCCAGGCGCCGTTCCGGCAGGCAGCGTCGTAGCGGGAGACGTCCCGGCGGGAGACGTCCCGGCAGGAAGCGTAACAGCCGCGTCGTCGTCGTCACTCCCCGCGCCGCCGCCGCCCGAGGCGCGGGGCACGTAGTCGTCGCCGCGTACCGGGTTGGGGTAGGCCAGATTCAGCGGCGTCGTGGTTTCAAGGATATGGGCCAGGCGGACGAAGCTGCCACCGCCGTCGCCGCCGCCACCCCCGGTGATGGTCGCGGCGGTCGGGTCGAGTTCATCGAAGGGATCGCCACCCGCCTCCAGGGCCGCGAGCAGGCGTTCGGAATCCGGGCCAGTCGGCGGCGTGATGGCCGCTTCGGACGCGTCGTCCAGCGGCCCCAGCATGTCCCCATTTAACGCTACCTCGCGTTCCGCGCCGATCACCACGGGCATGCCGTTCTCCACCTGGAGCGTGACGGTGGCGCCGGAGGCGGTGACCACCTCGCTGTCGGGCGGGATGCGGCTCCCCTCGTGCAGTTCGGTCAGCGAGCCGTCGCTATGACGAATCCAGGCGCGGCCGGTGATGGCGATGACGATGGCGGGGGAGGAGGTAGCCATAAGGTATCCATATAAAGGATTAGTCCGTATGGCTTGATCCTAGAGGTCATACCGGGGGGGACGGTATTGGCCTCCAGGACAGGTTGAACACCTATTTTGCGTGTTCGGTCTGAGGGGCGGTGATGCCGTGCACCAGCAGGGCCAGCTGCAGCCGGTCGCTCACGCCCAGTTTTTCGAAGGCGGCCGATAAATGGGCCTTGACCGTGCGCTCGGTGATGCCCAGCGCCTCGGCGATCTGGGCGTTGGCCTGTCCGTGGGCGGCGCGATGCGCCACCGAGGTCTCGCGTTCGGTCAGCACCCCTCGTGTCCAGGCCGCCGAGCGCTGGCCACGCTCGCTCACCAGTTGCAGCAGACGCCGCACCAGCGAACGGCCCATCCAGGTGCCGCCCGAACTCACCACGTCGAGCACCTGGGCCAGCGAACGCGTCGGGGCGTAGCCGTGGCAATAGCCGAGCGCGCCCGCGCCGAGCGCCTGCGTGCCCTGCTCGTCGTTGGGGTTGGGGCTGGCGACCACGAGCTGCAGGCCGGCCAGGGTCCCCGCCCATGACGTGTCTGTCCAGGCCGGCAGGCGGGGCAGGTCGGTGTCCAGCACCGCCAGGCTGCGGCCCTGGTCGCGCCAGCGCGACAGCTCGGACAGCGTGCGGCCGCGGGCGGGCGCCCAGCGTGCCGGGTCGAGCTCGCGCCAGTGCTGCCAGAGCAGGTCGTCGTGCGTGATCAACAGGACGGGGGTAGGCATATCGACTCCTTCGGCCCTCCGGTCAGCGTTCGGTAAAGGCGTTTTCCCGGGCGCGCAGGATGGGCTTCAGCAAATACTGCAGCACGGTCCGCTTGCCGGTCAGGATGTGCACCTCCGCGACCATCCCGGGAATGATGGGCAACAGCTTGTCTCCTACGGTGCTGCGATCAGTGCGTACGCGCACGTTGTAGAAGGAATTTCCTTTTTCGTCGGTGACGGTGTCGGCGCCGATCTGCTCGACCTTGCCTTCCAGCCCGCCGTAGATCGCGAAGTCGTACGCCGTGAACTTCACTTCGGCTTTCTGCTGGGGGTGCAGGAAGCCGATATCTCGCGGCTGAATCCGCACCTCGAGCAGCAGCGTGTCGTCCTTGGGCACGATCTCGATGATGTCCTTGCCCGGCTGCACCACGCCGCCCACCGTGTTGTTGAAAAGCGTCTTGACCGTGCCGCGCACCGGCGCCCGCACGTCGGCCAGCCGCACCCGATCCGCCAGCGCCAGCTGGCCTTCGCGCAGCGTCGCCAGCTTGGTGTTGGTTTCCGAGAGCTCGCTGCGCGCCAGGTTGCGGATGTTCAGCTCCGACTCTTCGACCTTGCTCTGCGCTTCCTTGATCGACGACTGAATCCGGTCGATCTGGGCTTCGGCGCCTTTCTGGTCGCCGCAGTAGCGGGCCACGTCGCGTTGCAGACGCAGCAGATCCACCTCCGACACCGCGCCGCTCTTGAGCAGCGGCCGGGTCACCTGCAGCTCGCGCGAGGTGAGGGCGCAGCTCGATTGGGCCTGATCGCGCTTGGCGATGGTCTCGCGCAGCTCCTCCTGGCGTTGCTTGAGCTGTTCGCGGGCCACGTTGACGGTGGCGTTCAGCTCCGTCGTGCGGGCCTGCCAGGCGTTGCGCTCCGCCTCGCCGATGGCCGGCGCTTCTTTGAGGACACGCTCCGGCGTCACAAACGGCTCGCCGGTGGCCAGCGCCTGCAGCCGAGCCGCTTTGGCCAGCAATGACAGATACTCGGCGTTGTTTTCACCCAGCGACGAGGCGAATCGCGTGGAGTCGACGCGCAACAGCACCTCGCCCGCCTCCACCTCCTGCCCGGGGCGCACCAGGATCTCCTGCACGATGCCCCCGTCCAGGCTCTGCACCACCTGCACCTGCCGAGACGGCACGACCTTGCCTTCGCCGCGCACCACTTCATCGATGTAGCCGAAGGCCGCCCAGGCGAGCAGCAGGGCCACGGCGACCAGGCTCACCCACAGCAGCACACGCGAGCCGCGCGCCTGCGACTGATGAATCACCCACTCGGCATTGCCCACGTAGTCCGAGCGCTGCTCGGGCTTGCCTTTCTCGCTGCCCTCCAGAATGCGGTCGAACAGCCGCACGAACGCGTTGCGCGGCGCGCGCCACAGTTTGCCGAGGAACGAGGTGTTGTCTTCGCCAGGATTCTTCTGCATGGCTGTCTCAGCTCCCCCGTCCCACGCGGCCCTGCCGCAGCGCTTCCACGACCTGCTCCTTCGGGCCGTCGGCCACGATATGACCGTTGTCGATCACGATCAGCCGATCCACCAGCTCCAGCAGGGCGGTGCGGTGCGTGACCAGCACGATGGTCTTGTTGGCGGTCGCGTCCACCAGCCGGCGGCGCAGTTGCGCTTCGCTCTGGTTGTCCATGTTGCTGCTGGGCTCGTCCAGCAGCAGGATCGGCGGATCGTTGATCAGCGCGCGGGCCACGGCGACCGACTGGCGCTGGCCGCCCGAGAGCGAATCCCCTCGTTCGCCGATCACCATGTCGAAGCCGTTCGGATGCAGATTGGCGAACTCCGTCACGCCTGCCAGGTCGGCCGCGGCCAGGATGCTCGCATCGTCGGCATACGGCGCGCCCATCGACAGGTTGTGCTTGAGGCTGCCGTAAAAAAGCACGGGATCCTGCGGCACATAGCCGATGGCGCGGCGCAGGTCGGAAGGATCGATCTGGCGGACGTCCACGCCGTCTATCAGCACGGCGCCTTCGGTCGGCTGATACAGCGACAGCGCGAGCTTCTCGAGCGTGGTCTTGCCCGAGCCGATCCGCCCGATGATGGCGACCTTCTCCCCGGGCTTGAGCTTGAACGACACCTTCTTGAGCACGGGCTGTTTGGCGCCTGGGTAGGCGAAGGTCACGTCCCGGAACTCGATCGCGCCATGGAATACCGGGCGGTGCAGAAACTCCGCCTCCGCCGGGCGCTCGATCGGCAGCTTCATATAGTTGTCGATCGAGGCGAGCGAGGTGCGGGCGTTCTGAAACTGCATCAGCAGGCCGGCGATCTGGCCCAGCGGAGCCAGGCAGCGCCCGGCAATCATCGACGCGGCGATGATGCCGCCCATCGAGATGGCCGACTCCTTCGCCTGGTACACGCCGATGATCACCACCGCGATCGACACCAGCTGCTGGGTCGCGGCCACGAAGCCGACGGTGGTGGAAGAAATCAGCTTCAGTTTGCCGCCCGTCTGCGCGATGAACTCGGTCGAACGCTCCCAGTTGCGCTGGATCGCGCCCTGCGCATTGAGCGTCTTCACGGTCTCCATGCCGGCGAGCGCTTCGACCAGGGTGGCGTTGCGTTGCGACGTCGCCTGAAAGCTCGACATCGTCAGCGCTTCCATCCGCGCCTGCGCCGCGAGCGACACCAGCAGGATCAGCACAATGGCCACCACCGGTGGCAACAGCATCCACGGCGAAATCCAGGCCAGCGCCGCCAGAAACAGCACGATGAAGGGCAGGTCGACCAGGGTCGTGATGCTGGCGGAGGCGATGAAGTCGCGGATCGATTCGAACGAGCGCAGGTTGGCGGCAAACGAGCCCACCGACACCGGCTTGCCCTCCATGCGCAGGTCGAGCACGCGCTCCATGATCTGGGCCGAAAGCCGCACGTCCACCCGCTTGCTCGCGCTGTCGACCACATGGGCCCGCGCGGTGCTCAGGATCAGGTTGAACAGAATCACCAGCCCGATGCCGATCGCAAGGACCCATAGCGTTTCGACCGCGTTGTTGGGCACCACCCGGTCATACACGTTCATCGTGAAGAGCGGCATGGCCATGGCAAACACGTTGATCAGCAGCGCGGCGATCAGTGCGTCGCGATACAGCCGGCGGTTCTCCATGATGGCCGCCCAGAACCAATGACGTTCGCGGACCTTGGCCACCTCGGGGGCGCGGGCATCGAAGCGGAACTGCGGCCGCACGAAGCACACCAGGCCGGTGTACTGCTCGGCCAGCGCCGCGCCGTCCATTTCCATGGAGCTGCCGCCCAGTTCGGGATGGCTGACCAGATAAAGATCGCCCTCGCGCTTGAGCAGCAGGCACGCTTTCTCGCCACGCAGCAGCAGAATGGCGGGCAGCAGGTCTTGCGAAATACTGTCGAGCGAGCGCTTTACCACGCGGGCGGCCAGTTGTGCGCGCGCCGCGGCGCGGGGCAGCAGGGCGGGGGTAAGGCGGTGGTCTTCGAGCGGCAGGCCCGCCGAAAGGGCCTGCGGCGTGGTGGTCACGCCGTGCAGTCGCGTGATCTCCACCAGACAGTCCATGAGCGGATCGTCATGGGCCGACTTGGCGTCACCGCGCCATTCGCGCGCCGGTTTTTCAGAGAATTGGTCCATCTTCGTCGTCCAGCAGATCCAGATGTTCGGCAAGGCGCCGGCGCTGCTGCTTGCGCTGGGTCAGCTTGAGCTGGGCCCGCGGCGGCAGATCGGTCAGGCGCAGGGTGCCGTTGGCGATCAAGGCGTCGATCAAATCCTCGAGCACGCGCACGAAGTCCGCGTCGAGCTGCGAAAAGCCTTCTTCCTGGTTGGGCATGCGAGCTCCTTTGCCCGCGCCGTCATGGACGGGACAGGGTGGCATCCTGGCCGCTCGCCGGCGCGCTGCTGGTCAGCGGCGTGAGCGTGGGCGGCAAGGTTCCTTCGTTGTATTTGACCTTCACGGGCTGCAGGCGCGCCGAGTCCGGAACGAGCGAATTGCACAGCTTGATCACGTCGTCCGAAATCGCCAGCTTGCCGTTCTCTTCCGGCATCTCGTCGCGCGCCGGGCGCAGCGACAGCGCCGGCAGCAGGGCATGAGACAAGCCCAGCCAGCGGTACTGCGCGATCTGCAGGTCGTATTCGGCGTTCACGAGCGCGCGGCGCGACTCGAACAGTTCGTTCTCGGTGTTCAACAGGTCGAGCAGCGTGCGCTGCCCGATCTGGAACTGCTCGCGATACGCATCGCGCACCTTCGACGTGGCGATCTCGTGATCGCGCAGGAAGGGCAGCTGCGCCTGCACCCGGCGAATGTTGTTCCACGCCACGGCCAGATCCTGCTGCACATTGCGGCAGGTGTAGTCGCGCAGGTCGCGCGAGGCATAGGATTGGGCCGCCGTCTGCCGCACGCGGGCCGAGTCGGCGCCGCCGCGGTACAGGTTGTAGCTCATCACCACCTGCACGCTGGAGCTCTTCACGTCTTTGTATTGGGCGGTCGGTTCGTTCTGGTCTTGCCCCGTGGTGGCCACGAACTCGAACTTCGGCGCGAAGGCACCGCGCGACGCGTCCACGCCCGCCTGTGCGGCCTGCATGCTGGCCTGCTTCGACAAAAAGCTGGGGTTGCGGCGCAGCGAATCGTTGAAATCCTTGGGCGAATCCGGCAGGCGCGACGAAATGTCGGGCGCCGGCAGCAGCACCTCGGGCGGCACGATGCCCGTAATGCGCTGGAAACGCTGCTGCACGTCGAGCAGGTTGGCGCTCTCGGTCATCAGATTGGTCTGCGCGAGCGCGAGGCGCCCGCCGGCCTGCTCCTGGTCAACCCGGCGGCCCACGCCGGATTCGGTCCGTTCGTCGATCTGGCCCAGCGTGCTCTGATGCAGCGCGTAATTCTGGCGCGCGAGCGACTCCATGGCGCGGTAGCGTTGCAGGTCGATATACGCCTGGACCGCCTCGACCGCGGTGCTGTCGCTGGTGGCGAGCAGGTCATAAAAACGCGCCAGCTTGTCAAAGCCGGCCTGCTTCACGTCGTTGCGCGTGCGAAAGCCATCGAATATCAGCTGTCGCAGTTCGACGTTATATCCGGGGCGGCTCCAATTCTGATTGCCTTCGTCGGGCACACCGCGCCGAAACTCGCGCCCGTAATAACCCTGGGCATTAACTTGCGGAAAATACGCGCCGCGCGCGACGGTCTGGCCTTCGAGTGCCGACTGAAAATCGTGATAGCGCGCCTGGATCTCCGGATTGGTGAGCAGCGTGCGCTCGACCACCTGCTGCAGAGACAGGCCATTGTCGGGCGCGAGGCCCGGGGCGGGCGCCACTTGTTGCGGCGCCGGCGGCGTGGCGGCGGGCTGAGCGTAGACGCTCGGCACGGCCAGGGCCAGGGCCGCCGTACACCATGGCCAGCGGCCGAAAAGTGCGGCGGCGAGGTAGCCGGGAACGCGCGCGGCGAGGGACATCACGCCACGATTCGACGCGCCACCCGACGCCCCCTCGCGCGCATACGCGCCGGCGTGGCTGCGCGAGCTAAGACGAAACAAATACACACATCCGCGCAACATCGTCAGCCGTCTCCTAAGTCGAGCGAGTGTAAGCAGTGTGCCCGACTATCCCGTATTAATGCGTGTTAAGTCGCATTGTTTTTCATTCAATGGGGATAATTCGAAACTAAAAGATATATAAACGGCTGTTTTGTGTCTACAACTTGATTGAGTAACTTTCTGTTTAGAAAACCGTTACGTTTGAGAATATTTTTTAATCACGATGAGACGCCTGTCGACTCAATGGTCGTCACGAAGCGGGTAGTAGCAGTACTAGTATTAGTGGTTGGGTTGTACTAGGTTGGGCGCGTGGGCATAATTCGCGGATGCCGCAGTTGCCCGGCATGGAGCGCCTCCCGGCGTTCGCCGGGGCACGAGGCGGATCGACCCCACTTAGAGCGCTTTCATGGCCCAATCTCTGTACGACAAACTCTGGGACGCCCACGTCGTCCACCAGGAATCCGACGGTACCTGTCTGCTCTATATCGACCGGCACCTGCTGCATGAGGTCACGAGCCCGCAGGCCTTCGAGGGGCTGGCCATCGCCGGCCGCAAGCCGTGGCGCACGAGCGCCAACCTGGCGGTCGCCGACCACAACGTGCCCACCATCAACCGCGCCCGCGGTATCGATGACCCGATTTCCAAGCTGCAGGTCGACACGCTCGACGCCAACTGCGATAAGTACGGCATCACCGAATTCCGCATGAATGACCTGCGTCAGGGCATCGTGCACGTCATCGGCCCGGAGCAGGGCGCGACGCTCCCCGGCATGACCGTGGTTTGCGGCGACTCGCACACCAGCACGCACGGCGCCATGGGCGCGCTGGCTTTCGGCATCGGCACCTCCGAGGTCGAGCACGTGCTCGCCACGCAGACGCTGCTGATGAAGAAGGCCAAGAGCATGCTGATCAACGTCGAAGGCGAACTGCCCTTCGGCTGCACCGCCAAAGACGTGGTCCTGCACATCATCGGCATCATCGGCACCGCGGGCGGTACCGGTCACGCCATCGAGTTCGCCGGTAGCGCCATCCGTGGTCTGTCCATGGAAGGCCGCATGACGGTCTGCAACATGGCCATCGAAGCCGGTGCGCGCTCGGGCATGGTCGCCGTCGACGACAAGACGATCGAATACTTCCGTGGCCGTCCGTTCTCGCCCGTGGGCGTGCTCTGGGACCAGGCCGTCTCCTACTGGCGCACCCTGCACTCCGAGCCGGGCGCCAAGTTCGACCGCGTGATCAACGTCGAAGCGCGCGATATCAAGCCGCAGGTCACCTGGGGCACGTCGCCCGAGATGGTGCTGCCGGTCGATGGCCGCGTGCCCGATCCCGACCGTGAAAAAGACGATGTGCGCCGCAGCGGCATGGAGCGCGCGCTCGACTACATGGGCCTCAAGCCCAACACCCCGCTGGTTGACATCCGCATCGACCGGGTCTTCATCGGATCCTGTACCAATTCCCGCATCGAAGATCTGCGCGCCGCCGCCGCGGTCGCGCGCGGCAAGCGTGTGGCCGCCAACGTGCGCCAGGCGATGGTGGTGCCGGGCTCCGGTCTGGTCAAGCAGCAGGCCGAGCGCGAAGGCCTCGACAAGATTTTCATCGAAGCCGGTTTCGAGTGGCGCGAGCCGGGCTGCTCGATGTGTCTGGCCATGAACGCCGATCGTCTCGAGCCCGGCGAGCGTTGTGCCTCCACCTCGAACCGCAACTTCGAAGGCCGTCAGGGCCAGGGTGGCCGCACGCACCTGGTGAGCCCCGCCATGGCGGCCGCCGCCGCCTGCGCCGGTCATTTTGTCGACGTCCGCACCTATCGTTAAGCGAGAGCCTCACATGCAAGCATTCACCACTCACGAAGGCCTGGTTGCGCCGCTCGATCGCGAAAACGTCGACACCGACCTGATCATTCCGAAGCAGTTTCTCAAGTCGATCAAGCGCACGGGCTTCGGTCCCAATCTGTTCGACGAGCTCCGTTATCTGGACCACGGCGAACCCGGCATGGACAACAGCAAGCGTCCGCTCAACCCGGACTTCGTGCTGAACCAGCCGCGCTACCAGGGCGCCTCGATCCTGCTGGCCCGCAAGAATTTCGGCTGCGGCTCGAGCCGCGAGCACGCCCCGTGGGCGCTTACGCAATACGGCTTTCGCGCGATCATTGCGCCGTCGTATGCCGACATTTTCTTCAACAACAGCTTCAAGAACGGCCTGCTGCCCATCGTGCTGACCGAGCTCGAAGTGGCGCGCCTGTTCGATGAAGTGCGGGCGTTCCCCAACTACAAGCTCAAGGTCGACCTCGATCGTCAGGTCGTGACCACGCCCGGTGGCGACAGCATGGGCTTCGACATCGAACCGTTCCGCAAGTATTGCCTGCTCAACGGTTTCGACGACATCGGCCTGACCCTGCGCCAGTCCGACAAGATCCGTGCCTTCGAGGCCGAACGCCTCGCGCGTCACCCCTGGCTCGAAAGCCGTCCGGTCGCCTGAGGCCGGTGTCGCATTCCGGCCGGCGCCGCGTGTCGCGGCGCCGGTCTTTCATACTGATTTCCAGGAATTGATTCCATGACTCATCAGATCGCAGTGCTCCCCGGCGACGGGATCGGCCCCGAAATCGTCGAACAGGCCGTGCGCGTGCTCAAGGCGCTCGACGTGTCGTTCGACCTGCGCGAGGCCCCCGTGGGCGGCGCCGCCTTCGACAAATTCGAACATCCGCTGCCGCCTGCCACGCTCGATCTCGCCAAGAGCTCCGCCGCCGTGCTGTTCGGCGCCGTGGGCGACTGGAAATACGACACGCTGCCGCGTGAGTTCCGTCCCGAGCAGGCGATTCTGGGTCTGCGCAAGGCGCTGGGCCTGTTCGCGAACCTGCGTCCGGCCATTCTGTACCCCGAGCTCGCCAGCGCATCGTCGCTCAAGCCCGAGATCGTGTCGGGCCTCGATCTGCTGATCATCCGCGAGCTCACCGGCGACATCTATTTCGGCACCCCGCGCGGCGTGCGCAATGCGCCCGACGGCAGCTTTGCCGGCGAACGCGAAGGCTACGACACGATGCGCTACGCCGAAACCGAAGTGCGCCGCATCGCGCGCATCGGCTTCGAATCGGCCCGCAAGCGCAACAAGAAGCTGTGCAGCGTCGACAAGGCCAACGTCCTCGAGACCTCGCAGTTCTGGCGCGACCTGGTCATCGAGGTGAGCCGCGAATACCCGGACGTCGAGCTGTCGCACATGTATGTCGACAATGCCGCCATGCAGCTCGTGCGCAACCCGCGCCAGTTCGACGTGATCGTCACCGGTAATCTGTTCGGCGACATCCTGTCCGACGAAGCCGCCATGCTCACGGGCTCGATCGGCATGCTGCCCTCGGCCTCGCTCAATGCCGCGGGCCAGGGTCTCTACGAACCCAGCCACGGCTCGGCGCCCGACATCGCGGGCAAGGGCATCGCCAATCCGCTGGCCACCATTCTGTCGGCCGCGATGCTGCTGCGTTATTCGCTGGATCTGGCGCCGCAGGCCGATCGCATCGAAGCCGCCGTGCGCAAGGTGCTGGCCGATGGTCTGCGTACCGCCGACATCCACGAAGCCGGTACGACCAAGGTCTCGACCGCCGAAATGGGCGACGCCGTGCTCAAGGCGCTTGCCTGATCTCTCTGCTTTTCCCGCGGCCACCCGTCGTGAGTACGCGACAGGTGGCCGTTTTATGCAAATCGTCCCTCTTTTTTTACGGTGCACCGCAGCAAGGCTGCGCGCATTCTGATAAATTGGACAGGATTATTACTTCACATTCAGACCCTAACTTAAGAGCCCAGAAATGACGCAAGCAGTAGGCCTCGTCGGTTGGCGCGGTATGGTCGGTTCGGTACTCATGCAGCGCATGCGTGACGAAAACGACTTCGCACTCATCGAACCCGTATTCTTCTCCACCAGTAATGCCGGTGGTGCCGCGCCCAAATGGGCCGAAGGCGCTGGCGCGCTGCAAGATGCATACGACATCGAAGCCCTCAAAAAACTGCCGATTATTCTGACTGCGCAGGGCGGCGACTACACCACCGAGGTGTATCCGAAGCTGCGCGCCGCGGGCTGGAAGGGCATCTGGATCGACGCGGCGAGCACGCTGCGCATGGCCGACGACGCCATCATCGTGCTCGACCCGGTCAACCGTCCGGTGATCGATGCCGCGCTCAAGCGCGGCGTGCGCAACTTCATCGGCGGCAACTGCACCGTCAGCTGCATGCTGATGGGCCTGGCCGGCCTGTTCAACAACGACCTGGTCGACTGGATGACCTCCATGACCTACCAGGCCGCCTCGGGCGGCGGCGCGCAGCATATGCGCGAGCTGCTGACCCAGTTCGGCGAGCTCAACGGCGCCGTCAAGGGCTTGCTCGATGATCCGGCCTCCGCCATTCTCGAGATCGACCGTGGCGTGCTGGCCAAGCAAAAAGACGCCAGCCTGCCGCAAGAGCATTTCGGTGTTCCGCTGGGCGGCAACCTGATTCCCTGGATCGACAAGGACCTGGGCAACGGCATGACCCGCGAAGAGTGGAAGGCCGGCGTCGAGACCAACAAGATCCTCGGTCGCGGCGAAGCCTTCGGCACGCCCGCCACCCCGATCGACGGTCTGTGCGTGCGCATCGGCGCGATGCGCTGCCATAGCCAGGCTCTCACGATCAAGCTCAAGCGCGATGTCCCGCTCGACGAGATCGAAGACATCATCGCCAGCGGCACGCAGTGGGCCAAGGTCGTTCCCAACACCAAGGAAGCCACCGTCAACGCCCTGACGCCGGTCGCCGTGACGGGCACGCTCGACATCCCCGTCGGCCGCATGCGCAAGCTGAGCATGGGTCCGGAATATCTGAGCGCCTTTACCGTGGGCGACCAGCTGCTGTGGGGCGCGGCCGAGCCGCTGCGCCGCATGCTGCGCATCGCGCTTGCCGAGGCCTGAGCACGCGGTTTGCATGGCAAAAGAAGGCACCTGCGGGTGCCTTCTTCATATCTGTACGTCTCGCGTGGGGCCATTCCACCGGAGACGGGAGCGTCGCCCATATGAGTTGTTTATGAATCTGGGCCGATCCATTACACTTTTCGCACGCTAAGCAGCCCGGTGACAACCGCGTCCCCGACGCGCTCTCCCGGGCCCAGGACACGGAATAACACGATATGAGTTCGTCTTCGCGCCAGTTGCCCCCTGTCTCCCGCCATCGCGCCCTCGCGTGGGCGGTCGCGCTGGCGATGGGGGCGAGCGCCGTCTCCGGGGCGCACGCCGCTCGTCTCGGGCACGCGCGTGTCGTTTCCGCGCCCGGGGCGCCGCTACAGGTCAACGTGCCGGTGGTCGAGCTCACGCCCGACGAAGAATCCAGCCTGCAGGTCACGCTCGCGCCAGCGACGGCGTGGCAGGCCGCCGGCCTGACGCCGCCCGCTCCGTTGTCCAGCCTGCGTTTGCGTGTCGAGCCCGGCACCGGCGGATCGCGCACGGTCATCGTGGCGGCCGATCAGCCGCCCGCGCGCGACGCGGTCGACGTGCTGCTCAATCTGCGCTCGAGCGCGGGTGAGCGGCTGGTGCAGGTCACCATTCTCGTGCCGGCTCGCACCACACCGGAGATCCAGCGCGCCACCACCGGCCAGGCGCCGGCGTCCGCCAGCAGCGGCAATGTTCGCGTGCGCACGGGCGATACGCTCTACGGCATCGCGCAGCGCAACGCCGTGCCCGACGCCACGATCTATCAGATGTTGGTCGCCCTGTGGCGTGCCAATCCGAATGCGTTCATCGACAACAACATGAATCGCGTGCGCGCGGGGCAGACGCTCGCCGTGCCGGATGCCGCGACCGTGCGCGCCATCGACCCGGCCGAAGCGCGTCGTATCTATATTGAGCAGGTCGAAGCCTATGCCCGCTGGCGCGCCCGTCTGGGCGGCAGCGCGGCCGACGCGCGCGTCGGCGGCGCACCGGCCAGCGCGGGCCGCGTGTCGGGTCCCGAGACGGGCGGCAACGCCCAGGCCACGCCCAGTCAGGACCGCCTGCGTCTGTCGGGCGGCGCCGCGGCCAACCCGGGCGACGCCGCTGCCGATAGCCGCACATCCGAGGGCCGCGCGCTGAGCGACGCTCAACAACGCGTCGACACCTTGCAGTCCAACGTGCAGGCACTCAACGAGGCCAGCGGCAACACGTCGTCTGGCCAGGGCGCGGCAGGCCAGGGCGCAGCGGGCCAAGGCGCAGCAGCTCAGGGCGCGGCAGGTCAGGGCGCAGCAGGCCAGGGCGCAGCAGGCCAGGGCGCAGCGGGCCAGGGCGCAGCGGGCCAGGGCGCAGCAGGCCAGGGCGCAGCAGGCCAGGGCGCAGCAGGCCAAGGCGCAGCAAGCCAGGGCGCAGCAGGCCAGGGCGCAGCAGGCCAGGGCGCGGCAGGCCAAGGCGCGGCAGGCCAAGGCGCGGCAGGCCAAGGCGCGGCAGGCCAGGGCGCAGCAGGTCAAGGCGCAGCAGGCCAGGGCGCAGCAGGCCAGGGCGCAGCAGGCCAGGGCGCTGCAGGCCAAGGCGCTGCAGGCCAAGGCGGGGCAGGCCAGGGTGCAGCAGGCCAAGGCGCAGCAGGCCAAGGCGCAGCAGGCCAGGGCGCAGCAGGCCAGGGCGCAGCAGGCACGGGCGCCGCGGCTGGCGCCAACACGGCGTCGGCGATCGGTGGTGGCTCGGGTTCGAGTGCTTCGGGATCGGGCTCTTCCGCTGGCGCAGGCTCGCCCATCGTGGTGCCCAACGCGCCCGCATCCACCAAGCCCAAGGACTCCGCGAGCGGCATGCCCTCGTGGCTGGCGGATAATCTGCTTGCGATCGTGACCGCCTTCCTGGCCCTCATCGTGTTCATCATCGCCTGGGCATTGCGCCGCGCAGGCACGCGCCGCGGCGATGACGACGAAGAAACACCTTTCACCGAACCGGCGCCGCTGAACGAAGCCGCGCTCAACCGCAGGCTCAACGAGATCAACCTCGACCTCGATCAACCTCCGACGGACGAGCGGCGGCCGGGCAGTACCCGGACCTGATTCATGACCCGTATTGCTTTGGGGCTGTCGTACGACGGCTCCGCCTGGCAAGGGTGGCAGACGCAGCCGCACGGCATCACCGTGCAGGACTGCCTCGAAGCCGCCCTTGGCCAGTTTGCCGGCACCGGCACGCCGATCCCCACCATTTGCGCTGGCCGCACCGACACCGGTGTGCACGCGGCCATGCAGGTCGTGCACCTCGATACCACCCTGAACCGCCGCGACGAATCCTGGGTGCGCGGCGTCAATGCGTTCCTGCCGCCCTCCGTGGCGGTGCTGTGGGCGCAGACCGTGCCCGAGACGTTCCACGCCAGGTTTTCCGCGCGGGCCCGCACCTATCACTACCTGTTGTGGCGCGGCCGCGTGCGCCCGCCGCTGTGGGCGGGCCGCGCCGGCTGGTGCTTCCAGCCGCTGGACCTCGACGCCATGCGCGCCGGAGCCGCCCAGCTGCTGGGCGAGCACGATTTCTCCAGTTTCCGCTCCTCGCAGTGTCAGGCGAAGCATCCCGTGCGCACCATGACGCGCCTGGATATCAGCGAGCACGGTCAATTCGTTGTATTCACGCTGCAGGCCAATGCGTTCTTGCACCACATGGTGCGCAACCTGATCGGCGCCTTGTTGCAGGTGGGGCAGGGGCGCGAGTCCGTTGAGTGGATGGGCCAGTTGCTGGCCGCGCGTGACCGCAGGCGGGGCGCGCCCACCTTCATGGCGGACGGACTCTATTTGAGCGCCGTGGATTATTCGGACGAGTTCGCGTTGCCCGGCTTGGATGGCAGCGACGCCATTCTCGGACACTTCAGCACGCAGTAAGGGTAATCAGCAGCACGCAAGGCTGGCTTGCGCCGATATCATTGCCACGCGGAAAAAAGACCTCTGAAGACGCTACCGCGCCGATCGGAGTATCGCGTCCTCACACGGGGCGCTGGCATGTGTCAGGCCCGTCCAAAACACTGGAGACAAGCAATGCAACGCCGTTCCTTCCTCAAGAAGGCCGCGCTTGGCGCGGCTGCCGGGGGCGCTACCCTCGCGGCCCCCGCCATCGCCCAGGAAGCCCCCACGCTCAACTGGCGCCTCGCTTCAAGCTTTCCCCGCAGTGCCGATGCCATCTATTCCGGCGGCGAAAACTTCGCCAAATACGTCCGCGAAGCCACCGACGGCAAATTCCAGATCCGCGCGTTTCCCGCCGGCGAAATCGTTCCGGCGCTGCAAGTGCTCGATGGCGTGCAAAACGGCACGATCGAATGCGGCCACACCGCCTCCTACTATTACTTCGGCAAGGACCCGGCGCTCTGCTTCGACGCCGCGGTGCCGTTCGGTCTGAACACGCGCCAGATGAACGCCTGGATGCGCCACGGCGATGGGCTCAAGCTCACCCGTGAAATGTTCAAGAAATACAAGATCGTCAACTTCCCTTGCGGCTACACCGGCACCCAGATGGGCGGCTGGTTCCGCAATGAAATCAAGACCGTGGACGACCTCAAGGGCCTGAAGTTCCGCTGCTCGGCATTCGCCGGCGCCGTGCTCTCGCGCCTGGGCGTCGTGCCGCAGCAGATCGCGGGCGGCGACATCTATCCCGCCCTCGAAAAGGGCACCATCGACGGCGCCGAGTGGATCGGCCCCTACGACGACGAAAAGCTCGGCTTTCACAAGGTGGCGCGCAATTACTACTTCCCGGGCTGGTGGGAAGGCACGCTGCAGGTCTCGCTCTACGTCAACGAAGACGCCTATGCCAAGCTGCCCAAGGGCTATCAGGCCGTGCTGGCTCAGGCCTCGGCGGCCGCGACCAACGACATGATCGCCAAGTACGACGCCGAAAACCCGGCCGCCCTGCGGCGTCTGGTGGCCGACGGCGCGGTGCTCAAGGCGTTCCCGAAGGCCGTCATGGACGCGTGCTACGCCGAGTCGCAGAAGCTCTATCAAGAGTACGCGGCCAAGGATCCCATGTTCAAACAGCTGTACGAGAGCATGGTTGCCTTCCGCGACAACGAGATTCCCTGGTTCCGTGTGGCTGAAGGCAGCTACGACGGTTTCATGGGTACCATCGGCCGCAAGTAATCCGGGCGCGTCGGGCCGTTTCAGGCGTCGGGCAGGCTAACAGGCTAAAATCCTGGGCTTTGCCCGGCGCGGACACTGTCAAAAGCGGTGCTGCGGGGCCACCTCCAGCACGCGGGCAGCACCTGGCAACCCCAAAGCGGTCGCGTGTCGAATTCGGTGTGCGCTTACCCCTGGCGCAACACCTAACATTGCCAATCTCCCATCATGAAAGCTTTACTCGCCTTGTCGCGCGTCATCGACGCGCTGAACCAGCGAGTTGGACGCGCCGTGACCTGGGTGACCTTGCTGGTGGTGCTGGTCAGTGCCGGTAACGCTATTGTGCGCAAGGTCTTCCATACGAGCTCCAACGCCTGGCTCGAACTGCAGTGGTACATGTTCGGCGCGATGTTCCTGCTGACCGCCGGCTACACCCTGCTCAAAAACGAACACGTGCGCGTCGACATCCTGTCGTCGCGCCTGCCGCGCAACAAGCAGATCTGGATCGAAATCTTCGGCGTCCTGTTCTTTCTGCTGCCGGCGTGCACGCTGATCATGTATCTGTCGTGGCCGGTTTTCGTCGATTCGTATGTCAGCAACGAGCAGTCGTCCAACACGGGCGGCCTCATCCGCTGGCCGGTCAAGCTCATGATTCCGGTCGGCTTCGGCCTGCTGGTGCTTGCGGGCATTTCGCATCTGATCAAGTGCGTGGGTTATCTGCGAGGCCTGTGCCCGGATCCCATCGCCCGCGAAAACGCCAAGACCGCCGAAGAGCTGCTGGCCGAAGAGATCGCCCGTGAAGCGCTCGAGCGCGAAGCGGCCCTCCAACAACAAAACCAACAAGGCCGCTGATCATGGAGTTTTTCATCGCCAATCTGGCGCCGATCATGTTCGCCACGCTGGTGCTGTTCCTGCTGCTGGGTTTCCCGGTTGCGTTCGCATTGGCCGCCAACGGCATCCTTTACGGCCTGGTGGGTATGGAGTTGGGCCTGCTCAACTCCTCGCTGTTCCAGGCATTGCCACAACGTGTATTCGGCATCATTTCCAACGACACCCTGCTCGCGGTGCCGTTCTTCACGCTCATGGGGCTGGTGCTCGAGCGATCCGGCATGGCCGAAGACCTGCTCGAGACCATCGGTCAGGTGTTCGGTCCGCTGCGCGGCGGCCTCGCCATCGCGGTGGTGTTCGTGGGCGCCATGCTCGCGGCCACGACCGGCGTGGTGTCGGCTTCCGTCATTTCGATGGGCCTGATCTCGCTGCCCATCATGCTGCGCTACGGTTATGACAGAAAACTGGCCAGCGGCGTGATCGCTGCCTCAGGCACGCTGTCGCAGATCATTCCGCCGTCGCTCGTGCTGATCATTCTGGCCGACCAGCTCGGCCGCTCGATCGGCGACATGTACCGCGCGGCCATGATCCCCGGCTTCCTGCTGGCAGGTTCGTACATCGTGTACATCGTGCTGATGTCGTTCATCAAGCCGTCGTCGGCGCCGGCGCTGCCCGAAGAGGCACGCATCTATCGCGAGCCCAATGGTTCGCGGGGCGGTCGCTCGCTGCTCGTGCTGATGATCTTCGCGACCGTGGCTGCGTACTTCCTGGGTCAATGGATCGAGAACGACACGGCGCCCGTCGACGAAAAGGTCGTGGTCAGCCTGCTGCTGTGGGGCGTGGTGGCCTTCGTCGTCGCTTCGGCCGACAAGATCTTCAAGCTCAACCTGCTCTCGCAGCTGGCGCAGCGCGTGGTGTTCGTGATGATCCCGCCGCTGTTCCTGATCTTCCTGGTGCTCGGCACGATCTTCATCGGCGTGGCAACGCCTACCGAAGGCGGCGCCATGGGTGCGGTCGGCGCCATCATCATGGCCCTGATCCGTCGCCGTCTCACGCTCGACCTGATGAAGCAGGCCATGGACACCACGACCAAGCTGTCGTGCTTCGTGGTGTTCATCCTGGTGGGCTCGACCGTGTTCGGTCTGACCTTCCGCGGCGTGAACGGCGACCTCTGGGTCGAGCATCTGCTGATCGGTCTGCCGGGTGGCGAATGGGGCTTCCTCATCGTCGTCAGCGTGATGACCTTCCTGCTCGCGTTCTTCCTCGACTTCTTCGAGCTGGCGTTCATCATCGTGCCGCTGCTCGGCCCGGTGGCCGACAAGATGGGGATCGACCTGATCTGGTTCGGCATCATCCTGGCCGTGAACATGCAGACCTCGTTCATGCATCCGCCATTCGGCTTTGCGCTGTTCTATCTGCGCTCGGTCGCGCCCAAGGATCCCTACAAGGACAAGGTCACGGGCAAGCTGATCCAGCCGGTCACGACGGGCCAGATCTACTGGGGTTCGGTGCCGTTCATCGTGATCCAGCTGATCATGGTCGCCGCGGTCATGATCTTCCCGGGCATGGTGATGCACTACAAGGGTGAACAGTCGAAGATCGACCCGTCGACGATCAAGATCGAAGCCGAGGGCGGTTATGGGACTAACATATATAGCAATGACGACGCCGACCCGAGCGCCGCATTCAAGTAATCCCATTTTTTGCCCTGACTGAAGCCATGCGTACTCGCGTCAAGATTTGTGGTCTCACCCGTGCTGCCGACATCGTTCAGGTGGCCAGCGCGGGTGCCGACGCGATCGGCTTCATCTTCTTTCCGCAGAGCAAACGGCATGTCACGCCGGCACTGGCGGCGCAACTGCGCCGCGAAGTGCCGGCGTTTGTCGACGTGGTGGCCCTGTTCGTCAATCCTCAGCCCGACGAGGTGAGGGTGGTGCTCGACGAGGTCGGTCCCGACCTGCTCCAGTTCCACGGCGACGAGTCGCACGAGTTCTGCGCGAGCTTCGATCACCGCTACATGCGCGCGTTTCGCGCGGGTGCGCCGAGCCTGGACACCGCGGCAGCGGTCGCCGCGCAGAGCGGCACCTTCCGTGACGCGGCCGCCTGGCTCTACGACAGCCATAGCGCGGGTTTCGGGGGCAGTGGCCATGGCTTCGACTACGGGCTGCTCGCTGGCGTGCAGGCCGACCCGCAAGCGCGGCCGCTGGTGCTGGCGGGCGGGCTCACCGCGGACAACGTTGGCGACGCGATCGCGGCCGTGCGGCCCTGGGCTGTCGACGTGAGCAGCGGCGTCGAGTCCGCGCCGGGCCAGAAGTCCGCCGACAAGGTCGAGGCATTCCTGCGCGCCGTGCGCCAGGCCGACGCCAAATAATTTGGGCGTCACGTCAAAAAAAAAGTGCCATTGAGTTGCACGCTTTAAAAAACCTCTATATAATCTTTTTTCTTCGCTGCACGAACGCAAGCACACAGCAAAACAGCTGAGCCAAGCGGATCGACAGCAACCCCAGCAGTAATGCTGAAGGTTGATTCAGGGTGCGCCCTGAAGCGAATTGCAGGCGGTTAGCTCAGATGGTTAGAGCGCCACGTTGACATCGTGGAGGTCGTTGGTTCGATTCCAATACCGCCTACCAAATACCTGCAAGTGCTGCCAAGCACGGCAAAATGAAAAGCCCCTCAGTCATCGACTCAGGGGCTTTTTTGCGTTTGCCGCCCACGTAGTTTGCCGCCCACGTAGTTTGCCCCCCACGTATACAGGCGTTGAGCACTTCAATTCGTCATGGCCCAGCCGAGATGTCCACTTTTGTACCTGGATGCGGGCCGGTGTGAATCCCAGAATAACGATGGCCGTGAATGCCTACGCGCATTCACGCCGAACCGTTGCCGGAGGGCGCACTCGCAGCTCGCCGGTGGATTCGACTCTCAGAAAAGGAATTGAAGTCATGCAGCGCGCAAACTGGTTTGCGGTCTCGCCCGAAGGAGCCAAGGCCGTCGCGGCTCTTCATCACTACGTCACGACAAGCACAGGTCTGCCGGAACGCCTCGTTCACCTGGTCTTTCTGCGTGTGTCGCAAATCAACGGGTGTGCGCATTGCATCGATATCCACACGCGCGATCTGCTCAAAGCCGGGATGAACATCGAGACGATCGTGCTTATTCCGGTGTGGGAGGAGGTCGCTCACTTGTTCTCGGCACAGGAGCTGTCGGCTCTGGCTTGGACAGAAGAGGTGACGCGAGTGTCCGAGACGCATGCTTCCGACGAGGCATATCGGGCTGCCGCCGAGGCCTTCTCTGAAAAGGAGCTGGTGGATCTCACGTTGACCATTGCGGCGATGAATGCGATCAATCGGATGGGCGTCAGCTTTCGAATGAGGCCGCGCGCCCGGCCTGGCCATTCCACGCGCGCGGACTCGCCAGCATAGTCGCCTGTGGCCTGCCTGCGATTCGGTGCCACGTACCCGCGCAACGACGTCGGCACCTTAACGCGGCGCCATTCCTTTCCTGGGCTTGAAGGGCACGTCCAGGAGTTCGGCGGCGAGACGATCGCGTTCGATGATGCACGGCTCGGCCAGCAGCTTCTGGGCGAGCGCGTCGTAGTTGGGTGCGAGCACGCCGCTCGGGCGGCGGAACTCCGGCCAGAGTTGATACGTGGAAAGCACCAGCGAACGCAGGCGCTTGACCTCCCAGAGCAAGGTCATGACGTCTGAGTTCCAGACCTGCCGCTCACGGATGGCGCGCAGTTCGTCGAGGGAAAGTGGGTGGCGAAATGGCATGGTGAAATACTGTATTTATGTACAGTATATCTTGGTCCATCCATCTATTCGCGTTCATTTTTTAGGGCCGGAGTCGCGACCAGGCGGTCCGCGGGGTAGCCGACCAGGAAGTCGCGCGCGTTCTGCGGCCCGGCCGCGAGCCAGTCGCCGTAAGCGCCTTCGGGCAGGATCACCACCATGCGTTTTTCCTTGCCAGGCCTGTGATATTCGCGAAACAGCGGGTGATCGCTCGCGTCGATCGTGAGCATCGTGTAGCTCTCCACCCACTCGCCGGCGGCATTACGGTAGCGGTCCCAGAGCCCGGCGATGCCCAGCGGATGGCCGTCGGCGCGCGTCATGCCGGTGGGCACCGCCTTGCCGCTGCGCCAGTCCGGCTCGTAGATCGCGTCCGCCGGCACGATGCAATGTTGACCACGCCGCCACGCATTGCCGAAGGTGAACGAGGTCGCGGCCGTCTCGCCGCGGGCGTTGAAGGTCGACAGCTTTGCCGCGTTGTCCAGTTTGTCGGCTCTGACAGCCGCCGGGATCAGGCCCCAGCGTCCCATGACCGCCTCACGCGCCGGCACGGCCTCGTCGCCTGAAGACCACTCGTCCGGGCGCCGGATAAAAACTCCTGAATAGCGAGGCCACATGTCCCTTGGCCATTCGACCGGCGGGCGATGTGCGTCGAAATACTTGCGCAGTTGCTCCGCATGCTTGACGGCTTGGTAATGGCTGCACATACGGCGTCTCCGGCGTGAGCATGTTCCCGATGCTACGTCCGATCGAGCGGAAAGCAAACACCGCCTCTCGCATGGCGCCGGTGTCTTGGAGACAACCGGCCTTTGATGCATGATCCGAATGGGGCTCGGCAGGGCACGGCGCCGGGCCGGCCCATCCATCTCAGGACGCGTCGGCATGTGGAAACGAATTCGCCAATGGGCGCGCGAGCTCAAACGAGACGTCGTGGCGCTCTGGCTCGCCTCCCGGGATCCTCGCACGCCGTGGTTCGCCAAAGTGATGGCCCTGATCGTGGCCGGGTATGCGTTATCGCCCATTGATTTGATCCCCGACTTCATTCCGGTGCTGGGGCTCATCGACGATCTGTTGCTGGTGCCGCTCGGCATCTGGTTCGCGATACGTCTGATACCCCCCGCCTTGCTGGCCGATCTGCGCGAGCGCGCGGCGGCGCGCACACGACGGCCACGCAGCCTGGTCGCCGCGATCGCGATTCTGTTGCTGTGGTTATTGGCCGGCTGGTGGTTCGCGGACTGGCTCTGGGCGCGGTACGGGCGCTGAAACAGGGGGGCCACCCCGCCCACTGTCGGCTGTCTCGCCTCGATTTTCGTCCGGGCTTTGAATCTGTTTCCCGGCCGGGGTGCTCAATTTTTGCGCGGGTCCGCTGCAAGATGGCGTCACTTCATGCCACTTCAAAAGGACCGGCTTCATGAACCTTATCTCTTCCTATTCGGCTCGGCTGCAGCGCGTTGTGCTGACCGCGACCGCGGCGCTTATCGTGGGGTCTGCACACGCTGCGTCGGGCCCGGCGCTCGAGGTGCTGGCCGAGCTTCCCATCCGGCCCGGCAATGCCGCCGCCGCCGATGGCAATCGCGTGTTTGCCACCGTGCATCCCTTCGACGGCCCCCGTGGCGTGCAGCTCATCGAGATCACGTCTCGCACGGGCTACAAGCCTTGGCCGAGCGCGGCCCTGCAGAATGATGGCAAGACCTTCGGCGATGACAAGATCGACTCGCCGCTGGGCATTTACGCCGATCGTCGCGGCGCCGTCTGGATCACGGATATGGGTTTCAACGTGGGCAAGACGCGCATCTGGGCGTTCGACGCCAAGACGGGCAAGCAACTGCACCGTATCGTCCTCGACGAGGCCATCGCGCCGAAGGGCAGCTTTCTGCAGGATCTGGTCGTGGACGACAAGAACGGCTGGGTCTATCTGGCCGACATCGCCAATCCCGGCCTCGTCGCCGTGGAGATCGCCACCGGCAAGAGTCGCCGGTTCGGCGGGCATGGGTCGCTCCAGGCCGATCCGAAGGCGGTGATGCGCATCAATGACCAGGACATCAACTTTGGCGGCAAGCCCGCCAGTGTCGCCGTCAATCCGCTGACCTTGTCAGCCGATGGCGAGACGCTCTACTTCGGTGCCATGAATGGTCTGGCGTGGTATTCGGTGCCCGCCAAGCTCTTCCGCGAGGGCGCGAACGACGCCGCGATCGGCCAGGCCATCGCCCGGGTGGGCGCCAAGCCCGTGTCGGATGGCGCGGCCACCGACGCGGCCGGCAATCACTACTTCACCAACGTCAATGACAAGGGTATCGATCGCCTGACGCCGCAGGGTCAGCTCGAACCTTACGTGCGCGACGCGCGCTTGGACTGGCCGGACAGTGTCCACTTCGGGGCCGATAACTGGATTTATATCTCGGTAAATCAGCTCTATCGCACGCAGCCCTTTACCGGCCAGCCGGACGCCGGCAAGCCGCCCTATCTGATCATGCGCGTGCGCGCGGCACCGGCAAAGAAGTAAGTGGTGCGGCGGGCCGGATGGATTCGAGCCCGCCGATGCAGCGGCCACGCGCCGCCTCGCGGCCAAGCTTAGGCCCCAGCCCGAGCCCGATCCAAGCCCAAGCCCAAGCCCAGCCCCAAGCCCAGCCCGAAGCCCAGGCCCGATCCAGGCCCAAGCCCCGGCCTAGCGGCCGATCCGCCGCGTCTGCTGCTTGTTGAGCCGCCGCGCCTCTTCCTCGGCATAGGCTTCTTCGCCGGGCTCATAACTGCCCTCATGCATGCAACTGCTGCGATTCCAGGTGCATTCGCTGAGCAGGCGGTTCGACGTGCCGGAGCAGCCGGATACCACCACGACTAGACATATTGCGGAGGCCCAACGGCCAAGCGCTTGAATCGACATTGGTTCTGATCCCATCAAAGGTGCATGCCCCGTTATAGCAAGTGCGAGGCCCGACGCACCAACCCGCGACGCAATACTGCCCGAGCGGCCCGCCGGATCGCATCTATCGTCTAGACATATACATCTGCAATCAGGCGGTCATGTAGCGTGTCTAAGCTTCGGCGCGGTGCCTCATTCCGAGCGCCGCGCCGGCAAGGCCGGCGTCTTCCCGACCCTGTGGTGCGCACGATGTCCGAGTCCGCTCAATGCCTTCCCAAGATCGATGAAACCCGCATCAGTCCGCTGGCCCGCCTGCGCGAATGCCAGGTCGGGCGGCGCTGCGAGATTCTGCACGACACCGCGGTCGAGTACACCGCGCTGGGTGACTACTCGTATATCGGCGAGCGCTGCATGGTGGCCGACGCCCGTATCGGAAAATTCTGCGCCATCGCCGCGCAGGTTCGTATCGGCGCGCCAAATCATCCGATGGAGCGGCCGTCGCAGCATCGGTTCACCTATTGCCCCGAGTACTACTTCGACGACGCGCAGCGCGACGGTGAGTTCTTCGAGCAGCGGCGTTCGGATCTCGTCGTGATCGGCAACGACGTCTGGATCGGCCATGGGGCGATCGTGCTGCCGGGCGTGACGGTGGGGGACGGCGCGGTCCTGGCGGCGGGCGCGGTGGTGAGCCGCGACGTCGCGCCATACACCGTAGTGGGCGGCATCCCGGCCCGGATGATCCGCGAGCGCTTCGATCGCGCGACGGCCCTGCGCCTGCAGGCCATCGCCTGGTGGGACTGGCCCGACGCGCTGTTGCAGGCGCGTCTGGCCGAGTTCCAGCAGGGCGACGTCATGGCGTTCTGCGACCGCTGGGATACGGCCGCGCTCGTGCGCTAGTGCGCTAGTGCGAAAGAGGATCGGCGGCGACCTGCTTGTCGTGCCGGCCGTACTTTTGCACCAGCGTGGCGCTGGCCTCGTTCAGCCCCAGCACCACGGGCTCGATCCCGTTACGCCGGAATTTTTCCACGATGCGGTCGAGCGCTTCGATGGCCGTGATGTCCCAGAAGTGGGCTTGCGTCAGGTCGAGCTCGACGCGCTGCACCGGCTCCTTGAAATCGAATTCCGCCAGCAGGGCTTCCGACGACGCGAAGAATACCTGGCCGCGAACCTGGTAGCGGCGCGTGCTCTGGGCTTCGTCCCGGACGCTGTCCACGTTCAACACGCGCTGCACCTTGCTGGCGAAGAACACCGCGCTCAGCACCACACCCGCCAGGACGCCCCACGCCAGGTTGTGCGTGACCACGACCACCACGACCGTGGTGAGCATCACGAACGAAGAGCTGCGCGGATGCGTGACCAGCTGTGCCATCGAGCGCCAGTTGAAGGTGCTGATCGACACCATGATCATCACGGCCACCAGCGCCGCCATCGGAATCTGCTTGACCCAGGGGCCGAGGAACACCACGAACACGATGAGGAACAGGCCGGCGACGAGGCTCGACAGACGTCCGCGGCCACCCGACTTCACGTTGATGACGGACTGCCCGATCATCGCGCAGCCGGGCATGCCACCAACCAGGCCCGCCACCATGTTGGCCAGCCCCTGGCCGCGGCACTCGCGATTCTTGTCGCTCGCGGTATCGGTGTAGTCATCGATGATGGATGCGGTCATCAGCGATTCCAGCAGGCCCACGACGGCGATCGCGATCGCGTAGGGCAGGATGATCTGCAACGTTTCCCACGTCAGCGGGACGCCCGGCAAGGCGAGTGTGGGCAATGACTCCGGGAAGGCGCCCATGTCGCCGACCGTGCGCACGCTCAAGCCCATGGCCATCGAGATCGCGGTCAACACCACGATGCACACCAGCGGCGAAGGCACGGCGCGCGTGATACGCGGCAGCAGATAGATGATGGCCAGGCCGGCGGCCACCATGACGTACACCGCCGGGGGCGCGCCGATGAGTTCGGGCATCTGCGCCAGAAAGATCAGGATGGCGAGCGCGTTGACGAAGCCCGTGATCACCGAGCGCGACACGAAGCGCATCAGATTGCCCAGGCGCAGCAGGCCCGCGGCGACCTGCAGCACGCCGGCCAGGATGGCGGCGGCGAAGACATACTGCACGCCGTGATCCTTCACCAGCGTGGTGATCAGCAGGGCGACCGCGCCGGTCGCGGCGGAAATCATGCCGGGGCGGCCGCCGGCGATGGCCGTCACGACGGCGATGCTGAAGGCGGCATAAAGGCCGACCTGCGGGTCCACGCCGGCAATGAGCGAGAACGCCAGCGCTTCAGGAATGAGCGCGAGCGCCACGACGAGTCCGGCAAGCAGATCGGCGCGCACGTTGGGAAACCACTGTTGGCGCAAGGAAGAATGAATCATGTGACGTGAATGAAGTCATCGCGGCGGACCGCCGCGGGGATACGTACGAAGCCGGAAAGACGCTCGCGCTCGCCGGCCTGGGGGCGGCGGCGTGACAGGGGAGGGGAATGCACCCTGGAAAGACGCGCAGCAATGCACTGCGCGCCGTGGCGTCGGCCGACCTCGGAAGAAGGGGTGCCCGGGAGCGGGCAGGGAGGTCGGATCGAACGCTTACATGGGTCGCGGCTGGTGGCTTGAATGGGGCAGGGCGGATTCTACGCCATCGACTTGACGGCCCGCTTGCAGTCTCGCCGGCGGGGATGCGTGCTAATATACGTTTCGTTATAAAACGTATATTGCATCATGGGCATCGTCAAAGTTTCCGAAGAAATGCACAGCGCCTTGCGCGACGCGAGCGACGCGCTGTCGCGGTCCGTCAATGGTCAGGCCGAGCACTGGTTGCGCGTCGGCATGCTCGCCGAGCTCAATCCGCATCTGAGCTATGGCGAGATCTGCAAGCTGCTGCTCAAGGGCCGGCTGCCGCAAGATGCCATCGGCATCGACACGACACAACCCATGCTCGCCAAGGTGTCGTGATGGCGCCCAAGCATATTCCTCTCCTCACCGCGGCTGAGGCCGATCAGGCGCGCGTCGCCGCCAAGCTGGCCGCCGACGTGCTCGCCATGATCGCCGAGCACGTGCGCCCGGGCGTCACCACTGACGAGCTGGATCGCATTTGCCACGATTACATCGTGCAGCACCAGAAGGCGACCCCCGCCAATGTCGGCTATCACGGCTTTCCCAAGACGGTCTGCGCCTCGGTGAATCACGTGATCTGCCACGGGATACCTTCCGACAAGGTGCTCATGCGCGGCGACATCATCAATCTCGACGTCGCGGTCATCAAGGACGGCTGGTACGGCGACTGCAGCCGCATGTACTTCGTGGGCGAGCCCAGCACGCTTGCGCGCCGCCTGGTGCGCACCACTTATGACGCCATGTGCGCCGGCATCCGCGCGGTCAAGCCGGGCGCCACGCTCGGCGATATCGGCAGCGCGATCCAGAACGTCGCCGAGAACGCGGGCTACAGCGTGGTGCGCGAGTACTGCGGCCATGGCATCGGCCAGATCTATCACGGCGACCCGCAGGTGCTGCATTACGGCCGCCCCGGCGCCGGGCTGCGTCTCGAGGCCGGCATGCTGTTCACGATCGAGCCCATGATCAACGCGGGCCGCCGTGAGACGCGCCAACTGGCCGACGGTTGGACCGTCGTGACCAAAGACCGCTCGCTGTCCGCGCAATGGGAGCACATGGTGCTGGTCACGCCCGAGGGCTACGAAGTCCTCACCGGCTGGCCCGACGGCTTCGGCGACTACGCCCCGATCTGAAGCGGTGAGCGCGCGGCCGGCCGCACCTCGCCGGCCGCACCTAGCCGGCCGCACCCGCCTTTCAGGTGCCGGCCGCCCGCGCGCCGGCGTTTCACGTATCCTTGCCCGATGAGACTGCGCCCGATTTTCGGTATCTGCGTGACGCTCGCCCTGTTCGTGGGCGGCTTGCGGGCCATGGGCGCGGCCTGGTCGCTGGTGGTGCTGCTCGTCATCATGGTGGCCGTGCTCACGGCGGTGCTCAACCGCCTCTACCGCGGCATGTACGACGAAGACGACGATTTCTGAGGTCGTGCGCCGTCCCATCCGGTCCGCGGAACCCTCGCGCGTTCTGCCCCTCCAACCTTGATGGACAACATCACCCTGGCAGGATCCCTGCGACGTGCGGTATTGCGAATCGGCGTCTGGAGCCTCATCGTCGCGGGCGCCGTCTGGGCCTGGCCGCGTCTGCCGGATGCGGCGCGGGCGCCCTGGCACATGCTGCGTCTGTCATGGCAGGACGCGCCCACGGCCGTGGCCGTGCCGGTGCAGGGTGTGACGCCCGCCCGCCTCGCCGATACCTGGGGCGCGGCGCGCTCCGGCGGCCGCCGGCACGAGGGCATCGACATATTCGCTCCCCGCGGCACCCCGGTGCTGTCGGCCACCGAAGGCATCGTGAGCCGGATCGGCACCAATAATCTGGGCGGACAGGTGGTCTGGGTGTTGGGGCCGGGCGGCCAGCGGCATTACTACGCCCACCTCGACGACTACGCCGACATCAGTCATGGCCAGCTGGTGCAGACCGGTGATGTGCTGGGCTTCGTCGGCAACACGGGCAACGCCCGCGGCACGCCACCCCATCTGCATTACGGCATCTATGGCAAGGGCGGCGCCATGAACCCCTATCCCTTGCTGAAGGCCGGCGCGCGCTGACGCGGCTTGCCGGCGCCACCCCGGAACGCTCTCACCCCTGACGGAAATCAGCTCGCCCCGCGCGCGTCGGGCAGCGCGGCGTCCTTGCGGCGCCTGTTGCGGCGTCGCGGGGGCGGCACGTCGGCCTGCGCTCTCAGCGCCGCGAGAATGGCTTCGCACTTGTGCTTCAGATGCGTCTTGAGAATGCCGGAAAGCGAGGCGGCGTCGCGGCGGGCCAGCGCGTTGAGCATCCCCTCGTGTTCCGCCATCGCCCGTTGCCAGATGTCTTCGGTCATGGGGGATGAGAAGCGAATGCGCCGGATGCGGGCGTTGACCATGCCGTATTGCGCCACCAGCACGGGATTGCGCGTGGCGTGGATCAGCGCTTCGTGAATGCTTCGATTGGCCTCGTAGTACCGGACGCTGTCCCGGACATCGAAAGCGCGCCGCATCGCCGCGTGCTGCGCTGCGATCTGTTCGTACTCGGCCGTGGTGATGCGCGCTGCCGCCTGCTCGCCGGCGAGTGCTTCCAGCGCGCCCGCCACGGCGAACAGCCCCTCGACATCGTCCGGCGTCACGACCGCGACCCTGGCGCCGCGATTGGGCAGAAGCTCGACATGGCCTTCCGCCGCCAGCACCTTCAGCGATTCACGCAGCGGCGTGCGCGATACGCCAAACCGCGCGCAAAGCGCGGCCTCTGGCACTTTGGTGCCTGGCGCGATTTCCCCTTGCACGAACACCTCACGCAGCTGTGCGAGCAGGGCAGTGTGGACGTATGCCTTGTGCATGCGGCGAGTATGCCGACGGTGAGCGCAAGACTGAATGCATAAACGGTTTAAGACGCGAGTTTCGAACTTGTTCTACGCGTTGAAGCGGCGACTTTGTTGGCCTTTCGATTGTTTGCCTCGGTGGTGAATTCGTAGAGTGAACGCATGCATTTTTCACTCTTTTTGCCCGTTATTTCGGGCCCTTTCACCAACTGAGGACCATTATGAATGCAATCCAACAAGGCATCCTGGAGATCCCAGGGTCGACGCACGATCACCGGCACTACACCAACGCGCTCGGGCCGCGCGGCGTGATCGGCATCATGACGCCCGGGCCCAACGTCAACGTCGAAAACGAGATGATGGACATGCGGCCGCGCGGCGTGATCAACGCGGTCGATCGCTACTACGTGCCGAACCAGAAGATCAATCAGAACGAAGACTGGTCGATCATCATGCGCAACGTCGCCGCCAACCTCGACGACTCCGTCCGGCGTCTCAAGGAGGCGCTGATCGATCATCTCACGCTGGGCATGTCGTCGCAGAGTTACATGGGGGGCGAGAAGGGCAGCTTCGCCTTGCTCGAACACCTCGAGAAGCTCTCCGGGGTGGCGGTCACCATGGGGGCGCAGTCCGCCGAGCAGGCCCTCAAGCTGTGCGGCGCGAAGAAGATAGCGCTGCTCACGCCGTACTACCCCGTCATCGAACAGAACGCCATCAGCTATTTCACGGCGCGTGGCTTCGAGGTCGTGCATGTCGAGGGCCTCAAGTGCGAAAGCATCATTCACGTCGCTTCGCAGACCTATGAGCAGCTGGCTGATGCCACCCTGCGTTGCGAGGCCGCGCGGCCCGACGCGATTCTTCAGCTGGGCACCAATCTGGCCTATGCCCGCGTCGCCAACGACGCCGAGAAGTGGTTGCGCAAGCCCGTCTTCGCCTCCGGGCCGGTGATCTATTGGTCGGCGCTGCGCAAGATGGGGATCAAGGACCAAATGCCCGGCTTCGGCAGCCTGATGGAATTCCACTGACCCGAGCGTCAGGGAGGAGACAACCATGAATACTCAACGACGCAGGATCGTCGGTGCGCTCGCGCTGGCCTTCGCACTCGCGCCCGTCGCCACAGCCGTGGCCGCCACAACGGTGGCCGCCACGACGGTGGCCGCCACGACGTCATATCCGTCCCGTGCGATCACCATCCTGGTGGGCTTCGCGCCGGGCGGTGGCACGGATCTCATCGCGCGGCAGATCGTGGGCCGTATGGCAGAGCTGCTCAAGCAGCCGGTCGTGGTCGAGAACCGTGCGGGGGCTAGCGGCGCGATCGCTGCCGGCGCCGTGGCCAAGGCCAAGCCCGACGGCTACACGCTGCTGTTGGGGCACGTGAGCTCCAACGCCATGTTGCCCGCCGTCAACCCCGACGTCAGTTACGCGCCCGACAAGGATTTCCGCGCCATCACCCTGATCGGCAGCGTTCCTCAGGTCGTGGTGGTGCCCGCGCGCTCTCCGGCACGCACGCTCGCCGAATTCATCGCGCTCGCCAAAAGCCGGCCGGGCCAACTCAACTATGCCTCGTCCGGTCTGGGCACGCAGCAGCACTTTGCCGCCGAGCTGTTCCAGCAGGCAACCGGGACCCGCATGGTTCATGTGCCCTACAAGGGCAGTGGTGCGGCCCTGGCCGACCTGATGGCTGGCCTGGTCGACGTGAACTTCGACACGGTGCCCACGGTGCAGCAGCACATTCGCGCCGGCACGCTCAGGGCGCTTGCCGTCACGACGCGCGAGCGCGTCGCCGGCCTGCCCGATGTGCCCACCGTCATCGAAGCCGGCGTGCCCGACTACGAGATCGGCGCCTGGTACATGCTGATGGGACCGGCGGCGCTGCCGCCCGATATCACCGCGACCCTCGCGAAGGCCGTCAACGAAACCATTCGCACGCCGGAGGTGGCGACCAAGCTGCTCGGGCTGGGCGTCGAAACCGCGGGTGGCACGCCGGAAGCCGCCCAGCGCTATCTCGACAGTGAAATCGCGCGCTGGAAGGCGCTCGCCATCGACAAGGGCCTGCGCGCCCGCTGAGGAACTTCCATGACTATCCAGCATCTTCCAAACCTGTCGCGGCTGCTGCACGGCCTGTTGGCGGGGGCGCTCTTCCTGGGCATGGGTGTCGCCCGCGCGCAGGCGCCCGAGGCGCCCGCGCCGATCTTGTGGCGCATGGCGACCTCCTGGCCCGTCGCCCTGCCGCTGCTGCACGAGACGGCGGCCGACTTCGCCCAGACCGTCGCGGCGGCATCGGGCAACCGGCTGCGTATCGAGCTGATTGATCCGGCCAAACATGGCAAACCCGCGGGCCTGCTTCAGGCCGTGCAAGCGGGCGAATTCGATCTGGCGCACACCACGGCGCAGTACTACGCGGCGCAGGTGCCCGCGATCGACTTCTTCACCGCCGTCCCGTTCGGGCTCACGCCGCTCGAGCAGGAAGGGTGGCTGCACGAGGGCGGGGGCCAGGCCTTGTTCGAATCCATTCTGGCACCGCGCGGCATCCTGCCTTTGACGGCGGGGCACACGGGCATCCAGATGGGCGGCTGGTTTGCCAAGGCCATTCGTTCGCCGCAAGACCTCAAGGGGGTGCGAGTCCGTGTGTCGGGCTTCCCGGGGCGCGTTCTCGCCCGTGTGGGCGCCGTGCCCGTCAACCTCCCGCTGGGCCAGATCATTCCGGCCTTCGCCGCGGGCCAGATCGACGCGGCGGACGTCGTGGGCCCGGCCATCGATGCGACGCTGCCGCTCAAGCAATATGCGCCGCACTACATCGCGCCGTGGCATGAGCCGGACGTCGCCATGCACGTCTTCATCGATCGCGCCAGGTTTCTGGCGCTGCCGCCCGACCTGCAGGTAATCGTGCGGCAGGCGGCGCAGGCGGCGGCACTGCGCTCGGCGGCACGTGCCAATGACCGCAACGCGGTGGCCCTGGGCCAGCTGGAGGCGGCCGGGATCCGCGTGAAGGCCTTCCCGGCGTCCGTGCTGAAGGCGCTGCGCGAGGCCACGCAGACCGAGCTCGACGCGTCCGCTCAGGCCGATCCGGAGGCTCGCCGCGTGATCGAGAGCTGGAAAGCCTACAAGGCCCGCGTCGCGCCCTACAGCCTCCAAGCCGACATGGCGGTTTTCAACGTGCGCTGATCGGCCACACCAAGCGCCGGCGGGCTTCCCGGCCCCCGGCCCACACCCCATTCAGCGAGGTTCTTATGCGTCGCTTATCGTTGGCCCCCTGGGGCATTCTGCTGCTGCGCCTGACCATCGGTGGTCTCTTCATCGCGCATCTCTATTGGAAGTTCTTCCTGTTGCCCGGCGGCGTCTCGCAATGGATCCAGTTGCTGCACAACAACGGCTATGGCCCGCCGGTCGCCTGGTATAGCCTGACCGCGGAGTTCGCGGGCGCGATTCTGATCACGGCCGGTATCGGCACCCGGCTCTTCAGCCTCTACGCCTTGCCTTTCATGATCGGCGCCGCGCACTTCTGGGCGGTGCGCAAAGGCTTCTTCTTCACCAATGCCGGCTCGGAGTTGCCGGTGGTGTGGGCGGTCCTGCTCGCCGCTCAGGCGCTGCTCGGCCCGGGGCGCTGGGCGCTGCAGAACGCCCTGTGGCCCGAAGGCACCCGGCGTGTGCCGGGCGGCGTGCATGAGGGGGGCATGGCCTGAGGCGTGTCCGGCCCGGGCTCCGGGCAGGGTGGGGGCGGCCGCACGCGTAGGTGGGCGGCCGCCGTCGTTATGCGCCGTCGTCGGAGGCGGGAGGCATCCGGCTGAACGCGCGGACCATGTGGGCGATGTGGTCGAACTCTTCGCGGGCAGCGCTGGCCCAGGCCGGGATTTCGAAGGGGCCGTCGGGCGGGGTGTCGTCGACATGCGTGCGCAGGTCTTCGATCAGCTCCAGCGCCATGGTGGTGGCCTGCTCATGGCCGCGGGTGGCCAGCGCGATGGCGACCGCAAGGGTTTGCCGCAAGGCCAGCAGGCGGCCGTCGAGTTCGTCGTTCATCGCAAGCTTCCGTTTCAAAACCCCATTTTACGGTTTCGCCGCGGCCGCGAGCCGTGGCATTGCGCCAGATCAAAACCGGCGGGTCAGTCGCCACCGATAATCGTTGCATGCCGACCTCGACCCTTCGCGTGGCGGCATCTGCCGCCATGACCCACGCACACACGCCACTCGTTCCCCTGTCCATTGCTCCCGTGACCCGCTCGGCCATGCCGCCCGAGCCGCAGGCGCAGCGAGATCAGAACCTTGCCCAGCAAGATCGCCCGGGCCTAGATCAGGCTGCCATCCCGGCGCCGGCCTTCTCTCCGGAATTGCTCGCGCGGATGTCCAAGAACGGGCCGCGCTACACGTCGTATCCCACCGCGGATCGCTATACCCCCGCGTTCGGCCCCGACGACTACCAGGCCGCGCTGCAGGTGCGGGCGCGTACCCCGGGCCAGCCGCTCTCGCTCTACATACACATCCCGTTTTGCGAGTCGGTCTGTTACTACTGTGCCTGCAACAAGATCGTCACGCGTCACCACGACCGAGCGAGCCGATACCTGGCGGCGCTCGAACGCGAGATCGCGCTGCATACCGCGGTGCTCGGCGAGGGCGAGCCGGTCTCGCAACTGCATTTCGGCGGCGGCACGCCCACCTTTCTGTCGGACGACGAGCTAGACCGCCTCATGCAGGTGCTCCGGGCGCGCTTCGCGTTTCAGCCCGATGCCGAGATTTCCATCGAGGTCGACCCGCGCACGGTCAGCGCCGAACGTCTCGCTCATCTTGCCCGGCTGGGCTTCAATCGCCTGAGCCTGGGCGTGCAGGATTTCGACGAGGCCGTGCAGCGCGCCATCCACCGGGTCCAGCCGTTCGAGCAGGTCGAGGCGCTGATGCGCAGCGCGCGCGAGCTGGGTTTCGCGTCGATCAATATGGATCTGATCTACGGCCTGCCACTACAGAGCGCCGCGTCGTTCGCTCGCACCATCGCCCTGGTGGGGGCGTTGCGGCCCGACCGGATCGCGCTGTATGCCTACGCGCATCTGCCCGAGCGCTTCAAGCCACAGCGGCGCATTCTCGATTCCGACCTGCCCGATCCCGCGACCCGGGTCGGCCTGCTGGGCAGCGCCATCGCCGGCTTTCTGGAGCTCGGCTACGTATATATCGGCATGGACCACTTCGCCCTGCCCGAAGACAGCCTGGCGCGCGCGCGTGCCTCGGGCCAGTTGCAGCGCAACTTCCAGGGCTACAGCACCCAGCCCGACTGCGACCTCGTGGCGCTGGGGGTTTCATCCATCGGCCGCGTGGGCTCGGTCTACGCCCAGAACGTCAAGACGCTGGATGCCTACTACGAACGGATCGAGGCAGGCCGGTTCGCCACCGAACGAGGGCTGCAGTGCACGCCCGACGACCTGGTCCGGCGCGACATCATCATGGCGCTCATGTGCCGTGGCGAGGTCGATCTGGCCGATCATGTCTCGCATTGCGGCGGTACCTGCGGAAGTGCCTGTCGCCGCAGCGACACGGACCGCGTGGCCGAGCAATATCCGACCGAGCTCGCCCGCCTGCGCGAACTCGAAGCGCTCGAGTTGTGCTCGCTCGACGGGTCGCGCGTGCGCGTGACGCCGCAGGGCTGGTATTTCGTGCGCGCGATCGCCATGACGTTCGACCGCCGTCTGCGTGACGACGCCGTGGCGGGCCGGTATTCGCGCATCGCGTGACCCCAACGGCGAGGCGACCGGGCCACCGGCGCCTTCGCCAGCGTGAACCGGTACTGCCCCCTTGAAGGCCGGGCAGCATCGGTTCGCGGCAGGGTTCAGATCACTTCGCGCTGGAATTTTTCTCGCAGATATAACGCCAGCGCGAGGTCGTCGGCCAGGCCAAGCTTTTTCATCGCGCGCCGCTTGTGCGTGCTGATGGTTTTTTTGCTGCGCGACAGCCGCGCGCCGACCTGCGTGACGGACAGGCCCTGCGCAATCTGACGCAGGATCTCGAGCTCGGCGCGCGTGAGCCGCTCTTCCGGATGCGAGGGCCGGGCCGCCTGGATCATTCCGCTCTTGCAGCTCCAGAACGTGACCGGATCGACCGAGATCCGCCGGATCAGTTCGGGCAGAAGCTCGACCGGCGCGTGCTTGGGCAAAAAGGCATTGGCGCCGGCCTGAAACGCCGCGAACTCGACTTCGGCCTGGCGGCCCGCCGAGCAGGTGATCACCGCCATGGACGGATCCTGCCGCTTCAATCGGCGGATCAGGTTGCCGCCGTCGGCGGGCTGGCCGGGCAGGAAGAAGTCGACGATCGCCGCGTCGCAGGCGTTCTGACGCAGGAAGTCACTGAGCTGGTCGGCACGGGTCTCGGCCCAGCGCACGTCCATGTCGTGCTGCAGACGCAGATACGCGGCGACGCCCAGCGCGGTGGCGGGGTGGTCGTCGAGAACGGCGATCCGCAACTTGGGGCGTGGGCCCATGGTGTGCCGGCGTACGACGTAAGGAGGGGCAGGGCGGTTGGGGGGATCGTCTTGCATTCTTGCTTGGGACATGAAACACCCTCTGGTAATGGATCGGCCTCCCGGGCGGGGCGGCCTGTCTGTGCATGAGCCAGACGTTACCGGGCGGCGACGCCCTTGGCGCGCCTGTGCGGGAGCTTCAGATTTGTCTGACAGAACTATCGGACGAAGAGAGGGGCCGAATGCTCCTAAGTCCCGCGCCTGCTACGCGCGGGCAGGGAAATCCCGGAGGACTGGTGCGAAAAGTGCTACAATTCTTGATGTATCGGGTACTCCGGTCGTGAAGTCCGTGCTGGCGCGATTCGCCGGCCTGCCATTTCCGACTCGTGCCTCAGTTTGCTAGCAGTCCCGTTTTGTCCGGCCCGGCGCACAGGCGCGGGCCCATTCAGGTGAATCCAGGCACACGCCATGTTTGTCCTTCCGACACGAACTACGACCGGAATTCTTCGCCCCAAGTCGCGTCAGTGATTCGAGCGTTGGGTTTTGGTGTCGGCAGACAACAGACTCTTCAAGCAAGCAGGCAAAGAACGCGGCTCACAGGCCGCGTTTGTCGTTTTTAATCCAGGAAAATCTTCGATGGTACAAATCACATTGCCGGATGGCTCGCAGCGCCAATACCCGGGACCGGTCACGGTCGCCGAGGTCGCGCAGTCCATCGGTACCGGCCTGGCCAAGGCAGCGCTGGGCGGGCGGGTAGCGTTCGAGGGCACGGAGCCCAAGTTGGTCGATACGAGTTATTCGATCACCACCGACGCCAATCTGGCCATCGTGACCGCCAAGGATCCGGACGGCCTGGAGCTGATCCGCCATTCGACGGCGCACTTGCTGGCCTACGCCGTGAAGTCGCTTTTCCCGGATGCGCAGGTCACGATCGGTCCCGTGATCGACAACGGCTTCTACTACGACTTCTCGTACAAGCGCCCGTTCACGCCCGAAGATCTCGAAGCCATCGAAAAGAAGATGACCGAGCTCTCGCGCAAGGACGAAAAGGTCTCGCGCGAGGAATGGACGCGCGACGACGCCGTGGCCTTCTTCAAGAGCATCGGTGAAACGTACAAGGCCGAGATCATTGCCTCGATCCCGTCCAACGAAACGCTCAGCCTGTATCGCGAAGGCGACTTCATCGACCTGTGCCGCGGCCCGCACGTGCCGTCCACGGGTAAGCTGAAGGTCTTCAAGTTGATGAAGGTGGCCGGCGCCTACTGGCGCGGCGACAGCAACAACGAAATGCTGCAGCGGATCTACGGCACGGCCTGGGCCTCGAAAGACGACCAGGACGCCTATCTGCACATGCTCGAAGAGGCCGAGCGCCGCGACCACCGCAAGCTGGGACGCGACCTCGATCTGTTCCACTTCCAGGAAGAAGGCCCCGGCCTGATCTTCTGGCATCCCAAGGGCTGGACGCTCTGGCAGCAGGTCGAGCAGTACATGCGCTCGGTCTACATCGACAACGGCTACCAGGAAGTGAAGGCGCCGCAGATCCTCGATCTGTCGCTCTGGAAAAAGACCGGCCACTGGGACAACTACCGTGAAAACATGTTCACGACGGAGTCCGAGAATCGCGTGTATGGCCTGAAGCCGATGAACTGCCCGGGCCACGTGCAGATCTTCAATGCCGGCCTGCACTCGTACCGCGAGCTGCCGCTGCGCTACGGCGAATTCGGCCAGTGCCATCGCAACGAGCCCTCGGGTTCGCTGCACGGCATGATGCGCGTGCGCGGATTCACGCAGGACGACGGCCACATTTTCTGTACCGAAGACCAGCTCCAGGACGAGTGCGCCGATTTCACGGCGCTGCTCCAGAAGGTCTACCGCGACTTCGGCTTCAACGAAGTGCTGTACAAGGTCGCCACGCGTCCCGAGAAGCGCATCGGCAGCGATGAGGTCTGGGACAAGGCCGAAGAGGCCCTGATGGAAAGCCTGCGCCGCACCGGCTGCGAGTTCGAGGTGTCGCCGGGCGAAGGCGCGTTTTATGGTCCCAAGATCGAGTACACGCTCAAGGACGCCATCGGCCGTCATTGGCAGTGCGGCACGATCCAGGTCGATTTTTCGATGCCGGTTCGCCTGGGCGCCGAGTTCGTCGACCAGAACGACCAGCGTCGCCCGCCCGTGATGCTGCACCGCGCGATCCTCGGTTCGCTCGAGCGTTTCATCGGTATGCTGATCGAAAACCACGCCGGGGCGATGCCGCCCTGGCTGTCCCCGGTGCAGGTCGCGGTGTGCTGCATTTCCGAGCATTCCGCCGACTATGCGGCGCAAATAACACAAAGCCTGAAAAAACAAGGCTTTAGGGCCCAGGCCGATTTGCGCGGGGAAAAAATCACTCGTAAAATCCGAGAGCATAGCCTGCAAAAGATTCCGTACATCCTTGTCGTAGGCGACAAAGAGATGCAAAACGGGACCGTTGCGGTACGCGGCCTGGGTGGCCTCGACCTCGGCGCCATCGCATTCGACGACTTCGTCAGCCGCCTGACCGAAGATGTCGCGACCCGGCGAGCCGTGGTTCAGCCCGACACCAGCGCCTCTAATTAACTACTAGGAGTCTTCAACATCGCCACTGAAAAGCCCAATCGCATCAACGGTGAAATCCGCGTCCCTGAGGTGCGCCTGATAGGTCTGGATGGTGAACAGCTCGGTATTCTCAAGATTGCCGATGCGTTCCGTCTTTCCGAACAAGCAGACGTGGACTTGGTCGAAATCGCGCCCAATGCCGAACCGCCAGTCTGCCGTTTGATGGATTACGGTAAGTTCAAGTACCAGGAACAGAAACGCCAGGCCGAGGCCCGCTCGAAGCAGAAGATCATCCAGGTCAAGGAAGTCAAATTCCGTCCTGCGACTGACGAGGGCGACTACCAGGTCAAACTGCGCAACCTGCGCCGCTTCCTCGAAGAAGGCGACAAGGCCAAGGTCACGCTGCGCTTCCGCGGCCGTGAAATGGCTCACCAGGAACTGGGTATGCGAGTGCTGGAGCGGGTGCGTGACGATCTGACCGAACTGGCTCAGGTCGAAGCGATGCCCAAGCTGGAAGGCCGTCAAATGGTCATGGTGCTGTCCCCGAAGAAGAAAGCGGTGGCAAGCAAGGCCGACGCGTCTGAATGAACCCCGGACCGGCCCGGGCGCCTCGTGGCGTCCGGGCCGGTTTGCGTTTGCGCCGTCTGCACCGCGGACGGCGCATTGTTTTCCCGGTCTCGGGAACGGCTGCTGCCGCTCCGCGGGCCTGTTTCCAACCCGGTCCGCCGACCGGTTTAGCGTTGGGCGGCCCCACCGGCTGCCCAATGTATGTGCGCGGCGCAGTCCGCACGATGGCGCGGTGTGAGCCGCCGCGCTACGATGAATCGAGTGCCCGTCGCCGTTCCGGCCTGACGGGACCGTACCAGGTGTCACGATGCACGTATTGTTTGTGATCGATCCCTTGCCGCTGCTCAAGGCGTACAAGGACAGTTCCGTCGCCATGATGCAGGCGCTGGTGGCACGCGGCCACACGCTGAGCGTGGCGCTCCAGGGTGATCTCTTCATCGACGAAGGCGTCGTGCTCGCGCGCGCCACGCCGATCGAGCTGGTCGCCGATGCGGATCTGCACGAGCATGACTGGTGGCGTGATACCGCCCCGGCGGCCGACGTGGCGCTGAAGTCTTTCGGCGCCGTGGTCATGCGCAAGGACCCGCCGTTCGACATGGAGTACGTGTACTCCACGCACCTGCTCGAGTACGCGCAGGCGCAAGGCGCCAAGGTATTCAACGGTGGCGCCGCGATCCGCAATCACCCCGAAAAGCTCGCGATCACGGAGTTGGCGGAGTACACCGCGCCCACGCTCGTCACGCGCGACATCCCGCGCCTGAAGGCCTTCCATCAGCGCCATGGCGACGTGATCGTCAAGCCGCTCGACGGCATGGGCGGCACCGGCATCTTCCGCCTGCAGGCGGCCGATCCCAACCTGAACGCCATCCTGGAAACGCTCACCGACAATGGCGCGCGCACCATCATGGCCCAGCGCTACATTCCCGAGATCGTCAAGGGTGACAAGCGCGTGCTGATCATCGGTGGCGAGCCGGTACCGTTCTCGCTGGCCCGCATCCCGCTGGCGGGCGAAACGCGCGGCAATCTGGCCGCGGGCGGCCGGGGCGTGGCCCAGCCGCTGTCCGAGCGCGACCTCGAACTGGCGCGCGCCGTGGCGGCCAAAACCGCCGGCCGCGGTCTGCTGCTGATCGGTCTGGACGTAATCGGCGACTACATCACCGAGATCAATGTGACCAGCCCGACCTGCTTTGTCGAGATCACCGAGCAGACCGGCTTCAATGTGGCGGACATGTTCGCTCACGCGCTAGAACGCGCCGCCGGCTGATCGACACCATGACTGGAATCGTGATCGTCGTGCACGCACCCCTGGGCAATGCCATGCGCGAGAGCGTCCGGCATGTGCTGGGTGATACGACCGACGAGCTGGCCGTGCATGACATCCTGACCCAGGACATGCCCGATGACCTGGTGCCGCAAGTGCTCCAGGACATCGCGCACGAAGACCGGGGGCAGGGGGTGTTGGTGCTCACCGATCTGATCGGCGCCACGCCGGCCAACATCGCCAAGCGGGCGGTGGCCGAGGCGCAGGCCCAGGGGATCCAGTGCTGCGTGCTGGCGGGCCTGAACACCCCGATGCTGCTGCGGGCTCTGACATATCGCAACCTGACGCTGGCCGAGACGCGCGAGAAGGCGCTCGCGGGCGGCGTTCAGGGCTGCTTGCGTGTAGACTGACGGGCACGTTGTATGCCCAATGCCGCGCGCCGCTTCCGAGGGCGCCGGCGATGAATCATAAGAACACCGCGGCTTGCTGTGGTCACCAGTACTATGCCTACGAAAGACATCGTCATCAGCAACAAACTCGGTCTGCACGCGCGAGCGGCTGCCAAGCTCACGCAGCTGGCCAGCAAGTTCAGCAGCGAAATTTTCATTTCTCGCGGCGCGCAGCGCGTCAATGCCAAGAGCATCATGGGCGTGATGATGCTGGCTGCGGGCCTGGGGGTCACGGTCAAGCTGGATGCATCGGGCGCCGATGCCGAGCGGGCCCTGGCCGAGATTGAAACCTTGTTCGACAGCAAATTCGGTGAGCAGGAATAGAACCCATCCCCCCGAGACCCCGGCCGGGCAGACCCCGGGCGGCGTTCGCGACTCGACCTTGATATCCCCCGACGGGGCTGGCTGCGCCAGCCCCGTTATTTCTTTGTTCGGCAAAGGCGTGGCCCGAGGCTTCGCCATCGGCCGCGCCGTCGTGATGGGGGCGGCTGCCCTCGAAGTGGCGCACTATCGCATTGCCCCCGAGGACGTCGCCAAGGAAACGCAGCGCTTGTCCCAGGCGCTGCTGCAGGCGCAGGCCGAGCTCATGGAGCTGGCCGACAACCTGCCGGACGACGCGCCGCGCGAGCTGGGCGCCATGCTCAACGTGCACAGCCTGCTGATGGGCGACCCGCTGCTGGCCGAGCAGGCGCAGGCCATGATCGCCGAGCGTCTGTACAACGCCGAATGGGCATTGACCGCGCAGGGCCAGTTGCTCGGCGAGCAGTTCGACGCCATGGAAGACGAATATCTCCGTGAGCGCGGCGGCGACGTGCGGCAGGTGATCGAGCGGGTGCTCCATGTGCTGGCCGGCACGTCGGCCATCCTGCCCGACGGGGCGGATGTCGACGGCGACGACCCGCTGGTGGTCGTGGCGCACGACATTTCGCCGGCCGACATGCTGCGCCTGCGCGGCGGCCGTTTCGCGGCCTTCGTCACGGATCTGGGCGGGCCCACCTCGCACACGGCCATCGTGGCGCGCAGCATGGGCGTGCCCGCCGTGGTCGCCATGGGCAATGTGCGCGAGCTCGTGCACGACGGCGACATGCTGATCGTGGATGGTGCCGCCGGTGTGGTGGTCGTGAATCCATCGCGCCGCATTCTCCAGGAGTACCGCGCGCGGCAGCGCGCCTACGCCGAGGAGCGCGCCACCCTGGCCCTGCTGCGCGACGAGCCCTCCGTCACCCTCGACGGCATCGACGTCGTGCTCCATGCCAACATCGAGCTCCCCGAAGAGGCCAGCCTGGCGCTGGCCTCGGGCGCCGAAGGGATCGGGCTGTTCCGCAGCGAATTTCTCTTCATGGGGCGCCCCGATCTGCCGGGCGAAGAAGAGCAATACGAGGCCTACGCTTCGGTCGTGAAGGTCATGGCCGGCCGTCCGGTCACCATCCGTACGCTCGACATCGGCTCCGACAAGACGCTCGATGGCGAGGCCACCGTTGCCACCAACCCGGCGCTGGGGCAGCGCGCGATCCGCTACTGCCTCGCACGTCCGGAGATGTTCGCCACTCAGCTGCGCGCCATCCTGCGGGCCTCGGCCCACGGTACGGTGCGCTTGCTGGTGCCCATGATCGCGCACATGCACGAGGTCAAGGCCACGTTCGCCGCCATCGAGGCGGCGCGCCGCGAGCTCGACGCGCGCGGGCAGGCCTATGCCGAGCACATCGAAGTGGGCGCGATGGTCGAGATCCCCGCGATCGCGATCGCGATCGAGCCTTTTGCGCAGGCGCTCGACTTCCTCTCCATCGGTACCAACGATCTGATCCAGTACACGCTGGCGATCGACCGCGGCGACCACGACGTATCCGAGCTCTACGATCCGCTGCATCCGGCGGTGTTGCGCCTGATCGCCAACACGATCAACGCCGGCGAGCGCGCGGGCATACCGGTGGCGGTCTGCGGCGAGATGGCGGGAGACGCCCGGCTGACCCGGCTGTTGCTGGGCCTGGGCCTCACCGAATTCTCGATGCACCCGCAGCAGTTGCTCGACGTCAAACGCGAGGTACGGCGCGCGCACTCGAACGCGCTGCGCGTCAAGGTGGCCACGGCGCTCAACCGTGCGCTGCCGGTCGATCTCGACATCCTCGACCAGGCCTGACCGCCGGCGCCCCGGGGGCGGCGGCCATGCGCCGCGGCCCTCGGTCCGCCCCGGTCAGGGGGGATTCGTGCGAGAACACAACGTTTTCCCGGGTTGACACATCTATTTGTGCCATGCCCAATAAAAGTTATTGCAGCGCAACATCGCCAGGCATAGGATGAGCTTGCAGGCAGTTGAAAGCCTCGCAGTCTCCAAGCGCCTTTTCTCAAGGAGAGCATGATGGGCGATGTGACTCGCAGCAAACCGGCGTCGCGCCGGACCCGACTTTCCCCTTCCCAAGGCTGGCAACGCTGGCGCGCTGGCGCCGCCGGGGCATTGGGTTTCGTCGGCGATGTGCTGCACGCCATGGATGCCGGCCGCCGCCAGCATCCCGTCATTTCGGCGTATCGGCGTTGATCGCGGCGCCGCCTCGCGCGGCGTACACGACGATCTGACTCAGGCCAGCCGCGAGGCTGGCCTGATGCATTTTGCGGCCGACGTGGCGCGAGCCAGGCGCCGGCCGCCTTGCCGCTGACTTACTGCTTCAGCGTGGCGTCCATGGTGATCTTGGCGTTCAGCACCTTCGACACCGGGCAGCCGGCCTTGGCCTTGGCCGCCGCGTCCTGGAACGCCTTGTCGTCCGCGTTGGGAATGACGGCCTCGACGGTCAGGTGCACGGCGGTGATCGAGAAACCGTCATCCGACTTGTCGAGGGTGACCACGGCGGAGGTGGAAATGCGGTCCGCCACCAGTCCGGCTTCGCCCAGCACATTGGACAGCGCCATCGAGAAGCAGCCGGCATGGGCCGCGCCGATCAGTTCTTCGGGGTTGGTGCCCGGCGCATCCTCGAAGCGGGTATTGAAGCCGTAAGGCTGCTCCTTCAGCGCGCCGCTCTGCGTCGAGATCGTGCCTTTGCCAGTCTTGAGATCGCCTTTCCAGACGGCGGATGCGGATTTCTTCATGAGTCTTACTCCTGGAGGGATGCGCGCGCGAGGGCGCGGGATAGCGGCGCACCGGCCGGGCCGGCCGCCGCGATGGCTGTTTCATCATATTCGCTCGCGGCTGACTGTCGTGTGTCCAGGCGTGAGCGGCCGCAGGCGGGCTTGCGGTGATAATGCAGGCACGGTCCGAAGGGCACCGCGCGGCCCGTGCGACGACGCACGCATCCGCTGGCCATCACAGGGAGAGTTCCGCATGCAAGTGATCGATACCGCCGCCACGCAGGGCGCCTTGTCTTTCGACGCCGTGATTCCGGCGCTGCGATCGGCTTTCCAGGGCGGCTACGTCGTGCCCGCGCGGTACGTGCATGCCATCGAATCGCAGGGGCGGCAGGGCACGTCGCTCATCATGCCCGCCTGGAACGCCGCAGGCTATTTCGGCGTCAAGGTCATCAATATCTTTCCGGAGAACACGCACGACGGCCTGCCGGGGCTGCATGCCACCTACACGCTTTACAGCGCACGCACGGGCGTGCCGCTGGCCAGCGTTGACGGCGATATCGTCACCGCCTACCGCACCGCTGGCGCCGCGGCGCTGGGGGCCGATTATCTGGCTCGCCCGGATGCCCGCACCTTGCTGATCCTCGGCTCGGGCCGGATCGCCAGCCTGGTGGCGCCGGCCATGCGGGCGGTGCGTCCGATCGAGCGCGTGCTCGTGTGGAACGTCCGGGTGCCCGGCGCCGAGCGGCTGGCTCAGGCGCTGCGAGCGCAGGGCTACGCCGCCGAGGCCGTCACCGACCTCGAGGCGGCGGTCCGGCAGGCCGATATCGTGAGCTGCGCGACCCTGTCCACCGAGCCGCTGGTGCGGGGCGAATGGCTGCGTCCGGGCACGCACCTGGATCTGATCGGCAGCTTCAAACCCGACATGAAGGAAACGGATCCGGACTGCTTCCGCGACAACGCGGTGTACGTCGATACCGACGAGGCGCCGACCAAGTCGGGGGATCTGCTGGCCGCGTTTGACGCCGGCACGCTGGCCCGTGATGCCATCCGCGGCACGCTGTTCGACCTGGCGGCGCAGCGTGTGCCGGGCAGGGAGAGCGACGCGGCCATTACCGTGTTCAAGGCCGTGGGCAGCGCGCTCGAGGATCTTGCGCTGGCCGCGCTGGTCTACGAGCGCGTGAACGCGTAAACGCGACCGCCGGCGCTTAGGGCAAAATACCGCGGTCCGGGCGCCCCGCGCCCACCGCTTTTCTTTCTACTGCAGGTTCCCACATGAAATTCCTGACCCAGCGCGCCGCTGCCCTGATTCTGGCCACCACGATGGCCGGCTCGGCCGCGGCCGAGATCGTGATCGGCGTGGATGTTTCGACCACCGGCCCGGCCGCGGCGATCGGCATCCAGACCAACAATGCCATTCGCCTCTGGCCCGCGACGCTGGGCGGCCAGCCCGCGCGTTATGTCGTGCTCGACGACGGCACCGACGTGAGCCGCGCGGTCAAGAACATCCGCAAGCTGACGGCCGAAGACAAAGTCGACGCGATCGTGGGACCGAACATCACCGCATCGGCACTGGCCGCGCTCGACGTGCTGGCCGAAACCGGCACGCCGATGGTGGCGCTCGCCGCGTCGGCCGTGATCGTGGAGCCGGCCTCCGATCCCAAGCGCGCGTGGGCCTTCAAGATGCCGCAGAACGACTCGCTCATGGCGTCGGCGATCGTCGAAGACATGAAGAAGAAGGGCTATCGCAACGTCGCCTTCATCGGCTTCGCCGATTCCTACGGCGATTCCTGGTGGAAAGAGTTCGACGCTATTGCGGGCAAGGACCTCAAGGTGGTCGCGCAGGAGCGCTTCCAGCGCACCGATGCGTCGGTCATGGGCCAGGTACTCAAGGTGATGGCCGCCAAACCGGACGCCGTGCTGATCGCCGGCTCCGGCACGCCTGCGGCCTTGCCCCAGAAGACGCTGCACGAGCGTGGTTACAAGGGCGCCATCTACCAGACCCACGGCATCGGCACGCTGGAATTCCTTCAGGTGGGTGGCAAGGACGTGGAGGGCACGCTCTTCCCGACCGGCCCGGGCGTCGTCGCGCGGGAGCTGCCTGACAGCAACCCGGTCAAGCCGGTGGCGCTCGCTTTCGCCGACAAATACGAGGCTCAGTATGGCGCCAACACCCTCACGCAGTTCGCGGGGGATGCCTATGGCGCCTGGATGCTGCTGGATTCGGCGGTCACCCGCGCACTGAAAACCGGCGCCAAGCCGGGCACGCCGGAGTTTCGCAAGGCGCTGCGCGACGCGCTCGAGAACACGCGCGATCTGATCGTGCCCAACGGCGTGCTCAACATTTCCGCCCAGAATCACCAGGGCTTCGACGAGCGTGCCCGTGTCATGGGCGTGGTGCGGGACGGCAAATTCGGCTACGCCGGCCAGAATTAAAAAGTTACATTCCCGGCCGTTTTTCCCGATTTCCCCAGGGGCAGGAGCGATCCTGCCCCTTTTTGTTGGAATTTGATTCGTATACGAATGATTTATTCGCGTAAGATTTTGATCGAATCCTTTCTGCAACATACGATTTGGGGAGAAAACAATGATGCTGCGCATGCTTCGGACCGCCACCCTGGGCGCTGCTTTCGTCGGCGCCGGACTGCTGGCCGGCTGCTCGGACTCGGATAAGGGGAGCGGCGCCACGCCCGCGCCCCAGACGGAGAAGCAGACCGGCGCCCAGGATACGCTGGCGGCCGCTAAGGCCGCGGGCAAGATCCGTATCGGCTATGCGAACGAGGCGCCGTATGCGTTCATGGACAGCCAGAAGGCGGCCGTGACGGGCGAATCGGTCGAGGTGGCGCGCGAGGTGCTCAAGCGGATGGGCGTGAACGAAGTCGAGGGTGTGCTCACCGAATTCGGCTCGCTGATTCCCGGCCTGCAGGCCAAACGCTTCGACATCATCGCCGCCGGCATGTACGTGACGCCCGAGCGCTGCCAGCAGGTGGCGTTTTCCAATCCGACCTACGGCGTCGATGCCTCTTTCCTCGTGAAGGAAGGCAATCCCAAGAATCTGCATAGCTACGCCGATGCCGCCAAGCAGGAAGACCTGAAGCTGGGCGTGGTGGTCGGGGCGATCGAGGGTGATTACGCGGCCAAGTCGGGTGTCAAGCCCGGCCAGCTGGTCGTGTTTCCTGACGCCGTGAGCGCCTATGCGGGCGTGCAGGCCGGCCGCGCCGATGCGTATGCGGCCACCTCGCTCACGGTCAATGACCTGCTGCGCAAGGCCGACGGCGGCAGCGGTCTCGAGAAGGCCGAGCCGTTCACCAACCCGGTCATCGACGGCCAGGACGTGCGTGGCTACGGCGCCTACGGCTTCCGCAAGGAAGACCAGGCGTTCGCGGACGCGTTCAATGCCGAGCTGGCGAAGGTCATCGGCACGCCGGAGCACGCCAAGATGGTCGAGCCCTTCGGTTTCACCGAAGCAGAGTTGCCCGGCGACGTGACGGCCGCCAAACTTTGCGGCGCCAACTGACCGGAGGAGGTCCATGGACATCCTCAACCTGATGCCACCCCTCCTCGAGGGGCTGGAGGTCACGCTGCGCATCATGGCCGGCGCGGCGTTGCTGGCGATTCCGATCGCCGTGCTCGCCGGCCTGGGGCGGATGTCCTCGCACCTGTGGGTGCGCGGACTCGCCACCGGCTACGTCGAGCTGTTCCGCGGCACGTCGGCGCTGGTGCAGCTGTTCTGGTTCTTCTACGTGCTGCCCATGTTCGGCGTGAAATTGCCGGCGATGCTGGTGGGCATCGTGGTGCTGGCCGCGAACTCCGGCGCCTACGGCGCTGAAGTGGTGCGCGGCGCCATCCAGGCGGTGGTCCGAGGTCAGCGCGAAGCGGCGGTCGCCCTGAACATGACGCCGGCGCAGACGATGCGCCGCATCATCCTGCCCCAGGCCATTCCCGCAATGCTGCCGCCCACCGGCAACCTGTTGATCGAGCTGCTGAAGAACACGGCGCTCGTTTCGCTCATCACCATCACCGACCTGACTTTCCGGGGGCAGTTGCTGCGCGGTGAAACGCTGCGCACCACCGAGATCTTCCTGGTGATACTGGGCATGTACTTCGCTGTGGCTTTGGTGATCACGGGCGGTATCCGCTTGCTTGAGAGGAGGTTCCGGATCCGATGACCGAGCCCATTTTCGACTGGAGTTATGCGGCCGACATCCTGCCCACGCTCGGTTCGGCGCTGATCGTGACGGTGCAGGCCACCCTGCTCGGCATGGTGGTGGCGGTGACGCTGGGGCTGGTGTTCGCCATGCTGCGCCGATCGCCGCTGGTGTTCGTTTCCTGGCCCACGGCCATCCTGGTGGAGTTCATCCGCAGCACGCCGTTGCTGGTGCAGATGTACTTCCTTTTCTATGTGTTGCCCAACCTGGGCGTGTCGCTGTCGCCGCTGACCACCGGGGTGCTGGCATTGGGTCTGCACTACGCGGCCTATTGTTCGGAGGTCTACCGTGCCGGTCTCGAAGGGGTGCCGCGCGGCCAGCTCGAGGCGGCCACCGCGCTGAACCTCACGCCCTGGCGCACTCTACGTGACGTCGTGCTGCCGCAGGCGATTCCGCCTGTGGTGCCGGCGCTGGGCAATTACCTGGTGGCCATGTTCAAGGACACGCCGCTGCTTTCCGCCATCACGGTGGTGGAGCTGTTGCAGCAGAGCAAGATCCTGGGATCGACGTCGTTCCGCTACATCGAACCGCTGACGATGGTGGGCGTCTTCTTCCTGCTGCTCAGCCTGGTGGCGGCATGGGGTGTGCGCCGGCTCGAGGGCCGGCTGAGAATCGTATTTGGAGGGACGCGATGAGCGCGAGTATCCGCTTGAAGAATCTGCGCAAGAGCTACGGCGAACTGGAGGTGCTGCGCGGCATCGATCTGGAAATCCCGGCGGGCGAGACCGTGTCCGTCATCGGACCCTCGGGCTCCGGCAAGTCCACGTTGCTGCGCATGCTGATGACGCTGGATCAGCCCACCGATGGCGAGATCGAGATCGATGGCGTGCCCATGTGGCACGACGCGCAGGGTCGCCTGCAGAAGCCGCATTCGGCCCACGTACGCCAGGTGCGCGCCAAGATCGGCATGGTCTTTCAGCACTTCAATCTCTTTCCTCACATGACCGTGCTCGGCAACGTGATCGAGGCGCCGATCCACGTGCAGGGGCTGGATCGTGACGAGGCGATCCAGCGGGGCAAGGAGTACCTCGAGATGGTGGGGCTGGGCGACAAGCTCGATGCTCACCCGGCTCAGTTGTCGGGCGGGCAGAAGCAGCGCGTGGGCATTGCCCGAGCGCTGGCGATGCGCCCCGACATCATGCTGTTCGACGAAGTGACCTCCGCGCTCGATCCGGAGCTGGTGGGCGGCATTCTGCAGATCCTGCGTGATCTGTCCGCGAAGCGGACGATGACGATGATCATCGTCACGCACCAGATGAAGTTTGCCGAACGCAGCTCGGATCGCACGCTGTTCTTCGATGCCGGCAACATCGTCGAAGATGCGGAGTCTTCGGCGCTGTTCGCCAATCCGCGCGAGCCGCGCACGCAGCAGTTCCTGCAGAGCGTGATCGAAGCGGAGTAAACCCGGCGGCCGGCGGCGGCGCGGCAGGGCTGCGCGGCACCCGGCCGCGCGCTATGCTCCTTGGATACCTCCCGTCGAAGGACTTCCAATGAGTCAATTGTTCACGCCGCAGGCGCTGGGCTCGATCCAGCTGGCCAACCGCATCGTCATCGCGCCCATGTGCGAGTACTCCGCCGAGAACGGCTGCGCCACCGACTGGCACATGATCCATCTCGGGCATCTCGCGCTTTCCGGCGCCGGCCTGCTCTTCACGGAGGCGACGGCGGTGGAGGAGGGCGGCAGGATCTCGCCGGGAGATCTGGGCCTGTACAACGACGCGACCGAAGCGGCGCTGGGCAAAGTGGTGGCCGCCATCCGGCGCTACGCGCCCATCCGCCTCGGCATCCAGCTCGGCCATGCGGGCCGCAAGTCATCGAGCACGCGTCCCTGGGAGGGCGGTCGCCAACTCCGTCTGGAGGAGGGCGGTTGGGTGGCCGATGCGCCTTCGGCCCTGCCGCACAACGACACGGAGCTGCCCCCGCGCGCGCTCGATGCCGCGGGCCTGGCGCGCGTGCGCGACGCCTTCGTGGCGGCGGCGGTGCGCGCCGACCGTCTGGGTTTCGATGTGATCGAGATCCACGCCGCGCATGGCTATCTGCTGCACCAGTTCCTGTCGCCGCTGGCGAATCAGCGCGACGACGCCTATGGCGGTTCACTGGCCAATCGCATGCGCTTTCCGATCGAGGTGTTCGAGGCGGTGCGGGCCGCGCTCCCGCACGCGGTGCTGGGCGTGCGTGTCTCGGCCACCGACTGGGTCGACGGCGGCTGGGATCCTGCCCAGACGGTGCAGTTTCTGCAGGCGCTGAAGCCGCTCGGGTGTGCCTTCGCGGATGTATCGTCGGGCGGCGTGTCGCCGCGCCAGAAGATCACGTTAGGGGCCGGCTACCAGGTGCCGTTCGCGCGTCAGATCAAGGAAGAGACCGGGCTTCCGACCATGGCCGTCGGGCTGATCACCGAGCCCGCGCAGGCCGAAGCCATCGTCGCCAACGGCGACGCCGATATGGTGGCGCTGGCGCGCGGCATGTTGTACGACCCGCGCTGGCCCTGGCACGCGGCCGCCGAGCTCGGCGGGCAGGTGAGCGCGCCGCCGCAGTATTGGCGCTCGCAGCCGCGCGGGCTGTCGGCGCTGTTCGGCGAGACGCGCCACGCCCAGCGTTGAGCCGGGCGTTGCGCGGCGATCCTCAGGCCGTCGCTTGCGTGTAGGCCTGCGACAGCGACGCGTAGAGGGCGTCGCTGAAGTCGGGCCGGTTGCTGTCGAGCTGGCCGAGCAGGCGGGCGAGGACGACGTTGTCTTCTTCGCCCTGCCACAGCTTCACATACGTGCCTTCCTTGTAGCCGTGGTCCTGGCGGAAAATATTGAGCACGTTCTTCGAGACGTACTGATTGAACGCCTCGGTCCAGCTCAGCTGGCAGGCGGTCATGGTGCACTCGAGCAGCTTGTAGCTGGCGCGCTGGCACACCGCCAGACCGCCGATGAGTTCGAGCAGATCGGGTACCGGCAGCGCGCTCAGGTCGTAGGTGCGGCCGTCCAGCGTGACGCTGGCCGGGCCGGCCAGATCGTCGACCAGCGTACGCGCGGCGGCTTCGGTCGAGCCATTCGCGGCGACGATGGTGTGCGACAGATAGAAGTGCAGGATGTCGATCAATTCCATCTGCACTTGCGGCAGGTCCAGCACCTGCTTTTTCCACCACTTCCAGCCGTGGTGCTCCAGCGCCTCTGCCGATTCCACGAATGCGGCACGCAGGAACCGCGAGCCTCCGTGGATCCAGTCGGGGTTGATCTTGGCGTTGAGTTGATCTTGCAGCTTCAGCATCGTGGCTGCTTGGATGGGCGTCAATCCGGCTTGGGGCTGGCTCACGGGAACTCCGGTCAGGCTAGAAACAATGAGCCCCGCCAGAGGAGGCGGGGCCGGGGCGGGAATGTTAGCACTGCCGCGCGGGTCAGGCCTTGCGCAGCGGCGTGAAGGCCGGTTGCTCGCGCAGCGGCCGGCGAGCGCGCTCGGCGGCCTTGGCGGCACGCCGGAACGCGAACAAGGACACGATGCCCCAGATGGCGGGCACGGCGTAACCGTGCTGCCGGTCGAAGGCACTGGCGAGCCCGACCAGGGCAATCATGGCCGTGACGAAGCCGATCAGGATCTGGACGCGCGCGCTGCGCTGGTTGTCGGCCCGCTGTGCCAGCGTCTGGGTATTCGCGGCGTCGGCGTCGGCCGCGGCGGTGGGATGGCCGACCGCCACGCGCGGGGCGCGCTTGAGCTTGCGCTGGCTCAGCACCACGCCCGGCGCGTCGGCGGGGTCGGGCGGCAGCGTCGGCGTCGTGTCGACCGCACCGGGCGAGGCCGATGCCGAAGCAGGCGCTCGCGCAAGGGCATCGCGCGCACCTTTGCGCGAGAGCTCTTCGATATATTTCGCGAAATCGCCGTTCTTCGGTTCCATCGAATCTCCCTGTCAGTGGCTGCGCACGCGCTTGGCCGGGCGCTCGCCCGCCGCGCGCCGCTTGCGCATCATGTTGAGCAGCAGCCAGACGCCCACGCCGACCGAGGCGACGGTGCCCACCACCATGCCGATCTCCTGGCCGTTCTCGGCGGTGCTGAGGCCGCGCGCGGTCAGGTAGCCGGGCGCCAGCATGACCGGCATCCAGACCAGCGCGGACAGCACATTGGCGACCTGGAAGCGCCAGTGGCTCATGCCCATGATGCCGGCCACGGTCGGGATCGTCGAGCGGATCGGCCCCAGGAAGCGGCCGAAGAACACCGACGCAAAACCATACTTATAGAAGAACAGGCGCGCACGCGCGACGGCGCTGCGTTGCGTGGACAAGGGCCAGCGGCGCAGGAAGCTCGGTCCGAGCCAGCGGCCGATGTAATAGGACAGCGCGTCGCCCACGACAGCCCCGGCCACGCCCCAGGCCAGGATGCTGGTGGCCGACAGCGTGCCGGCGCCGATGAGACCGCCGGTCAGAAGCAGCAGCGCGGTCGCGGGAATGAACAGGCCGAGCACCAGCATCGACTCGCCCATGGTGAGAAAAAAGGTGATGACACCTGCCCAGGCCTGGTTGGCTTCGATGAACACGCCAACTCGATCGATATAAGCGTCCATGCAATGAATCCGCGAGAATCAATCCTGTATCTTAACGCCTGACAATAAGCTGGCCGCCGGGGCTGGACGAACGAAGAGTGTGACCATCGATGGATTCCGTAACACAGGCCGTGCTGGGCGCGGGCATACAGGGCGCGTTGCTCGGTTCGCGGCAGGGCCGCAAGGCGTTGGTATATGGCGCCTTACTGGGCACCTTGCCCGATCTCGACGTCTTGATCCGTTACCCGGACCCGGTGTCGATGATGACGTTTCACCGGGGCTTTTCGCATTCGGTGTTCGTGCTGACGGCCCTGGCCCTCGTCCTGACGGCGCTCATCCGATGGCGATGGCCGAAGGCGCCGTATGGCGCGGGACGCCTGTTCCTCACCTTATGGCTGGTGCTGATCACGCATCCGGTGCTCGATTCATTCACCGTATATGGCACACAGCTTTTCTGGCCGCTGACGCCCACGCCCGAAAGCTGGTCGGCCGTGTTCATCATCGATCCGATCTATACCGTGCCGATGCTGTGCGCGGTGCTGGCGACCGCGATCTTCGGCGCCACGCCGCGGCTGTGCCGCGTGCTCGCCATTACCGTGATCTGGGGCGCGGTCTACCTCGGCACGGGTCTGGTGGGCCGTTGGCATGCCGAGCGGGAAGTCACGCAGGCGCTGCGCGCGCAGGGGCTCACGCCCACGCGCGTGCTGGCAACGCCGATGCCCTTCAACACCATGCTGTGGCGGGTGATTGCGCAGACGGGCCCCGACACCTACTACGAAGGCGTGAGCGGCTGGTTCGACCGGCACGGCCCGCAGTTGCTCGAGCAGCCGATCGGCAAGCCGTTGGGCGATCAGATTTCGGACGATGCGCTGTTGCAGCGCCTCGCGTGGTTCACGAACGGCTGGCTGCGCTTCGACGCGATCGACGACAGGCTCGTGGTGACCGACCTGCGCATGGGCATGCCGGGCTATTACACATTCCGCTTCGTGATGGGCGAGCGCCGCGACGGCCAGTGGCACGCGGTCGTGCCGTCGAGGTGGCCCAGCGAGCGGGGCACGGGCGATCAACTGCGTCAGTTGCTCACGCGGATCGTGGATACCGCCACGCCCCTGCCGCTGGCGGATTGGGCAACGCGCACCGGGCAGTAGCGCCTGGATTGCGCCTGCCCGCGCTGGCGGGCCAAGGCGGCGCGCGGCCGGGCGACGAGCGCGCGGCTCAGGCCTCGCCGGGCAGCAACACGCCCGGTTCGTTCTTGATCGTCTGCAGCACGATGTGCGTGTAGAACGCCTCGACGTTTTCGTCCTGATCGAACAGACGATCGGCGAAGGCCAGGTACTCGTCCATGTCGCGCATGTGCACGATCAGCACGCACGACACCGCGCCGGTGACCAGGTAGCACTGAGTGACCGAAGGCTCGGTCTTGATCTTCTCCATGAAGGAGCGGCGAAACTCCGAGCCGTGCCGTGCGAATTCGAGCGTCACGATCGCGGTCAGGGGCCGGCCGGTCTGAGCCGGATCGAGCAGGGCCACCACGCGCCGGATCACACCCGCCTCCTTCAGACGGGCAACCCGCCGCAGGCAGGCGGAGGCCGAAAGCCCCACGCGCTCCGCCAACGTGATGTTGGGTAGATCGGCGTTCTGCTGCAGAACCTTCAGAATTCGATGATCGATGGGATCAAGGGTCATTTACGCAATATTGTTGTCCGCGCATGAGTCATCATCGCGCGGAGAGCTACTAACTGGCAATAAATTGCCGTCCTATTGTGCCTGATCGGGGCTATGCTTTGTCCCTCTATTTTCGCACCGGGAGCATTTTGCTCGTGTGGGCCTACCTTTGCCAATTATTTCGACGCAGCGGTCGCATGTTCTATGCGCTGCTCAAGATCATGCTGCCTATCATGGCCCTCGTGCAGGTGGCGCAGTGGCTGGGATGGATCGAGGCGCTGGGTCAGGCATTCGGGCCGGTGATGGGCCTGCTGAACCTGCCCGCCGGTGCCGGCATCATCTGGATCACCAGCGTGCTGGTGGGCGTCTATGGCGCGATCGCGGCCCTGATCGGCCTGGCCGGCACGCTCGACATGACGGCGGGCCAGTTCAGCGCGCTCGCCTCGATGATTCTGTTTGCTCACAGCCTTCCGATCGAGCAGGCCATCGTGCGGCGCGCCGGCGCGAGCTTCTGGGCCACCACCGGCCTGCGCCTGGGCGCGGCGGTGCTCTATGGCGGCGCCGTATCGTGGTTTTGCCATTGGGGCGGCTGGCTCTCCGAACCGATGTCGTTCCAATGGCTTCAGGGCTCACAGACCGCGCTGGATCCCGCTGACTACACCCTTTGGCAATGGGTGCACACGACGGCCTTCTCGCTGCTGCTGACCTATGCCGTGATCCTGGGCCTGCTGGTGCTGCTGGATGTGATGGCGCGCACGGGGCTCACGGCGCTCATCACGCGTGCGCTCACGCCGGTGCTCAAGTGGGTCGGGCTCGATGCCAGCGTCGCGCCCGTCACGATGGTGGGGACGCTGCTCGGCCTGTCGTATGGCGGTGCGCTCATCATCGAGGAAGCCGAGCGCCTGCGGCTCTCCGCGCGCACGCGGTTCCTGGCCTTGTCGTGGCTGTCCCTGTCGCACTCGTTGATCGAAGACACGGCCCTGCTGATGGCGCTGGGCGCCGATGGCTGGATCGTGCTGGGCGGACGCCTGGTCCTGACGCTCGTGGTGGTGGGCGCGCTGGCGAGGCTCTGGCGCGATGGCGATGGCGCGGGCCAGCCCGTGGCGCGTCCGGCCTGAAGCGTCGTTCAGGGCCGCGACTGGCGCGGCAGGCGAGCCGCGATCTCGGCGATCAGCCGACGCGCGGCATCGAGCTTGGGCGCCGCCGGCAGGGCATGCACGCCCTGCTCATCGAACAACACGAGCTCGGTCGTGTCGGCGTCCATCACCTTGTGGGCCAGATTGCCGACCAGCAGGGGGATGCCCTTGCGCAGACGCTTGGCCTCGGCATGCTCGGCGAGCTTTTCGGTCTCGGCGGCAAAGCCCACGCACCAGGGGCCGTTCGGCAGGCGCGCGACTTCGGCCAGGATGTCGGGATTGGGTTCGAATTCCATCTGCGGCTGGCCGCCGCCTTCGCTGGTCTTCTTGATCTTGTGATCGCTCACGTTCTTGACGCGCCAGTCGGCCACCGCGGCCACGCCGATGAACACGTCGGCATCCATGGCGCTCGCCATCACCGCGTCATGCATCTGACGCGCCGTCATGACCTGCAAGGCGGTCACGCCGCGCGGCACGGCCAGTGCGGTGGCGCCGCTGATCATCGTGACGCGCGCGCCAGCTTCGCGCGCCGCGCGGGCGATCGCGTAGCCGGTCTTGCCCGACGAGCGGTTGGTGAGCACGCGCACCGGATCCACGGGTTCGGAGGTCGGACCCGCGGTGAGCAGCACGTGCCGGCCGGCGAGCACCTTGGGCTGGAAAAACGCGATCATGTCGGCCAACAGCTCATGCGGTTCGAGCATGCGGCCACTGCCGGTTTCGCCACAGGCCTGTTCGCCCGAGGCCGGTCCCAGCAGAGTGATGCCGTCGGCCACGAGCTGCGCGGCGTTACGTTGCGTGGCGGGGTTGGACCACATTTCGCGATTCATGGCCGGCGCGATCAGGAGCGGGCAGGCACGCGCCACGCAGAGCGTGGACAGCAGATCGTCGGCCAGGCCATGCGCGAGTTTGGCCATGAAATCGGTGCTCGCGGGCGCGATCAGCACGGCGTCGGCGCCTCGGGTGAGGTCGATGTGCGCCATGTTGTTGGGCACGCGCGGATCCCAGGCATCCACGAACACCGGACGCCCCGACAGCGCCTGCATCGTGACCGGCGTGATGAAGTGCGTGGCCGCCTCGGTCATGACGACGTCGATCACCGCGCCTTGCTCGGTCAGGCGTCGCACCAGCTCCGCGATTTTGTAGCAGGCGATGCCGCCGGTCATTCCCAGGACAATGCGTTTGCGGGCCAAATCGAGCATGGTGTGCGGGCGGCACCGCGAGGTGCCGCGTTCGTGTGTGGGTTCAGGGGATTTTATGCGGCAACGCCCGCGTCCGCGAGGCTCAGTTCGAGGCGCGGGCCTGGCGGGCTTTTTCGCGGCTGCGCAGGATCTCGTCGATCACCAGCAGGGCGGCGCCGCAGACGATGGCCACGTCGGCGATATTGAACGCCGGGTAGTACCAGTCTTTCCAGTAGAAAAGCAGAAAGTCGACCACATGGCCGTGCAGCAGGCGGTCGATGACATTGCCGATCGCGCCACCCATGATGAGGGTGAGGGCCGCGCGAAAACGCGGCTGGCCCGGGGTTCGGGCGATCAGCCAGATGATGACCGCCGACGCGCCCACGCCCAGCACCGTGAAGAGCCAGCGCTGCCAGCCTTCTTCGGAAGCAAGGAAGCTGAACGCGGCGCCGCGGTTATAGAGCAGCGTGAAGTCGAAGAACGGCAACAGATTGAGCCGCTCACCGTACCGGAACTGGGTGTTGAAGTAGATCTTCGTCACCTGGTCCAGCAGGATGATCAGGGCGGCCACGGCCAGGCTGATCGCGAGACGCTTGCCGCGTCCGTGAGGGGCGGCAAGCGGGGTGGCGGGAGCATGCGCCATCGTCAGGCCTTTTCGCGCACTTCGCCCGAGCCGAACAGGTTGCTCACGCAACGGCCGCAGATCTCGGGATGATCGGCGTCCTGGCCGACGTCGGAGCGATAGTGCCAGCAGCGCTCGCACTTCTTGTTGCCCGAAGGCGTGATCTCGATCGCCAGCTCACCCTCGCGCTGATGCACGCCCACACGCGACACGATCAGGACGAAGCGCAGGTCTTCGCCCAGCGCCGAGAGCAGCGCGTAATCGTCGCCACTGGCATGAATGTCGACTTCGGCCTGCAGCGAAGACCCGATCGCGCCGGCCGAGCGGACTTCTTCGAGCTTGCGCAGCACGTCGGCGCGGATCGCGCGCACGCGGTTCCAGCGGCCTGACAGGGCTTCGCTGTCGGCGTAGGGCGGCAGCTGATGGAACACTTCGGTGAAGATCGTGATGCGTGCGGCGTCGGCCTGCTTGGCCAGTGCCGTGTCGGTCAGGATCTTCCAGGCCTCTTCGGCCGTGAACGACAGGACCGGCGCCATCAGCTTGAGCAGCGTCTGGGTGATCTCGAGCAGCGCGGTCTGGGCCGAGCGGCGGGCGCGGCTATCGACATTGCTGGTGTAGAGGCGATCCTTCAGGATGTCGAGATAGAAGGCACCGAGGTCTTCGGAGCAGAACGTCTGCAAGCGCGCGACCGCAGGGTGGAAGTCGTAGCGCTCGTAATTGGCGAGCACTTCGGCCTGCATCTGCGCCGTCATGGCGAGAGCGTAGCGGTCGATCTCGAGCAGCTCGCCCGCCGGCACCGCCTGGCTGACCGCATCGAAGTCGGCCACGTTGGCCAACAGGAAGCGCAGCGTGTTGCGGATGCGGCGATAGCTTTCGACCACGCGCTTGAGAATCTCGTCGGAGATCGACAGCTCGCCCGAGTAATCGGTGGAAGCGACCCACAGACGCAGGATTTCGGCGCCCAGCGTGTCGGAAATCTTCTGCGGCGCGAGCGTGTTGCCGACCGACTTGCTCATCTTGCGGCCCTGGCCGTCGACCACGAAGCCGTGGGTCAGCAGGCTCTTGTAGGGCGGCTGGCCATACATCATGCAGCCGGTGAGCAGCGACGAATGGAACCAGCCGCGATGCTGGTCGGAGCCTTCGAGATACAGGTCGGCGGGCCAGGCCAGCTGGGCGCCATGCGAGCCCGCGAGGGCGTGATCCTTGCCGCCCAGCACGGTGGCGTGCGTGGTGCCCGAGTCGAACCACACGTCGAGCGTATCGCGGTTCTTTTCGTATTGATCGGCCTCGTCACCCAGCAGCTCGCGCGGGTCGAGCGATTGCCAGGCCTCGATGCCCGATTTTTCGACGCGTTGCGCGACCTGCTCCAGCAGCTCGGCCGTGCGCGGGTGGAGTTCGCCGGTTTCTTTGTGCACGAAGAAGGCCATCGGCACGCCCCACTGGCGTTGGCGCGACAGCGTCCAGTCGGGACGGTTGGCGATCATGGCGTGCAGGCGTGCACGACCCCAGGCGGGGTAGAACGTGGTGGCGTCGATGCCGGCCAGCGCGCTCTCGCGCAGCGTGGGGCCGCCGTCGCGCGGCTTGACGTCCATCCCGGCGAACCACTGGCTGGTGGCGCGGTAGATGATCGGCGTCTTGTGGCGCCAGCAGTGCATGTAGCTGTGCGGCATCTTCTGCACGTGCATCAGCGAGCCGGCCAGCTTGAGCGCCTCGACGATCTTGGGGTTGGCGTCCCAGATCATCTGGCCGCCGAACAGCGGCAGGCTCGGCACGTATTTGCCATCGCCCATCACGGGGCTGATGATGTCCGCGTCGACCATGCCGTGCGCCTTGCACGACACGAAGTCTTCGATGCCATAGGCCGGGGCCGAGTGCACCACACCGGTACCGGTGTCGGTGGTGACGTAATCGCCCAGATAGATCGGCGCGGTACGGTCGTAACCTTCGGCGGCCTTGGCCAGCGGATGCGTGAAGCGCAGTCCGGACAAGACTTCGCCCGGCGCGGTGGCGATGATCTCGCCTTCGAGGCCCCAGGTCTTGAGGCAGGCTTCGACCCGTTCGCTGGCCAGCAGCAGCAGCGGGCCGTGCGCGGGCGTCGGCGTCACGCGCACCAGCGCGTACTCGACTTCGGGGTGCACATTGAGTGCCTGGTTCGACGGGATGGTCCAGGGCGTGGTGGTCCAGATGACCACCGCGCCGTCGTCGACGCTCTCCATGCCGAACGCACGGGCCAGGCCCGGCTTGTCGGCGAACGGGAAGGCCACGTCGATCGCCGGATCGGTGCGGTCGGCGTATTCGACTTCGGCCTCGGCCAAGGCCGAGCCACAGTCGAAGCACCAGTTCACGGGTTTGAGACCGCGGAACACGTAACCCTTCTCCAGGATGCGGCCGAGCGCACGGATCTCGTCGGCCTCATTGCTGAAGTTCATCGTGAGGTAAGGATTGTCCCAGTCGCCCAGCACGCCGAGGCGCTTGAAATCCTGGCGCTGACGGTCGATCTGCTCGAGCGCGTAGGCGCGGGCCTTGGCCTGCACTTCGGTGACGGGCAGGTTCTTGCCGTATTTCTTCTCGATCTGGATTTCGATCGGCATGCCGTGGCAGTCCCAGCCCGGCACGTAAGGCGCATCGTAGCCGGCCATGTTGCGGCTCTTGACGATGATGTCCTTCAGGATCTTGTTGACCGCGTGCCCGATGTGGATGTCGCCGTTGGCATACGGCGGGCCATCGTGCAGCACGAAGCGCGGGCGGCCAGCGCTCGCTGCCCGGATCGCCTGGTAAATGCGGTTTTCTTCCCATTGAGCGGTCCAGCCCGGCTCGCGGCGGGCAAGGTCGCCCCGCATGGGAAAGGGGGTATCGGGCAGGTTGAGGGTCTTTTTATAGTCCATGAACGGCAAAATAGGCGCGCGCTTGTCGCGCGTCGTCGGCGATGGCGGCTGTCAGGGAAGGGAGATCAGGAAATTTTTCTTCGTCCCGCAGCTTGTGCAGGAACTCGACTCGCACGAGTTTACCGTAAGCGTCCACGGTCTCGTCGAGCAGGTGGACTTCGAGCAGCACCCGGCCTCCGTCCTCGACGGTCGGACGCACGCCCAGGCTGGCCACGGCCGCGAGCGGCTGATCGGCCAGGCCGAGCACGCGCACCACGTAAATCCCGGAACGGGCCGCGCAGCGGGCGGCCACCCGCAGGTTCATCGTCGGATAACCGAGCTGGCGGCCCAGCTTGGCGCCGTGCACCACGTGGCCACTGATATGGAACGGCTGTCCCAGCAGGTGGCGGGCGCGCTCCAGATCGCCCACGGCCAGCGCGGTGCGGACCTCGGAGCTCGAAATGCGATGCCCGTTGCCGTCGGTGACGTCGGCCAGGGTGTGCACCTCGAAGCCATGCATCATGCCGGCCTCGCGCAGAAGGTCGATGTCGCCGCTACGCTTGCGGCCAAAACGGAAGTCTTCGCCAACCAGCAGCCAGCGGGTCTGCAAACCCCGCACCAGCAGGTCTTCGATGAAGGCGTTGGCCGACATCTCGGCCAGCCGCGCATTGAAATGCTCGACCACGACCTGCTCGATACCGGCGCAGGCGAGGGCGGCCATCTTGTCACGCAGTCCCGAGATGCGCGTGGGCGCGAGTTCGGGGCGGCGGTTGAGCGTGGCGAAATACTCGCGCGGGTGCGGCTCGAACGTCATGACCGTGGGCACGAGATCACGCGCCCGGGCCACCTGACGGAGGCGGTCGAGGATGGCCTGATGGCCGAGATGGACACCGTCGAAGTTGCCGATCGTGAGCGCGCAAGGGGTGCGGCGCGAGGTGGGCGGCAGGTGTCGGTAAATACGCAACGGAGGTTTCACGGGCAAGAGTTTACAATTTTGGGTTGGCTCGCCTTGGAATTACCTATCTTGCCCCATTCGTCTTCACCTTCCTCGTCTGTCGCGCCCGCCGGGCGTGAGCGCCGCATTGTCATCCTGATCTCCGGTCGGGGCAGCAATATGCAGGCATTGGTCGAGGCCTGTCAACGCGAGCAGTGGCCCGCGCGGATCGTGGCTGTCATCGCCAGCCGTCCCGATGCGGCAGGGCTGCAGTGGGCCGAGGGCCAGGGCATTGCCACCGGGGCGCTGTATCACAAGGATTTCGCCAGCCGCGAGGCCTTCGACGCCGCGCTGATGGCCGAGGTCGACCGCCACCAGCCCGACTACGTTCTGCTCGCCGGCTTCATGCGTGTGCTGACGCCGGGCTTTGTCGGGCATTATGCGGGCCGCCTCGTCAACATCCATCCTTCGCTGCTGCCCGCGTTTCCGGGCCTGCATACCCATGCGCAGGCTCTGGCGACCGGTGTGCGGGCGCACGGCTGCACCGTGCACTTCGTCACGCCCGTGCTGGATCACGGTCCGATCATCGCGCAGGGCTGCGTGCCCATCCTGCCTGGCGATACCCCGGAGCGCCTGGCAGAGCGTGTTCTCGACGTCGAGCATCGAGCCTTCCCGGCCGCCGCGCGTTGGCTGGCCGAAGGTCGCGTGAAGCTCACGGCCGATCACCGCGTCGAGGTCGAGGGCGACCCCGAACGACTATTTATCTGGACCGGCGCGCAAGCCGGTCCCCACGGAAAGAACCATGAGTAAAGACAACGACAACACCCGCTCCCGCCCCGCGCGTGGCGGCGCCCTGGCTCAGTGGCGCGATCGCGCGTCGAGCCCCGACCGAGGCCGGTCCGAGCGCTCGCCCGACGCCGGCGCACGCGCACAGCAGACCGACCGCGGTCGTGCGGGGCCCTCGTCCCCGGACCGCAGCCGTTCGCCGTCGCAGGATCGCGGCCGCTCCGACTATCAGGACCGTGGGCGCTCGGGCTATTCGTCGCAGGACCGTGGCCGTTCGTCGCCGCAGGACGGCGGCCGGTCCGGCTACCAGGATCGCAGCCGTTCCGACTATTCGTCGCAGGACCGTGGCCGTTCGTCGTCGCAGGACGGCGGCCGGTCCGGCTACCAGGACCGTGGCCGTTCCGACTATTCGTCGCAGGACCGCGGCCGTTCGTCGCCGCAGGACGGCGGCCGGTCGGGTTACCAGGACCGCGGCCGTTCCGACTATTCGTCGCAGGACCGTGGCCGTTCGTCGTCGCAGGACGGCGGCCGGTCGGGTTACCAGGACCGTGGCCGTTCCGACTATTCGTCGCAGGACCGTGGCCGTTCGTCGTCGCAGGACGGCGGCCGGTCGGGTTACCAGGATCGTGGTCGTTCCGACTACGCGTCGCAGGATCGTGGCCGTTCCGACTACGGCGATCGCGGCCGCGCCGACTACGGCTCGCAGGGAAGCGGTCGTTCGTATTCGGATCGGGGCGGCAATCGCCCGCAGGACGGCGGCCGTGGCCGCAGCCCCAATCCGGGCTTCGGTGGCCCGGGTGCGGGCGCACCGCGTCCGCGCATGCCCATCGCGGCCGTTCGGCTCGAACAGGTCCAGCGCGTGTTGTCCGAAGTGCTGCAATGGACCTACCCGGCCGACGGCGTGCTCTCGCATTGGTTCCGGGCCCATCCCAATCTGGGTGGACGTGACCGCGCCGAAGTGGCGGAGGCTGTCTACGACGTGCTGCGCAATCTGCGCCGTTACCGCCAGCTCAGCGAAAGCGGCGTCGGCAACGCCACGCGCCGTCTCGCCATTCTCGGTCTGGCGGGCTTCCGTGGGTCCGAGTGGGTGCAGGAAGGCCTGGACAGCGGCGAATCCGCCTGGCTGGCACGCGTCGACCTCATCGATCCGGCCACCTTGCCGCGATCGGTGCGCCTGAGCATGCCGGACTGGCTCGACGAGCGCTTCGCCGTCATGCCCGAGGGCGAGGCGTTGATGGCGTCGCTCAACGTGGCGGCCAATCTCGACATCCGCGTCAACCCGCTCAAGGGAGATCGCGACGCGCTGCTCGCCACGCTCAATGCCGGTCCGCTCGCGCGCTTTGCGCCTCAGCCGACGGCGCATTCGCCGTGGGGCATCCGCTTCAAGGGTCACCCGCCGATCAACCGCCTGCCTGAGTTCGAAAACGGCACGCTCGAGGTGCAGGACGAAGGCAGCCAGTTGCTGGCACTGCTCGTCGGCCCGCGCCGCGGTGAAATGATCATCGATTTCTGCGCCGGCGCCGGTGGCAAGTCGCTGTTGATCGGCGCCCTGATGCGCTCGACCGGCCGGCTCTACGCCTTCGACGTCTCGGCGGCGCGTCTGGCGCGGGCGAAGCCTCGCTTCGCGCGCAGCGGCCTGTCCAACGTCGTGCCGGTCGCGATCGAAAGCGAAAACGACGCGCGCGTGAAGCGCCTGGCCGGCAAGGCCCAGCGAGTCTTTGTCGACGCGCCTTGCACCGGCATCGGCACGCTGCGTCGCAATCCCGATCTGAAATGGCGGCAGCAGCCGCAGGTGCTGGCCGAGCTGGTCGATCTGCAATACCGAATTCTCAAGAGCGCGGCGCGCTGCGTGGCACCGGGCGGACGCCTGGTCTACGCCACGTGCAGCCTGCTCGAAGAAGAGAACGCGGCCCAGGCAGAGCGCTTCCTGGCCGAGCACCCTGAATTCGAACGCCTCGACGCCGCGCGCATCCTGCAGGATCGCTGCCCGACGCTGGCACTGACCGGCCCGTACGTGCAGTTGCGTCCCGACGAACACGGCACCGATGGCTTTTTTGGCGCCGTATTCGAGCGCAAAAAAGCCGCGCGCAGCACCGCCGCGACCGAAGCCTCGACCGATGCACCCGCTGTCGGGGCCGGATCGGCGTTGCCTGCGAGCAACGAAGAGGCCGCCGAGCGCAAGCCGCGAGGCGCGGAGTCGGATGTGGCCGAGGGCGTGGCCGACACGGGTACGGATACCGGCGCGGGCGCGTCCGACGGCGGCTCCGATGGTGGCGGCGGTACCGACTGAACCCGATAGCGGGCGGTTGGGGAAGCGGGGCGATTCTTGCCCCGATCCCGGCTTGTCCGGGAACTGTCCGTTCAGTACGCTGTCAAAATTCGAATTGGGGCTCGAACCCCGCCCGTCATGCCGCGCCCATCACGGCGCGGTGGTGCCGGAGGGGTTCGCGGCGCCCACCGTGATCTGGGCGCTCACGCGCTCCACCTTGCGGCCGCGGTCCTGGTAGCGCACCTCCCACGTGATGGTTTCGCTACCCGGCCGCTGGGCACGGTACAGCAGTTGCGACACCGGCACCGACGTATAGGCGCAACGGCCTCCACCGCCGGTATTGGCTTCGCCGCGCACGATCGTGAGCGCGCCCAGGGTAGGGCGCGTAATGATACGAACGTGCGGGGGATTCATGGCCTGGCAGTTCGGGCCGCGCAGCTCGTAATAGCTCGCGACCACGACGGTCTGCCCGGCGATGAGCGTGGCGTCCGCCTGAGCGGGCGGTATGCCGCCCAGCAGCAGGGGCAGGGCGAGTAAGGTGCGTGGTCGGAACATCGTGGGGATCACTCTGCGATACGGGTAACACACAATATATTGTGGATCGAGGTTGTAGCAAAATGTAGAAAAGCCTTGGTGCCGGCCCAGTCCGCCACCATTTAAGAGGTAGCGACCGACGTCTCGTGAACGTCCGTCATGGCCCCGATCGGGGTGCTCCAAGCGCGGCTTAGTCCTTGATTTGGCTCAAAAACTATTTTGAAACTGCGCTGTCACGAAAAAAACATGTGGGCTAAAATTTGCCCACTCTTTTGCGAGGCGTAGAAACAGGTTTATGGATTACATCCTTTCGTTTATTTCTGGTGGCTTGACCCAGGCCAGCTGGTGGCAGATCGTTCTGTTCACGCTGGTGGTTACGCACATCACCATCGTGTCGGTCACCGTCTTCCTGCATCGCAGCCAGGCGCACCGGGGCCTGGATCTGCACCCCGCAGTGATGCACTTCTTCCGCTTCTGGCTTTGGCTGACCACCGGTATGGTCACCAAGGAGTGGGTTGCGATTCACCGCAAGCACCACGCCAAATGCGAAAAGGAAGGCGATCCGCACTCCCCGATGCTCTTCGGCATCTGGAAGGTGCTGTTCCGCGGCGCCGAACTCTACCGCGAAGAGTCCAACAACAAGGAAACCATGGCCAAGTTCGGCCACGGTACGCCCGATGATTGGCTCGAGCGCAACGTCTACTCCACGCACAGCCTGCGTGGCGTGCTGACCATGCTCGTGATCGACGTCGCCCTGTTCGGCGCCGCCGGCCTGACCGTGTGGGCAGTGCAGATGGCCTGGATTCCCTTCTGGGCGGCTGGCGTCGTCAACGGCATCGGCCACTACTGGGGCTACCGCAACTACAACAGCCCGGACACCAGCACGAACGTGTTCCCGTGGGGCATCATCATCGGTGGCGAAGAGCTGCACAACAACCACCACGCTCACGGCACGTCGGCCAAGTTCTCGGCCAAGTGGTACGAGTTCGACATCGGTTGGGGCTACATCCGTACGCTCGAGATGGTCGGCCTGGCCAAGGTCAAGAAGGTCGCGCCCAAGCTCAAGCTCGATCCCGACGCCAAGGAAGGCATCGACCTGCGCACCCTGCAGGGCGTGATCACGCACCGCTACGAAGTGATGGCGCGTTACGCCGACGTGATCAAGCAGGCTGCCGCCGAAGAGCTGGCGAAGATGAAGCCCGCGCGCCAGAAGGGCAGCGCCGACTGCAACTTCACGGTCCTGAAGCGTGCCAGCCGCGTGCTGACCCGCAACGAAGACGTGCTGCAGCCCGAGCAGATCGCCGAAGTCGATCAGGCCATCGCACGCAACCAGTCGCTCTCCACTCTGGTCCAGATGCGCCGCGAACTCGGCCGTCTGTGGGAGAGCTCCAGCGCCAGCAGCGAGCAGCTTCTGCATGATCTGCAAGCCTGGTGCCAGCGCGCCCAGCAAAGCGGCATCGCCGGGCTCGAGCAGTTTGCACTGCGTCTGCGCCGCTATGCGGCATGATGCTGGATAAACTCAATCCCGAGCAACGCGCCGCAGTCACTCTCGAACCGCAACACGCCCTGGTACTCGCCGGGGCGGGTAGCGGCAAGACCCGGGTCCTCACGACCCGCATGGCCTGGCTGATTCAAACCAGCCAGGCCAGTCCATTTGCGCTGCTCGCCGTCACATTCACCAACAAGGCCGCCCGCGAGATGCTCACTCGCATGGCGGCCGTGTTTCCTATCGACACGCGCGGCCTCTGGATCGGTACCTTCCATGGCCTGTGCAATCGCATGCTGCGCGCGCATCACCGCGATGCCGGCTTGCCGCAGACCTTCCAGATCCTCGACACCGCCGACCAGCTGGCCGCGATCAAGCGCCTGATGAAGGCGAACGGCGTCGACGACGAGAAGTATCCGCCGCGCGACGTTCAGCGCTTCATCAATGGCGCGAAAGAAGACGGTCAGCGTCCGTCCGAGGTCGAGGCCTGGGATGCCCATCGCCGCCGTCTGATCGAAATCTACGAGCTCTACGAAGCCCAGTGTCAGCGCGAGGGCGTGGTCGACTTCGCCGAATTGCTGCTGCGCGCCTACGAGCTGCTGTCGCGCAACGCGCCGGTGCGTGAGCACTACCAGCGCCGTTTCCGGCACATTCTGGTCGACGAGTTCCAGGACACCAACACGCTGCAGTACAAGTGGCTGCGCCTGCTGGCCGGCGGCGGCGCCGCGATCTTCGCGGTCGGCGACGACGACCAGTCCATTTACGCGTTCCGCGGCGCGAACGTCGGCAACATGGCCGACTTCGAGCGCGACTACGCGCACGGCCGCGTCATCCGCCTCGAGCAGAATTACCGCTCCTACGGCCACATCCTGGACTCGGCCAATGCGCTGATCGGTCACAACACCGGGCGTCTTGGCAAGAATCTCTGGACCGACCAGGGAGAGGGCGAGCTCGTCCGCGTGATCGAGCAGCCCTCGGATGCCATGGAGGCGCAGTGGATCGTCGAAGAGATCCGCGCGCTGATCAACGAAGGCCGGTCGCGCAGCGAGATCGCGGTGCTTTATCGCAGCAACGCGCAGTCGCGCGTGCTGGAGCACGCGCTCTTCTCGGCGGGTGTGCCCTACAAGGTCTATGGCGGTCTGCGCTTTTTCGAGCGCCAGGAGATCAAGCACGCGCTGGCGTATCTGCGCCTGATTTCCAATCCGCACGACGACACCTCGTGGATGCGGGTGGTCAATTTCCCGGCGCGCGGTATCGGCGCGCGTACCCTCGAAACCCTGGCCGATGCCGCCCGTAGCGGCGGGACCAGCCTGTTCGATTCGGTGGCGCGGGTGCCGGGCAAGGGTGGCTCCAACCTCGCCCAGTTCGCACAGCTGATCGGCCGCCTCGCGCACGAAACGCGCGATCTGCCGCTGCCCGAGATGGTCGAGCACGTCATCGAAGAATGCGGCCTGAAGGCGCATTACCAGGCCGAGCGCGAAGGCGCCGAACGCCTCGAGAACCTGAACGAACTCATCACCGCGGCGGCCGTGTTCACGGCCGAAGAAAACTTCGACGGCATGCCGGCCGGGGTGGTGCCGGAGTCGGACGTCAACAGCACGCTGAATCCGGGCGTCGTCGATGCGCCGGCTCCGCCGCCCACCACCGGTCTGTCGCCGTTGGCGGCGTTCCTGTCGCATGCGGCGCTCGAGGCGGGCGACAACCAGGCGCAGCTGGGCCAGGAAGCGGTGCAGCTCATGACCGTCCACGCGGCCAAGGGCCTGGAGTTTGACGCGGTGTTCATCACCGGCCTCGAAGAAGGGCTGTTCCCGCACGAGAACAGCATCCTCGAACAGGCCGGTCTAGAGGAAGAGCGGCGCCTGATGTATGTGGCGATCACGCGAGCTCGTGAGCGCCTGTACATCAGTCTGGCCCAAAGCCGGATGCTGCACGGCCAGACGCGCTATGCGATGCGCTCGCGTTTTCTCGACGAGATCCCCGAGGAACACCTCAAGTGGCTCTCGCCGCGCATGGGCACGCAATACAGCCAGGCCGCGGCGGCAGGTTTTGCCAGCGGTCAGGGCGATTCCTGGAACCGCGGTCATGGCGACGCGTACGGCCGCAAGCACACCAGCTCGGTCGCGCCGCGTGCCGCCCGCAGCGTGGCGACCGGTGTCACCGTGGGCGACCGCCAGTATCGCGTGGGACAAGGCGTGCGCCATGCGCGGTTCGGCGACGGCACCATCATCGGCCTCAGTGGCGCCGGACAGGACGCGCAAGCGCAGATCCAGTTCCGCGACGTCGGCGCCAAGACGCTCGCGCTGGGCATCGCCAAACTGGACATCATCCAGGGTTGAGCGTGCTTGCATTCGCAGGACGAAGCCGGCGCGGTCACGCGCCGGCTTTTTTTTATAGGCTGCCAAGGAAGGCGACTAGAGCGTCGATCTCGTCCGGCGACAGGTTCAGTGGCTGGATCAACGGCGACTTTCGCGCGGTCAGTGTGGTGCCCGCGGGCACGCGCCCCGAGGGCATGCCGGCGTTGTACATCCGCACGACGCCAACCAGCGTGGGGAAGATGCCGTTGTGCATGAAGGGGCCGGCGCGCGACACACCGCGCAGGCTCGGCGTGCGGAATCTGCCGATATCCTCGGGCGCGCGGGTGACCTCGTAGCGGCCCAGGTCCTGATTGCGCCGTCCCACGAACGACAAGCCGATGTTGTGCAATTGGCCGTCGGTGAGTAAGGCGCCCTGGTGGCAGTGCATGCAACGCGCTTCGGTGCGAAACAGATGCAGGCCGATCATTTCCCTGTCGTCGAGCGCGGCCGTGTCGCCCGCCAGGAAACGGTCGAAGCGCGTCTCCGGCGGGCGCAAGGTGGCGACGAACGCCGCGAGCCCCCGGGCGATGCGCGCGTCGCTCACCTGTGCATCGCCATAGGCCGCCTGCAGCAGCGCGCGGTAGTCCGCCAGATCCGCGAGGCGGGCACGCGCGCTCGCCAGATCATGGTTCATCTCACGCGGATCGGCGATCGGGCCCAGCACCTGTTCGTGCAGGCTTGCCGCGCGCCCGTCCCAGAACAGCACCGGCGCGAACGGCGCCGCGAACAGCGGCATCGAACGCCGTCTGCCCATCAGCCCATCCGCGCCGACCGCGAGCGCGCGGCCGTCGCTGAACGCATGTTCCGGCTGATGACAGCTCGCGCAGGCGATCTTGCCGTTGGCCGATAAGCGCGGGTCGGCGAACAGCACCGCGCCCAGCGTGACGATCGCGGGCTGCCGTAAATCCGCGTTGAGCTGCGACTGGCCCGGATTGCTGGCGGTCCAGGTTTCGGGCGGTGCGCTCGCGGAGGGCACGGCCGACCATTCCGACCATCGAACGCCGGGGTCGATCGTCGGTGTGGGCCAGCGCGCGCGCACCTCACGATACTGGGCCCGCAGGCAAGCCGCGTCCCACAGACCCGAGGCATCGCGGCACGACCGGCTCGCGTCGGCCGGTGCCGCTGCCTGCGCCTCGACCGGCGGGGATGCCATCAGCAGGGTCAGCGCGATGGCCACCGCCAGGCCGACGCGGTATCCGATGGATGACGACATAGAGGGGAGTCAGAAGCGGTAGCCGGCCTGCAGCCAGATCTCGCGGCCGGTCCGATAGAGACTCAGATCCTGATTGCGATTGGGCGCCGTCACCGTGAGCTTGGGCTGCTGATTCAGCACGTTCAACACGTCCACCGACAACTCCAGACCGCGCGCGAACCGGGGTTCCCACGTCAGGCGTGTATCCCAGGTCCAGTACGAAGGCAGCTTCACCGACTCGTAGCGTTCGAGATACTCCGGCCGCGGACCGAGACCGAGGTAGCTGATGCCGTTGCGGCCGCTGCGCCAGCGCACGTCGTTGTTCCAGGTGAGGCCCGCGTCCGGCCAGCGGCCCGTGAGGCTGAGCACGACCTGCTGAGGCTGGTTGAAGTCATTCGGCGGCAGGGCACCCGCGAGTATGCGTTCGCCGTTGTAGAGAATGTAGTCGTCGGGCGCATAGGCGCCATCTTCGTAGCCGGTGACGATATCGGTGTTGCGCTTGCTGCGCTGATAGCTCCAGCTGGCGCGCCCGGTCCAGTAGGTCGGGCCCAGTTTCCAGGGTTGCTGGTTCACGACGCTGAGCATCCATGAGTCCGTGCGCGACCAGCCATCGTTCACGTACTCGTATCCCTCGGTGCTGGTGCCGGTTTTGGAAATCTGATCGCGCCCGTTGCGTCGCACGTAGCTGAGCGTGCCTTCCAGGCCGGCGACGCGTTGCCGCAGCGAGAAAGCCCATTCGTCGTCGTACGGCGTGCGCAGGCCGTCATAGCGGGAGAACTCGGTTTTGCTTCCATCGGCCACGGGATTTCCTCGGGCGTCGAGCACCTGGCGGCGCAACTTGCTGACTTCCTCGCGCATCATGATGTCGAGGATGTACGAGCCGTAGTAGCGCGCCCAGCCTGCCGACAGCACGGTGTCACCGGTGCCGAGGGCATCCCAGTCCAGCCGCGTGCGCGGCGACAGGTCGGTGTTGCCGAGCAGCGTGTCGCGATCCATGCGGGTGCTGGCCGTGAGCGCCACGCGGCCCCATTCGATGCGGTCCGAGGCGTACAGCCCCAGCGTGCGATAGCGCTTGTCGACGGTGCCCGCGAGGTAATGCTGCTTGCTGAACTCGCGTGAGCTGCCGTCCAGCTGTTGCACCGCGCGGTAGGAATAGGCGTCGTCGTAACGCTCGAAGTTGAAGTCCACCTGTTCGGCCTGCACGCCGCCGTAGAGGTTGTGCCGCAGGAAGGCGGTGTCGACCGGATCGAGGTCGACGCGCGTCGAGAAGCTCACAGTCTGCTGCGCCTTTTCTTCCTTGCCGAAGCCGCCCCAGGTGTACTGCGGGCGCCGGTCGGAAAACTGCTGGGTGACCAGCTCGGTGGCGTCCGACGAACGGTTGCTCACGAACTTGTCCCAGCCCGCCTGTACCGACACGCGTCCGCCATCGAAGCGATGATCGAGATTCCAACCCACGCCGCGCGCGGCGTGCTGGTTGTCCCAGTTGGTATTGCGGAAGAAGTTGCTCACCAGCGACTCCCGGCGGTCGCTGTACTTGAGCACCAGGTCGGTCACGGTGTCGGACGACAGGCGCGTGGAAAACTTGCCGAGGAAGTTGTCGACGCGATCGTCGTAGCCTTCCTGGAATGCCTGGGCCTGACCGTTCTGTTCGCCCATGCGAAAGCGCTGAATCGTCGATTCACGGCGCGACATCGACAGGATCGCACCGGTGTCGCTGCCCAGGGCGATGTCGCCCACGGCGGTGTAGAAGCGCTTCTTCCATTCGGGTGCGTAGCCGGGCTCGCCCTGGCCCCAGGCTTCCTGATCGCCTTCCGAGACATTTTGCCGCGTCATCTTGGAGGTGTTCCAGCGGTAGTCCACGGCCAGGTGGTTCTCGCCGCTGGGCCGGCGCAGCTTTGCATCGATGACCCCGCCCGTGAAGTGGCCGTATTCGACCGGAATGGTGTTGTCGAGCACGCGCACCGAGTCCACGAGCGCCGTGTCCACGAAGTAGGCCTGCGCGTTGCTGGGGATGTTGCCCACCTGCAGATTCAGGTTCTTGCTCGCGGGATCGATCATGCTGCTCGCCGCCATGCCGTCGATCTGGAACAGGTTCTGATAGGGGCTCGCGCCGTGGATCGAGATGTCCTGCACATTCATCGAGCCACGGTTGCTGGAGGCGTCGGTGTCGCTGCCCAGCCGCACCGCGGGCGCGCTGGCGACGAGGGAGCTCAGGTCGCGGTTGGCCGTGGGGGTGGCCGCGATTTCGGCGCGCGAGTAGACGCGTTCCTCGGGAGACTGCCCCACCACCTCGACGGTTTCAAGGCGCGCGACGGAGAACGCGTTGCGCGCCTCGGCATATATCTGGTAGCGGCCCGGCCCGTCCTGACGCAGTTGCAGGCCGCTGCCGTCGAGCAATCGGTTGAGCGCGTCGAACGGCGTCAGCGTGCCACGCACCGCGGGCGCCGCCTTGCCGGCGACGGCCTGCGGGCTGAAGCTCAGTTCGATGCCGGCTTGCTCGCCCAGGCTCAGCAGTGCGGATCCCAGGGGTTGCGCGGGCAGGTCGAGCGTCACGCCGTTGGCGGGCGTCTGCGCCTGCGCGCCCGGATGGAAGGCTAGGGCGAGGCTCAATGCCAGCACGGCTTGCGCCGCGCCGCGCGCTGAACGGGCGATGGTCATGATGCGTCCTCGAGGCTACGTCGTTGCGGGTAAGACGTTCCTCGCAAGCCAGTACCTCATCGCGCGATCGATGAATAATTTAAATCGTCCTGCCGCTGTCGATTGCCTTGCGCATGCTTACTGGAGCACCAGCAGGCCGGGCAGTGTGTAGGTGGTCACGGACTGGCGTGCCAGCAGAAAGCGCAGCGCGCGCTGCACGTCCGCGATGTTGACGGTGCCCGACACGCGCAGATCGCGCGCCGCGCCCACCACGAGCAGCCGGCGATCGCTGTAGGGCTGCAGGCGTTCCGCAGCCTGCGCGAGGCTGATGTCGTCAAGCCTCAGCAGCCCCTGGCTCCAGGCAGGGGAGGCGGTGGTCGCGCCGGCGTCGCGCTGCCATTTGCCGTCGTGCAGATGCGCGCCTTCGCCGGGTGACAGCGTCATGGCCTCGCGTGGCTCGCACATCGTGCAGAGGATCGCCACGTCGTGCTCGTAGACGTGCACGCGCATGCCGGATGCGGCGCGCGTGACTTCGAAGCGCGTGCCCAACGCGGTGGCGATCCCCTGGTCCGTGCGGACCCGGAACGGGGGCTCGCCGGCTTGGCGCGGCCGCACCTCGAACAACGCGCGGCCTCGCTCCAGGACGACGTCGCGCCGGCCTGCGGCATAGTCGAAGCGCAGCGCGCTGCCTGCGTCGAGCGTGGCGATCGAGCCGTCGGGTAACGCCACCCGTTCGACGCGATGGTCGGCGCGGACGTCCGGTGCGTCGAATGCCGGGCCACCGATCAGACCCGCCAGGAGCGCGAGGCTCAGCAGGCCGCCTGCCAGCGCGCGCGTGGCGCGGCGTGGCCGGGCGTTGAGCTGATCCGGTTGCAGACGTCCCAAGGTACCCCAGACCTTGCTGAGCCTGTCGAAGGCCGCGGCATGCTCGGGCCGGCTGTGATACCAGGCCTCGAACGCGGTGTAGGTCGCGCTGTCGCATTCGGTGTCGCTGAGCTTGACGACCCATTGCGACGCAGCCTGCAGCGCCTGCGGTCGGGTGAGGGCGTGACGCGGTGCGGCGGGGACGGCGCTCATGCCTGCAGGGCGGCGTCGCAGGCCAACAGAACACGCATCATGTGCTTCTCCACCGCGCTGACCGAGACCCTGCAGTGCTCGGCGATGGCGCGATAGGTGAGGCCTTCGTGGCGATGGAGCACGAAGATCTCCAGGCTGCGGGCCGGCTGCGCGAGCAACACCGCCTGCAGGCGCCGCAGTGTCTGCCGCGCCGCGGCCACGTCCAGCGTGTCCGCCTCGGTCTGGCCGGTCAGGCCCGATGCGTAGCGCTCGTTGGCCTGGCGTTCGCGCGCCAGCCGCCGATGCCAGTCCGTCGCAATGTTGGCGGCCACGCGGAACACGTAGGCGCGCTGATTTTCCGGCTGGGCGCGGTCGCCCGATTCACTGAGCTTGATCCACGTGTCCTGCGCGCAGTCCTGCGCCGTATCGCGCGATCCCGTGCGCAATGAGAGAAAACTGAGCAGTTCACGGTAGTGGTGCAGAAAGGCGTCGGTCAGCACGGGCATGGCGGGCGGGCGCAATGGGCGGCAGGCACGGAAGGTCAGAAACCCGCAGAGTATAAATGATAACCATTCCTAAATGGGGGCGGCCAGTGCGGCACGTGCGGCCACCCAAAACAAACGCCACCCGAAGGCGGCGTTCGCAAAGCGAGGGAGCGGGCTGCCGTGCGCGCGACCGCGCTCAGCCCAATCCCTGCTCGATCTCTTCGAGCGACTGCTGCAATTCCAGCCATTGCTCTTCGAGTTCGTTCATGCGTTTGGCCAGTTCGCCGTGCTCGGCCATGATGGTCTGGCGTTCGTTACGCCGCGCATCGGTGTACAGATCGGCGTCGGCGATGAGCGCATCGAGCTCGGCGAGGCGCACCCGGGCACGCTCCATCTGGGTGTCGACCTTGTCCAGCTTTGCCTGCACCGGCTTGCGCAGCGCGGACAAACGCTGGCGCTCCTCGGCTTCCTGGCGCCGCTGCGCCTTGCGGTCGACGCCGCCATCGGGCTGGTCGCCGCGCGCCGACGGTGCGGCGGCGCGCTCCTGGGCGTTGCGGGCCGACAGCCAGTCCCGGTAGTCTTCGAGGTCGCCGTCGAACTCACGCACGGCGCCATCGGCGACGATCCAGAAGCTGTCGACGGTCGTGCGCAGCAGATGCCGATCGTGCGATACGAGCAGCATGCTGCCCGAAAACTCGGCCAGCGCGGCCGCCAGCGCTTCGCGCGTCTCGACGTCCAAATGGTTGCTGGGTTCGTCGAGCAGCAGCAGGTTGGGGCGCTGCCACACGATCAGCGACAGCGCGAGGCGAGCCTTCTCGCCGCCCGACATGGGCCCGACCTTGCTCGTGACGGCATCACCCGAGAAGCCGAAGCCGCCCAGGTAGTTACGCAGTTCCTGCTCGCGGACCTCGGGCGCAAGCCGCGCGAGATGCTGCAGCGGCGTGCCGTCGACATCGAGCATATCGAGCTGATGCTGATGGAAGTAGCCGATGGCCAGGCCTCTGGAGGCCCGGCGTTCGCCCTGCTGCACGGGCAGCTCTTCGGCCAGCGTCTTGATCAGCGTGCTCTTGCCGGCGCCGTTCGCGCCCAGCACGCCCACGCGCGCGCCGGCGCGCACCATGAGGGTGACGTCCCTCAGGATGGGCTTGGCATCGCCCGCGTCGCCGGCATAGCCCGCGGACACGTGTTCGAGCGTGAGCAGCGGATCGGGCGTGTGCTCGGGGGAGGGGATGCGGATGTCGATACCGGATTCGGCATGCAGCGGCGCGAGCGCCTCCATGCGCGCGAGCGCCTTGACCCGGCTCTGCGCCTGCTTGGCCTTGGACGCCTTGGCCTTGAATCGATCGATGAAGCTCTGAAGCCGTGCAGCCTCGCGGTTCTGGCGATCGATGGCGATGGACGCCTGGCGCAGGCGCTCGGCGCGCTGCAACAGGAAGTCCTGGTAGCCGCCCTTGTAGCGGACGAGCTTGCCGTGATCGAAATGCAGAATCGCGCGCGCGACCGCGTCGAGGAACTCCGTATCGTGCGAGATCAGCAGGACGGTGCCCTGATAGGCGGCCAGCCACTTCTCGAGCCACAGCATGGCGTCGAGGTCCAGGTGGTTGGTCGGCTCGTCCAGCAGCAGCAGTTCGGAGGGCGCCATCAGCGCGCGGGCCAGCGCGATGCGCATGCGCCAGCCGCCCGAGAAGCTTTCGACGGGCTTCATCCACTCGTCGGGCTTGAAGCCCAGGCCGGCCAGCAACTGCTCCGCCCGCGAGGCGGCGCTCCAGACGCCCGCCTCGGTCAGGGCCGCCTCGGTCTCGGCGATCTGCGTGCCCTGGTCGTCGGTGAGCGCGGCACGTTGCGCCTGCAGCGCGCGCAGATGCACGTCGCCGTCGATGACGAACTCGCGCGCCGGCCGCTCGGTGCTCGAGATCTCCTGCTCCACGCTGGCGATACGCCAGCCGGCCGGAAGGTCGACGTTGCCGGCGTCCAGGTCGAGCTCGCCGGTCAGCAAGCCGAACAGCGAGGATTTGCCCGCGCCGTTCTTGCCGACGATGCCGACGCGTTCGCCAGGGTGCACCACGAAGTCCGCACCATCGAGCAGCACCTTGGTGCCGCGGCGCAGCGTCAATCCAGAAGCACGTATCACAGCGTCAGTTGCTCGCGCGTAAGCAGCAGGATCTGGTCGCTGGCCTGCGCCGTTTCCAGCCACACGGGATGCAGGTCGGGGAAGGCGGCCTCGAAGTGATCGCGCTCGTGGCCGATCTCGAGCACCAGCACGCCCTGCTCGCTCAGATAGCGCGGTGCGGCTTCGAGGATGCGGCGCACCAGGTCCATGCCGTCGGTGCCGCCGGCCAGCGCCAGCGCCGGCTCGTGCCGGTACTCGGGCGGCAAGGCGTCCATCGATGCGCTGTTGACGTACGGCGGATTGCAGACGATGACGTCATAGGCGCGCTCGGGCAGGCTGTCGAACAGGTTGCTGGCGTGCAGCGTGACCTGATCCTGCAGACCGAAGTCGTCGACGTTGCGGCGCGCCACGTCGAGGGCCTCGGGCGACAGGTCGACCGCGTCGACCTCGGCGTACGGAAAGGCCAGCGCGCTCAGGATGGCCAGGCAACCCGAGCCCGTGCACATGTCGAGCGCGTACTGCACGTCGTTGGCGTCCTGCACCCAGGGCGACAAGCCTTCGTCGAGCAACTCGGCGATGGGCGAGCGCGGCACGATGACACGCGAATCGACATAGAAGCGATGGCCGCGCAGCCACGCTTCGTGCGTGAGGTAGGCGGCCGGCAGACGCTCGCTCACGCGGCGATCGATCAGGTCGAGCACGCGCTCGCGCTCTTTGGCGAGAACGCGGGCATCGAGGAACGGATCCAGCGTGTCGGGCGGCAGATGCAGTCCGTGCAGCACCAGATAGACGGCTTCGTCCCAGGCGTTGTCCGATCCATGCCCCAGCGCCACCTTGGCCGCGTTCAGGCGCGATACGCCATAGCGGATCAGGTCGCGCAGGGTCTGCAGTTCTTGACGGTCAGTAGTGGCCATGTGCAATTCAACGCGCCAGCAGCAGGTTTTCCAGCGTGCGGCGATAGATGTTCTTCAGGGGTTCGAGGCTGGCGAGTTCGACGCGCTCGTTGACCTTGTGGATGGTGGCATTGCCGGGGCCGAACTCGATGACCTGCGGGCAGATCTTGGCGATGAAGCGGCCGTCGGACGTGCCGCCGGTGGTCGAGAGCTCGGCGGTCACGCCGGTTTCGGCGGCGATGGCCTGTACCAGGGCATCGGTCAGCGAGCCGCGCGGCGTCAGGAAGGGCTCGCCACCCAGTTCCCACTCGAGATCGTATTCGAGCCCGTGCTTGTCGAGGACGGCATGCACGCGTTCTTTCAGCGACTCGGGCGTGCTCGCCGTCGAGAAGCGGAAGTTGAATTGCGCCACCGCCTCGCCCGGCACGACGTTGGTCGCGCCGGTGCCGGCGTTCAGGTTCGACACCTGGAACGTAGTGGGCGGGAAGTATTCGTTGCCCTGGTCCCACTCGATGCCGACCAGTTCGGTCAGGGCGGGCGCGAACTGATGCACGGGGTTGCGCGCCAGATGCGGATAAGCCACGTGGCCCTGGATGCCCTTGATGGTCAGTGCACCCGACAGCGAGCCGCGGCGGCCGTTCTTGCAGGTGTCGCCCAGCACGGCGCCCGAGGTGGGCTCGCCGACGATGCAGTAGTCGAGCTGTTCGCCGCGTTCGCGCAGCGCATCGCACACGATCACGGTGCCGTCGATGGCGGGTCCTTCTTCATCGGAGGTGATCAGGAGGGCGATGGAGCCCTCGTGGTCGGGGTGGGCCGCCACGAATTCTTCGGCCGCCACCACGAAGGCGGCGATCGAGCTCTTCATGTCGGCCGCCCCGCGGCCGTACAGGAACCCGTCGCGCTCGGTCGGCACGAACGGATCGCTTTCCCATTTTTCACGCGGGCCCGGCGGCACCACATCGGTGTGGCCGGCGAACACCGTCACGGGACCGCGCGTGCCGCGCCGTGCCCACAGATTGGTGACATCCCCGCGGGCGATGGTTTCGCACGTGAAGCCGACGCGCGTCAACCGATCGGCGAGCAGCTTCTGGCAATCCACGTCGGCCGGCGTGACGGACGGGCGGGCGATCAGGTCCTTGACCAGTTCCAGTACGGCGTTGCTCATCAGGCCCTCAGCAGCTCATTGATGCTGGTCTTGGCGCGGGTCTGTGCGTCCACGCGCTTGACGATGACGGCGCAAGCCAGGCTGTGCGAGCCGTCTTCGGAAGGCAGCGAGCCCGGCACCACGACCGAACCCGAGGGCACGCGGCCATACGTGATCTTGCCGGTGGCGCGATCGTAGATCTTGGTGCTTTGCGACAGGAACACGCCCATGGCCAGGACCGAGTTTTCTTCGACCACCACGCCTTCGACCACTTCGGAGCGCGCGCCGATGAAGCAGTTGTCTTCGATGATGGTGGGGTTGGCCTGCAGCGGCTCGAGCACGCCGCCGATGCCGACGCCGCCCGAGAGGTGGACGTTCTTGCCGATCTGGGCGCACGAGCCCACGGTGGCCCAGGTGTCGACCATCGTGCCTTCGTCGACGTATGCGCCGATGTTGACGTACGAGGGCATCAGCACCACGTTGCGGGCGATGAAGGAGCCACGGCGTGCGACGGCCGGGGGCACCACGCGGTAGCCGCCTGCCTTGAAGGCCGCGTCGCCGAAGCCGGCGAACTTGGTCGGCACCTTGTCGTAGAACGTGAGAGGATCGGCGCCCATGACTTCATTGTCGGACAGGCGGAAGGACAGCAGAACGGCCTTCTTGATCCATTGATGCACGGTCCATTGATCGTTGATCTTCTCGGCCACGCGCAGACGGCCCTGGTCGAGGGCGTCGATAGTGTGTTCGACGGCTTCGCGCACGGCGGCGCTGGCGTCGGAGGGAGACAGGTTGGCCCGGTCGTCCCAGGCTTTTTCAATGGTGGTCTGGAGGTCGAGAGTCATGACGGCTCGGTGTTGAGAGGGTTGGTCAAGGGATCAGACGGAAGTCTGCACAAAATGCACGATGCGTTCGGCGGCCTGGACGCACTGGTCCAGCGGCGCCACCAGCGCGATGCGGATACGGCCGGCGCCGGGATTCACCCCGCGCGTCTCGCGCGCCAGGAAGCTGCCCGGCAGCACGGTAACACCGGTGCGTCCGTAAAGGTCGCGGGCGAAGGCCTGGTCGCAGCCCGGGGTAGGCGCCCACAGGTAAAACGAAGCCTGCGGCATGCGCACGTCGAGCACCCGCGCCAGGATGGGCGTAACGGCTTCGAACTTGGCGCGATAGAGGCGGCGGTTTTCCTGAACGTGGGCCTCGTCGTTCCAGGCGGCGACGCTGGCCGCCGCGAACACGGGGCTCATGGCGCTGCCATGATAGGTGCGATAGAGCAGGAAGCGCGCCATCAGCGCGGCATCGCCCGCCACGAAGCCGGAGCGCATGCCCGGGACGTTCGAGCGCTTGGACAGGCTCGAGAACACGACGAGGTTCTTGTACGTGTCGCGGCCGAGCCGGCGTGCGGCCTGCAAGCCGCCCAGCGGCGCGTCGCCCTCGTCGAAATAGATTTCGGAGTAGCACTCGTCGGACGCGATGACGAAGCCGTAGCGGTCCGACAGCGCGAACAGCGTGCGCCAGTCTTCCAGCGGCATCACGTTGCCCGCGGGGTTGCCGGGCGTGCACACGAACACCAGCCGCGTCTGGCGCCACACGTCTTCCGTGACGGCGTTCCAGTCGGGGTTGAAGTCGCGCGCGGGATCGGCGTTGACGTAGAAGGGGCGGGCGCCCGCGAGCACGGTCGCGCCTTCGTAGATTTGATAGAAGGGGTTCGGGCAGACGACCAGCGAATCCGCCGCCGGATCGATGACGGCCTGGGTGAAGGCGAACAGGGCTTCGCGCGAACCCAGCACGGGCAGCACTTGCGTGTCGGCGTCGGGCGCCGGAATGCTGTAGCGGCGTGCCAGCCATTGCGCGATCGCCTCGCGCAGCGCCGGCGTGCCCTTGGTCGCCGGGTACACGGACAGGCCGTTCAGGTGCGCATTGATCGCCTCGCCCACGAGTGCGGGCGTGGCGTGCTTGGGCTCACCGATCGACAAATTGATGGGTGCGAGGCCATCCGGCGGCGTGCCGCCCGAGGCCAGCAGACCACGCAGTTTTTCAAAGGGATAGGGATGCAGGGCATCGAGACGCGGATTCATAGCGCACGATTTTAACAAGCAAGCTACAATAGCGGGCTTGGCCTTTTGCGAAGGTGGCGAAATTGGTAGACGCACCAGGTTTAGGTCCTGACGCCGTAACAGGTGTGCGGGTTCGAGTCCCGCCCTTCGCACCAACCCCATTCATGTCGTGATGCCGGGCTAGTCGGTCGGCATATTCGGTCGGCACACTCGATCGGCACAATCGGTCGGCCGGACCGGTCAAGCCTAACCGGTCGGCCTGAGTGGTTGGCCTAAGTGGTCGGCCTAAGTGGTCGGCCTGACCCCAGCCCCACGGCCGCCAAGCCTCAAGCTCCAAGCCCCAAGCCTAGCCCCCCCGGCTCGCCCCACCTCGCGCGCGGCGCCAGCTGACGGGTTGCTGTATGCAGGCATGGGGGTTGCTGGCCCTTCTGCATGACGAACTCGGGAGCCAGGCATGCATTTGGTGATCATGGATTCTTCGGTCATCGTGGACCGTGTGCAGTATGTTTTTTCCACGGTGGGCGAGGCTCAGGCGTTCGCGCTTTGCCTGAAATCAAGTCAGTCGGTCGATGCATGTCTGCATGTGCACAAGCCGGTGGCGGTCGTCGAGCCGTCCGCGTAAGATTCAGGGACACAGCCATGCATCTCGGGAGACTCGGTGTCTGCGAAGGTCCATATCAACGTGACACCGCTTGCTTCCGGTAAATACGTCGGCCGCGTCAACATCTCCTTTGAGCTGGATGCCGGCCGGCAGGCCTGCTACTCCTATGCCACGCGTCCCGAACGCAGCGAGCCCGCCGCGCGGCTTCAGGCCGAGGCGCTCGTGCACGACGCAGTCGCACACTTCGATCGCCTGGGGTGGGCTCGCGCTGCCTGACTGACTCGAGATGCGGCGCTGCCCCATCGAAAGCCGCTACATCGAAAACGCCGGCACACGCCGGCATTTTTCTATTCAGGTGGCCCGATCACATTCCGGGCGCGGTGCGCGACCCTGCGCCGCTCACGTGCCCGGGCAGGTCTGGGGCAGCCTGTCCAATTCCTGCGACATCTGAATGAAGGCCGCGGGACCCTTGTTGGCGGGCACGCGCACCACATAGATCGAATCGAAGTCGCTGCCACGCCAGGCGGGCACGGAGGCCGAGGGCCCCTGGTGGCGGTCGAGTATCAGTCTGACCGCCTCGGGGAGGGTTCGATGGTCCCACGCGATGACGACCGTACGGCCTCGCAGATCGGCCGCATCGAGGGCATTCGCCAATCCTTTGGCGTCGTCGTAACCGATCTGCGCCTGCACCGGAAGGCCGTATTGCACGGCGAGCGGCGTGACCGTCGCGAGCGGACGCACGTAGCTGTACGCCTGCCCACTCTCCATCTTTTGCACCGCGGGCGAGGGCGCGAACACGGCCTGCGGCGGACCCACCCGGCGAGGCAGCCGCTGCACCAGCGCGATCGCCCGATTCAGGCCGCGGCAGCTCAACTGGCCCAGCCCCGCCACCGGCACTTCGGCATGCCGTATGAAAACGAAGGTCGTCGCACCGGGCGCGGGCGTCAGCGCCGGCCCTTCATCCTGGAACCACGCCGTCGATCCGCACCCCGCCAAGAGCGCCAGGGCCGCGACGCTGCCCGACAGCGCGCCTCCACGACACACGCGCTGCGAACGGGCATGCAACGGAGGGCGGGACGGGACAAACAAAAACCGCGTGGGCATGGAGGCTGTGTCGATATCGGTAGTCGTGGAGGGCGGGCCGGGTGCCCGGAGGCTGCTTGCAGAACCATTCTGGGGCCCAAATTCGTGACAGGGCAAGCGCGGGGCCGCCCAAGGATGAAAAAGGGCAACCGATCGCGCGGGCCGGACGCCCCGGCGCGGGCCTGGTGGTGCGGGCGGGCGGTACGCAAATGCCCCGTTACATAGGTGTTTTTTCGCAACACTCGGCCATCCCTATGAATTACGCCCGGTTTTGCCTGGTGTCTGAAACATTTGGGGGCGGACACCATCGATAGAATAAATTTTGTATTTTGTATAGAAAATGGCGGTGCAACGCTTGGCACCGACCGGGTTTCATTTTTTCCTCGAGGATGGATCGATGGCAATGGCAAAGGCTCCCGCAAGACTCCCGCTGGCCGTAACGCTTTCCCTGGCAGCCGTGGCAACGAGCGCCTGGGTGGCGCCCGCGGCGCAGGCTCAGTTGGTCACGCCCGCTCAGGTTCGGGCCGAAATCAATCGACGCGGCGCGGAAGGGGTCGCCATGGGTCAGACCGGATCCTTGCTCTTGCTCGAGTCCGAGTTGGGCGTGGCGGGTCAGCGCCAGGGCGAGTTGCGCAACGGCGGCCGGGGCGGCCTGTGGGCACGTGGGGGCGGCAGCCGCTACAAGATCGACGGCGACGATGCCGGCAAGTTCGACAATGACGTCGAAGTGGGCGCCATCGGCGGCGACTACGGCTGGGATCTCTCGACCGGCAAGCTGTTTCTCGGTGCGTACGTGGGGCTGGGGCATGCCGACCAGGACGACAACGACATCATGAAAGGCAAGAGCCGCAGCCGCTATCTCGGCACCTACCTGACGTACGTCGACAACGGCGGCTTCTACGTCGATGCGGTCAGCAAGGTCGGTCGCATCAAGGACGAGGTCGAGTTCGATCTGCCGCTCAACCTCGGCACCTACAAAGATGACGTCAAGCACACCACGTACAGCGGCAGCGTCGAGTTGGGCTATCACTTGCAACTCGAAGATCAATGGTTCGTCGAGCCGCAGTTGCAGGCGATCTACACGCGCAGCAGCCAGACCTCGGTGCAGGGCCGCGCAGGCGTGCGCGCCGGGCGCGACTTCCAGCTCAGTGGCGGCACCACGCTGCGGCCCTATGCCACCGCGTCGTACCTGCATCAGTTCTCCAACGATGACACGATCAAGTTCGGCAGCAGCACTTATGACGTGGAATTGCCCGGCGACCGCTGGCAGCTCGGCGGCGGCATGCAGGTGTCATCCGGCGCCCACCGTGGCTTCGCCGACCTGCGCTACGGCCGCGGCGATATCGTCAAACGTGAGCTGACCTTCAACGTCGGCTACAGCTACCGCTTCTAAGCACGGCGCTACCGCCTGGCGCGGTTCCTGCCGCGTCGCAAGGCTCGCCAGCGCCCTCGGCCGCCGGGCGCGCGGCGGCCTGCCGCAAGTCCTCTATAATGGCCGTCCGATCCCGCTATGGTGCTGGCGCGGCGCGCGCGCCGGGTGGCCAGCCCCTTCTCTCCCGACCCTGATCCCGTGGACTACGAGCTGCTCTATTGGGCCATGGCCTCGATGGTGGCACTGGCGTTGCTGAGCGGTTGGCTCAGTGGCCAGGCGCGTGCCCTGGGCAGTACGCTGTCAGGCGTGCTGGCCTGGGCTGGGGTGGCGGCGGTGGTCGTATGGGTGCTGACGCGCGATGGCGCGTTCGCCGGGCAGGCGCCGTTGCTCGCTATCGCGGCGGCACTGTTCTCGCTGGTAATTGGTGCTGCCTGTGCGTTGCTCGCACGGCGCATCCGGGCGCGGCGTATGCCGCGCTCATGAATTGACGCCGCTCTCGAGCGGCAACGTTAGGAATTTCATCATGGAAATCAGCAGTCGCCAGGTTGGCGAGTTCGAAGGCGGCCTCAGCCTGGACACGACAATCGATGGCGCCGTGCTCGCCACGTACGTCGTGCTTGGCGCTCCCGATCTCGACGCCATCGCGGACTTCGTCCCGCCCGAGCGTGTGGGTGAGGGCGCGGCGATCCACGCAGCCTCGGTCGACAGCGTCGACGAAGCGCAGGCGCAGATCGACGAAGTGCTGGAAAACATCAACCCGGGCGACCTCGCCGTTTTCTTTTGCGCCGATGCGGACAGCTTCGGCGCGGCGCTGGATCTGCTTGGCTTGCCGGTCGACTGACCGGACTCTTCAAAACGCTTATCACAGTTTAAATTCGCCCCATTTGATTATTAGTAAATGGGGCGCGTAGACGCGTCCGCGCAAATAATAAGCAAGCGGTTACCGCAGTTTCTATTTGTTGCACTATTGGTACGTAATTTTGAGGATTATGTTGACTTGGGAGAGGAACCTGACGATAGTGGCGGTACACGAGGTCAAGTGTTGCGAAGTTTGTTCAGTGCCGTGCCTTATCCGGCGACCGTTATTGTTCTGCTGTCCTCTCCTTGATTGAATCGTGGTCCCGGGCTCTCTTGCCCATAAATCTCTAGGAAATACAGTATGGAAACCGGCGTCGTTAAGTGGTTCAACGCAGAAAAAGGCTATGGCTTCATCACCCCGGAAGCGGGTGGCAAGGACCTGTTCGCCCACTTCTCCGAAATTCAAGCCAACGGCTTCAAGTCCCTGGAAGAGAACCAGCGCGTCAGCTTCGTGACGGCGATGGGTCCCAAGGGTCCGCAAGCCACCAAGATTCAGGTCCTGTAATTCACAGGTAACTGAACCGCGAAAAGCCCCGCAAGGGGCTTTTTTCATTTCTGGGCGCCGTGCGCATGCCTGCGCCGCGCCCTCTGCGCCAGGACCCCACATGACCGAGCTTTCCTTCGATCCCCCGTCGGCTCTCACCCCCGAGGAGGTCGTGCGCTTCTGGCGTGCGGCGGGCCCGGCCAGGTGGTTCGCCCGCGACGAGGCGTTCGACCGGGATTTTCGTGCCCGCTTTCTGGGGGCGCACTTCGCCGCGGCGCGCGGCGAGCTGGCGGCATGGGAAGGCACGGTCGACGGCGTGCTGGCGCTGCTGATCCTGCTCGATCAGTTCCCCCGCAATGCGTTCCGGGGCACCGGTCACATGTTCGCCACGGACGGCCTCGCGCTGGCCATCGCGCGCCGCGCGATTCAGGCCGGAAACGACCGTAAGGTCGATATTGAAATGCGGCACTTTATTTATTTGCCGTTTGAACATGCCGAGGATCTCGCGGCCCAAACTGAATCGGTGTCATTAATGTCGGACCTCGACGCCGAGACATTGCGTTGGGCGATTATTCACCGCGATATTATTGTTCGCTTCGGCCGCTTCCCGCATCGTAACGCCAGCCTGGGGCGCGACAGCACCATCGAAGAGCAACGCTTCCTGGCCGAGGGCGGTTTCGCTGGCTGAGAACAGCCCCTGGCGCCGACAGTTCGCGAGAGGGACAGGGCAGTGTGGCGCCGCCGCCACCCCCCGAAAGACAGGGGTCTCACGACATTGAAACAACATGTGTCCAATGTAGTGAATAACAAGTGGTTTCCTGAAAGTTTGACCGTTGTTCCGCCGCACACCTAAACTGGGCTGGCGAGATCTTCAAGTCGTGTGGCGCCGGGCAGTTGGCCGGCAAGTATCGTTGTCACCGTGTTCCCTTGATCATCTGGCGCTCCGCGATTCGTCGCTTTTTAGGCTCAAGGACTCACCATGGCAACCGGTATCGTTAAGTGGTTCAACGCAGAAAAAGGGTATGGCTTCATCATGCCCGATGACGGCAGCAAAGATCTCTTCGCCCATTACTCCGAGATCCGCAGCGAAGGCTACAAGTCGCTGCAGGAGAACCAGCGCGTGACCTTCGAGGTCGGTGAAGGCCCCAAGGGTCCGAGCGCCAAGAACATCAAGGTCGCGACCTGAGCGATCTCAGGGCGAGGTTCCTTCGCCCCATGTAAAAAGCCCCTTGAAAAAGGGGCTTTTTGCTTTGGTGGCGAGGCGCATGCGGACGGGCGGGCAGCTCGTGCCCGCGCCGCGCGGGCCGCGTCAGGCGTGGGGCGCGCGATGCAGATGTGCGTTCGCGCCCGCGCCGTTGTTGGTCAGCTTGTCGACGTACGCGATACCGATCGCCGACAGAATGAAGACGACATGGATGATGGTCTGCCACATCACGCCGGTCTCGGTGAAGCGCGCGTTGGCGCCACCCAGGTTGCCGGCTTCGATGAAGGTGCGCAGCAGGTGGATCGACGAGATGCCGATGATGGCCATCGCGAGCTTCACTTTGAGGACGCTGGCATTCACGTGGCTGAGCCACTCGGGCTGGTCCGGGTGGCCTTCGAGGCGCAGTCGCGAAACGAAGGTTTCGTACCCGCCCACGATCACCATGACGAGCAGGTTCGAGATCATCACCACATCGATGAGGCCGAGCACGATCAGCATGATCTCCATCTCGCCGAAGCTGTTGGTGTGCGACACCAAATGCCACAGCTCTTTGAGGAACAGGAAGACGTAGACGCCCTGCGCCACGATGAGGCCGAGGTAGAGCGGCAGCTGCAGCCAGCGTGAGCTGAAGATGAGGGCGGGCAGGAGGCCCAGGCGGGGTTGGCGGTGTTCGTTCATGAGGTAGGCGAGCTATAAGTTGAATTGTTATGGGTGTAGCGGTGTTCCAGGCGGGCGAAATTCTATCAACGCCAGACGACAACGGGGCTATCAGACCGTGACGATATGAGGCAGTTCCCCCAGGGCGCTTTTGGGGGCCGGGACAGGGCTTGCGGTGCTTCTGCAACTTTCCGGTAAAATGGCCCGTTTAGCTCGTTTCGTTCTCCATTTCTCCCTCGTTACCCCTCGGAAAATAGGTCTTTTAATGCAGCCTGTGGTTGAAACCCTCTCCGGCCTCGAGCGCCGTATTGATCTGGCCGTCTCGGTCGCTGACGTCGAAAAGGAAGTCCAGGCGCAACTCAAGCGCGTGGCCCGCACCGCCAAGGTCCCCGGTTTCCGTCCCGGTAAGGCTCCGATGGCCATGATCGAGCGCACCCAAGGCCCCAGCATCCGCTACGACGTGATCAACAGCCAGGTCGGCCGTGCGTTCGAGCAGGCCGTCGAAGGCGCCAAGCTGCGCGTCGCCGGCATGCCGACCCTCGAGCCCAAGACCGAAGGTGTCGACGAAAGCACGCTGGCGTTCAGCGCCACCTTCGAGGTGTACCCCGAAGTGACCGTGCCCGATCTGTCGTCGCTCGCCGTGACCCGCTACGACACCGAAGTGTCGGACGCTGAAGTCGACAAGACGCTCGACGTGCTGCGCAAGCAACGCGCCACTTTCGAAACCCGCGAAGACCGCGCCTCGCAAGACGGCGACCGCGTCGTCCTCGACTTCGCCGGCAAGATCGACGGCGTCGCCTTCGAAGGCGGCACCGCCGAAAACTTCCCGTTCGTTCTGGGCCAGGGCCGCATGCTGCCCGAGTTCGAAGAAGCGGCTCGTGGCCTGAAGGCTGGCGAGACCAAGGTCTTCCCGCTCAAGTTCCCCGACGACTACCAAGGCAAGGAAGTGGCCGGCAAGACCGCCGAGTTCACGATCACGATCAAGGAAGTTGCCGAGGGCGTGCTGCCCGAAGTCAACGCCGAGTTCGCCAAGTCGCTGGGCCAAGCCGATGCCGACGTCGAAAAGCTCAAGGCCGACATCCGCACCAACATCGAACGTGAAGTCAAGGTTCGCTCGCAAGGCCGCACCAAGACCAGCGTGATGGATGCCCTGGTCGAAGCCGCCAAGTTCGACGTGCCCAAGGCGCTCGTGAGCAACGACGTGCAAGGCCGCATCGCCGAAGCCCGTGAAGAGCTGAAGCAGCGTGGCGTGCCCAACGCCGAAAGCGTTCCGATGCCCGAAGAAATCTTCGCCGGCGAGTCCGAGCGCCGCGTGCGCCTGGGCCTGCTCGTCTCCGAACTGGTCAAGCAGAACCAACTGCAGGCCAAGCCGGAGCAAGTGCGCGCCCGCATCGAAGAGTTCGCCCAGAACTACGAGCAGCCCGCTCAGGTTGTCAGCTACTATCTGTCCGACCGCCAGCGCCGCGCCGAAATCGAAGCGATCGTGCTGGAGGACAACGTGGTGGCCTACGTGCTGGAAAAGGCCAAGGTTACCGACGAGAAGGTGGCCTTCGACCAGTTGATGGGGATGGCATAAATATGCAGCGTTTCACCGATTTCTATGCAGCGATGAACGGCGGCTCGTCCGTCACGCCGACCGGCCTGGGCTACATCCCCATGGTGGTCGAGCAATCGGGCCGCGGCGAGCGGGCCTACGACATCTACTCGCGCCTGCTGCGCGAGCGGCTGATCTTCCTGGTGGGTCCGGTCAACGATGCGACCGCCAACCTCGTGGTCGCTCAGTTGCTGTTCCTGGAATCGGAGAATCCTGACAAGGACGTCTCGTTCTACATCAACTCGCCCGGCGGGTCGGTGTATGCCGGGATGGCCATCTACGACACCATGCAGTTCATCAAGCCCGATGTGTCGACGTTGTGCACGGGCCTGGCGGCGAGCATGGGTGCGTTCCTGCTGGCAGCCGGGAAGAAGGGCAAGCGTTTCTCGCTCCCCAATTCCCGCATCATGATTCACCAGCCGTCGGGCGGTGCCCAGGGTCAGGCCACGGATATTCAAATCCAGGCCCGCGAGATCCTGGACCTGCGCGAGCGGCTGAATCGGATCCTGGCCGACAACACCGGCCAGCCTGTGGAACGCATCGCCGTAGACACCGAGCGTGACAACTTCATGTCGGCTGCAGATGCGGTATCGTATGGTCTGGTAGACAAGGTTCTGGCTTCCCGCGCTGACGTGTAATCACGCCACCGCAGGGCCGCCCAGGCCCCTGTACTGCCGCCAGATTCGATAAGCGTTGAATGTGCACCCGCCGCCTTCGCGGCGGGTGTCCTCACCAGAGATACGAAACACTTATGCCTGACAAAAAGGGATCGGCAGACGCAAAAGTGCTGCATTGCTCTTTCTGCAACAAGAGCCAGCACGAAGTCCGCAAGCTGATCGCGGGTCCGTCCGTATTCATCTGCGATGAATGCATCGACCTGTGCAACGACATCATCCGCGAGGAGGCGCAAGCCACCGCGCGTGCGGCGATTCGTTCCGAGCTGCCCACCCCGGCTGAGATCAAGACCTTCCTCGACCAATACGTCATTGGTCAGACTTCGCCCAAGCGCATGCTGGCGGTAGCGGTGTACAACCACTACAAGCGCATTCGCCATGGCGAAATCAAGGGCGACGAGGTCGAGCTCTCCAAGAGCAACATCATGCTGATCGGGCCGACGGGCTCGGGCAAGACGCTGCTCGCGCAGACGCTGGCGCGCATGCTCAACGTGCCGTTCGTGATGGCCGACGCGACCACCCTGACCGAAGCCGGTTATGTGGGTGAAGACGTCGAAAACATCATCCAGAAGCTGCTGCAGAACTGCAATTACGATGTCGAGAAGGCGCAGCGCGCCATCATCTACATCGATGAGATCGACAAGATTTCGCGCAAGTCCGACAACCCCTCCATCACCCGTGATGTGTCGGGCGAGGGCGTGCAGCAGGCGCTGCTCAAGCTGATCGAAGGCACCGTCGCTTCGGTGCCCCCGCAGGGCGGCCGCAAGCATCCCAACCAGGACTTCGTCCAGGTCGACACCACCAACATCCTGTTCATCGTCGGCGGCGCCTTCGACGGGCTCGAAAAGGTGATTCGCGATCGCACCGAGAAATCGGGCATCGGCTTTTCCGCCTCCGTGCGCGCGAAGTCCGAGCGCGGTGTCGGCGAGCTGTTCAGCGAAGTCGAGCCGGAAGATCTGATCAAGTTCGGTCTCATCCCCGAACTGGTCGGCCGTCTGCCCGTGGTCGCCACGCTCGACGAGCTCGACGAGGCTGCCCTGGTGCAGATCCTGACCGAGCCGAAGAACGCGCTGATCAAGCAGTTCCAGAAGCTGTTCGCCATGGAAGGCGCCGAACTCGACGTGCGTCCGGACGCGCTGAAGGCGATTGCGCGCAAGGCGCTCAAGCGCAAGACCGGCGCCCGGGGTCTGCGCTCGATCCTCGAAGGTTCGCTGCTCGACACGATGTACGACCTGCCCTCGCAGGGCAACGTCAGCCGCGTGGTCCTCGACGACGGCGCGATCGAAGGCAGCGGCAAGCCGCTCTTGATCTACAACGACGAGAACGCGACCGCCGCCAAGCCTGCTGGCGAATCCGAAGTGCGCGACGCCGCGGCCTGATCGCCGCGCGTTGCCGGCAAGACCGAAAACCCGTCCTCGTGACGGGTTTTCTCATTGCGGCACCGGCAAGCGCGCGTTGCGCAACCGTAACCGAGTAGGGGCCGATGCAACGCGCAATGACAGGTGCTCTCGACGCGCGGCGCGCAAGTCAGGTGTGCCGCAGGCTCGCGCGCCTTACGCGGCGGATACGCAAGGAAAGATAAAAAAACCGTTCATTAACGGCTTTTTTGGGAATCGGAAAGGGTCTTGCCGCCTGCCACTTGAATTTTCGGCTATTGTTCCCATATCGGACGTAATCGACGTGAAAAGCCACGGGCTTTCTGTCCCCCAAACGTCGCACACGAGGAACCTATCTATGTCTGCTAGCCAGACCCTGCCTTCCGACCCGATCGATCTGCCGCTCTTGCCGCTGCGTGATGTGGTGGTGTTCCCGCATATGGTCATCCCGCTGTTCGTCGGCCGCCCTCGTTCGATCCGAGCGCTCGAGGTAGCCATGGAAGCGGGCAAGAGCATCATGCTGGTGGCCCAAAAGTCCGCTGGCAAGGATGACCCCACTCCTGAAGACGTCTACGAAATCGGCTGCGTGGCCGGCATTCTGCAGATGCTGAAGCTGCCCGACGGCACCGTTAAGGTGCTGGTCGAAGGCACTCAGCGCGCCCGCATCGATAGCGTCGAAGACGTCGATTCGCACTTCACCTGCCAAGTCACGCCCATCGAACCCGACACCACGCAGGGCTCGGAGACGGAAGCGCTGCGCCGCGCCATCGTGGCGCAGTTCGAGCAGTACGTGAAGCTCAACAAGAAGATCCCGCCGGAGATCCTGACCTCGCTGGCGGGTATCGACGACGCCGGCCGTCTGGCCGATACGATCGCCGCGCATCTGCCGCTCAAGCTCGAGCAGAAGCAGAAGATGCTCGAGGTCGTCGTCACTTCCGAACGCCTCGAAGGCCTGCTCACGCAGCTCGAGACCGAGATCGACATTCTCCAGGTCGAGAAGCGCATTCGCGGCCGCGTGAAGAAGCAGATGGAGAAGAGTCAGCGCGATTACTACCTCAACGAACAGGTCAAGGCGATCCAGAAGGAGCTTGGCGAGGGCGAAGAGGGCGCTGATATCGAAGAGCTCGAGAAGAAAATCCTTGCGGCGCACATGCCCAAGGAAGCGCGCAAGAAGGCCGACGCCGAGCTCAAGAAGCTCAAGCTGATGTCGCCGATGTCCGCCGAAGCCACGGTGGTGCGCAACTACATCGACACGCTCATCAATCTGCCCTGGCGCAAGAAGAGCAAGATCAACAATTCGCTCGCCAACGCCGAGACCGTGCTCGACGACGACCACTATGGTCTCGAGAAGGTCAAGGAACGCATTCTCGAGTACCTCGCGGTGCAACAGCGCGTGGACAAGGTGAAGGCGCCCATCCTGTGCCTGGTCGGCCCTCCGGGCGTGGGCAAGACCTCGCTCGGCCAGTCGATCGCGAAAGCCACGAATCGCAAGTTCGTGCGCATGGCGCTGGGCGGCGTGCGTGACGAGGCCGAGATCCGTGGCCACCGCCGCACGTACATCGGCTCGATGCCCGGCAAGATCCTGCAGAACATGTCGAAGGTTGCCGTGCGCAATCCGCTGTTCCTGCTCGACGAAATCGACAAGCTCGGCATGGACTTCCGTGGCGATCCTTCGTCGGCGCTGCTCGAGGTGCTCGATCCCGAACAGAACCACACGTTCCAGGACCATTACATCGAGGTGGATTTCGATCTGTCCGACGTGATGTTCGTGGCGACCAGCAACACGCTGAACATTCCGCCGGCGCTGCTCGATCGTATGGAAGTGATCCGCCTCTCGGGTTACACCGAAGAGGAAAAGATCCACATCGCCCGCGATCACCTGCTGCCCAAGCTGATGAAGAACAACGGCTTGCGCGAAAACGAGCTGACCGTCGACGAAAGCGCGCTGCAGGACATCGTGCGCTACTACACCCGCGAAGCCGGTGTGCGTGCGCTCGAGCGTGAAGTCGGAAAGATCTGCCGCAAGGTGGTCAAGCAGTTGCTGACCGAGAAGGACAAGGGCGAGGTGCGCGCCGACGGTCCCGTGACCGTCAACGCGGCCAACCTCAATGACTACCTCGGTGTGCGCCGCTATACCTTCGGTATGGCCGAAAAGGAAAATCAGATCGGTCAGGTGACCGGCCTGGCATGGACGGAAGTGGGCGGCGATCTGCTGACCATCGAAGTCGCCGATATGCCGGGTAAGGGCGTCATTCAGCGCACGGGTTCGCTCGGCGATGTGATGAAGGAATCGGTCGAGGCCGCTCGTACGGTGGTGCGTTCGCGCGCTCGCCGTCTGGGCTTCGCGGACAGCGTGTTCGAAAAGCACGACATGCACGTCCACGTGCCCGAGGGTGCCACGCCCAAGGACGGCCCGTCCGCCGGTATCGCGATCACGACGGCCATGGTGTCGGCCCTGTCGCGCATCCCGGTGCGTGCCGATGTCGCCATGACCGGTGAGATCACGCTGCGCGGCGAAGTGCTGCCGATCGGCGGTCTCAAGGAGAAGCTGCTGGCCGCGCACCGTGGCGGTATCAAGACGGTGCTGATTCCCGAAGAAAACGTGAAGGATCTCGCCGAGATTCCCGACAACGTGAAGAACTTCCTCGAGATCGTGCCGGTGCGCTGGATCGACAAGGTGCTCGAGCTCGCGCTCGAACGCCAGCCGGAACCGCTCGCCGAGGAAGAAGCCTCCAAAGAGCCGCTGGTGGCCAAGCCCGTCGAGGCAGGCTCCACCGACCCGGTGATCAAGCACTGACACAGGCTCCGCTTGCCTCGCGGGATCGGAGGCAGCAGAACTGAAGAGAAGCCCGGACCAACGGTCCGGGCTTTTTTTTTGCGGTGTTCGTCGCGGGCTCTCGTGCGCAACCGAGAGGATGTGGCGCTGCGGCGCGGTCCGGAAGTCCCCGCATGGTTACGTTGCGGCGCAGCAGCCTGGCGCTGCCGCGGCCCACCCTCGTCCAAATGGAATAGCGGCGTTTCCATTAATTCAAGCAGGGCAGCCAGCCGTCTCTCTAGTATGGGTCCAGGTCGCCGCACAGACGGACGACCAAAGACCAATAAAGGGAGACAAGCATGGATTCGGTATGGCAGGCTGCCCGTGAGGGCTGCCCGGACGAGGCCGGGCGTGGCAAAGGCGTAGCGGGGCAAACCGCGCGTCGCGAACATGAAGGGCGCGGGGCGCGGCGGCGTGGTGGATGCCTTGGCGCGTTCGGCGTGCTGGCGCTCGCCATGGCGACGGGCGCCTCCGCCGCGCAACCCGCATGGCCGCAAAAGCCGGTATCCGTGGTGGTCGCGTTCTCCGCGGGCGGCACGACGGATATCCTCGCGCGCGAAATCGGTGCGTCGCTCACGCAGCGCTGGGGCCAGTCGGTGGTGGTGGAAAACAAGCCCGGCGCGAGCGGCAACATCGGCACGCAGGCGGTCGTGAATGCGGCACCCGACGGCTACACACTGCTGATCAACTCGATCGGACCGATTGCCGTCAATCCCGCCTTGTATCGCAAGCTGCCATTCGATCCGCAAAAGGATCTCAAGCCGGTGGTGCTCGTCGCCGACGTGCCGAACGTTCTGGTGGTGCACCCGTCGAGCAACGTGAAGACGCTGGCGGAACTGGTGCAGCGCATGAAGGCCAAGCCCAATGGCTACAACTGCGCCTCGACCGGCGTGGGCACCGCGGCGCATCTGTCATGCGCCACGTTCGCGCAACAGGCGGGCGTGGAAGTGACGCACATTCCCTACAAGGGCGCCGATGCGCTGAACGATCTGCTGGGCGGCCGCGTGCAATTCATGTTCGCGACCATCCCTTCGGTCATGGGGCATCTGCGCTCTGGCGCGCTGGTGCCGTTGGCCGTGTCCACGCAACGCCGATCGCCCAGCCTGCCCAACGTACCGACGGTCGCTGAAAGCGGCTATCCGAAGTTCGCGCTGGGCTCCTGGTTCGGCTATTTCGTGCCCAAGCGCACGCCGGACGAGATCGTGGCACGCATCAACGCCGACGTGAACGCCGTGCTGGCCGAGCCCGTCATCAAGCAGAAGCTCCAGAGCGAAGGGGCCGAGGCCGTGGGCGGAACGCCGCAGCAGTTCGCCGACTACGTGCGTTCCGAGACCGACAAGTGGGGCAAGGTCGTCGAGCAACTCGGAGTGGCACTCGATTGAAGGCTCAGCCCTATGTCGTGGTGAGCACGCGTGCGCTGGCGCCGGAGGCGATGACGCGCGCGCGTGCCTTGTTCGATTTCCGGGTGGCGCTGGATCCCGGCGAGGCCAGTCTGCGCGTCGCGCTAAGGGACGCGCACGCCGTGATCGCGCGCGATGATCTGCCCGAGGACCTGTGCACGCTGGCGCCGCGCCTCATCATGGTAGCCCGCCATGGCGTGGGGCTCGACGTGGTGCCGTTGGCCGCCTGCTCCGAACACGGCGTGCTGGTCAGCAACGTGCCGGGCGGCAACGCGCGCAGCGTGGCGGAATTCGCGGTCATGCGCATGTTGATGCTGGCGCGCGAGCAGTCTCGCATCGACGCCGCCATGCACGAGGCGGGCTGGGACGAGACGCGCAGCCGCTATTCTGGCCGGGCGCTGGAGTTGTACGGCCGTCGGGCCGGCATCCTGGGCTATGGCGCGATTGCCGCGGCGCTGGCGCCGATGCTGCATTTTGGCTTCGGCATGGAGGTGTATGTCAGCACCCGGGATCCCGCCCGGCTGCCCGCCTGGGTCAGGCCCGCCTCGCCGGAGGCGTTGGCGCAGGCCTGTCAGTTCGTCCTGCCCTGTGTGGCGCTGAACGCGCAGACCCGGGGCCTCGTCGACGCCGCGTTTCTCGCGGCGATGCGCCGCGATGCCTGGCTGGTGAATGTGTCGCGCGGCGAGGTCATCGATCAGGACGCCTTGGTGGAACGCCTGCGCGGCGGGCATCTGGCCGGGGCTGCGCTCGATGTCGTGCGCGAGCGGCGCCTGGACGCGGATCACCCCTTGTTGAAACTGCCTGGGGTGCTCGTGTCGCCGCACCTCGCCGGCCATACCGCCGACGCAAATCTGCGCAATGGCATGAGCGCGCTCGACAGCCTCGAGTCGGTGCTGTTGCGGGGCGAATCCCCGCCGCTGGCAGTGAATGCGGAGCAGGCCTGGCCGGCGGCGCACGCCAGGTGGCAGGCCGGCCGCTGAAGCACGCAGGCGACGCGGTAGCAAAGGCACGAGCGAGACCACAAGCACAAGGCAAAAGCACAAGGCACAAGCCAAAGGCACGAGCACAAGGCAAGCGCAAGGCACGAGCACACGGCACAAACAAAATGCGCAAGCAAAAGGCCCACGCGGTGCGTGGGCCTTTGCTCATTGGGGCGGAGCGGCTCGGGTGAGCCTGCCGCTGAGCGCCTAGTGCAGCGCTTGCGTGCGGATGAGGCCGACCGCGATGCCTTCGAGGGCGAATTCGTCTTCGCGGCCGACGATGATCGGGCTGAAGTCGGGATTCTCGGGCAGCAGCTCGATGCGGCCATTCTGGCACTGCAGACGCTTGACCGTGACTTCGTCGCCGAGTCGGGCGACGACGATCTGACCGTTGCGGGCCTCGGAGGCGCGCTTGACCGCGAGCAGGTCGCCCTCGAGGATGCCGACATCGCGCATGCTCATGCCGCGCACCTTGAGCAGGTAATCCGGGGTTTGCGCGAACAGGCCCGGGTCGACGCCGACCTCGCGCTCGACGTGCTCGGCCGCCAGGATGGGGCTGCCGGCGGCCACGCGGCCCACCAGCGGCAGCAGCAGCTGCGACAGGCTGGGCATGGGCAGCATCGGCTGACGTGCGCTGGCATCCGGCTCGGCGTCTTTCAGGCGGATGCCGCGCGAGGCGCCGGCGGTGAGCTCGATTGCGCCCTTGCGTGCCAGCGCCTTCAGATGATCCTCGGCGGCGTTGGGCGAGCGGAATCCCAGCGCCTGCGCGATCTCGGCGCGCGTGGGCGGAAAACCGGTACGGGCGACGGTTTGCCGGATGAGGTTGAGGATTTCCTGCTGGCGTTCCGTGAGTTTCGTGGCCATGGCGATGATCCGCCAGATGCGGACTGTATGTATATACAGCGTGATTCTGGGGGACGATACCGAAAAAAGCAAGTCCACGGGACGGACGCCCAAACAAAAGCCCACCGCGAGGGTGGGCTTCGGTTCGTTGGCCCGCTCGCGCGGGCCTCGGAGGCAGCTGCTTACTTCAGCACGGCGGCGATGGCGCGGGCCACGACGTCGATGTTGCGGCTGTTGAGCGCGGCCACGCAGATGCGGCCGCTGGAGACGGCGTACACGCCGTGCTCTTCGCGCAGACGGTCGACCTGGGCCGAGGTCAGGCCCGAGTACGAGAACATGCCACGCTGACGCAGCACGAAGCTGAAGTCCTGGGTGGCGCCGGCCTCGGCGATCTTGGCGACCAGCTGCTTGCGCATTTCGCGGATGCGATCGCGCATACCGGCGAGTTCCTGCTTCCATTCGGCCAGCAGCTCGGGCGTGTTCAGCACGGTCGAGACCACGGTGCCGCCGTGGGTGGGCGGGTTGGAGTAGTTGGTGCGGATGACGCGCTTGAGCTGGCTCAGGACGCGCGTGGCCTCGTCCTTGTTGCCGGCGATCACGGTCAGGGCGCCGACGCGCTCGCCATACAGCGAGAACGACTTCGAGAACGACGAGCTCACGAACATGGTGAGGCCGAGGTCGGCGAACATGCGCACCACGGCGGCGTCCTGCTCGAGGTCTTCGCCGAAGCCCTGGTAGGCGATATCGAGGAAGGGCACGAGGTTGCGCGCCTTCACGACATCGGCGATCTGCTTCCACTGCTCGGCGGTGGGATCCACGCCGGTGGGGTTGTGGCAGCACGCGTGCAGCACCACGACGGTCTTCTCGGGCGCGGCCTGCAGGCCGGCGAGCATGGCGTCGAAGTTCAGGCCGCGGGTGCTGGCGTCGTAATAGGGGTAGGTGCCGACGGTGAACCCGGCGCGCTCAAACAGCGCGCGGTGGTTTTCCCAGCTCGGGTCGCTGATCAACACTTGCGACTGCGGCAGCAGCTGACGCAGGAAGTCGGCGCCGATCTTGAGGGCACCCGTACCGCCCAGTGCCTGGGTCGTCAGCACGCGGCCTTCGGCGGCGAGCTTGGAATCATTGCCCAGCAGCAGCGCCTGCGCGCCCTTGTTGTAGCCGGCGATCCCTTCGATCGGCAGGTAGCCACGTGCGGCGGCGGCTTCGATGCGGGCGATCTCGGCCTTGCGGACGGCGCCCAGCAGGGGGATGCGTCCCTCATCATCGTAGTACACGCCCACGCCCAGGTTGACTTTACCGGGGCGGGTATCGGCGTTGTACTGCTCGTTCAGGCCAAGAATGGGGTCGCGCGGCGCGAGTTCGACGGAATCGAAAAGGGTGCTCATGGGACAAGATTGAGTGGGATGGACGCACACCGAGGTGCTATGGATAATGGGGGGTTTACCCTCAAGGACAGTCTAGCATGACCGCTCCTGGATACGTCGATTTCCCGAACAGCCCCTTCCAGCTCTACCAGCCGTATCCGCCCGCGGGCGATCAGCCGGACGCCATCGCCGGATTGGTGCAGGGAGTCGAAGACGGCCTGATGTACCAGACCTTGCTGGGCGTCACGGGCTCGGGCAAGACCTACACGATGGCCAACGTGATCGCGCGTCTGGGTCGTCCGGCGCTGGTGCTCGCGCCCAACAAAACGCTCGCCGCGCAGCTTTACGCCGAGATGCGCGAGTTCTTTCCGAAAAACGCCGTCGAGTACTTCGTTTCGTACTACGACTACTACCAACCCGAAGCCTACGTGCCCACGCGCGATCTGTTCATCGAGAAGGACTCCTCGATCAACGAACACATCGAACAGATGCGGCTGTCGGCGACCAAGAGCCTGCTCGAGCGCCGCGATACGGTGATCGTGGGCACGGTGTCGTGTATCTACGGTATCGGTAATCCGGGTGATTACCACGCGATGGTGCTGATCCTGCGCGCCGGAGACCGCGTGTCGCGGCGCGAGGTGCTCGCGCGGCTCGTGGCGATGCAATACACGCGCAACGATGCGGACTTCACGCGCGGCGCGTTCCGTGTGCGCGGCGAGACCATCGATATCTTTCCGGCCGAAAGCCCGGAGCTGGCGCTGCGCGTCACGCTGTTCGACGACGAGATCGAAACGCTGGAGCTGTTCGATCCGCTTACCGGCAAGGTGCGCCAGAAGGTGCCGCGCTTCACCGTCTACCCCGGCTCGCATTACGTGACGCCGCGCGAAACGGTGCTGCGTGCCATCGAGACCATCAAGGAAGAGCTGCGCGAACGCCTGGCGTTCTTCACGCGTGAGGGCAAGCTCGTGGAGGCGCAGCGGCTGGAGCAGCGCACGCGCTTCGACCTCGAAATGCTGCAAGAGCTGGGCTTCTGCAAGGGCATCGAAAACTACTCGCGGCATCTGTCGGGCGCGGCGCCTGGTGAACCGCCTCCCACCCTGATCGATTACCTGCCGGCCGACGCGTTGATGTTCATCGACGAGAGCCATGTGACCATCGGCCAGCTGGGCGGCATGTTTCGGGGTGACCGGGCGCGCAAGGATACGCTCGTGCAGTATGGCTTCCGCCTGCCGTCGGCGCTCGACAACCGGCCGCTGCAGCTCGAAGAGTTCGAGGCGCGCATGCGCCAGTGCACGTTCGTCTCTGCCACGCCGGCGGCGTACGAAAAAGAGCATGCCGACAACGTGGTCGAGCAGGTGGTGCGGCCCACCGGCCTGGTCGATCCCATCGTGGAGATTCGGCCGGCGCACAGCCAGGTCGATGACCTGTTGGGCGAGATCCGCATCCGCGTGCAGGCGCAGGAACGCGTGCTGGTCACGACGCTGACCAAGCGCATGGCCGAAGACCTGACCGACTACCTCAGCGAGCATGGCATCAAGGTGCGTTATCTGCACTCCGACATCGATACGGTGGAGCGCGTCGAGATCATCCGCGACCTGCGTCTGGGCACGTTCGATGTGCTGGTGGGCATCAACCTGCTGCGCGAGGGCCTGGATATTCCGGAGGTGTCGCTGGTCGCGATTCTGGACGCCGACAAGGAAGGCTTTCTGCGCTCGGAGCGCAGCCTGATTCAGACCATCGGCCGCGCCGCGCGCAATCTGAACGGCCGCGCGATCCTCTACGCCGACCGCGTGACGGATTCGATGCGCCGCGCCATCGACGAAACCGAGCGCCGCCGGACCAAGCAGATCGAGCACAACACGGCCCATGGCATCACGGCGCGCGGCGTGAGCAAGGCCGTGCGCGAACTGATCGACGGCGTGGTGGCCCCCGCGAACCACGACATGCTCGAGGACGCGGTGCCGGCCGCGTTGCTGACCGACGAGAAGGCGCTGGCGCGTGAAATCAAGCGCCTCGAAAAGCTGATGATCGATCACGCCCGCAACCTCGAATTCGAGCAGGCGGCGGCCGCGCGCGATGCCCTCAACGCGCTGAAGAATCGCGTCCTGCTCGACGGAGCCTGATGCGCTTGCCGCGGGCGCCCGTCCGTCAGGCCGGGCGCCCGTGGCGCCTCGGTTGCGGCGGGGCAGGGCTTGCCCGCACCGCAACGAGATGCCTCCCGGGCGGCCTTGATATGGCGCAATGGCCTCATTTATTGCTTACGCAAAGCTGAAGCGGCAGCCTTTTTGGTCAGATAAATAGGGGTCCGGCCCCGTCAGGAGTGTCTGCACAAAAAGGGGCCGGTTTTCAATCAGCTTTCACCCGAGCGTTGCGTGCTAAGTGTTTGTAAAGTCGAGGGAAAACCATGTTTTCGCACGACCGTCCAATCCTTGGTGGAACGCAAAAAAAGCTTGCTAAATTCCGGGTTTTCCCGCAGACTTTACGCCATGATGACCAAGGTACTTTTCGTTTGCATGGGCAACATCTGCCGCTCGCCGAGCGCAGAGGGTGTGTTCCGCCATCTGGTGAGCGACGCCGGACTGGCCGACGTCGTGCGGATCGACTCCGCCGCCACGCATGCCTTCCACATCGGCGAAGCCCCGGATGCCCGGGCCCAGGCTGCTGCCCGCAAGCGCGGCTACGACATCTCGCAATGCGAAGCGCGTCAGGTGACCGCGGAAGACTTCCGCGACTACGACCTGATCCTCGCAATGGACTGGGACAACCTGTCTGCCCTGCAGCAGCAGTGCCCCAAGGCCTACCAGCACAAGCTGATGCTGCTGATGCGCTTTGCCAATGAGTTCGAAGAAGCCACCGTGCCCGATCCGTACTACGGCGGCCCGGAAGGTTTCGGCAAGGTGCTCGACTATCTCGAGGATGCCTGTCAGGGCGTGCTGGAGATGGTGCGCAAGCGCGCGACCCAATATCAGGCTGCCTGATAGAGGTGCCTGTCGGGGGCGCCGGTGTCGGTCCCCCGGTAGTGGCAGGGCGGTGGTGGCGGGTCGGTATCCGCTATTTCGCAGTGTCTGCTCGGCAGGGGCGATCGGCGCGACTGGTCGGTCGGCCCTCGATAGTGACCCCCCGGTAGCCTCCGGAGCGGGGCCCCGAAAGCATACGAACCGCGCTGTGGGCGCGGTTTTTTTCCGCCGAGATACCTAGCGATTTACTCGGGAATTTGCTATACTTGAGGCAATTACTCAAGTATTCGCTCTCCCGCCGTCCACGCGTCATTGCCGGGTGGCCCGGGTGTTCAACGGATTCACAGGAAACCTACCATGCGGTTAACCACCAAGGGGCGTTTCGCCGTGACTGCCATGATCGATCTGGCTATGCGGCAGCATAGCGGCCCGGTCACTCTCGCGGCGATCAGCCAGCGCCAGAATATTTCCCTCTCCTATCTGGAACAACTGTTCGGCAAGCTGCGCCGCCACGAACTCGTGGACAGCGTGCGCGGCCCGGGCGGTGGCTATTCGCTCGCCCGTCTGGCGCGCAACGTCACCGTGGCCGACATCATCTTCGCTGTCGACGAGCCGCTCGACGCCACCAGCTGTGGTGGCAAGCGTGACTGCACCAGCGGCAATGATGGCAAGCCCGGCAAGTGCATGACGCACGAGCTGTGGGCCACGCTGAATCGCAAGATGGTCGATTACCTGGATTCCGTCTCGCTGCAGGATCTGGTCGACCAGCAACGCGTGCGCCAGCTGCAGGAAGCCAACAATCAAGCACAAGGCTGTTCGGTGCGGGTCAACCGAGTGGGGGCGGGCGCCAATGCTGCCAATGCGCCCAGTACCACCGTCGCCGCCAACGCCACCGTATAAGCAGGAGTAGTACCCCATGAGCAACCGTCCCATCTACCTCGACTATTCCGCGACCACGCCGGTCGATCCGCGCGTCGTCGAAAAAATGATCCCCTGGCTGTACGACAACTTCGGCAACCCGGCATCGCGCAGCCATGCGTTTGGCTGGGACGCCGAAGAAGCGGTCGAGAAGGCGCGCGAAGAAGTGGCGAAGCTGGTCAACGCCGATCCGCGCGAAATCATCTGGACCTCGGGCGCCACGGAATCCGACAACCTTGCGATCAAGGGCGCGGCCAATTTCTACGCCGAGCGCGGCAAGCACATCATCACGCTCAAGACCGAGCACAAGGCGGTGCTGGACACCTGTCGCGAGCTCGAGCGTCAAGGCTTCGAGGTGACCTACCTCGACGTCAAGGACGACGGTCTGCTGGACCTCGAGGTGTTCAAGCAGGCGCTGCGTCCGGACACCATTCTCGTGTCCGTGATGATGGTCAACAATGAGATCGGCGTCATTCAGGACATCGAGACCATCGGCGAAATCTGCCGTGAGAAGGGCATCATTTTCCACGTCGACGCCGCCCAGGCGACCGGCAAGGTCGAGATCGATCTGCAGAAGCTCAAGGTCGACCTGATGGCGTTCTCGGCGCACAAGACCTACGGCCCCAAGGGCATCGGCGCGCTGTACGTCCGCCGCAAGCCGCGCATCCGTATCGAAGCGCAGATGCACGGTGGTGGCCATGAGCGCGGTTTCCGTTCGGGCACGCTCGCCACGCACCAGATCGTGGGCATGGGCGAAGCGTTCCGTATCGCCCGCGAAGAGATGGGCACCGAAAACGAGCGCGTGCGCATGCTGCGCGATCGTCTGCTGGCCGGTCTGTCGCAAGTCGAAGAAACCTACGTGAACGGCGACATGGAACACCGTGTGCCGCACAACCTCAACATCAGCTTCAACTATGTCGAAGGCGAGTCCCTGATCATGGCGATCAAGGAGCTGGCGGTCTCGAGCGGCTCCGCCTGCACGTCGGCCAGCCTGGAGCCTTCGTACGTACTGCGCGCACTTGGCCGTAACGATGAGCTCGCGCACAGCTCGATCCGCTTCACGCTGGGCCGCTTCACGACCCAGGAAGAAGTCGACTTCACCATCGAGCTGCTGAAGAGCCGCGTGGGCAAGCTGCGCGACATGTCGCCGCTGTGGGAGATGGCCCAGGAAGGCATCGACCTCAACAGCGTGCAGTGGGCGGCGCACTGATCGCGGCGTAGTCCGCGACACCGTAGAACGACAGAATTCGGAGAAACATCATGGCATACAGCACCAAGGTCCTGGACCACTACGAAAACCCCCGCAACGTGGGCTCGTTCGACAAGGGCGACGAGTCGATCGGCACCGGCATGGTCGGCGCGCCCGCCTGTGGCGACGTGATGAAGCTGCAGATCAAGGTGAGCGAATCGGGTGTCATCGAAGACGCGCGCTTCAAGACCTACGGCTGCGGTTCGGCGATTGCTTCGAGCTCGCTGGTCACCGAGTGGGTGAAGGGCAAGACGCTCGACGAAGCGCTCAACATCCGCAACACCCAGATCGCCGAAGAGCTGGCGCTGCCGCCCGTGAAGATTCACTGCTCGATCCTCGCCGAAGACGCCATCAAGGCGGCGGTGCAGGATTACAAGACGAAGCACGGCGCCACCGAGGCCGTGGCGGCAGACTGACATGGCCGTTACGCTGACCCAACAGGCGGCCAACCATATCGGCCGCTATCTGCAAAAGCGCGGCAAGGGTATCGGGCTGCGGCTGGGCGTGCGCACGACCGGGTGTTCCGGTATGGCGTACAAGCTCGAGTATGTCGATGAAGTGCAGGCCGAAGACCAGGTCTTCGAAAGTTTCGGCGTGAAGGTGTTCGTCGATCCGAAGAGCATGCCCTACATCGACGGTACCGAGCTGGATTACGCCCGCGAAGGCCTCAACGAGGGCTTCAAGTTCCAGAACCCCAACGAGAAGGCGAGCTGCGGTTGCGGCGAGTCGTTCACGGTGTAATGGCCGCGGACGACCATTTCAGCCTTTTCGGGCTGCCCGCGCGCTATGCACTCGACGACGCCGCGCTGGAGCAAGCGTGGCGCACGGTGGCCGCGCGGGTGCACCCCGATCGCTTTGCGACGGCCAGCGCACCCGAGCGGCGCGTCGCCATGCAGTGGGCCGCGCGCGCCAACGAAGCCTACCGCCAGCTGCGCGACCCGCTGCTGCGCGCCCGCTATCTTTGCGAACAGGCCGGCATCGACCTGCAGACCGAGAGCAATACCGCCATGGACGCCGCATTTCTGATGCAGCAGATGGAGTGGCGCGAGATGCTCGACGATGCGCGTCACGATCCCAAGGTCGCGGCGGCGCTCGAAGCCGAACTGAGCGAGGCCCGCGCGCAGATGCGCGCCACGCTCACCGACCTGCTCGACGAGAAGCGCGACTACGCGGCTGCCGGTGTGCGGGTGCGTGAATGGATGTTCATCGAGAAAATCGCCCAGGAGCTGGCTGCCGCGCGCCCGCTCGCTTGAGGCACGTGCCCGTCCGGATGCGTGCCGCCAGCGCGGCGGCCGATCCGGGCCGGCCTCAACCTTTTGCACAGAACCATGGCTTTATTGCAGATTTCAGAACCGGGTGAGTCGCCCGCGCCGCATCAGCGCAAGCTGGCGGTGGGCATCGACCTGGGTACGACCAATTCGCTCGTGGCGTCGGTGCGCAGCAGCGTGGCCGAAGTGCTCCTGGACGAAGCCGGCCACGCGCTGCTGCCGTCCGCCGTGCACTACCGCGAGGATGGCGGTGCGACGACCGGCCGCGCCGCGTTGCCGCAACAAACTCAGGATCCGCAGAACACGATCGTCTCGGTCAAGCGCTTCATGGGCCGCTCGGCGGCCGACGCGCGCGCCAGCGGCGCGCCGTACGAGTTTGTCGACGCGCCGGGCATGGTGCGCCTGCGGACGCGCCAGGGCGACCTGAGCCCGGTGGAAGTGTCGGCACAGATTCTGGCGGTGCTGCGTCAGCGCGCCGAAGACGTGCTGGGCGATGACCTCGTGGGCGCCGTGATCACGGTGCCAGCCTATTTCGACGATGCCCAGCGGCAGGCCACGCGCGACGCCGCGCGGCTGGCCGGTCTGAACGTGCTGCGCCTGCTCAACGAACCCACGGCGGCCGCGATCGCCTACGGCCTGGATCAGGCGGCCGAGGGTGTCTACGCCGTTTACGATCTTGGCGGTGGCACGTTCGACATTTCGATTCTGCGTCTCACCAAGGGCGTGTTCGAGGTGATCGCCACCGGCGGTGACACGGCGCTGGGCGGGGACGATTTCGATTCGCTGATCGCGGCGCAGGTGGTCCAGACGCAATCGCTGGGCGAGCTGTCGCTGGGTGAGCGCCGCGCGCTGCTCGTGGCGGCACGCCAGGCCCGCGAAGCCCTGACCGACAGCGAGGAGGCCACGCTCGCGTTCAACCGCGCGGATGGCACCTCCGTCACGCAGGTTCTGTCGCGCGGGCAGTTCGACGCCTGGGCGCAGCCCCTGGTTGCCCGCACGCTCGACGCCGCGCGCCGCGCGCTGCGCGATGCGAATCTCTCGGTGAGCGATGTGCAGGGCGTGGTCATGGTGGGCGGCGCGACGCGCATGCCCGTGATCCGTCAGGCTGTCGGTGCGTTGTTCGGCACCCAACCGCTCGTCAACCTGGATCCCGATCAGGTCGTGGCGCTGGGCGCCGCGCTGCAGGCCAACCTTCTGGCGGGCAACCGCGCGCCCGGCGAAGACTGGCTGCTGCTTGACGTGACGCCGCTGTCGCTGGGTCTCGAGACCATGGGCGGGCTGGTGGAGCGGGTGATCCCGCGCAACAGCACGATCCCGGTGGCACGCGCGCAGGAGTTCACGACGTTCAAGGACGGCCAGAGCGCGATGAGCGTGCACGTGGTGCAGGGCGAGCGCGACCTGGTGTCCGATTGCCGTTCGCTGGCGCGCTTCGAACTGCGCGGCATTCCGCCGATGGTGGCGGGCGCGGCGCGTATCCGTGTGACCTTCCAGGTGGATGCCGACGGGTTGCTGAGCGTCACCGCTCGCGAGCAGAGCACGGGTATCGAGGCCGCCGTGACGGTGAAGCCCTCTTATGGTCTCTCGGATGACGAGATCACCCGCATGCTGTCCGAAGGCGTGTCGCAGGCGGACGCCGATGCGCGCGCACGCATGCTGCGCGAACAGCAGGTCGAAGCCCGCCAGCTGGTCGAGTCCGTTGGCGCGGCGCTGGCCGCCGACGGCGATCTGCTGGACGCCGACGAACGTGCGCGGGTGGACGCCGCCCTCGCCGACGCCGCCGCCGCGCGCGATGCCCCCGACGTGGACGCCGTGCGCGCCGCGGTACAAGCCCTTTCCGATGCGACCGAGGATTTCGCCGCCCGCCGTATGGATCGCAGCATCCGTAACGCGCTCGCCGGCCGCAAACTCGACGAACTCGCCTGATATCCGTTATGCCTAAACTGACCGTATTGCCCCATCCCGAGATTTGCCCCGCAGGCGCCGTCATCGATGACGCGCCGGTGGGCGCGTCGATCTGTCGCGTGCTGCTGGATCACGATATCGACATCGATCACGCGTGCGAGCTCTCTTGTGCCTGCACCACGTGTCACGTCATCGTGCGCCAGGGCTTCAGCTCGCTCGAAGACGCGACCGATTCCGAAGAGGATCTGCTGGACAAGGCCTGGGGCCTGACCTCGACCTCGCGTCTGTCGTGCCAGGCCCTCATCGCCGATGCCGATCTGACCGTGGAGATCCCGAAGTACACGATCAATCACGCCAAGGAAGATCACTGACATGAAGTGGGTCGACACTTACGAGATTGCCACGGCGCTGGCCGATACCTATCCCGACGTGGATCCCACGACGGTGCGCTTCACGCAGCTGCGCGCGTGGGTGCTCGAGCTGCCGGGTTTCGACGATGATCCCGCCCACAGCGGCGAGAAGATCCTCGAAGCCATTCAGCAGGCCTGGATCGACGAAGCCGACTGAGTGCAGGCTGTTTGACCCCGAACCCCGCTACATGCGGGGTTTCTTGTATGCGACGCGTGCGTGCGGGCTGCGCCTTCCCGCATTGCGGGAGCGGCGCGCCTGCGCACACTGTCATCGGCCAAGCGGTATCATCGGCAGGCACGCAATCGCGCGTGCAACCGTGCGGCCCGGCGCTGGCCCCTTGATATCGTGCACTGTCCATGACCGCTCCCCGACTGCGCTTTGGCCTCGCGGCCAACCGACTCCACCATGAAACGCCCGACGCGGCGCTTTTCACCTGGCTGCGCGCGTCTTCGGCCACCATCCGCGAAATGGGCATCCAGCTCCACACGGTCGGCCGCACGCACGATGCCATCGTGCGCGAGGGCATGCTGCAGGGTTACAACGGCCTGATCCGTTACCCCTACGGCCGCGAGGGCGGACTGATGAAGCTGGTGGCCCGCGTGACCGAAGGGCGCGACGGCGAAGCGCCCTTCGACGGTGCGATCTATCTGATCGACCCGGTCGACCCGTCGTCGATCTTTCCCGAGGCGCTTGCGCTCAAGCGCCAGTGCATCACGCATGGTCGTCCGTTCATCTCGACACTGGCCGGCGCCATCGAATGGATCGAGGTCGAGCGCGTGCTCGCGGGGCTCGCGCCGGATCCGGCCTTGTCACGCAATTTCGATTTCACCGGCCAGACGCTCGCGCTGATCGCGCACGATGCGCTCAAAGACGAGATGGTTGCGTTCGCGGACGAGTACTTCGACGTGCTGTCGCAGTTCTCGCGGCGTGTGGCGACCGGCACGACGGGCGGCCGATTGAACGAGCTGGCGTGGTCGCGCGGCTGGCCGCAGGACAAGCCCTGGGTGCACCGCTACCTGAGCGGCCCGCTGGGCGGGGATGCGCAGATTGCCGAGCTCGTGCTCGAACACCAGTGCCAGCGCGTGATCTTTTTCGAGGATCCGCACGTGGCGCGTCAGCACGAAGCGGACATCCAGCTGCTGGAGCGTGCGGTGCGCGTGGTGACGGGCTCCGCCGCGTGCGCCACCTCGCCTACGGTGGCGCGCCGCTGGGCCGGCGCCGTGCGCGCCCGCGCGGCGGCCTGATGCCTCGCTTGCGCGGCCTGCCGGCCGCGCGCGCCTTTACTGCCCCGTAAAACGCGCGGGCCTTTTTTCGCGGAACGCACGCACGCCTTCCGCGAAGTCCGCGCTGCCCGCATTGGCCAGAAAGCATGCCGATTCATCGCCGAGCTGGGTTTCGAGCGGCGTGAGCGCGGCCTGACGCAATAGGCGCTTGAGCCCGGCGATGCTGGCCGGCGCGTGCAATGCCAGCGTGCGGGCGTAGTCGCCCACGGGATCGCCGTCGGTGGCATCGTAGACCTGGTTGATCAGCCCGGATTGCAGGGCGCGACTGGCGTCGATCGGTTCGGTGCGCAGCAACAACTCCATCGCGCGCCGCCGGCCGACCAGGCGTACCAGCGCGTGCGTCATGCCGGCGTCGGGCGTGGCGCCGAGTTTCAGATAGGCGGTCGCGAAGCGCGCATCTTCGGTGGCCCACGCGAGATCGCAGCCCAGCGCGAGCGACAGCCCCGCGCCCGCGGCCACGCCATGCACGTCGGCCAGCCAGATCTTGTCCATGCGCGCGATGTGGGCGACGAAATCATTGAGCGGAACGAATAACGCCTGCAGCGTGGCGCGGATGCGTGCTGCGTCGCCCTCGAACATGCCGATGTCGCCACCGGCGCAGAACACCTTGCCCGCGCCGCGCAGGATCACGACGCGGATGCGAGGCTGCGCGGCGATCTGATCCGCGGCGCGCTGCAGCTCGCGGCCCATTTCGACGTCGATGGCGTTGAGCGCGGCGGCCCGGTCGAGCGTGAGCGTGGCGCACGCGTCGTCGGTATCGAGCCGCAGGGTCTGGAACTGCGTATCAGCATGGTCCATGAAGGTCTCCGTTTCGGGTAAGTACCTACTGTTCGAGCCAAAAACCGGAATGCTATGTTCGCAACCAAGCGCTTGCTCGGTCCTACGCCGGGTTAGCGTACCGCATCCCCGCTCGTCGCGGACAGGCGCAGCGACATCGCCGCGCAGGTCTCAGGGGGATTCGCCACGCAGCACTTCGCAGTACCGCAGTCGCAGTACATAAAAAAGCGAGGAGACAGCAGGTGGATCGTATCGAGCCAGACCCGTTGCTGCGGGTCGAAGGGGTGACGCTCGCCTTCGGCGGCGTGAAGGCACTGTCCGGCGTGGGCTTCGACGTGCGGGCGGGCACCATCACCACGGTCATCGGGCCCAATGGCGCGGGCAAGACCTCGCTGTTCAACACCATTTCCGGCTTCTATCGCCCGAGCGTCGGGCGCATTCACTTCGCTGGACAGGACATCTCCCGTGTGAGCGCGCCGGTGCGCGCACGCCTGGGTCTGGCGCGCACGTTCCAGAACATCGCGTTGTTCCGCGGCATGACGGTGCTGGACAACATCAAGCTCGGCCGTCATGCGCACCTGCGCACCAATGTGCTCGATGCCCTGATCTATGCCGGACGCGCGCGCCGCGAAGAGCTGGCGCTGCGGGCCGAGATCGAGTCGCGCATCATCGACTTTCTGGAGATCGACCACATCCGCAATCTCCCGGTGGCGTCGCTTCCCTATGGCCTGCAAAAGCGCGTGGAGCTGGCGCGGGCCCTGGCCATGCAGCCGCGCATCCTGATGCTGGACGAGCCGGTGGCCGGCATGAATCGCGAAGAGACCGAGGACATGGCGCGCTTCATTCTCGACGCGCGCGCCGAGTGGGGGCTGACGGTGCTCATGGTCGAGCACGACATGGGCATGGTCATGGACCTCTCGGACCACGTGGTGGTGCTCAACTTCGGCCAGGTGATCGCGAGCGGTGCGCCGCAGGCCGTGCAGGCCGATCCGGACGTGATCAAGGCGTATCTCGGCACCGGCGACGTTGGCGACCTGCGTGCCCGGTTGCGCGCGGAGGCGGCCTGATGGATGCGCTGTTTCTCTTAGAGGTGAGTCTTGCCGGTCTGGGCGCAGGCGGCCTGTACGCGCTGGCCGGCCTCGCATTCGTGATCGTCTACAAGGCGACGCGGGTGGTGAACATCGCGATCGGCGAGTTCCTCATGATGGGCGCGTATCTCTTCTACGCCTTCGCGGCCGATCTGCAATGGCCCATCTGGGCGGCGGTGACCGCGGCCTTGCTGGCTTCCGGCCTGCTGGGTGCGCTGGTCGAGCGCGTCGCGATCCGGCCGATGCTGGGCGAGTCGCCGATCTCGATCTTCATGATCACGGTGGGGCTGGCGTCGATCCTGGTGGGCGTGGTGGAGCTGGTCTGGACAGCGGATCAGCGCCGGCTGCCGGAGTTCATGCCGCGCGCGCCCGTGATGATCGGTGAAGCCTTCGTGGCGTCCAAGGTGTTCTACGGCTTCCTGGTCGCGGTGGTGCTGTCGGCGCTGGCCCTGGCCGTGTTCCGCTACTGGCGCGGGGGCGTGGCGCTGCGCGCGACCGCCTCGGATCAGGGGGCGGCGTATGCGATGGGCATCAACGTGCCGCGCGTCTTTTCCCTGGCGTGGGCGGCGGCGGGTGTGCTGGCCGCCGTGGCCGGGATCGTGGTGGGCGCCATCGGTGGTATCTCTTCCTCGATGGGCACGTTCGGGCTGTCGGTGCTCGTCGTGGTGATCGTGGGCGGGCTGGACAGCGTGGCCGGGGCGCTGCTGGCCGGAGTGTTCGTCGGCCTGCTCGAATCCTGGGCAGGCGCCTACCTCGGCGGCGAGTACAAGCTGCTCGCGACCTTTGTCGTGCTCGTGGTGGCGCTGATGATCCGGCCATACGGGCTGTTCGGCACCCGCGACATCGAGAGGCTCTAGCATGCGCATCGCCACGGCCAAGACCAGCTACGCCGCCGACCAGGCGCTCTTCGACAGCCGCACGCAGCACGTCTGGCTGTGTCTGCTCGCGCTCGCCCTGATCGGCTTTCCGTTCTTCGCCAATGCCTATTGGCTCTATCTGGCCTGCCTGGTCGCGATCCACATCATCAGCGCGATGGGCCTGAACCTGTTGACGGGCTACACCGGCCTGGTGAGTCTGGGGCAGGCGGCGTTCATGGGCCTGGGCGCCTACACCGTCGCCGTGTTGCAGACTCGGTTCGGACTGCCATTCTGGATCACGCTGCCCGCGGCCGGCGTGGTGGCCATGCTGGGCGGCGTGCTGGTCGGCATTCCCTCGCTGCGGGTCAAGGGCCTGTATCTCGCCATCGTGACCATCGCGGCGTCCTTCATCGCGCACTTTTTGTTCGCCAACCTGAGTTTCACGGGCGGGACGGCCGGCCTGCAGGTCGCGCCGGCGCGTGCGCTGGGCATCGATCTGGACACCTCGTTTCGCATCTATTGGCTCATCGTGCCGATCATGGTGCTGATGCTGCTGGGCGCCGCGAATCTGTTCCGCACGCGCATCGGCCGTGCGTTCATCGCGATCCGCGACCGCGACATTTCGGCCGAGGTGCTGGGCATCGACCTGCTGCGCTACAAGCTGCTGTCTTTCGGGCTGTCCTCGTTCTACGCCGGCGTGGCGGGCGGGCTGTGGGCGTACTTCTTTCGCGTGGTCACGCCGGAGAGCTTTCCGCTCATCCTGTCGATCTTCTACCTGGCGGCGATCATCGTCGGCGGCATGGGCTCGGTGCTCGGAACCATCCTGGGCGCGGCCTTCATGGCCATGGTGCCCGAAGTGCTCAAGCTGATCGTGGGCTGGCTGCCGTTGGGCGGCGATGCGCTGAGCCTGCTGTCGCCGGTGCGCACCATCGTGTTCGGTGCCCTCATCGTCGGCTTCCTGATTTTCGAACCGCACGGGCTCGCCGAGATGTGGCGGCGCGTACGGCGCTTCTTCCATTTGTGGCCGTTCAGGACCTGAGCCGGCGCCAAGCCGGCCAGATGACAACACCCAAGAGGAGACACACCATGAAGCACGGGATGATGCAGGGATGGCGACGCTGGCTGGCGCCGCTGGCCATGGCCGCCGCGCTGGGCCCGGCGGGCGCGGCGCATGCCGCCGAGGACATCGTGATCGGCGGCTCGATCCCGCTGAGCGGGGTGTTCGCGTTCGCGGGGCAGGGCATTCACGCGGGCATCGGCGACTACGTGAAGATGATCAACGAGCAGGGCGGGGTGAAGGGCCGCAAGGTGGTCTATGTGCCCGAGGACACGGCGTACAAGGTCGATGCCTCGGTGGCCGCGTTCAAGAAGATCACCAGTCAGAACAAGGTGAACTTCTACTACGGTGACTCGACCGGCTTCTCGAAGACGATCAACGCCGAGCTGGATCGCGCCGGCACGATGATCATGAGTGGCGCCTCGTTCGCGACCGAATTGAACGATCCGAAGAAGTATCCCAATCAGTTCATGCTGGGCCCGGACTACACCGAAATGTTCGGCATCCTGCTGCGCTACATCGCCAAGGAAAAGCCCGGCGCCAAGGTGGCGTTCGTGTACTCGGATACCGAGTTCGGCCGCGATCCGATCGCCAGTTCGCGCGGCGTGGCCGAAAAGCTCGGGCTCAAGGTGGCCACCGAGATCATGACGCCGCCGGGCAGCGTGGATGTGTCGACCGAGGTGATCAAGCTGCGACGCGCCGACCCCGACTTCACGATCTTTCATGGCTACGTGCTGGCGCCGATTCCCGAGTTCGTGGGGCAAGGCAAGCGCATGGGCCTGAAGACGCGCTACATGGGCACGTTCTGGACCATGGACAACTCCACCGTGATGCAGATGGGCGAGGACGCGGAGGGATTCATGGGCGTGATGCCTTACCGCTACTACTACGATGACTCGGAGAAGGCGCCGATGCTCGAGAAGATCCGCGCCATGCGGCCGCAGTATCAGAGCACCGGCTATATGCAGGGCTTCCTGGCTGCGATGCTGTTCACCGAGACGGCCAAGCGCACGCTGGACGCGGGCAAGGACCTGACCGCCGCCAACATGAAAGCCACGCTCGACGGCATCAAGGACTTCGACACCGGCGGCATCATCGGCGTGCCCATCACCATCAAGGGCAACTCGATCCCCGTCGGGCGCATCTATCGTGCCGATACCAAGCAGAAGAAGATGGTGCCGGCCTCCGACTGGATCGTGTTGAACTGAAGGCCGGCCATGTCTGAAACCGTGCTCGAGGTGCGCAACGTCGAAGTGGTCTACAACAAGGCCGTGCAGGTGTTGCGCGGCCTTTCGCTGGCGGTGCCGCGCGGCCAGATCGTGGCGCTGCTGGGCAGCAATGGCGCGGGCAAGTCGACCACGCTGAAGGCGGTGTCCGGTCTGCTGGCGCTCGAAGACGGTGAGCGCGTGCAGGGCGAGATCCGCTTTCTGGGGCAGGAGACCGCGCGGCTGGCGCCACAGTCGCTGGTGCGCGCGGGTCTGGCGCATGTGATGGAGGGGCGCCGGGTGTTCGAAGACCTCACGGTCGAGGAGAACCTCGTCGCGGCGACCTACGCGCTGACGGGCCGGGGGCAGCGCCCCGACTTCGACCTCGTGTACGGCTACTTCCCGCGGCTGCACGAGCGCCGGCGCGGACTGGCCGGTTATTTGTCCGGCGGCGAGCAGCAGATGCTCGCCATCGGCAGGGCGCTCCTGGCCAAGCCGTCGCTGATGCTGCTGGACGAGCCCTCGCTGGGTCTGTCGCCGATGTTGGTGGAGAGCCTTTTCGGCATCATCGCGCGCATTAACGCGGAGCAGGGCGTGTCGATGTTGCTGGTGGAACAGAACGCCTCGGTCGCGCTGGCGGTCGCCCATTACGGCTACATCATGGAGACCGGCAAGATCGTGATCGACGGCAGCGCCGAGCGTCTCGCCGGCGACGCCGATGTGCGGGAGTTCTATCTGGGTGTGGGCGGGGGCGGGGAGCGCCGCGGCTTTCGCGATCTGAAGCACTACAAGCGCCGCAAGCGCTGGTTGTCGTGAAGGAGCTGGCCGTGGCCGATACACCGACGCCTCTCACCCTGCCCGCCCTGACCCTGCCGCAGATGCTGCGCGAGCAGGCCCGCGCCATGCCGCAGCGCGTGGCGTTGCGCCAGAAGGAGTTCGGCATCTGGTGGCCCCTCACCTGGCGCGCCTACTGGGAAGCCAGCGTCGAGGTCGCGCTGGGATTGCAATCGCTGGGACTGGGGCCGGGCGCCCACGTCGCCGTGATGTCGGAAAACCGCCAGGAGTGGTTGCTGGCGCAACTGGGCGCGGGTGTCCTCGGCGCCGTGACCGTGGGCGTGTACGCGACGAGCCCGGCCGCGGAAGTGGGGTTCGTGCTGGAGCACGCGGATGTCGATCTGGTCGTCTGCGAGGATCAGGAGCAGGTCGACAAGGTGCTCGAGGTGCGGGCCCGGCTGCCGCGCCTGCGCGCGATCATCATGATCGAGACCAAGGGTCTGGGCAGCTATCCCGACGAGGTCCGCGCCGGCATCGTGCCCTTTACGGAGCTGCGGGCGCGCGGCGCTCAGGCCGCGCCCCAGGCCCGCATCGATCTGGAGGCGGCGCTCGAACGGCAGTCGCTCGAAGACGTGGGGCTGATGATCTACACCTCGGGCTCCACCGGCAAACCCAAGGGCGCGATGATCCGCTACGCCAATATGCGCGGCGTGGCGCCGGGCATCGCGGAGCGCCTCGGCATGAGTGCCGCGAGCGTGCATCTTTCGTATCTGCCCCTGTGCCACGTGGCCGAGCAGATGCTCTCGAGCTTCGTGCCCATCTACCTGGGCTCGCAGGTGAACTTCGGCGAGTCGATCCGTACGGTGCAGGAGGACCTGCGCGAGGTCGCGCCCACGGTGTTTCTGGGCGTGCCACGGATCTGGGAGAAGCTCCATGCCGCGATCAGCATCAAGACCCAGGAATCGGGCCGGCTGCGGCGGGCGCTCTTGCGTCATGCGCTCGCGGCCTGCATGCCGTTTCATGAGAAGGCCGCGCATCAGCGCAGCCTGCGCGAGCGTCTGGTGCACGGATTCTGGTACTGGCTCGTGCTGCGTGCCCTGCAGAACTTCATCGGGCTTCGGCGGGTGCGCGTCGCGCTGACGGGCGCGGCGCCGATCTCGCCGCAGGTCGTGCGGTTTTTCCGGGCCCTGGGCGTGCCGCTCATCGAGGTCTACGGCCTGACCGAATCCACCGGCATGGTCCTGGGCCAGCGGCCCGACGCGGTGCGCGTGGGCACCGTCGGCGAGGCCACGCAGGGCGTGCGATGGCGGCTGGGCGAGCACGACGAGCTGCAGCTGCACGGCGAGATGGTGTTCGCGGGCTACTACCGCAATCCCGAGGCCACGGCGCAGACGCTGCGCGAGGGCTGGCTGCATACCGGCGACGTGGCGCGAGTGGACGGCGACCAACTGCGTATCGTCGATCGCCTGAAGGACATCATGATCACCGCGGGCGGGAAGAATCTCACGCCGACGGAGATCGAGGGCGCGGTCAAGGGCAGCCCGTATGTGAAAGAGTGCATCGCGATCGGCGACGGGCGGCGTTATGTGTGCGCACTGATCCAGATCGAGTTCGACACCGTGGCGAAATGGGCCGAATTGCGGGGGCTGTCGTTCACGCATTTCCGCTCGCTGGCCGAGCATCCGGAGGTCCGGCGCATGGTGCAGCAGGAGATCGATGCGGCCAACGAGGGGCTGGCGCCCGTGGCGCAGATCAAGCGCTTTCATCTGCTGGTGAAAGAACTCGATCATGACGACGACGAAGTGACGGCCACCATGAAGGTGCGCCGCGCCAATATTCACCGCGCCTACGCCAGCGAGATCGAGGCGCTCTATCGTGAGCAGGAGGCGGCATGATGACCGAACCGGTGATCCTGGAGGCCTTGCGTACGCCATTCGGGCGGCCGGCCGGGCAGTGGGCGCAGCACCGCCCCGATGCGCTGCTGGCCGGCGTGCTGCGCGACGTGACGGCCAGCGCGGGCGTGCCCACGGAGGCGATCGACGACGTCATCTGCGGTTGCGTCAGCCAGGCCGGCGAGCAAGGCGCGAACATCGCGCGGCAGGCCGCGCTGCTCGCGGGCCTGCCCGAGTCGGTGCCCGGCGTGACGCTCAACCGCATGTGCGGATCGAGCCAGCAGGCGCTGCATTTCGCGGCGCAGGCGGTGGCGGCGGGCGATGCCCGTTATGTGCTGGCCTGCGGGGTGGAGAGCATGACGCGCGTGCCCATGTTCCTCGACGTGACGCTGGGCGCGCGGCCTTTTACCGGCTTCGACGGTCTGCATCCCGATCTGCTCGTCCGCTACCCGATTCCGCATCAGATCGAGAGCGCGGAGCGCATCGCGGCGCAATGGCAGCTATCCCGCGAGGCGCTGGATGCGTGGTCGGCACAGAGCCATGCGCGGGCCTGGCACGCGAGCGCTCAGGGTTGGCACGATGAGCTGACGGCGGGCGCCTCAGGCGAGCGCACGCCGCGAGACGAAGGCATACGCGAGCACGTCGACCCTGCCCGGATGGCGGCCATGCGTCCCGTGCTGGATCCCGCGGGCCCCGGGCGGGTCACGGCGGCCAATGCGAGCCAGCTCGCGGACGGCGCGGCCGCCATTCTCGTCGGAGACCGGCAGCAGGCATTGGCCGACGGCATCCGGCCACGGGCACGCTTCCTGGCGCGCGTCGTGGTGGGCTCCGATCCGCTGCTGCAACTCACCGGTGTGATTCCGGCGACCGAGCGCGCGCTGCGTCAGGCGGGCCTGGCGCTGGCCGATCTGGACTGGATCGAGATCAACGAAGCGTTCGCGTCGGTGGTGCTGGCGTGGCTGCGCGAGTTCGATGCCGATCCGCGCCGCGTGAATCCCTGGGGTGGGGCGATCGCGCACGGGCATCCGCTCGGCGCGACCGGCGCCGGTCTGATGGCCAAGATGCTGAGCGGACTCGAGCGCACGGACGGTACTCTCGGCCTTCAGGTGATGTGCATCGGGCATGGAATGGCCACCGCGACGGTGGTGGAGCGCCTGTGAACACGCCGACGGCCGGCGACGCGGCGCCAGCGCAGGCGGACACGACCCGCCGTCAGGAGCTGATCCGCGCGGCGGGCCGGCTGTTCCGCCAGCAGGGCTACGAGCGCACGACCGTGCGCGATCTGGGACGCGCCGTGGGCTTGCAGTCCGGCAGCCTGTTTCATCATTTCCGCAGCAAGGAAGAGATCCTGGTGGCGGTGATGTGCAATGGCATCCAGGAAGTGATCGACGGTGGCCGCGCGGCGATGGCCCGGTTCGAGGCGCCCGGCGATCGGCTTGCCGCGCTGTTCCGCGTGCACATGTGGAGCATGTTGCGCGGTGACGGCGGCGACGCGATGAATGCGCTGGTGTACGAGTGGCGCAGTCTGTCGGCGGAGAACAAGGCGGGTGTGAAGCGCCTGAGCGACGCGTACGAAGCGATCTGGCAGCACGCGGTCGAGGCGGCCGTGGCGGACGGCACGCTGCGCGGCGATCCCGCGATCATCAAGCGCAGCATCCTGGGCGCGATGAATCTCACGGTGCAGTGGTATCGCCCGCAAGGCCGGCTGGCGCCGGCGGAGTTCGTGGATGCCTTGCTGGTGGCGACCCTGCCGACCCTGCGGGCCGGAGCGGGCAATCCGCACTAGGAATTGCCGGACCACGGCGCTCGGCGACCGTCCGAAGGCGGTGGCCGGGGCGCGCGTGGCACGCCGCAGGTGTTATTTCACGCGCTTCATCATGGCGCCGACCGCGCAGCCCAGGCTGATCACCAGCAGCAGGCCGGAGAGGCCGAGCAGCGCGTCGCCACCGCCGCCGTGGCTGTCGGTCGGGCCGGCATTGGTGCCGAGCCACAGCACCAGCGTGATCAGCGAGCCGGTGAGGGCGCCGACGCTGCCGGCGCATAGCGCGATGAAGAGGCGCCGCGCCCGATCGACGGGCTGGTTGGCGCCGCGCCGCGGCAGGACCACGTACATGACCAGCACCAGGAACGCGATGATGAGCAGGAATTTGACGATCATGCGCGGTCCTGGTGAGGGTCAGTCTTCACGGCGCAGGTGCGGGAAGAGGATGACGTCGCGGATGCTGGGGCTATCGGTGAGCAGCATGACGAGACGGTCGATGCCGATGCCGCAGCCGCCCGTGGGAGGCATGCCGTATTCGAGCGCGCGGATGTAGTCGGCGTCGAAATACATGGCTTCTTCGTCGCCCGCATCCTTGGCCTCGACCTGCGAGCGGAAACGCTCGGCCTGGTCTTCGGGATCGTTGAGCTCGGAGAAGCCGTTGGCGATCTCGCGGCCGGTGATGAACAGCTCGAAGCGTTCGGTGATGCCTTCACGCGTGTCGGAGGCGCGGGCGAGCGGCGAAACCTCGATCGGGTAGTCGATGATGTAGGTCGGGTTCCAGAGCTGCGATTCGGCCGTTTCTTCGAACAGGGCGAGTTGCAGCGCGCCCAGACCGGCGCGCGACAGCACGGGGCCCTTGACGTCGGCGCCGAACTTCTTGAGCTCGCCTCGCACGAACTCGATGTCATCGAGCTGGTCCTGGGTGTATTGCGGCGCGTACTTCAGGATGGCTTCGCAGATCGTGAGGCGGTCGAACGGCTTGGCCAGGTCGAGTTCGCGCTCGCCATACGTGAGCACGGCGCTGCCGGTGGCGTCGATGGCCGCCTGACGGATCAGGTTTTCGGTGTAGTCCATGAGCCAGCGGTAATCCGCGTAGGCCGCATAGAACTCCATCATGGTGAACTCGGGGTTGTGGCGCGGGCTCACCCCTTCGTTGCGGAAGTTGCGGTTGATCTCGAACACGCGATCGAAGCCGCCGACCACCAGACGCTTGAGATAGAGCTCCGGCGCAATGCGCAGGTACATCTCCATGTCGAGGGCGTTGTGGTGGGTGACGAACGGCTTGGCCGCCGCGCCGCCGGGAATCGGGTGCAGCATCGGCGTTTCGACTTCGAGGAAGCCGGCGTCCTGCATCAGGCGGCGAATGCTGCCGACGGCCTTGCTGCGCGCTTCGAAGGTCTTGCGCGTGGCATCGGTCATGATGAGGTCGACGTAGCGCTGGCGGTAGCGCAGCTCCTGGTCGGACACGCCGTGGAACTTGTCGGGCAGCGGACGCAGCGACTTGGACAGCAGGCGCGCGCTGGTGGCATGCACCGAGAGCTCGCCCTTGTTCGTCTTGAACATCGTGCCTTCGATCGCGATGATGTCGCCGATGTCCCATTGCTTGAACGAAGCGTAGACCTCTTCGCCCAGCGTGCCGCGCTCGAGGTAGAGCTGGATGCGGCCGGTGCCGTCCTGGAGCGTGGCGAAGCTGGCTTTGCCCATCACACGCTTGAGCATCATGCGCCCGGCCACCTTGACGTGCACGGCGGCGTCGACCAGGGACTGTTGCTCCTGGTCGTCGTATTTGGCGTGCAGCTGCGCGGCCTGCGCGTCCGGCACGAAATCGTTGGGGAACGCGACGCCGCTTTCGCGCAGCTTGGCCAGCTTGGCGCGCCGCTCGGCGATCAAGCGGTTTTCATCCTGGGCGACGGGCGCGGGCGAGTGATCAGTCATGGTGGGTCAGTTGTAATTGCGGATGTCGTCGATTTCGGTCTTGCCGAAATCGTCGCGATCGAGATAAGCGAGGATGCGCGCGGCCACGTCGGCGGGCGCCGACAGCTTGCCGGTGGCGTGGAATTCCTGGAAGCGCGCGAGCGCCGGAAAACTGGCTTCGTCGCTGGAACGGATGGTGGCCTGCATGTCGGTGTCGACGATGCCGGGGGCGAGCGAGACGGCGCGCACGCCTTGCGCGGCGTGTTCGGCGTTGAGCACGCGGGTGTACATGTCGAGCGCCGCCTTGGTGGCGCAATACACACCCCAGCCGGCGTTGGGATTGCGGCCCGCGCCCGACGAGATGTTGATGATGCGCACGTCGGCGCCCTGGCCGCGCAGGGCCGACAGGAACCGCGCGGTCAGCAGCATGACGGCCGTGACGTTGAGGTTGAAGGCCGACGCGATGGCGCTGGCGTCGGTGAGCTCGGCGGTATTGGCCACCGGATTGACCGTGCCGGCGTTGTTGATGAGCACATAACGGCGGGCCTGCGGCAGCGCCGCAGCCAGCCGCTCGGCCGTGGCGCCGGCCACGGCCAGATCCGACAGATCGACAGGCAGCTGCTCGAGCTCGACGCCCTCGGCGTTGGCCTGGGCGGCGAGGTCGGGATCGGTACGGCGCGCCAGCGTGACGAGGCGGGTACCGGGTTTGAGCAGGCCCCGCGCCAGGGCAGCGCCCAGGCCGCGCGAGGCGCCGGTCAGGATGGCAAGCGTGTCGATCATGTCGGATGGCTCCGGAGAGGTTGCGGTCAGACGCCTTGCTTCAGGCTGGCCTGGATGAAGGGATCCAGGTCGCCGTCCAGCACTTTCTGGGTGTTGGAGATTTCAACGTTGGTGCGCAGATCCTTGATGCGGCTCTGGTCGAGCACGTACGAACGGATCTGATGGCCCCAACCCACGTCGGTCTTGGAGTCTTCGAGCTTCTGCTGCTCGGCCATGCGCTTGCGCATCTCGAGCTCGTACAGCTTGGACTTCAGCATCTGCATCGCTTCGGCGCGGTTGCGGTGCTGCGACCGGTCGTTTTGGCACTGGACCACGATGCCGCTGGGCATGTGCGTGATCCGGACGGCGGAGTCGGTCTTGTTGATGTGCTGACCGCCCGCGCCGCTGGCCCGGTAGGTGTCGACACGCAGATCGGCCGGATTGACCTCGACCTCGAAGGACTCGTCGACCTCGGGGTAGACGAATACGCTGGCGAACGAGGTGTGGCGGCCACCGGAGGAGTCGAACGGGCTCTTGCGCACGAGGCGGTGCACGCCGGTTTCGGTGCGCAGGTAGCCGAAGGCATATTCGCCTTCCATCTTGATGGTGGCGGACTTGATGCCGGCGACTTCGCCTTCGGACTCTTCGAGCACTTCGACCTTGAAGCCCTTGCGTTCGGCGTACTTCAGGTACTGGCGCAGCAGCATGGAGGCCCAGTCTTGGGCCTCGGTGCCGCCCGCGCCGGCCTGGATGTCGACGAAGCAGTTGAGCGGGTCGGCCGCGTTCGAGAACATGCGGCGGAATTCCAGCGTCTCGAGCTTTTCCTGGAAGCCGTTGGCATCGACCTCGATGGCTTCGAGCGTGGCGTCGTCTTCGTCGGCGGCGGCCAGTTCGAACAGCTCACGTGCGTCGGCCAGCCCCGAGCCGAGCTCGGTGAGCGTGCCCACGACGTCTTCGAGGGATTTCTTCTCACGGCCCAGGTCCTGGGCGTGCTTGGGGTCGTTCCAGACCGAGGCGTCTTCGAGCTCGGCGTTTACGACATGCAGGCGTTCGGATTTGGCATCGTAGTCAAAGATACCTCCGTAGAGCCTGTTCGCGCTCCGCGTAGTCGGCAAGGCGGGCGGCGATCTGGTTCTGACGTTCGGCTTCCATGATTGATCCTGGTGACTTTTATGCGAAACCTGGCATTTTAGCGTGCCTGAGCCCGTCTTGCTGCGGCAGGCGCCCGGTGCCCCCGCGGCCGGTGCTGCGCCGGCCGGTGCAGCGGCGGCCGATGCCGCGGCGGCCGATGCCGCGCCGGCGCTGGCCGGACTGTCCCGCTGGCCGGCGTCAACCGGCGTGTTCGATCACCAGCTGCACGGAGACCATGCCGTTCCAGACGTTCTGCTCCAGGCGGTAGGCCGCCTGGATCTGGGCGGGCAGGGATTGGTCGTGGCCGAACCAGATGGCGTCGAAGCGCTGCGCACCGCGCTCGAGTGAGAGCTTGAGGTGCTTTTCGCCGACCAGCCGCTGGCTGCGCACGGTGAATTCGTCGAGGAACAGCGGTGCCGCGAAACCCGCGCCCCAGACCTGTTGCTGCAGCAGGCCCGCGACTTCGGCATTGGCATAGCCCGTCTCGAGCGACCCGTCGGTTTCGATGAGGGGCTCGAACTGGTCGCGTCCGGTGAGTTCGCGCACGGCGGCCTCGAAGGCCGGCGCGAACTGCGCGAAACCGTCGCGTCCGAGCGTGAGGCCGGCCGCCATGGCGTGGCCGCCGAACTTGCGGATGAGCCCGGGGTGGCGCTTGGACACGAGGTCGAGCACGTCGCGCAGGTGCACGTCCGGAATCGAGCGGCCCGAGCCGCGGATTTCGTCGTCGCCGGCGGGCGCGAAGGCCAGCGTGGGCCGCCAGAATTTTTCTTTCAGGCGCGAGGCGACCAGTCCCACCACGCCCTGGTGCCAGCCCGGATCGTAGACGCAGACGGTGGCGCCGGCCGTGGCCTGGGGCGCTTCCATCGCCGCCATGGCCTGCTCGCGCATTTCGGCTTCGATCGTGCGGCGCTCGCGGTTGATGTTGTCGAGCTCGCGCGCCATGTTGAGCGCCTGGGCCTCATCGTCGGTGGTGAGGCAGGCGATGCCCAGGCTCATGTCGGCCAGGCGGCCGGCGGCGTTGATGCGCGGGCCGAGCGCGAAGCCCAGGTCGAAGCTGTTGGCATTGCGCGGCTCGCGGCCGGCCACGGCAAACAGCGCCCGCAGGCCCGGCTGCATACGGCCCGAGCGCATGCGCGCGAGGCCCTGTGTGACGAGCAGGCGGTTGTTGGCGTCCAGCCGCACGACGTCGGCGACCGTGCCGAGCGCCACCAGATCGGCCAGCGCATCGAGGCGGGGCCCGCCGTCGGCGGCGTACACCCCACGGCGGCGCAGCTCGGCGCGCAGCGCCAGCATCATGTAGAAGATCACGCCCACACCGGCGAGGTTCTTCGATGGGAAGCCGCAGCCCGGCTGATTGGGATTGACGATGGCCAGCGCCGCCGGCAGCGTGTCGCCCGGCAGGTGATGGTCGGTCACGACCACGCCGATGCCGGCGGCATTCGCCGCGTCCACGCCCTCGACGCTGGCGATGCCGTTGTCCACCGTGATGATGATGTCGGGCTTGCCGTTGCGATGACGGCAGGCGAGTTCGATGACGGCGGGCGAGAGGCCATAGCCGGTCTCGAAGCGATTGGGCACCAGGAAATCGACATCGGCGCCCATGGCCGACAGCGCGCGCAGGCCGACCGCGCAGGCCGTGGCGCCGTCGCAGTCGTAGTCGGCCACGATCAACAGGCGCTTGTTGGCCTGGATCGCGTCCGCCAGCACGGATGCCGCGTGAGCGGAGTGCGTGAGGTGGGCCGGCGGCAGCAGCGCGGGCCAATTGAGACGGGTCTGGTCCGGGTGCGTGACGCCGCGGGCGGCCCACAGGCGCGCCAGCAAAGGATGGATGCCGGCGGCTTCGAGCGTTTGGCACGCGTCGAAGGCGGCGGAGCGGACGGTTAGACGGGGTGTGACCACCAGGCGTTCCAGTTGTGCTTGGGCGCGGGCAGCCATTTGGCCAGGCCCGAGCGCGGTTTGAGGGTGAGGCGGGCGCGGCGGTCGGCGCCCAGCAGCAGCAAGGTCAGCGGCTGGCGCGGCGCGTGACGCGCGTCGGCCAGCGGCGCGAGATGCTCGGCATCCAGGCGGGCCAGCGCCTCGAGCCAGCGGCCCCAGTCGCCTTCGCGATGCGAGCGCTCGAGCTCGGACAGGACCTGGGCCGGTTCGCCGGGCGTGAGCGTCCAGGGCAGGGCGCCGCCATAAAGCCAGAGACCATTGATGGGGGCGACGCCGCGCGCGGCGCGAGCCTCATTGACGGGCTGCTCGTGCCAGGCCATCTGAATCTCGTTGAGCAGACGCCGCCACGGCCGCGTGGCGGCGTCGTGCTGCCACCAGGCGTCGAGCCGCTGGCCGGCCACGGCCGCGGGACTGGCGCTCCGCGGCGCGAGGCCGTCGGGCAGCCGCACGCGCCATCGGCCCGGGGCGAGACGCTCCACGCCGAAGCCCTGTTCGCTGAATAGGGGCGCGGCCAGCGCGTAGAGCGCGGCGTCTTCGTCCGCCCGCAGATCGAGTTGATCGGGCGGCATCAGCGTGGCCTGGTCGGTGCCGAGCGCAAGGTGGACCAGCTCGGCAAGCCAGACGGGCTCGCCGGGCCTGGCCTCGGGGGCGCGCAGCGGTCCGAGGCCGGCGCCGAGCGCCTGATCCGGGCCGGGCGCGAACCCGGCCTGGCCGAGCTGCCACGCCTCGAACGGCGTGCAGCCCTGGGCGCGCACATCGAACGATTCGGACTCGGCACGGCCGGCCTGCAACCAGGCATGCAGTACCGGCGCGCGTTGCGGCAGGTGCCGGGCGAGTTCGCCGGCCACGGAGAGGTCGGGCAGGGCGCCCGGGATCACGATCAGCATGGCGGCATTGTAGTGCCGCCGCCGGACCGGCCGCCGGGCGGAACAAATCGGCCCTGCCACGCTCTGATGGAACAGGTAGCGACGGGTGCCGGGGCGGCACGCCGGGCGACTGCCGTTAATGCCATAATGCGCTGTGCTGAAAATACCTTACGAACTCTGGATTGGCGCCCGCTACGCGGGCATGGCGCGCCTCGGTCGGCGCAGCGGTCGCCGTGACCGCTTCATTTCCTTTATTGCCGCCACGTCGATGGCCGGGATCGGGCTGGGCGTTGCCGCCCTGATCGTGGTCCTGTCGGTGATGAACGGCTTCCAGAAGGAAGTGCGCGACCGCATGCTCTCGGTGCTGCCCCACATCGAACTCTACGTCCCGGGGGCCTTGCCGGACCGGGTGCTGGCGCAATGGGACCAGTTCGGCTCCGCGGCCAAACAGAATCCCGAGGTCCGGGGCGAGGCGCCCTTCGTCGCCGCCCAGGGCATGCTCGTGCGCGGCCAGGCGCTGCGCGGCGTGCAGGTGCGGGGCATCGATCCCGAGCGCGAGGGCAATGTCTCCGATCTGCCCAAGCAGATGGTGACCGGCAAACTCACCGACCTGAAGCCGGGCGGCTTCGGCGCCGTGCTCGGCAGCGACCTCGCCACCGACATGGACGTGAAGGTGGGCGACACCGTGATGATGCTCGCGCCGCAGGGGTCCATCAGCCCCGCCGGCTTCGCGCCCCGCATGCGCCAGTTCACGGTGGTGGGCATTTTCTCGTCCGGCCATTATGAGTACGACTCGTCGCTCGTGTTCGTGGACGACGACGATGCCGCCCGCGTGTTCCGCGACAGCGGCACCGCCGGCGTGCGTCTGCGCATCGCCGACATGCAGCGCGCACCGCAGGTGGCCACCGAGCTGGCCAAGGTGCTGCCGCCCTACGTGATGGCATCGGATTGGTCGCGCAACAACCGCACCTGGTTCGCGGCCGTGCAAACCGAAAAGCGCATGATGTTCCTGATCCTCGCGCTGATCGTGGCGGTGGCGGCGTTCAACCTGCTGTCGTCGCTCGTCATGGCCGTCAAAGACAAGCAGTCCGACATCGCGATCCTGCGCACCCTGGGCGCAGGCCCGGGCGAAGTCGCGCGGATATTCCTCGTGCAGGGCGCCCTGATCGGCGTGGTGGGCACCATCGCGGGCGTGGCCGGCGGCATGCTGATCGCGTACAACGTCGACGTGATCGTGCCTTTCATCGAAGGCCTGTTCGGCGTGCATTTCCTGCCGCGCGAGATCTATTTCATCAGCGCGCTGCCCTCAGATCCGCAAGTCAACGACATCGCCATCATCGGCGTGACCTCGCTGGTGCTGTCGCTGCTGGCCACCCTTTACCCCAGCTGGCGCGCGTCGCGCCTGCAACCGGCACAGGTGCTGCGCCATGACTGATACTTCCCGCGAACTGACGCCGCCGCCGGCGCTGCTGGCCGAGCACCTGACCAAGGTCTACGACGAAGGCCCCGAGCGCATCCTGGTGCTCGACGATGTGTCGCTCGCCGTCGAGCGCGGCGAGATGGTGGCCATCGTCGGCGCCTCCGGCTCCGGCAAGAGCACGCTGCTGCACATCCTGGGCCTGCTCGACGTGCCGTCCGAAGGTACGGTGCATGTCGACGGCGTGGATTCCCATGGTCTGTCGGAGGCGCGCAAGAGCGCGCTGCGCAACCGCAGCCTCGGCTTTGTCTATCAGTTCCACCATCTGCTGCCGGAGTTCTCGGCGCTGGATAACGTCGCGATGCCGCTGATCGTGCGCCGGGTCGATCGCGAGACGGCGCGCAAAGAGGCGCGCGAGGTCATCAAGCTGGTCGGTCTGGCGGCGCGCGAGGGGCATTTCCCCGGGCAGTTATCGGGCGGCGAGCGGCAGCGCGTGGCCCTGGCGCGCGCGCTCGTGACGCGGCCGGCCTGCGTGCTGGCCGACGAGCCCACCGGTAACCTCGATCGCCACACCGCGCAGGCCATGTTCGAGCTGCTCACCCGCGTCAATCAGGAATCGGGTACGGCCTTTGCTATCGTGACCCATGACCCGGAGCTGGCGGCGCGTGCCGATCGCCAGCTGCACATGGAAAACGGGCGCCTGCTGGCCGGTTGAACCGGGCAGGCGTCCTGCCAGCGGAGCCGTGCGTGTTCATCGATACCCATTGCCATCTCGACGCCGCCGAGTTCGATCCGGACCGGCTGGACGTCGCGCACGCCGCACAGGATGCGGGGGTGGGCGCGATCGTGATTCCGGCCATCGAGGCGGCCAACTTCGAGACCGTGGCCACGCTGGCCGGCCAGTTCGAAGGCGGGACCTACGCACTCGGTATCCATCCGCTGTATGTGGCCCGGGCCCACGACGCCGACCTGGACGTGCTCCGGCGCGCCATCGAGGCGGCCTTGCCCGATCCGCGCTTTGTCGCGATCGGCGAGATCGGCCTGGACTTCTTCGTCAAGGACATCGCCAGCGGCGCGCCGCGCGAACGCCAGGAGCGTTTCTACGCCGCCCAGCTCGGGCTGGCCGCCGAGTACGGCCTGCCCGTGCTGCTGCATGTGCGCCGCTCGCAGGACATTCTGCTCAAGTATCTGCGCCGCCAGCGTGATCTGGTGGGCGGCATCGCCCATGCCTTCAATGGCAGCGCCCAGCAGGCGCAGGCCTTCGTCGAACACGGCTTCGCGTTGGGCATGGGCGGCGCGATGACGTTCGAGCGCGCGCTGCAGATCCGCCGGCACGCGACGGACATCCCGCTCGAGCATCTCGTGCTCGAAACCGATTCGCCCGATATCCCGCCCGCCTGGCTGCACGAGCCGGATCGGCGCAACACGCCCGCGCATCTGCCGCGCATCGGCGCGGTGCTGGCCGAACTGCGTGGCGCCGATGTGGCCGAGATCGAGGCAGGCACGACCGCGGCCGCGCGCCGCGTGCTGCCCCGGCTGGACGCCTGGCTGGCCGGGCGCGACGCGCACTGACCGATGTGCATGGGGCTTCCGTCCCCGCGCGCGGACGGCGATAATCCTGCGTATTGCCGCCGCATGCCGGCCCTTGACCTCCAGGAGATGTTGTCATGAAGAAGCTCAGCACCGAAGATCTGCAGGCCGCTGTTGAGATCCTGCGCCGGGTGCAGCAGCGTCTGGCGCGCGCGGGCGAGTTGCCGCTCGAGCCGACGCTGTATCAATGCGCCAAGGGCTACAAACGGTCGCTGGCCAAGTATCTCTGGACCTGGCTCTCGGGGCTGCTCGCGCCGCAAAAGAGCCTGGCGCTCTGGCTCGACGTGCACCAGACCGGCTGGCGCCAGGGCAAGACGCCCGCGGCCGCGGTCTATGCGCGTGCCGAACATCAATGGTTCGAATGGTTGATCGCCGAGCTCCAGCGCGAGATCGACGATCCGCACGAGCGCGCGCGCCGCGCCTGAACCCTTGCGGGCTGACCGGCCAGCGGGGCCTGGATTGTCGTCATGAATACGCGTTTCGTCGAAGCTTTTTTGTGGTCCGCGCGGCTGGGCAGTTTCCGCGCGGCCAGTGATCGCCTGCACATCACGCAGGCCGCGGTGGCCAACCGCATTGCCTCACTCGAAGAAGACATCGGCGCACGGCTGTTCGACCGGGACGCCAAGGAGCTGCGCCTGACCGCGGTGGGCACGCGCCTGCTCGACTACGGCGAGCGGCTGCTCGAGTTGCGCCAGCAGATCCTGTCGCTGGGCCGCAGCGCCGACGAGGTTTCGGGCCTGGTGCGTATCGGCGTGATCGAGACGGTGGTGCATACCTGGCTCATCGGTTTTCTCACGAACCTGCGCTCCACCTATCCGGGCATCGAGGTGCAGCTGACTTCGGAGACCACCCGCGCGCTGCATCGCGGCCTGCGCGAGGGCTCGCTGGATATCGCGCTGCAGACCGATGCGGTCACCGAGGCGGGCATCGTGAATGTGCCGTGCCTGCCCATGGAGATGGGGTGGGTCGGTCCGGCGGGCAGCGACGAGAGCGTTCGTGTCGAAGACCTGCTGCGCGAGCCGGTGCTGACCATGAGCCCGGGATCGCAGCCGCACGAAGCACTGAAGGCCTTGTATCGCGACGCCGGCATCCCGTTGGGCAAGGTGCATTGCGTGAGCTCGATCGCGGCGCTCGCCAAACTGGTGCGCAGCCATTTCGGCCGGGCGCTGGTGCCGCTGCCGCCGATCTATGAGTATGTGGGCCGCGGCGAGGTGCAGATCCTGCGCACCGATCTGCCGGTGCCGCCGCAGCGGCTGGTGGTGAGCTACCTCGAGGGCGCGGCCTCCGATGCCATCCGGCTGGTCGCCGAGCTGGCCTGCCTGGCCTCGGATCAGTTCACCACCTCGGTGAAGGCCCCGCGTTTGGGTAGCACGCAATAGGGCTTACCCTGAGTTCGCGCGTATAAATTTTATTGCGCGCTCAACAAAATAACTCGTTTGTCCGGGTCGGGGCCCCGGCGGGAAGATAACGGCTTCCGTCATCAAGGAAGGCGTTACCTGCCATGAACTCCAAGTCCGAACTCTCTCCCCCGAACGGCATGCTCTTCGTCGCCACCGACGTGGACGCCGCCGAGGAACTCGATTTCAACCGCTGGTACGACCGTGAACACGTCGAAGAGCGGGTGCGTATTCCCGGCTTCGTGTCCGGTGCGCGTTACTCGAGCGTGGAGGGCGGCCGCAAGTATCTGGGCCTGTACCGCACCGAATCGCTCGGCGCGTTTACCACCGACGCCTATCGCGCGGCCTTTGGCCAGCAGACGCCCTGGTCGGTGACCAACCTGGATCGCATGCGCAATCCGATGCGCCGCGTGTGCGCCGTCGAGGGCGCCGTGGGCTTTGGCAGCGGCGCACACATCGTGGTGCTGCCGCTGGATGGCGCGGTGCAGGCCGAGTCCGCCGCGCGCCTGGGCGAAACGCTCGCCGGGCAGGACGGCTTCGTGCACTCGTACCTGCTGACGCCCGACACCACGCTGAGCTCGCCGCTGCCGCGCGAGTCGACCGAGAACCGTCAGCTGTTGCCGATCTTCTTGGTGGAGGCCAGCACGGCCGTGGCCGCGCGTGCGTTGCGCGAGCAGGCCGCCAAGGCCCTCGGGGTGCCGGCCGCACAGGGTTGGCTGCTCGAACTCGGCTGGAAACTCACGACCGCCGACCTGGGCTGAGCACCGAAGAACTCTCGACCGCGCCATCTGTGAGCGCGCGCGCAACATGCAAGGGACACTGCCATGGCAGAACACACACTGAACGCACCGGCTGAACACGCCGAAGGCGACAAGCACAAGATGCGTCGACTGGCGCTGGCCAGCTCGGTGGGCACCACGCTCGAATGGTATGACTTCACCGTCTACAACCTGATGGCCGCGCTGGTATTCAACGCGATCTTCTTCCCGTCGTTCGATCCGCTCACGGGCACCATCCTGGCCTTCTCGACCTACGCGGTGGGCTATATCTCGCGGCCGCTGGGCGGTTTCGTGTTCGGTCACCTGGGCGACCGTCTGGGCCGCAAGTTCGTGCTGGTGGCCACGCTCGTCATCATGGGCGTGTCGACCGGCCTGATGGGCCTGTTGCCCACTTACGCCACCTGGGGCCTGTGGGCGCCGGTGGCGCTGGTGGCGCTGCGTTTCGTGCAGGGCGTCGCGCTGGGTGGTGAATGGGCCGGCGCGGTGCTGCTGTCGATGGAGCATGGCAAGCCGAATCAACGTGGCCGCAACGCCTCGTTCACCCAGGTGGGTCCGTCGTGCGGCACGCTGATCGGCACCGGTTTCATCGCCGTGATCTCGGCCCTGCTGTCGCCGGAAGAGTTCCAGGCCTGGGGCTGGCGCATTCCGTTCATCTCGAGCGTGGCGCTGGTGCTGTTCGGCCTGTGGCTGCGCCGCGGCGTGGAAGAAACGCCGGTGTTCCGCGAGATGGAAGAGAAGCGCGAGACCGCCAAGACGCCGATCAAGGAGGTGCTGGTCACGTACTGGCGCCAGTTGCTGATCGCGGGTGGCTCGCGCATCGGCAGCGACGTGCTGTACGCGCTGGTCGTGGTGTTCACGCTGACCTACGTGACGACGGTGCTGAACCTGTCGCGTCCGCTGGCCCTGACGGCCACGATGATCGGCGCGGGCGTCAATGCCGTGACCGTGCCGCTCTTCGGTGCGCTGTCCGACAAGATCGGCCGTCGTCCGGTGTACCTGGCCGGTGCCGTGCTGGGCATGGCCTGGGCGTTCGTGTTCTTCTTCCTGATGGACCAGGCCAGCCCGTTTCTGATCTGCATCGCCGTGGTCGGCGGGCTGCTGATCCACGCCATGATGTACGGCCCGCAAGCCGCGTTCGTGACCGAGCAGTTCCCGGGACGCGTGCGCTATGCCGGTTCGTCGCTGGCTTACACGCTGGCCGGTATCGTCGGCGGCGGCTTTGCTCCGCTGATCATCGCGAGCCTGTTCAAGTCGTGGGGATCGACCCTGGCCGTGTCGCTGTACGTCGTGTTCGCGCTGGCGCTGACCGCCGTGTCGCTGCTCGCGGCGCGCGAGACCGCCAAGCGGCCGCTGCAGCAGTAAGGCAGCAGGTCGGCATGAACGCCCGCCGGATCGAGAGGTCCGGCGGGCGTTGTCCATTCTGAGTCGTGTGGGACTCGATCTCCGGCAGGCCGATCAAGCCAGCAGTCCTTTCGCGATGGTGTTGCGCTGGATCTCGCTGGTACCGGTGACGATGCGGTAGAGCCGCAGCCGCCGGAAGATGAACTCGACGGGGTGGTTCTTGGTGACGCCGACGTTGCCGTGGATCTGCATGGCCTTGTCTGCGATCTCGAAGCAGCGCTCCGAGACGAACAGTTTGCACATGGCGGCGAGCTCCCTGACGTCCTCGCCCGCGTCCGCGCGCTCGGCCGCTGCCAGGACCATCTGCTCGCAGGCATACAGCGCCGTCGCCATGTCGGCCAGCATGTGCTGGATGGCCTGGAACCGACTGATGGGCCCGCCGAACTGCTGGCGTGTCTTGGCGTAGTCCAGGGCCATGCGAAACGCCTGGCGCGCCAGGCCGATCATCGTGGGGCAGTGCAGCAGCCGATTCACACTGATACGGTTCATGGCGATGCGAAAGCCCCCACCGGCCGTGCCGATCAGGTTCTTCCTGGGCACCCGCACCTGGTCGAGCACAATGTCGGCATCGACATACTGGCCGGTCATCGGGACGCAGTCGAAGGTTAGCCGCACGCCGGGTGCGTCGAGATCGATCAGCAGGGCCGAGATGCCATCGACGCCTTTGTCCGGGTCTGTCACGCACAGGGTGACGGCGAAATCAGCGAAGGTCGATGCGGAGATGTAGTGTTTGACGCCCGTGACGATGTAGTCGTCGCCGTCTTCCACAGCCAGCGTGTGCAGATTGGTGGCGTCCGATCCGGACTGCGGCTCCGTCATGGCAAAGCACGCACCACGTTCGGCGCGGATCACCGGCATGATGTATCGCTCGAGCTGGTAGGGCGTGGCGTGGGCGACGAGATTGCCGATCCGCGACGGCCCGCCCCAGTCGCCCAGCACATGGGGAAACAGGATGGCGCCGGACGCCGCGACATCGTCTTTCAGCACGCACAGATCGCGGTAGGGCAGGTCCTGACCGCCCAGATCGCGGGGCAACTGCAGGCCATACAGATCCAGTTCGCGGGAGCGCCGCCAAACGGACCTGACCAGTTCGCGGGAGAATTTATCCTCATAGCCAAGCCCGAGCGAGCGTTCGAGGGGGATCAGCTCGTCGTGCAGGTAGTGATGCAGGCGCTCACGTAGCGCGGCAAGGGGCGGGGCAGGCTGGATCATCATGTCTCCTTGGGATAGTGCCAGCTTGACAGCGTTCCTAGCGTTCGCAATTATCGTCTTCTGTTTCTTGATAACCAGGCGGAATCATGCGGCTCGAGGATCTGGACTACTTTCTGGCGGTCGCGCGGGCGGGCCATGTGGGACGCGCCGCCGATGGCATGGGTATCAGTCAGCCCGCGCTGACCAAGGGCATACGTCGCCTGGAAGAGGCGCTGCAACTGCAGCTGTTCGTGCGCACGCCCAAGGGGATGGAGCTCACCATGCCGGGCAAGGTGTTCTATCAGCGCAGCCTGCAGGCGCGCCGCGATCTGGACGACGCGCTGCGGGAGGCGGGCGATCTGCATCGCGGCAGCATCGGGCTCGTCAGGGTGGGCGTGACGCCCTTGCTGGTCGACCCCGTCTTTAATGGCGCCTGCGTGGATCTGATGGCACAACGGCCAGCGGCCAAGATCAATGTGACAGTCTCGCTCAACGACGCGCTGATCCCCGCGCTGCGGCAGGGGCAGCTCGACTTCTCGATCAGCTCGCTACACGATTCCGCGGCGCCCGCGGAGTTCGATCGAATTCCCCTGTTTCGCGACAGCCTGTTCGTTGCCGCGCGGGCGGGGCATCCGCTGTTCGACCGAGCAAAGATTCGTTTCGATCATCTGATCGGGTTTGGCTGGATGTTGCCTGGCCTGCAGGTGGCTTCGCGGCGCTGGCTCGAAACGCGTTTCGAGCAGCGGGGAGCCGCGCCTCCCGAGATCGTGATCGAGTCGAATTCGTCGGTATCGAGCCTGGTGAGTGTGCTGCACGGCACGGATCTGCTGACCGTGATCAGCGAGATTACGCTGCGCTCCGAGGCAGGCAAGGGACTCTCGGCGGTACCGCTGGAGGATGTGACCTGGCATCGCGAGATCGGCATCATGACGCGACGCGGCGGTTATCTGTCGCCGCTGGCGCAACGGTTCATCGAAATTCTGCGCGAGCGCGCGGCAAAGCGCGCCGCGCGCTGACGCGGCCGCTCAGTTTGCCTGCAGCCCCAGCTTCTGGATCAACGGGCCGTATCGGTTCGACTCGTCGGCGATCATTTTGCGAAAGTCGTCCGGCGTGCCCGCGATGGGCGTGAACGACTGAGATTGCAGGGCCTCCTTGATGGCCTCCTGAGCCACCGCATTGTTCAGCGCAAGATTGAGTCGATCGATGATGGCCTGGGGCGTTCCCTTGGGAACGGCGATGCCGCCCCAACTGCCGCTCTCGAAGCCTGCATAGCCCGCCTCCGCGACCGTGGGCACCTTGGGCAGGGAAATGGCCCGCTGCGCGCTCGTCACCGCGATAGGCCGCACCTTGTCGCCCTGGATGAAGGGCAGGGCAGGCGCAACCGCGATGATGCCCACGCCGACCTGCCCGCCCACCAGGTCATTGAGCATGTTGCTGCCGCCCCGGTACGGCACATGCACGGCGTCGATGCCGAAGTGCTGCTTCACCGCTTCGAAGGTGAGATGCATCGACGAGCCGACGCCGGGACTGCCGTAGCTGAGCTTGCCCGGGTTCGCCTTGGCATACGCGGCGAGTTCGGCCAGGTTGTGAATCGGCAGGCTGCTGTTGACCAGGATCACGTGCGGCGACACGCTGATGCCGCCGACGGGGACGAGGTCGGTAATCGGGTCGAACGGCAACTTGGGGCTCAAGTGCTTGGCGATCGCGAAGTTGCCGCCGTATTCCAGTAGCGTGTAGCCGTCGGGCGCCGCGCTGGCGGCCTTGGCGCCGCCGATGTTGCCCCCGCCTCCACCCACGTTTTCCACGATGATGTTTTGACCGAGCTCGCGGCCGAGCGGCTCGGCGACCAGCCGGGCGATGTAGTCGAACTGGCCGCCGGCGGTGAATGGAACGATCAGCCGGATGGGCCGGCTGGGGTAGTCCGCCGCACGCGCCAGCGCGGGCTGCAAGAGGGTCAGCGCCGCGGCGAACATGACGAGGATCGCGCGCAGCAGGGGCCTCGGACGGGAGTCGGGTAGGTACACAGTTGTCTCCTGATTTGGAATGTCACGCCAGGCTGTCGTATGCGCCTGTTGCCACCTATTTGACGCGCCCGATTCCGCCTCGCGATGCCGCAATGGCTGATTTCGATAATCAGCGGGCATCGAGTCGGCCGATAACGCTGCGGTATCGGAAACGCATGCGGCGTTATGCCATGGCCCGACCGCTTGCCTCACGATGCCGCTACACATCGACGGAGGCTTTCCATGAATCAAGGACGATATACCACCCGCAACGCGGCGTACTGGCGCGACCGTCCCGCCATCATCCACGGTGATCGGACGGTGAGTTTCGGCCAGTTGGAAACCCGCTCCAATCGCCTGGCCAACTCCCTGTTGGGCCTGGGTCTGGTCAAGGGGGACCGCGTGGCCATTCAGGCCTGGAACTGCGCGGAAATCATCGAGCTCGAGTGCGCGCTGTACAAGGCCGGATTGGTGAAAGTGGCGCTGAACGCACGGCTCTCTCTGCGCGAGGTCGTCGAGACAGTGAACAATGCGCAGGCTGGCGTATTCATCGTCGACCCTGCACACGGGGATGGCGTGGCCGAGATCGCGGGCGAGTTGACGGCGGTCCGGCACATGATCGTGACTGGGGGCGCATCGATGCACGGATGGACGTCGTACGAATCGTTCATCGAAGCCGGTGCCGATCGCAACCCGGATGTCGACATGGCGGCCGACGATCTGGCGGTACTGCACTTTACGTCCGGCTCCACCGGCAAGCTCAAGGCGGCCATGCAGACCGTGGGCAACCGTATGGCATCGCTGCGCAAGGTGGTGATGGGTCGCATGCGGGCCAACCCCGGCGAGGTGCTGGCGCTTGCGGGACCGATCACACATGCAAGCGGCATGTTCATGCAGCCGTTTCTATTCCAGGGCGGCACGATCCTGCTGCACGACCGATTCGATCCCGAGACATTCCTGGCGTCGGCGGCGCGGCATCGCGCTGCCTTCAGTTTCATGGTGCCCACCATGGTCAACATGCTGATCGCCGAACCCAGTCTGCACCGGCACGATCTGAGCGCGTTGCGGCAGATTTCATATGGCGGCGCGCCCATGGCGCCGGCGCGCATCCGCGAGGCCTGGGACGCGCTGGGGCCGAAGCTCAGCCAGGGCTACGGCACCGGTGAAACCACCGGCGGCCTGGCGCTGTTGAGCACGCTCGACCATGCGCATGCGCTCGCGTCATGCCCGGAGCGGCTGTCGTCTTGCGGCCGCCTTTTTGGCGAGGGGGAGCTTGTGCTGGCGGGCGAGGCGGGCAGGCCGGTGGCACAGGGCGAGGTGGGCGAAATCACCGTGCGCGGCCCGGACGTGTTCGCGGGGTATTGGGGCGAGCCGGAACTGTCTGCCCAGGCGCTGCGCGACGGCTGGCTGCACACGGGCGACCTCGCCCGAATGGACGATGAAGGATTCGTCTACATCGTGGATCGCAAGAAAGACATGATCATCACCGGCGGGTTCAACGTGTATCCCACCGAAGTGGAGCAGGTGCTGTATCAGCATCCCGATGTGTACGAGGCCTGCGTGTTCGGCATCCCGGATGATAAGTGGGGCGAGGCGATCAAGGCGGTGCTCGTGCTCAAGCCCGGTGCACGAACCGGCGAGGCCGAGCTGATGGCGCACTGCCGCGCGCATCTGGCGGATTTCAAGAAACCGCGCAGTATCGACATCGTGGCAGAGCTGCCCAAGAACGCGAACGGCAAGCTCGCGCGCAAGCCGTTGCGCGACGCCTACTGGGAGGGGCAGGAACGCAAGGTGGGGTGAAATGGCTGTCGTGTGAACCGCAGGCCGCCTGTGCGGCCGGGTCCGCTCCGGCGCCGGAACACGCGGTCATAGATGCCGATGACTGCATCCCATCGGCACACCCAGCATCTCGCCGATCGCGTGCGCCAGGTTTCTCGCGCTGGCTTCGTCCAGTCCGTCGGTGCGGATCATGCGGTAGCCGAACGCGAAGCTGTATTGCCAGTCGAGCTCGAGGATGGTGTACGCGCGGCCGTCGGGGGCGTGCCACTGGACGGTCGGGTCGGCGTAGGCCGCGCCGATGAAGTCGAGATAGCTGCCGTAGGGCGGCAAGTCGTCGAGGGGCTCGGTGCTGCCGGGCAGCGTGGGTACGCTGAGGTTCTCACCCACGTGGACCGCGGGATCGGGGCCCTCATAGGCGAGCAGCAGCAGCCCGAACTGGCGCGGGTCCGCGTCGTAGGCCTGCGCGGCATCCGGGCTCATGAGGGCGCGGGCGGCGGGGCCCATGCGGTAGTACGGGCTGCGCCAATCGCTGCCTTCGTTGTCGGCGAAGGTATTGTCGAAGGCGATGCCGCGGGAGATGAGCAGCGCCAGCGTGTCGGCCATGCCCGCGTTGGCATGCAGCGGCAGATCCGCGGGCAGGGCGCCCGCGCGCATGTAGAGCGCCAGCACGTCGGCCGGCGTGCGCGTGCGGGCGTCGTATTGGTAGTCACAATCGAGCGCGCGGGAGAGCCGCAAGCTCAGGTTGTCCAATTCCCGCGGCGGAACACCGTCTCCTTCGGGCTTGAGCACATAACCCTGTTCGCGCAGGCGCGCCTCGAGGGCGCGCCAGTCGGGGGCCGGCAGGTGCGGATGCAACGGGAAGAGAAACTGATGGTGTTCGGACATCGCGGCGTCGGCCTCCTCGTGAGGGCCTCATCGTAAACGAAGTGCGCGTGCGCGCTGCGCGTTCAGAGCGTCATCACCATCTCGTGCCACGCCATGCCGCCGTGGTCGGAGGCCGACGGCCGCACATAGGTATAGCCGAGCTTCTCGTACAGCGGCACGTGGCGGTCTTTGCACATGAGGTGGATGGTGGCCTTGCCCATCGCGCGATTGCGGGCGATGAACTCTTGCATCAGGCGCGCGGCGTGGCCCTTGCCCTGTTCGGCGGGATCGACCACGACCGACATGATGACGACGTTGGGCGCGGCCGGATCGTGGCCGACCAGTTCCTTGAACGCCTCGTCGGACATCACCACCTCGGGCGCGCAGCCCGAGTTGATGAAGCCGATGACGCGGCCGTCCTGCTCCAGGATCAGGAAACCTTCGGGATACTGGGCGATGCGGGTGACGATCTTGGCGTGCGTGGCGGCTTCGTCGCCTTCGTAGGCGGAGATTTCGATGTCGTAGCAGCGGTCGGCGTCGGCGGGGCGGGCGGGGCGAAAAAGCAGGTTGCTCATGATGCGGGCGTGATTTGAATGGCGGCGGACATGGTACAGCGGCGCGCGTATCCCAAAGAAAAACGGGCCTTGCCCGAAGGCAAGACCCGTCAGTGTCGAGCAGCGGCCTGAGCGATCAGACGCCAACCACCGACACCGCCTTGGTGACGAGGTAGGGCTCGAGGGCTTCGAAACCGCCTTCGGTGCCGTAACCGGAGTCTTTCACGCCGCCGAACGGCAGTTCGGCCGAGGGCGTGGCGGGCTGGTTGATCCAGACCATGCCGACTTCCAGGCGACGCGACAGTTCGGTGACGTTCTTGAACGACTTGGTGAACGCGTAAGCGGCCAGGCCGAACGGCAGGCGGTTGGCTTCGTTGATGGCCTCGTCGAGCGACTCGAAGCTGCGCACGGCGGCGACCGGGCCGAAGGGCTCTTCATTGAAGATGTCGGCGTCCAGGGGCACGTCGGTCAGGACGGTGGGCGCGAAGAAGTTGCCGGCGGTGCCGATGCGTTGGCCACCGGTGGCTACGCGGGCGCCCTTTTCGGCGGCGTTTTTCACGATCTTGTCCATGGCGGCCAGACGGCGGTCGTTGGCCAGGGGGCCGAGCGTCGTGCCGTCAGCCAGGCCGTCGCCGAGCTTGAGCTTCTCGGCCTGGGCGATGAAGGCCTGCTCGAAGGCGGACTTCACGTCTTTGTGGACGAGGAAGCGAGTGGGCGAAATGCAGACCTGGCCGGCGTTGCGGAACTTGGCGCCACCGGCTGCCTTGACGGCGAGCTCGACGTCGGCGTCTTGAGCCACGATCACCGGCGCGTGACCGCCCAGCTCCATCGTGACGCGCTTCATGTGCTGGCCGGCCAGGGCGGCGAGCTGCTTGCCGACCGGGGTCGAGCCCGTGAAGGTGATCTTGCGGATGACCGGGTGAGCGATCAGGTAGCTCGAGATCTCGGCGGGCGAGCCGAACACCAGGCCCACGACACCCTTGGGGATGCCGGCATCGACGAAGCACTGCAGCAGGGCGGCAGGCGAGGCGGGGGTTTCTTCAGGGGCCTTGACCAGGAACGAGCAGCCCGAGGCCAGCGCGGCGCCGATCTTGCGCACGATCTGGTTGACCGGGAAGTTCCAGGGGGTGAAGGCGGCGACGGGGCCCACGGGCTCCTTCAGCACCATCTGCGTGGCGGCGGCGTTGCGCGCCGGAACCAGGCGGCCGTAGATGCGCAGCGCTTCGTTGGCGAACCAGTCGATGATCTCGACGCCGGCCAGGATTTCACCGCGGGCTTCGACCAGCGGCTTGCCTTGTTCTTGCGTGAGCAGGCGGGCGATGTCGTCGGCGCGTTCGCGCAGCAGCACGGCGGCCTTGCGCATGATGGCGCAACGCTCGTGGGCCGACATGGCGCGCCAGGTTTCAAACCCGCGCTGCGTGGCTTCGACAGCCAGGTCCAGATCTTCGCGGCTGGCGCTGGCGACCTGACCGATCTTGCCACCCGTGGCAGGGTTGACGACGTCGATGCGCTTGTTGCCCTTGGCTTCGCGCCACTCGTTGTCGATCAACAAGAGGGTGTCGGGGTAACTGCTCATGGGTGCTCCTAAGTTGAATGGGGAACTACGGTGCAGGTCGTCGGGCAATGCGCAGCACTGCGGCGGCCACAAACGTCTAGTGTAAACAGGGCAGGGGCCTGGAGGCGAGGGGCAGCGCGATTGGCCCCGGAGACCATGGAGCCAAGGTCATGAGGCGGCGGTGCCCGCAGGACGCGCTAAGTCTTGGAAAACGTTGGATTTTGTCGCGTTGCGGCGAGTCGATGGGGGCGGATCACGCCGCGGGGCGGCGTGCCGCGAGACTTCATATTCTGTTACGGGGGGCGGGAAAACTGGCCCAGGAGCCGGGCCGGCGGCGCGCTCAGGGCGATCCCGCGGGTCTGGTCACGCCACGCGCCAGCGGCAGCCCGGCATGCGGCGCCTGGGCGGTCAGGATCGCGCCAGTCGTGGAGTCGGTGCAGTACACCGTGCGGCCGTCGGCGCCGCCGAACGCGAGGTTGGTGGTGGACTGGCCCGCCGGGCTGCGCCAGATGATGCGCGGCTCGGCGCGGTGGTCGAGCAGCCACACGTAGCCCAGTCCCGGGTTGCAGACCAGCAGGTTGCCCTCGGTGTCCACGGCCAGTCCGTCGGGCCCGCTCGGGCCGTGCGAAGTGAAGAACTGGCTCACCTTGCTCACGCTGCCGTCCGGCAGCAGCGGCACGCGCCAGACGCAATTGCCGCGCGTGACGGCAAGATAGAGCACGCGGCCGTCGGGCGAGAGCGCCACGCCGTTGGGGCTGGGCACGTTCGCAAGCAGCAGGTCGAGCTGGCCATCGGGGCGCAGCCGGTAGAGGCGGCCGCTGGGATCGTGCAGCCCGCTCTGGCCCTGGTCCGTGAAGTACAGATTGCCCTGCGCGTCGAAGATCAGATCGTTCACGCCCTTGAAGCGCTCGCTGTTGCGCCGCTGCAGGAACGGCGTGACCTCGCCGGTGCGGACATCCAGCTTCATCAGGCCGTTTTTGTAGTCGGTGATGAGCAGGTGCGTGTCGTCGATGAACTTCATGCCGTTGGGCTCGCCGTCGTACTCGGCGACGACCGACCATTCACCCGCGGGAGAGACGCGGAAGACGCGGCCCCACGGGATGTCGGTTACGTAGAGATTGCCGGCGCGATCGAACACCGGGCCTTCGAGAAACGAGTCCGCGGGCACGCCGCCGCGATTGGCGTCGGCCCAGTCGCTGCGGCGCGCGCGGCGCAGCGACTCGGGAAGCGAGGTCCAGATCTCGAACTCGATGAGTTCGGGAGGGTTCAGATAGAACATGCGGTTTCCTTGGGCGGTGGGCGATCGCGCGGGATCACTTGGCGTCGAAGCCGATGGTGCGGGCGACGTTGCCCCACATCGTATTGCTGTCGGCCAGGATGCGGGTGAACTCGGTGGTGTCGGCCGCGCGCGGCTCGGCGCCCATCTTGGTGGCGAACGCCTTCATCTCGGGCGACGCCATGGCTTTGGCCACTTCGCGCTGCAGCCGGGCGGACACTTCGGCGGGCGTGCCCTTCGGCACCCAGAGTCCGGTCCAGTTCACCACGCCGAAATCCTTGACGCCGGCCTCGGCGAAGGTGGGGACGCCGGGCAGCACGGCCAGGCGCTTGTCGCCGCTGACGGCCAGCAGCCGGAGCTGTCCGCCCTGCACCGGGCCCATGATGCCGGTGGTGGAGGCGAACTGGAAATCGATGGTCTTGCCCATCACCGCCTGCGTGGCCTCGGCGGCGCCCTTGAAGGGTACGTGCATGAACTTCGCGCCGGTCGCCGCGGCCAGCCCTTCGGCGGCGAAGTGCGGCGTGGTGCCCGGTCCGCCCGAACCATAGGTGACGAGGCCGGGCTTGGCCTTGCCCTGCGCGATCAGGTCGCCCAGCGTGCGATAAGGGCTGTCGGCGGAGACGGCCAGACCCATGGGTGCGAATACGAACGCCGAGACGGGTTGCAGGTCCTGCGCCGGATCGAACGGCAGCTTCTTGAAGATATGCGGCAGCAGCGAATAGGTGGTGTCGTTGGCCACCAGCGTGTAGCCGTCGGGCGTGGCGCGGGCCACCTGGCTGACGCCGATGGTGCCGGTGGCGCCGGGCTTGTTCTCGACGACGAAGGTCTGGCCGGTCTGCGTGGACAGCATCTGCGCCATCTTGCGCGTGGCGACATCGACCGCGCCGCCGGGACCGTAGGGCACGACGATACGCACGGGACGCTCAGGCCAGGTGTCGGCGGCCTGCGCGGCCGGCAGCCACGGCGCGGTGAAGGGAAGGACGGCGAGCGCCAAGACGGCGCCGGTGCGGGAAAAGCGGATCATGGTTGTCATCCTCGCTATTCGTGGCTCAGTCGGCTTTCAGGCCGAGCTCGTTCGCCAGCTTTTGGTAAGTATCGATCTCTTGCGACAGCTGTGTGGTGAATGCGTCGCCGCAGGTCTGACGCGGCTGCACGCCGAGCGCATCGAGGCTTGCCCGCGTGGCAGGCGCCTGGGCGAAGTCCCGCGCGACCTTTTCAAGCGTGGCGCGCACGTCCTGCGGCAGGCCGGCGGGGGCGAGCACGCCGTACCAGGCGTCGGCCGAGTAGCCCGGCACGCCGGCCTCGGCGAAGGTCGGCACCTGCGGCAGTTGAGGCAGACGCTGCGGCGCGGCGACGGCCAGGGCGGTGAGCTTGCCGGCCGTCACCTGCGGCAGCACCGAGCCCAGCGTCGCGAACGAGCTGTCGACCTGGCCGCCCATCAGGTCCGAGATCGCCTGCGCGGCACCCTTGTAGGGGATGTGGTTCATCTGCGTCTGGGTCAGGCGCTGAAACTGTTCGGTGGCGAAATGGCCAGAGCTGCCGGTGCCGGGCGTGGCGTAGGTAATGCGGCCCGGCGCCTCGCGCACCTTGGCCAGAAACGCATCGAGTGAGTTCACGCCCATCGCGGGGCTGGTGACCAGCACGGTGGGGCTCACGGCAAAGGCGCAGAGCGGCGTGAAGGATTTGAGCGCGTCGAACTTTACCCGGTTGCTGTAGAGCGCCGGAATCATGGTGTGATTGGTCGCGCCGACCAGCAGCGTGTAGCCGTCGGGCGCGGCCTTCGACACCGCCTCGGCGGCCAGGATCGTGTTGGCGCCGGGTTTATTCTCGACGACGAAGGTCTGGCCGAGCGCCTGGCCGGCGTACGACGCGAACGCGCGCGCCACCACGTCGGTCGGGCCACCGGGCGAGAAGCCGACCACGACGCGCACGGGGCGCTCGGGATAGGCCGCATGCGCGGTCGCGCCGCAGGTGGCGGCAATGGCCAGGCTCAGCGCGAGCAGGGGTTTGTTCATGTTTGTCTCCTGATGCGGATGGATCGCATGAGGCGGCTCGCGCCGCGTCATTCTTTGGTGATGCCGGCGCGTGCCAGGATGCCGGCCGAGCGCTGCATCTGGTCGTCGATAAAGGCCTTGAATTCGGTGGCGCTGGAGCCGACCGGCTCGGCGCCGAGATCCTGCAGGCTCTTGCGCACGGCCGGGTCCCGCAGCACGGCGCGCAGCTCGGTCTCGATGCGTGACGCCACGTCGGCGGGCAGGCCCGCGGGAGCAAGCACGCCATTCCACTCGTACACCGCGTAGTCGGGCACGCCGCTCTCGGCGACCGTGGGCACGTCGGGCAGCGCCTCGACCCGTTTGGGCGAGCTCACGGCCAGCGCGCGCAGCTTGCCGCTTTTCACCAGCGGATACGACGCGGCCATGTTGCTGAACATCATGTCGGTCTGGCCGCCCATCAGATCGGTGAGCGCGGGCGCGCCGCCCTTGTAGGGAATGTGCGTGAGCGCGATGCGGTTGCCCTGCGCGAACCAGGCGGCAGCGATGTGCTGCGCGGTGCCCTGGCCCGGCGTGGCGAAGGTGAGGTGGCCGGCCCTGGCCGCCGCCGTCAGGTCCGCCACCTTCTGGTACGGCGCTTTAGCGGCGACGACGAGCAGGTTGGGCGTGAGGCTGACGAGCGAGATCGGCTGGAAATCCCGCTTGCTGTCGTAGCTGAGCGACTTGTACAGCGAGGGATTGATGGCGAACGCGGTGGCATCGTAGAGCAGCGTGTAGCCGTCGGCCGCGGCGTGCGCCACATTGGCGGCGCCGATGGTGCCGCTTGCGCCGGGACGGTTTTCGACCACGACGGTCTGTTGCAGGCGGGTGCCCAGGGCCATGGCGACCAGGCGGGCCTGGGCGTCGGCCGCGCCACCGGCCGAGTAGGGCACTACCAGCTTGATGGGGCGCTCGGGATACTGCGCCAGGGCGCCGCCGGCGGACAGGGCCAGCACCGCTGCCAGGAAAGGACGGATAAAAGACATGGTGTCTCCTCGTGAGAGGGCGGTCGCGCGGCCTGTGCCGGCCGCTGCGCCGCGGGGCGTAAGGTTTCGGGTTGGCGGACTCAGACGGTGGCGATAGGCGTGGCCGGGGAGCCGATGGCGCCGGGCAGGCGCAGCGGCGGTGCGGTCAACAGAAAGCGATGGCGGCCATGTTCGCGCAGCCAGCGGGCCAGCGGCGTGAGCCACCACAGTTCGCCCAGGTGGATACCGTTCTTGAACAGGCAGTGTTCGTGCAGCGGCAGGCGCGGCCGGCGCAGCGGCGAGCCCCCTCCTGCGAGATTGAGCGGCTGCGGCAGCTCGACCGCCGGGTTGTCCGCGATCAGGCAGGCCAGGCGCACGTCCACGATCCACCGCAGCAGACGCGCGTCATTGCCGTCGAGGCCACTGCCGGTCGCGTGCAGGTGCGCGACATCGGGCTGGCGGTTCATCGACATCAAGGTCTCGCCGAAGCCGGTGTGCAGGCACACCATGTCGCCGGACTCGATCTCGACGCCGTCGGCTTCGAGGATGCGCATGAGCGCGTCGTAGCCCACGGCGGTACGCGTGCGGCCCACGTGCGCTTCCAGGTCGATCATCACCGCGCGACCCTGCGCGCCGTGCTCGGCCAGGTGCTCGATGCCGAGCGCATCGGCGCGCGGACCCGGGAAGCGGGCCCAGTCGGCGGGTGCCCGCGGATCTTCGGTGGCCGCGTGCACGTGTTCGCCGGCGCGGTAGCCGTTGTAGAACACGGCTTCGTCATGGCCATCGCCGTCGGCATCGAAGCGGCTGCCCATGTGGGCGAGGCTGTCCCACTGTGTGGAGTACTGCGTGTTCATGAGCAGCACGTCGTCGCAGACCACATCGGTGAGCTGCGGATCTTCGGACGCATACGACCAGCAGTAGCCCTGCACGCCGGCGCTCTTGCCGTCGCGCAGCGTGGCATAGCGTTGCGGCGGCAGACGCCGGGGGTTGAGCGCCATGCCGCCCGGCACGTCGAGCGGGAGTGACAGGCAGAACGTCAGCCCCTCCCGCGCCTCGGCGATGCCTTGCAGCACCTTGGCGCGGTCCACCAGATTCATGCGGCCGCGCTGATCATCGGGGCCGAATTCGCCCCAATGACTGTCGGGCGGCGCGTGTTTCCAACGTTGCGACATGGCGCTTTCCTTTATGCGTGCGTGGGCTGGCGGGCCAGCACCTCGAGGGCGTTGCGGGCCGCCGCGACGCCCATGTTCACGTAGGCCGCGCTGGTGACGCCACCGATGTGCGGGCTCAGCAGGATGCGGGCCTCCTGCTGGAACGGATGGCCGGCGGCCATGGGCTCGGTGGCGAAGCTGTCCAGCCCCGCGCCGTGCACGTGACCCGAGCGCACGGCGGCCAGGAGCGCGTCTTCGTCGATCAGGCCGCCACGGGCGGTGTTCACCACGATCACGCCGGGGTGGCAGGCCGCCAGCGTGGCGGCGTTGAGCATGCCGCGGTTGTCATCGGTGAGCGGGCAATGGAACGAGACGGCATGCGATTCGCGCCAGATGGCGTCGAGCGCCACGGGCTCGATGTAGGCGGGCAGGTTTTTGGCGTAGGGGTCGTAGCCGATCACGCGCATGCCGAGGCTCTGGCCCATGGCGGCCATGCGCATGCCGATCGCGCCCAGGCCCACCAGCCCCAGCGTCTTGCCGTCGAGCTCGATGCTCTTGTGGGTGGCCTTGTCCCAGTGACCGCCGCGCATGCGGGCGTCCAGCGTCACCACCGATTTGGCGCAGGCCATCAGCAGGGCCAGCGCCTGCTCGGCGACGGCCGCGGCGTTCACGCCGATCGCGGCGACGACCTCGATGCCGCGCGCCTTCGCGGCCACTTTGTCGATGGTGTCGGTGCCGCTGCCGTGCTTGGAAATCACGCGCAGCGCGGGGGCCGCGTCCATCGCGGGCGCGCCGACCTTGCTGTAGCGCACGATGATGGCCACCGGGTTGTGCTGACGGCACAGGGCGACGATGTCGTCCTCGGACGGCGTCTTGCCGGCGAACACGACCTGGAAATCGTCGAGCAGCGCGAGAGCCTCGGGCGCCAGGTCGGCCGCCGTCACGAGAAGCGCGGGCTTTGCGACGGCATTCACAGCGATTCTCCTTCTTTGAGGACGCCGGCCGCGCGCAGGGCGGCATTGAGCCACTTGGCCTCAGTGTCGCCGCCCTGAATGGCGGCGATGCGGGCGGCTTCGTCGCGCACCTTCTTTTCGGCGGCGGGCAGCAGGCCTTCGAGCTTTTCGCGTTCGACCACGACCACGCCGTCGGCGTCGCCGATCACGAAGTCACCCGGGTGCACCGTCACGCCACCCAGCGAAATCGGATGGCCGATGCGGCCCGGGACGTTCTTGGTCGGGCCGTTGGGATTCGTGCCGGCAGCAAACACCGGGTAGTCCATTTCGATGATCTCGGTGGCGTCGCGGGCGGCGCCGTCCATCACCACGCCGGCGATGCCGAGCTGGCGGCAGGCGTTCATCATGATGGTGCCCATGAGCGCCGCGCTCAGGTCGCCCTTGCCGTCGATCACGAGCACGTCGCCCGGCTTGGCCAGCGAGAGGGCGGCGTGGATCATCAGGTTGTCGCCGGGACGCACCTCGACGGTGAACGCCGTGCCGGCGAGCTTCATGCCCGGGTGCAGCGGCCGGATGCGGCCGTGCAGCGCGCCACGGCGGCCGGCCACGTCGGCCAGGATGGCGGGTTGCAGATCCGCGGCACGGCGCACGAGGTCGGCGCTGACGCGGGGGAAGTCTTTAATGATGTCCGGGTTTGCCATGAGAAATTCCAGGGTAGAGAAAGGTAGGGGCGGCCAGCGGCCGGCGCCACGCGCGGGCGCCGACTGCAAATCGAAGGGAAGGTGGGGGATTACTCGACGCGGGCGCCCGAGTCCTTGACGATCTTTCCCCAGCGGATGCGGTCGTCATGGATGAGTCGGGCGAACTCCTCGGGCGTGCTGGTCAGCACGCGCGCGCCTTGCTCCTGATACTTTTTGGCCAGATCCGGCGTCTTCAGCGCCTTGTTGAACTCAGCGTTCAGGCGCTTCACGATCTCCGGCGGCACGCCGTCCGGCGCGGCGAGGCCGAACCAGGTGACGGCCTCGAAGCCCGGATAGCCGCGCTCGGCGATGGTGGGCACGTCGGGCATGTCGGGCACGCGCTGCGCGGAGGTCACCGCGAGCGCACGCATCTTGCCGTTGCGCACATGGCCGATCAGCGTGGGCACCGAAGACAGGTACATGTCGATCTGCCCGCCGATCAGATCGTTGGATGCCTGGGCCGCGCCTTTGTACGGCACGTGCATGAGCTTGATGCCGGCGGCGTTCTGCAGCTGCACGGCAGCCAGATGCGAGACGGTGCCGTTGCCGGAGCTGGCGTAGCTCAGCATGTCGGGCTTGGCCTTGGCGGCCGCGATCATGTCGTCGAGCGACTTGAGCGGCGAGTTGGCCGGCACGACGATGACGAGCGGCGCGTCGGCGATCAGGCCGATCGCGGTGAGGTCCTTTTCCGGGTCGTACGGCAGCTTGGGATACAGCGTGGGATTGATGGCCAGGTTGCTGGTCTGGCCGAGCACCAGGGTGTAGCCGTCCGGGTCGGCCTTCGCCACGGCGTCCACGCCGATGTTGCCGCCGGAGCCGGGGCGGTTCTCGGCCACGATGTTCCAGCCCGTGTTGCGTGCCACACCGAGCGCGGCCTCGCGGGCCAGCACGTCGGTGCCGCCGCCCGGCGGGAACGGAACGATCAGGCGGATGGGCTTGTTCGGAAAGTCCTGCGCCAGGCTGAGCCCGGTGGCGCAGAGCAAGGTGAGGCCCGACAACAGGCGCACGATCCTCTTCATGATTTGTCTCCGATGAATTTGTTTTTGGTGAAAGGGATTGTGGTCGCGTGTTCCACCCAATACAATCCATGTTCGTATAGCGAAACATGTCTCGTACAATGAACACTGATCCAAGCCAAGATCCGGATGCCGATCCGGCCGAAGAGGGCGTGGTCGCGGTGCGCCGCGCCATGCGCATCCTCGAAGCTTTCGGCGTCGAAGACACGCATCTGTCGCTGGCCGAGCTGAGCCGCCGCACCCAATGCCACCGATCCACGGTGCTGCGCCTGGCGCGCACGCTGGCGCTCGACGATTACCTGGCGCAGCGTGCCGACGGCACGTGGCGTCTGGGCCGCGCGGCGGGCTGGCTGGGCGCCTGTTATCAGGCCACGTTCAATGTGGTCGATGTCGTGCAGCCGGTATTGCGCGAGCTGTCGGCGGCCACGGGCGAGAGCGCCACGTTCTATGTGCGCGAAGGCAATCAGCGCATCTGCATGGCGCGGGTGGAAGGGCCACGGTCCATCCGGCATCACGTGCGCGTCGGCGCCGCGCTGCCGCTGGTCCAGGGGAGCCCCGGACGAGTGCTGCTGGCGTTCGCGGGCGAGGCCGGCGAGCCCTACGAATCGATTCGACGCGCGGGCTACATGATTTCGCTGGGCGAGCGCGACGCCGAGGTGTCGAGCATCTCGGCGCCGGTGTACGGCATCAACTGGACGCTGCTGGGCGCGATCTGCATTTCCGGGCCGCTCTCCCGCCTGACCGAATCCGTGCTGCTCGAGCACAAGGAGTCGATCCTCGGCGCTGCCAGCCAGTTATCGCGTTCGATGATGGGCGTGCGGCAGGGCGAGGGCCGGTAGGCGCGGGTCGCCCAGGCTCGCGCTGCCGCGGTTCCACCGCTGCCGTGCCGCCGGCGGCCGAACAGGCGTCGGGTACACTTGCGCAGGCTTTTTTTCTCTTCCGAAGGTCGCATGCCCCTCATCGAATTTACGCTTGCCGAAGGCAGCCCCTACATCGAAGTCAACCAGCTGCTCAAGGCCACTGGCGTGTGCGATAGCGGTGGCGCGGGCAAGGCGCTCGTGGCCGAGGGCTACGTCAGCGTGGGCGGCGTGATCGAGACCCGCAAGACCGCCAAGATCCGCGACGGCCAGATCGTCGACTGCGGCGATGTGCGCATCGTGGTGCGGGCGGCATCATGAAATTGAAGATGGCGAAAAACTCCATCTTTGCGGTGCTGCTGCGCTCATCGTGGTGGATGAGCGCGGGGGTGGCTCTGCTGCTCTGCGTTGGTGGTTTCGCCGTATTGCCGCGCGATTTCGCGGCCATGGGCGTGTTTGCCGCCGTGCCGTTCGCCGTGATCGCGATCATCGCGGGCTACAAGCAGGCGAAGCGTCCGTCCGAGGCACGCATCGAGGTGGTGGTCAAAGCGGTGGCGACCCTGCACTGGGACCGGTTCCGCCCGCTGGTCGAGGCCGGGTTCATGCGCGACGGCTGCGAGGTGCGGCATCTCACTACCCCCGGCGCCGACTTCGCCCTCACCAAGGACGGCAACGTCGCGCTGGTCAGCGCCAGGCGCTGGAAAATCGCACGCGTGGGCGTGGAGCATCTGCGCGAGCTGCAGGCGCTACGCGAACAGCAGGGTGCGCGCGAAGCGATCTTCATCACGCTGGGCGATGTTTCCGATAATGCCTGGCAATACGCGAGGCAGCACGACGTGGCAATCATGCGGGCGCCCGAGCTGGCCCAGCTGCTGCGCCACCACAAGTTCTAGCCTCCAGGGCCCCCGGGCCGCCGGTATTCCTGAGGCCCCGGCGCCTGACGCCACCGGTATTTCTTCCTGCACGCCCGCGCCCGCCGCGGGCGTTTGCCTTCCGGGCCGGGCCTGGCCTGTCGTTAACGATCTGTTAAATGTCGCTTCGTATAGTGCCGCCGGTCGGCGCGTGCTGAGCGTGCGCCGACCCCGCAAATCGGCCGGCACGAGCGGCGCGGATCGCAGCATGCGCGCATTGCCGGGCATCCAGACAGACAGGCTAAATATGAATCTTGCAGCGATGAAAGTGAGGTCGCGCCTCGCATTGGGTTTCCTGACGTTGGTCATGGCATTGACGTTCCTCGGCGTGTTGTCGATCTACGCCCTGCGTACGCTGGACGCCGCCATTCACGAGATCGCTTTCGTGAACAACCAGCAGATGAAGCTGGCGCTGACCATGACGGATCGGATTCAGGATCGCGCCATCGCGGTGCGTAACGTGGTGCTGTCGACCGACGCGCAGGTGGTGGATCGCGAGGCCAAGCGCGCGGCCACCGCTGCCAGCGCCTACAACGAGGCCAGCGATCGGCTGGCGCAGCTGTTCGCGGCAGATAGCGGCACCACCGAGGAGGAGCATCGCCTGTTCCGCGCCGTGCGGCAGGCGCAGCAGGAAGCGTTGCCGATCTTCAATCGGGCGATGGATGCCGGCATCCGCAACGACGCCGCCGAGGCCGCGCGCATCCTGCGCGATGAGCTCCGCGCCAAGCAGGATGCGTGGCTGGGGCACCTGAACGCGTTGAGCGAGCTCGAAACCAAGCTGAGCGACGAGGCCGCCAATCTTGCGGCAGGCACGGTGACGACCTTGCAGTCGACCATCGTCGTCACCATGGTGATCGCGCTATTGCTGGGCGTGGCGGCCGCCATGCTGATCACGCGCAGCATTCTCAAGCAGCTGGGCGGCGAGCCCGCCGACGCGCAGCGCCTGGCCGGTGCCATCGCCGCGGGCGATCTCACCACCTCGCTGCAGCTGGACCCCAAAGACCGCAGCAGCCTGATGCATTCGCTCGAGGCGATGCGCGGTCAACTGGCGCAAACCGTGGGCACCATCGTGGTCGCCGCCGAGGCGATCTCGACCGCGTCGGCGCAGATCGCGGAAGGCAACGCCGACCTGTCGCAGCGCACCGAAGAGCAGGCCGCCTCTCTTGAAGAAACCGCCGCCAGCATCGAAGAGCTCACCTCGACGGTCCGCATGAACCAGGACAACGCGGTCAGCGGCAGCAGCCTGGCGCTGGACTGCACCAGCCTGACCGAGGCCGCCGGCCAGGTGGTCCAGGAGGTGGTCGCCTCGATGGGCGCCATTTCGGGTGATGCCGAACGCGTGGGCGAGATCGTCGCGGTGATCGACAGCATCGCGTTCCAGACCAACATCCTGGCGCTGAACGCCGCGGTCGAGGCGGCCCGCGCGGGCGAGCAGGGCCGCGGGTTCGCGGTCGTGGCCACCGAAGTGCGCGCCCTGGCGCAGCGCAGTGCCACGGCGGCGAAGGAGATCAAGGTTCTGATCGAGAACTCCAAGCAGGCCGTGAACAGCGGCGCCGGCCTGGCCGGGCGTGCGGGTGACCAGATGGAAAAGGTGCTCACCGCCGTCGCGGGGCTGAAGGAAGTGACGGCGGAAATCGCGACCGCCTCGACCGAACAGACGGGCGGGATCGAGCAGGTCAATGTGGCGGTGGCGCAGATGGACGCCATGACGCAGCAGAACGCGGCCCTGGTCGAAGAGTCCGCCGCGGCGGCGAGCGCGATGGCCACGCAGGCGCGCGAGCTCCTGAACGCGGTGGCCCGCTTCAAGACGCACGCACAGGCGGGGCGCATGCAGCCGCCTCGCGCCGCCGCAAGCGGTGCCACGGCCCGCCTCGCGCTCGCGCATTCCGCGCTTTAAGCGCGATGACGCCACGGCCGGCGCGGGATGCGTCCGCCGTGGCAGGAACACCCGCCGCGCCCCGGCGGGCGCGGCGCGGCTATGATGCCGGCACAATAAAAGGAGAAAGGAATTGATGCGAGTCCTGCTGGTCGAGGACGACGCCATGCTTGCCGATGCGTTGACACTGGCCCTGGAAGAACAGGGCTTTGTCGCGACCATCGTGCAGGACGTGCAGGCCGCCAAGGTGATGCTGCTCGCGCACGACTTCGTCGTGGTGTTGCTGGACATCGCGTTGGTGCGCGGCTCGGGGCTGGACGTGCTGCGGTTCGTGCGAAACCGCGGCGACTGTGTACCGGTGATCCTGATCACGGCCCGCGACGCGCTGAGCGATCGCATCAAGGGCCTGGACCTGGGCGCCGATGATTACCTGACCAAGCCGTTCGAGCCCTCCGAACTGTTCGCGCGGATGCGGGCGCTGCTGCGCCGGAGCAACACGGGATCGGATCAGGTGCTGGTGTGGCAGCACCTGCGGCTCGATCTCGCCCGCCATTGCCTGCATGTCGATGGCATCGAGCTGCGCCTCTCCGAGCAGGAGTACCGCACGCTGGCGGTGTTGCTGCGCAATCCGAACCGGCTGGTGCCCAAAGAAGAACTGGAGGCGGGCATCTATGGGCAGGAGTACACGGGCGCGAGCAACACGGTCGCGGTCTTCATCCATGCCTTGCGGCGCAAACTCGGCAACGACCTGATCGAGACCGTCCACGGTCAGGGCTATCGCATGCGCAGGGGTATGTGATGAGGATCGCGGTGCAGCGCTCGCTGCGCGTGCAGGTGCTGGTGGGCATCCTCGGCGCGATGCTGGTGTCATGGCTGGTGCAGTTCGGTTTTTACTGGAGCAGCCATACGCGCGAGCAATCCGGCGTCCGAGACCACGAGCTGCGCACCGCGGCGCGCAGCATCGGGTTTCTGCTTGCCACGGTGCCGCCGGGGCAGGCGCTTCAATGGGGCACGCCCGCGCCCGGCCGCCATCCCTTGCAGAGCATCGGGCCGGCCGAGTTCCAGATCTGGGATCTGGTGGCGGACAAGCTCGTCCTGTCGTCGCAGCGCGCGCCCGCCGTGCGGATGGCACCGGAGCAATCGGGGGGCTTCGTCACCCATGACGTGGCGGGTGAGTCCTGGCGCGTCTACACCTCGCTCGACGCATCCGCGCGCTACGAGATCATGGCAGGCGCGCCGACCCGACGGTTCTACGAACAGCTGGTCTCGCGGTTCTGGCTGGGCTCGTTCGTGACGCTGGTGATGTTTCTTGCGATCGGCAGCATCGCGGTGCTGATCGTGTGGCGCTCGCTGCGCGAGTTGAACCGCGTGGGCGCCGACCTGAGCGCGCGCGACCCGGCCGATGGCATCGAGCTCGACGAGCGCGCGGTACCGACCGAGACCCGCCCGCTGATCCGTGCAATCAATCAGCGGCAGCGCCGGGTGCTCGAGCTGATCGCCAACGAGCGCCGCTTCATCGGCGACGCCGCGCACGAGCTCCGCACGCCGCTGGCCGTACTGGCCGTCTACGCCGACACCGCGTATCGCACGGGCGATCCCGAGAAGGCAAAGCTCCTGATGCAGAAGATCTCGGACACGACGCGGCGCAGCACGCGCATCGTGGAACAGCTGCTGGATATGGCGCGCATGGACTCGCAGGGCAGCACGATGCGCTTCGAGGCGGTCGACCTGGCGGAAGTCGCTCGCCTGGTGATATCCGACATGCAATCGGCGATCGACGAGCGCGAGCAGACGCTGCGCCCGGAGCTGCCGTCGCTGCGGGTGTGGGGGCAGGTCGACGCGTTGGGCACCCTGATGCGCAATCTGCTGGACAATGCCAGCCGCTACAGCGGCGAGGGCAGCGAGCTGGGTCTGTGCATCCGGCAGGAAGGCGACGAGACTCTGCTGGTCGTGTGCGACACCGGCCCGGGCATCCCCGCGGCGGAGCGCACGCGTGTCTTCAACCCGTTCTACCGCCTGCCGGGCGCACCCAGCCATGGCAGCGGCATCGGCCTCGCGCTGGTGGCCCGCATCGCGGCGTTGCACCGGGCGACGGTGACCGTGACGGACACGCGCGACGGTCGCGGGGCGTGCTTTGTCGTGCGGTTTCCGGTATTGCCCTGAGCCGGGGCCGCGCCGACGACCGCTGTCGTCAGGCCGCTGATCGGGGACCCCAATGGCCGTTGCCCGCCTTGCGCTCCACGGTGTAGCGCAGCCAGACAATGCCGCCGCGTCGCACCTCCGAGTCGGTCAGTCTGAGCCGGCGGCCAAGGGCGGGCAGCAAGCCGGGCTGCGTGGCAGGACACTCGAACACGCTGGGTACGCCGGATAGTCCATCGATGCCCGGAAAGACCAGCAGGCTGATGGCATCGATCAGATCGTGCTGCAGAAAGATGCCGTTGGTGATGCCCCCGCCCTGCAGCATGAGCGAGTCGGCATTGAAGTCGCGCCGCAGCGAGAGCAGGGCGGCGTGCATATCGTGGCCATCGCCGCCGGCGAATACGTAGGAGATGCCGCGCTCGCGCAGGCGCAGCAGATAGCGGTCGTCGATCCGTTCGGCGAGCACGACGACCAGGTGCTCTTCACCGATTCGAGGCGAAGGGTAATCCAGCTTGCCCGCCGGATCGAGCACGATGGCCAGTTTGCGCATGCCTCTTTCGCCAACATGCGCGCGGCGTGGCAGCGCGCGGATGTCCGGCGCATCGGGCCGTGTCATTGCCGCGGACGCGTCGTCTCGGCCGGGAGGCAGCAGATCGGCCATGGTGGCGCGTCCCACGATCCAGCCATCGCCGCCGATGGAAGCGGCGGTCTCGTCATAAACCGAGAGGATGAGGTTCGGTTCGCCGCTCTCGGCCGCGGGGGTCCAACGGTCCGGCAGCAGGCGGCCGTCGATGGACGAGATCATGTGGCAGGTGAGGGTGGGGCGCATGGCGATCCTTGGCTGATAATGGGTATGGGTTCAGGGCTTGGCCGAAGGGCGTAAGGCGAACCCGGCGATCGCGGCCGAGCACAGGGTGCAGATCGCGCTCACGAGAAAGACCTGGCGCAGGCTGGTCCAGCCTGCGAACAGACCGAGGATCGGCGTCGCAATCCCCAGCGCCAGATCCAGAAAGGCAGTGTAGGCGCCCATTGCCATGCCCCGGCTCTGGCTGGGTACACGGGCCACGGCTACGATGCCGAGGCCGGGGTATACGAGCGAGTAGCCGAGGCCGGTAAGTACGGCGCCGCTGAGGGCCATGCCAGGCCCGTTCGCCAGCCACAGCAGCAGTTGCCCCGCCCCTTCGACCAGGACGAAGTAAAACGCCACGCGTGCGCCGCCCAGGCGGTCGGGCAGATGCCCGAGTAACACGCGTGCGGCGATGAAGGCGCACGCGAAGGCGGTGAACGCGAGCCAGACGGGTGTCCACCCCTGCGTGGAGAAGTGCAGGGCGATGAATGCGGTGATCGCGCCGAAGCCGATGCTGCTGAACGCCAGCCCCACGCCGGGCAGCCATACCCCGCGCAGCACCGGCGCGGCGCGCGGCTGGCCCGCGCTCGCCGCAACGGAAACGCCGGGACGCCGTGCGACGAGCGCGAGGGCCAACAGCGGCACCACGGTGGTGGCGATGCCGATCGACACGAAGCCGAGCGCGCCGAAGAGCGCGGAGCCCACTGGCGCACCCGCGGCGAACGCCGCATACATGGCGGTGCCGATCCAGGAAATCACCTTGCCGGAATGCGTGCTGTGCACCGCGGCGAGACCCCAACTCAGCGCGCCCGTGATGATGAAACTCTCCGCGGCACCCAGCACGCCGCGCCCGCCGAGCAGCACGGCCAGGGACAGCATCGGCGCGTCGGTGCACGCCAGCGAGACCAGGTACAACACGCCCGAGCTCGACGCCATCACGAAGCCGATCTGCATCGCTGTCTTAGCGCCGCGAGTATCGGAGAGGCGGCCGGCGGCCACGCGCGAAAGCAGCGAGGCCGCGAACTGGGCGCCGGTGACCAGGCCGACGAAGAAGGTGCCGAGGCCGAGATCATCGTGCACATGCAATGGCAGCACGGGCAGGGCCAGGCCGATGACGCTGAAGGCGAGGAAGACGGCCGTCATCAGTGGCAGCAGGTCGACAAACAGGGATTCCGAGACCGCGGTCGTGGACGAGGGGCGTGGCATGGTCAGGAGCGGGTGTAAGCGTTGATTCGGTGGGGCATTTTGCGTATTGTCCTCACACAGGCACTGTTCGATAAGACGGTGTATTCCGAAAGCACGCATGAGATGAATTCATCAATGGCCCGAGACAACAACTACACCGGATTGCTGGCCTTCGTGGCCGTGGTGCGCGAGGGCAGCTTTACGCGGGCGGCCGCGGGGATGGGGGTGTCGCAGTCGGCCCTCAGCCACACGATCCGCACGCTCGAGACGCGGCTCGGCGTGCGCCTCCTGACCCGCACCACGCGCAATGTGTCGCCCACCGAGGCGGGCCAGGCACTGTACGAGAGCGTGGCCGGCCCGCTCGATCACATCGACGAACAGGTCGAAACGCTCAGCCGGTTTCGCGACAAGCCCGCCGGTACCATCCGGATCACGGCCACCGATTACGCGATCCGATCCATTCTGTGGCCCAAGCTCACGCCTTTCCTCAGCAAGTATCCGGACATCAAGGTCGAGATCGTCTGTGACTACGGCCTAGCCGATATTGCCGCGCAGCGCTACGACGCCGGCGTGCGCTTCGGCGAACAACTGGCGCAGGACATGATCGCGGTGCGCATCGGACCCGACGAGCGCTTTGCGCTGGTCGGCACAAAAGGCTATTTCGCCAGGCACCCCGCACCTCGCACGCCCGCTGACCTGGTCGATCACCGCTGCATCAATCTGAGGCTGCCGACGCACGGCGGGCTATACGCCTGGGAGTTCGCCAAGAAAGGTGGCCGCGAGGTGAACGTGCGGGTGGATGGCCAACTCACATTCAATGGCATCTACGAGGTGCTCGAGGCATCGCTCGCCGGCTTCGGACTTTGCTATGTGCCCGAAGCCATGGTGGCGGGCCACCTCGCTCGCGGCAAACTCGTGCGCGTGATGGAAGACTGGTGCCCGCGCTGGTCGGGCTACCACCTTTACTATCCGAGCCGCCGCCAGCCTTCGCATGCGATGAGCCTGCTGATCGAAACGCTGCGCTATCCGGCTTGACGCTCGGAAGCGCGACCGATCAACGCGGGCCGTACTGCGCGTCCGAGACGGGATCCAGCCAGGTCACATTCTTGCCGTCCTGCACAGGGGTGATGGCGATATGGCTCATCGAGGTTTTGTCGGTGGCACCGTGCCAGTATTTGACGTTTGCGGGGATCCAGACGGCGTCGCCCGGCTTTATCTCACGCGCGGCACGGCCCTCCTCCTGCACCCAGCCCTTGCCGCTCGTCACGAAGAACCACTGACCGGCGGGATGCGTGTGCCAGGCCGTGCGTGCCCCCGGCGCGAAGGTGACGATGCCGGATCCCGCGAACTTGGCGCTGTCGGCGGTGGTGAGTCCGTCGATCAGCACTTGGCCAGTGAACTGCTCCGCATTGCCCGCACGCGTGGGTGTCGCCCCGTTCGGTGCGATCTGGATGGTATCCGAGGCGGCGAGCGACGGGCCGGCAACGGCCAGGGCAAGGGTGGCGACGAAGGTCTTCATGATTGGACTCCTTGTGAGCAAGCTGCCGCGCATGGCGAAGCTTGTGGGGGGGTGAAGCGGGTCTGTTGGAATGCCGGACCCGGAGATCGAGGGTGGACGCGCTGGTTGGACGGGGCGGAGCGGAACGCGGGTGACACGACTTCAGTAAGCCAGGAATCGGCCGGCGAAGACCACGCCTGTCCAACACGCCATCGAGAGCAGACCAGCCAGGCGGGCTCGTGCGGGCGTCGGGACGCCGATGTCCCATCGCTCGACATGCCGGTAAATGCCGCGATGAAACACTGCGATGTTCAAGCCCGCGAGGACGATCAGCCCGAGCTTCCAGGGGGCTGCCGCGCTGGCGCCGACGGCCGCGGCAATGGCGATGAACATCGTGGCTCCGGTGCACGCGACAAGAACAAAGCCGATATGCGCGAGAGGAAGCAGGTGGCGCGTCGCCGTGCTCACACGCACCGCATCGCGGGCAACGCCGAGCAGACGCAGGTCGACGGCGACCGTCGGCCCGAGCAGCAGGGCAATGCCGAGCACGTGCAGGCTCATGAGAATCGGATAGAGGAAGGGCGTGCCGCGGACGAGTTCGGCGAGGCCCGTGCGCTCCAGCGCCAGCAGGGCAGTGTGCAGGGTGTCGTAGGCGGAGGTCATGGGCGAAGCGATGAGGGCAGACAGACGCGCGGTCCCGACGATGGGGCCGCCCGGCAAGTATCAGCGCGTTGCGGGCGCGGGCTCAGGCTGTCGGGGCAGCGAGGTCAACTGCTGCCAGACGCCCTGACCGTTGGCGAGCCAGAACATCATCGGGCGCAGTTCGACGTCTTCCTCGGAATTGAGATAGCCGACCACTTCGATCTTCTCGCCGACCTCGAGCGGGCGTTCGAGACCCCAACGGCTCATCCAGCTGGGCCCGGCCAGGACGATGCGCAGTTCCTTTTGTTCGCCAGCGTAAGCGCGGGCGGACGCAAGGGTGGCTTTGCCGCTGTCTTCATTGGCGCCCGGGGGCAACGGCCGGCTACGAAAGCCGGCGGGCAAAGCGGTGCTGTCGATCCGCAGCCGGACCTCGCTGTGCGGATTGCCCCAGCGAACCTGTGTGATGGTTCCGGACACGAAGTAGGCGTGACGCGTGTCGAACGAGCTCCAGCCGTGATGAGCGTGGGCCGTGCCGGTGAGGAAAAGGCCGATTAAGCCGGGCAAGGTCGCGGCGAGCGCCAACCAGGCGCGGGCGCGGGCGCGCCAGGTGAAAGTAAAGTGCATGGTGTGCTCCGTTCAAGGTCTCGCGTTCGGCCCGAGGCTCGCGCCCCGGTTACGCTGACAGGGACCTTAAGGGAAGCCGCGCGCGGTGAGTACCCGGCACAATCGGATAGCACACATGAATTGAACTCATGAGTCGGCGGCGATGCAGCGCAGCTCGCGCGGCCCCGCGGTGCCGGCCGATCAATAGCGCCAGCGGACGTTCACCGGACGCCATGTCCGCCGTGGTACCTTTTCCCTGCATCGATTTCAGTGGAGAGGGAACATGGCGTGGCGTGGGCTGTTGGCAATCGGAACCGCACTCGGACTGGCCTGCGGCGGCCCGGCAGCGGCGGCGCCCGCAGGCGTGCCCGCCTGGGAGGTGACCGCGCCTTCGGGCGCCACCAGCATCGTGCTGGGTGGCCTGCAACGTCCGGCCGCCGGGCTGCTGATGCCGGCGCCCGCCGTGGTCCAGGGCAAGTCGCGCCTGGTGTTGATGCTCGACAGGGCCGCCGAAGCGGAGCCCTTCGAGCCGGGGCCCGCGTTTGTCGACCCGGCGGCGATGGCGGAGACCGGCCGCACCGGCGGGTTGGGCCGGGCGCCCTGGGCCAGCAAGCTGACGGATGCACAGATCGACCAGATGCGCACCAACGCGCGCTGCTTCATGCGGCAAGCCGCCGAGGAGGAGGGCGAGCCCGTCGATCCCGCGCTGGACGCGAGCGATGCCGAGTACTGGCTGCGCATCGCGGTGGGTGGGCGTGATCCATATTTCGCGCTGGCGCTGGCCGCCGCGCACTGCATGCCGCCGGGCACGCATTCGCGCGAGTCCGTTCTGCGTGAGGCGGCCGCCGCGGCGGACGTGCCGGTGGTGGCGGTGGACAGCACCACGCAGCTCTATGCCCGCTACTGGTCCACGCCGGTTGCGCTGCTCCGGACCCTGCTTTATCAAAACGCCCTGACACCGCTGGCGCGCCAGGATCTGCAGCGCCTCGTCGACGCGCTCAATGCCGGCGATCTGGATGCGCTGGCGCAAGCCTCGAAGCCGAGCGGACTGTCAGCGTCCGAGCAGAAGCGGTTCGATCGGCTGATGGTGTTCGATGCGGTGGACGCGATACTGCCCAAGCTCGAGGTTCATCTCGGTCAGGGCAACGCGCTGGTGGTGTTCGATGCCGGCAAGCTGAGCGGCGAGTATGGCCTGCTGCCGAAGCTCACGCAGGCGGGCTACACGGTCAAGCCCATCGCGCTGCCGGCGGACGGGGCGCCCGTGCCGCCGCGCCAGGGCGGGTGAGGCAGGGAAGGGTAGCTGCTACGCGGCCAGGGTGGCCTGCGCGGTCTATGCGGCCCGGCGCGCCCCGCCCCTCTCGCGAGGGGTTAAGTCAGCGCAGCGGCTGGCGCTCGGGCCAATGGATCGCGGGCACGCGGTTGAGCGCGGGGCGGGCGAACAGATATCCCTGGAATCGCTCCACGCCCGCCGCCTGAAGCCAGCACCACTCCTCGACCTCTTCCACGCCTTCGGCCACCGGGGTGATGCCCATCGCGGCGCAGGCCTGCAGAATGGCGCGCACGATGGCCTGACGCGGTCCGTCGGTGTGGATGCCCTGGATCAGCTTGCGGTCGATCTTGAGCTTGTCGGGCTGGAATTCGGCCAGGAGCGACAGCCCTGCGAAACCCGCGCCGAAATCGTCGATGGCGACGCCGATGCCCGCCTTGCGCAGTTGCATGATGGAAGCGCCGAACGTGCTCAGGCAGGAGATGGCCTCCTGCTCCGTCACTTCCACGATGACCTGTCGCGGCGACAATCCGCTCTCCGCGATCTGTGCCAGCAGACAGTCCACCGCATCGGGCACGGTGATCAACGACATGGGAAACAGATTGACCGAGATTTTGGTGCTCTGGATGCCCAGCTGCTTTGCCGCGTCGAAGGCCACGCCCTTGGACTGCAGGTCGGCCATGTAGCGCGCTTCGTGCGGAACCGACGCGAAATACTCGTCCGGCGAGCCGCCCGTGTCGCTGCGGATCAATAGCTCGTAAGAAGTGACCTTGCGTCGCAGCGGTTCGACGATGGGCTGCAGCGCGAATTGGCAGGGCTGGCCGGGCAGAAGTCGTCCGGGCCCCGACGCGGGCTGACCCGCCGTGGTGAACTGCCACTCGCGCGCATCGTCGCCTTCGACGATGTGATCGGTCCAGCGTGCCTTGGCATAGACGTGCAGGATATTGACCACGCGGTCATCGCGGCTCGGGCTCTTGGTCATCTTGTCGAGCACGGCGGACAGCACGTCGTCGGGACGGCTGTCGCGCAGGTCGAGCATCGCCATCTCATCGCCGTCGAAGCGCCGCGTCGGCGCATTGTCGCGCAGCAGCTGCACCACGTTGCAATGCCGATCATCGCGCTTGATCGAGTCGTACAACGACGTCACCGCGGCTTCCGGCCCCTCGAGCAGCTGCACGAAATGCACGCCATCGAAGAGCAGGATGCCGGTGACACCCAGCGCCGCATTGCGCTGCCGGGCCGCATCGAGCAGCCGATCGAACTCTTCCAGCGGCAGTGGCGCGCTGAGGCGACTGCGGTAGATCAACGTGCAAAGCATGGCATCCTCTGTGAGTGCGCTGCAGGCGGAGAGGTCGCCGGGGTACGGGACTAGCATATCAGCAGGATGGCATCCGATATGCATGAAATGAGGGGGAGATACGGGGCACTTCATGAATTGCAGGGCTTTATGCGAACGTTTTCTGCATACTTCATGCAAAATACTTGCCTGTCTTCTTTTTTGTTCCGGTTTATTGCGGAACGTGTCGTCCAGGAGTGTGTGTTGAAGCCGATTTACTACCTTGCGGGCATCGTGCCCGCCGTGATCGTCGTGGGTGTACTGCTGGCCGTGAAGCCCGATGCACTGACGCTGCCGATCTATATCGGAATCGGCGTCGGCGCGGGTGCCATCGTTGCGATCGTGTCGCAGATCTACGGCAAGAAAGACTGAGCCATGCAGGATCTTGCTTTGCCACAGCGCCTGTTTCTCACGGGCGGCAGCGGCTATGTCGGCCGCAATCTGATCCGGCATTTCGTCGCGCTCGGTGTCGAAGTGGTTGCGCTCGCACGCAACGATCGCGCCTGCGAAACGGTCGAAGCGCTCGGCGCCCAAGCCGTGCAGGGCGATCTGCTTGCCGAAGGAATGAGCGAGGCAATGCAAGGCTGCCAGGCCTTGATCCATGCCGCGGCGCATACGGGCCATGGTCTGCCCACGCCCGCGCAACGACGTGTCAATGTCGAAGGCACTCAGCACATCCTCGCCGCCGCGCGCGAGGCCGGCATCCGACGCGTGGTGCATCTCAGCACCGAGTCGGTCCTGCTCGACGGCCGGCCTTTGATCCGCGCCAACGAATCGCAGCCCTATCCGCGCCGGCCCGCCGGCGGATACTCGGTCACGAAAGCCGAGGCCGAGCGCATCGCGCTGGCCCACAACGATGCGCGGATGGAAGTCATCGTGCTGCGACCGCGTTTCGTGTGGGGCCGCGACGACACCACGGCCTTGCCGCAGTTGCTCAAGGCGGTCGAGAAAAAGAGATTCGCCTGGGTCGATGGCGGGCGTTATCTGACGTCCACCACGCACATCGGCAATCTGATGCACGGGGTGGAGCGCGCGCTGCGGGCGGGCAAAGCGGGCGAGGTCTACTTCATCACGGATGGCGAGCCCGTCGAGTTTCGCGGTTTCATCACCGCGCTGCTGGCCACGCAGGGGCACACGGCGCCGGACAAGAGCGTGCCGCGCTGGTTGCTGCGTGCGATCGCCACCTTGAGTACCTGGGCCGCCACCACCAGCCGGGGCAATCGTCCGCCGCCCGTCACGTTGCAGCAGTTCGCGACGTCGGCGGTCGAAGTCACGCTCGATATTTCCAAGGCGCGGCGCGAGCTGGATTACGCGCCGCCCATCGATCGCGAGCAGGGCCTGCAGGAATTGCGCGATCGACGGCAGGCGGACACCGGCGTGCCGGCATCCGCGGGCTAAGGTAAGGTCCTTCTCATCCGGCGTCGCGGCACCGGCGTATGCCGCGCCGCTCGACGCCGGATGCTCTCGCCGTACTCAGTGGACCTGCCGACGGCGGCTGGCAGCGGGAGCGCTGTTGGACGCACTGCGATGGCGCGGCCGCCTTCTTCGGCCACGCCGGTCATGATGAGCTCGTGGCGCTCGGCCCTCATTTTGCCGCCGCGGGCGTCACCCGCAGCAGCCGCGCATCCACGCCGTCGGTCAGCACATAGATCGCGCCGTCGGGTGCCACCTTGACGTCACGCATGCGCTCGCCGAGCTCCGATAGCAGCAATTGCTCGCCCGTGATGCGCTGACCGTCGCGCATCACGCGGCGTACCGCGCGTTCCTTCAACGCTGGGACCAGCAGATCGCCGCGCCATGCGGGGAACAGCGCGCCGCGGTAGATCGCCAGCCCGGCCGGCGCGATCGAGGGCGTCCAGTCGAGGATCGGGTCTTCGTAACCGGCCAGCGTCTGGAATGGCGTGATCCGGGCAAACGGGTAGTCGATCCCGCCGGTGATCAGCGGCCAGCCGTAGTTGCCGCCCGCGACCACGCGATTGACCTCGTCGCCGCCGCGCGCACCGTGTTCGGTCACGAGCAGTTCGCCGTTTTCGGGGTCAACGGCGATGCCTTGCGCGTTGCGATGGCCGAGGCTGTAGATCTCGCGCGCGGCGCCGGCTCGTTGTGCGTAGGGATTGTCGTGAGGCACCTGTCCGTAATGCGTCAGCCGCACGACGGTACCGAGATGGTTGGCCCGGTTCTGCGCTTCTTCGCGCTGCGCATTGCCGTCGCCCACCGTGAGCACGAGCGTGCCGTCGCCGAGAAACGCCAGCCGGCCGCCGTTGTTGCCCGCCGTGGATTTCGAGGTGGCGCTGAACAGCACGCGCACGTCCTCGAGCCGGTCGTGCACGAGTCGCGCACTGACCAGACGCGTGCCATTGGCCCGCGGCTCGCCGTAGCCCATCGTGAGATAGATGCGGGCATTGCTGGCGAAGTCGGGGTCGAGCGCCACCTCCATCAGGCCGCTCACGCCGCCCTGATGAAAAATCGGCGGCAATCCGGTGAGCGCGATGTCGCCGGTCGAGCCGTCGCGCGCGATCGTGCGCAGCCGTCCCGCCATCTCGGTGACGAGCACGCGGCCGTCAGGCAGGAACGCCACCGACCAAGGGCGATTCAGTCCGCTCGCCACCGTCTGCACCGCATAGCTCGCCGGATCCACGGGCTCGGGCTTCGCCCCCGCGCGAGGGGCCGCGATCGCAAAGAGCGCTGCAGGTATGAGCGCCAGCACGCCCGCTGCCGCGCCTTCGCGCCACGCCGACAGTCCGCGCTGCGCGCGGGCGGCGAGCCGCACGGGCGAGGTCATCTGGGCATACAGCAAGCCCGCCGGCAGCGCGCAGAGCGACATCAGCGCGTAGCCGGGCATCCCCCGCGTACCGGGAAGCGCGGGCATCGGAATCACCCAGCGCATCAAGGCGAATGCCGTTGCCAGGCCGGCCACGGCCGCCAGACTCAACAACGCGGTGCGGGCCTGGATCCGCGTGAGGCGCAAGAGCAGGTGCGCCACGGTAAACGCGAGCAGCAGCGCCACCAGGGCGATGCCCGTCATCACGGGCCCGAAGGTCGCCACGTCCTGCAGCGTGGTGATCAGCCAGAGCGGCGTCGTCAGCGGCGCGCCGAGCGCAAGCAGGGCGCTCAGGCTCACCTGCGTCTGCACGGCACTGGCGAGAGCGCCTGTCAGAAGGGCGGCGGCGAGGAGGGCGGTGAGGTGGCGGAGTTTGGTGACCATTGCAGGGCGTGGGCAAATGCGGGAATAGGGGCGTGGCGGGTCAATCGTGCGCGCAGGGCCGGACTCGCATCCGCACACGTGCGACACCGTGCACGCGGGCGGACGAGCCCGCGCGTACGCCTGGCGCCTCGGCGCGACACGACGGGGATCTCGGCATCGGCGTCTTTCACCGGCGCTTTCGCGACGACTGCGAGCCCGTATTCTTGCGCCGCCGGCCGTAGGCTACCCGCAGTGTGCCTGGAGCCTGCCACCGCCGGTGGGGATCTCTGTACCGTAGCAGCCCGCTCGAGCTACGGCCGGCCCTTCCCCGCAGGGATGGTTAAAGAAGTATAAATAGCCCTAGTGCGCCATTAATGATGCATTGTGGGGAAGCGGCAGCGGCGGGGATGAAGGTCGGTGCGGCGAGCGTGGGGCCCACATTGCCCCCTCGTAACCTCGGGGTGCGACCGGCGAGACAAGCCACATTTGCCACCATTTGGCCTGTTAATTGTTCATTAAGTTGATTTATGTGCTATTAATGAGTCATGAAAAAGAAGCTCAAGCCATCTTTCGCCACCGAGCTCACGCTTCAGCAGATCGGGCAGAACATCCGCACGGCGCGTCTGCGCCGCGGCGAGACGGAATCCGCGCTGGCCGACAGCCTGGGTGTGGCACGCGCGACGATCGCGCGGCTCGAGCGCGGCGACGGCGGCGTCTCGGCCGCGCTCTTGCTCGAAGCCCTGGGCCATTACGGCTTCGGTGCGCAGACCGAGGGGCTCGGTGATCCCGACACCGACGGCGTCGGCAAACGGCTCGAAGCGCAGCGCCGCCCCGAGCGCGGTTCGCGCCGCGCGGCGGGCACGCGCCAGCCCGTCGATCCGCGGCTGCTGTAGGCGGCACCCATGGCAAGCCGCAAGGACAAGCCCGTCGAGAGTCCGCTCTTCGTCTACGTGGATATCGCGGGCGAGGCAGTGCTTGCCGGAGTCCTGAGCCTCGATGATTCCGACGAGGAGAGCTTCTACGCGGAGTTCACCTATGTCGAATCCTATGTGCGAGACCCGCGCGGCTTTTCGCTCGACCCCATCAATCTGCCGCTCGCCGACTCGCGCACCACGTTTCGCACCACCAGCCGCTACGAGATCCTGGGCGCGATCTTCGACGCCGCGCCCGACGCCTGGGGGCGCAACGTCATGGCGGTCGACACGGGCGCGCGCGTGTCCGAGGATCAGGTGCTGCTGAAGGGGCGGGGCATGGGCGTGGGCGCGCTGTTCTTCAGCGCGGTCCAGCTCACACCCAACATGCGCAAGACCTACCGCCTGCCCGAAATGACCGAGCTCGAGACGCTTGGCAGCCTGCTGGCCGATGTCGATCAGGGCATCAAGCCCAAGAAGCTGTATCGCGATCTGCTCGGCAGCTCGTGGGATATCGGCGGCGCGCGGCCCAAGACCATCGTGCGCGACGCGGAGGGCGAGATGTGGATCGCCAAGTTTCCGCGCCGCGGCGACAGCTACGACCGGCAGCGGGTGGAGTTCGCCAACCTCCGGATGGCGAGCGCGATCGGTCTCACGGTGCCTGAAATCAGGCTCGAAGAAACGCCTTTGGGCGCCGTGCTGCTGACGCACCGGTTCGACCGCTACCGCGTGCGACCCGACGTGGCGGGCGCGCCGGTCGTGGCACGGCGGCACTTCCTGAGCGGCGCGTCGCTCATCAGTCCGTCGGTCTCGATCGGCAAGCGCGAACTCGACGGCACTCGCGGACGCGCCACCTTCTCGTATGGCCGCCTGGCCGATGTCGTGCGCCGCATCTCCTCGAATCCGGTCCGCGACCTCAAGGAGCTGTATGCGCGCATGGCGCTCAACGTGGCCGTCCACAACACCGACGACCATCTGAAGAACTTCGGCTTCGTCAAAGACGACGGCGCGGAAACCTACCGACTCTCGCCGCTCTTCGACGTCGTCACGCAGGAGGGCTCGGCAAAGCACTACCTGCACGTGGGCACGCTGGGACGCGAGAGCACCTTCGATAACGTGCTGAGCGACTACCGCCGCTTCGGCCTGCGCTCGGAGGCGGCCGCGGCCTCGATCGTGGACCGCGTGCGCGCCGTGGTGGCCGAGCGCCGCACGTATTACGAGGCGGCGGGCCTATCGCCGATCGAGATCGAGCGCCTGGAAGCAACGCTGACCGCCTGGCATTGAAACTGATGCAGCCCCACATGGAAGGTGGCCGCTTCGTACCGTCGTCGGTCGGCGGCCGCCCAGCCCGACGCCTTACGCGTGCGCCGGCACGATCGTGGCCTGCGAGCTCAGGATCCCGAGGAACCGATCGAGGATCAGCGCGTGATCCTCGAACAGCTGGTCGACCATGCCGGGCAGTTCCGATACCGGCACCCAGCGCGCCTCCTTCGCGTCGTCCGCGCCCTTCACCTCGGGCAGGCGCTCGCTCTTCAACGCAAAGTAAAACGCCTGCGTGATGAGGCGGCCGCGCGGACTGCGGCCGGGGTTGTCGAAGATCGCCTGGTCCTTGAGCGCGTGCTCCATCACGGACGAGGGCAGCTCAAAAAGGGTTTCTTCGCCGAGCTCGCGCACCGCGCCGTCGAACCAGCGCTCGTCCTTGTCCAGAAAGCCGCCGGGCAGGGCCCACTGGCCGCGGCCGATGATGTTGGCCCGTTTGATGAGCAGCACGTGGTCGGCGGCCCGCACCACCGCGTCCGCCGTGAGGTACACGGGGGCGGTGTACCTCAGGCGGTAGGCCTTCACGGCCAGATGCTCGTCGCGGCAGGCGGCATAGACGGGCAGCTCGGCCCAGGCACGCAGGTAGTCGAGCACGCCTTCGTGCAGATAGGGGCGCAACACATCCAGCGATGCCGCCACAGACGCGTCGCTGAAGTACACGTCGCGCAGACCGGTCGCGTCCACGTCGCGCGTGCTGCCCGCGTCCACGAAGGTCCAAGACTTGAACTGCGGCAGAGTCAGGTAATAGCTGGAAGGGTCCTTCTGGTAGCCGACCAGGCAGACCGGCGTCTGGCCATGGATCTCGATGACGGCGGCCTGCACCGCATCGGCCCAGCGCTTGTCATTGCCGTAGTCCTGCACCATCACGAAGCTCACGCGCTGGCGCTGCTCGGTGCTCAGCATGCTTTCCAGCATGGCCTGGCGCTCGCCTTCGGTGAACGGATTCTTGGGATTGCGCGAGCGGTGCGCGGAGCCGATCACGATGCTCACGCGTTGCGCCACCGCCAGCGCGCGCTGGATCAGGTCGAAATGCGCCAGGTGGGGAAGCTGCCAACGGCCGATCACGACGGCGGCGGCGTACTGCGGGGTGTCGGGGGTCATTCGGATCTCCGTGGATTCAGTATTGCCGCGCGGTAATCGGCACTTGCCGGCCGGTGCCGAAGGCGCGAGCGCGCACGCGGATGATGGGCGGGGCCTGGCGCCGCTTGTATTCGCTGCGAGCGATCAGATGCTTGACCCTGGCGATCGTCGCGCGGCCCTCGGCAGTCCCGCCGAGCGCCTGCACGACGGCATGGGCGTGATCGTGCTCGTCGGCCTCGAGCAGGGAGCCTTCGATGAGCACCTTGAGGATCTCATCGAGCACCTCGTACGGCGGCAACGAGTCAGAGTCTTTCTGGTCGGGCGCCAGCTCGGCCGAGGGCGCCTTGTCGATGATGGCCTGCGGGATCAGTTCACGACCCGCGGTGCTGTTGATGTGGCGCGACAGGGCGAAGACCTCGGTCTTGTACAGATCGCCCAGCAAGCCCAGACCGCCGTTCGTGTCGCCATAGAGCGTGCAGTAGCCCACCGACAGCTCCGACTTGTTGCCGGTCGTGAGCACCAGCGGACCGAATTGGTTGGAGTAGGTCATGAGCAGCGTGCCGCGCACCCGCGCCTGCAGGTTTTCCAGTGCCAGCCCGGCGGGCTCGGCGCCGACGCTGCTTTGCCCCAGCGTGCCTGCGAACGCCGATACGATGGATTTGATGGCGACCTCGTGCAGCGTGACGCCGAGGTTGCGGCACAACGCCACCGAGTCGGCCACGCTACCCGCGCTGGAATAGACCGACGGCATGGTGATCGCGGTCACGTTGGCCGGACCGAGCGCCTCGGCGGCCAGCGCCAGCGTCAGGGCGGAGTCGATCCCGCCCGACGAGCCGACCACCACCTGCGTGAAGCCGCAGCGGCGGGCGTAATCGCGCAGGCCCAGCACGATCTGTTGGCGATAGAACTCCATGTCCGTCAGCCCTGCGGCGGGCACCCCGCTCAATGCTGCGCCGCGTGCATTGCGAAAGCTGCGCGAGCCCCGGTCGAAGATCAGCGTGCTCGTGTCTTCGGCGAAGCGCTTGCCCTCGAACACGATGGCGCCCGTGGCATCGGCCGCAAACGAAGCGCCATCGAACACGAGCTGATCCTGCCCGCCGACCTGCGCCACATACAGCAGCGGCAGCGCGTGGCGCGCGCAGGCCTTGGCCATGACGTCGTGGCGCCGCCGGCGCTTCCCTTTGTCGCTCGGGCTGGCGTTGATCGAGATCACCAGATCGGGGGCGGCGTCGGCCAGACGCTGAAACGGATTTACCGGGTAGTCCTGCCCGTCGTCGTTCCAGGCGTCTTCGCAGATCAGGAACCCGACCGACACCCCCTGCACCCGCAGCACCCTGGCCGTGTCGGCGCCGGGTTCGAAGTGGCGGTGTTCGTTGAACACGCCATAGGTGGGCAGCAACTGCTTGTGATAGGTAAGCAGCGCCTCGCCGTTGCGCAACACCTGCAGCGCGTTGAAGTAGCGTCGCTCGCTGGCGGGCAGCGGCAGGCCGACCACCCAGTGCAGGCCGGGCGTCTGGCGGCTGGCGGCGATGAGCGTACCGTGCGCGGTGCGCAGGCGCTCCTGGAAGGCGGGGTCGTCGAGCAGATCGCCGGGCGAGTAGCCCGTCAGCGAGAGCTCCGGAAATACGACCAGGTGCGCGCTGGCGGCCTCGGCCTTGCGGGCGGCCGCCAGCATCAGGGCGATGTTGCCATCGAGATCCCCGGCGGTAGGATTGATCTGGCCTAACGTGACGGTGAGAGAGTTCTGCATACAACGGCTCTGCTGAAAAGGGGCTCAGTCTTCGGTGCGGTTGAAGACACTGCGCAGGTACGCCAGGAAGGTCGGGTCGTCGCACAGCGTCTTGCCCGGTGTGTCGGCAAGCTTCGCCACCGGCTGGTCATTGCAGCGCACCAGCTTCATCACGATGTTCAGCGGCTTCGGGCCCACATCGTTGGTCAGGTTGGTGCCGATGCCGAAACCCAGCTGCACGCGGTCGCCAAACTGCCGATAGAGTTCCAGCGCCTTCGGGATGTCCAGACCATCGGAGAAGGTGAGGCGCTTGTTGTGCGCATCGATGCGCAGCTTGGCGTAGTGCGCCAGGGCCTTTTCGCCCCAGACTCCGGGGTCGCCGGAATCGTGGCGCAGGCCATCGAACAGCTTGGCGAAGTACAGGTCGAAATCCGCCAGAAATGCGTCCATGCCGACCACGTCGGTGAGGGCGGTGCCCAGATCGCCGCGGTACTCCTGCACCCAGGCCTCGAGCGCGGCCTTCTGCGACAGCTTGAGTTGCACGCCCACGGCCTGGAAGGTCTGCAGGTATTCGTGCGCCATGGTGCCGATCGGCACGAGACCGTACTTCTTGGCCAGGTAGACATTCGAGGTGCCCTTGAAGAACTGCGGCACGCGCGCCTTCAACGTGGACACCACCTCGTCGTGCCAGGCGCCGCTGTAGCGGCGGCGCACGCCGAAGTCGAAGAACTCGAAGGGGTGCCGCAGCGCCGGCTGGCACGAGGCGTCGACGAGCATGCCGATCTTCGCCTCGAGCCGCGCCCGGCCCTCGGCGAGATCGACCTCGCCCAGCGTGCGGAAATACAGCTCGTTGACGATCGCCAGCACGTAGATCTCGAACGGCATCACGTGAATCTGCGGCCCCTCCGCCTCGATGACGAGCTCGTCGCCCTCGGCGCGCGCCGAGATGAAGCCGCGGTTGAGCTGGAAGATGCGCAGAAACTGGATGAAATCCGGCTTGATGAAGCGCAGGCTGCCCACGTAGTCGAGCTCATCGGGCGAGAAGCGCAGGTTGCACAGCCAGTCGAGCTGGCGATTCACCTCGTCGGCCAGGGTGGCGAGCGGGTAGGCCGTTACGCTGCGGCAGACGAACCGGTACCTGGCCGTGTTCGTCGGAAAGCGGTGCAGCAGCGCCTGCCACATCGTGAATTTGTACAGATCGGTCTCGAGCAGCGAGTTGATGATGGGACGAAAGGTGGTCATGGTCGGCACTCCCGATTCAGTTGGCGCGCAGGCGTTGCAAGGCTTGCGCGGCGGTGAGCGTTTCGCAGCCGGCGGCGCGCGCACGGGCCAGGAACGCATCGGCCTGCGCGCCGAAGCCGGCGACCGGGCTCATGCAGTCGGTGATGAGCACGATGCCCTTGCCGGAATTGCGATAGCGGATGAGCTGATCGACGCTGGCCGAGACGCAGTGGCTCGAGGCTTCGCCGGCCACGTAGAGTGTGTCCACGCCCTCGGTCAGGCCCTGCGCCAGCGCCGTATCGAACTGCGTCGACGGCACTTCGTCCAGCGGCGTTTCGGCTTCGAACGCGCCGTAGTGCTCGGTAAGGAAGTACTCGCCCTTGTGCGCCTTGATGACGGGCGCGTCGGCGCCGCGTTCCCATTGGGCCAGCGCGTCGGCCACCGAACGGTGAATGTTGGCGCCCCAGGTGCCGGCCACGCAGTGCACCGGCCAGACCATCAGCGTGTAGCGGCCCGCCGCTTCGAGCCGGCCAAGCAGCTCGATCACGCGCGCCGACAGCGGCTTGCCGCTCAGGGGCTCGATCCGTTCGCCATTGACGGGCAGGTACTTGCCGGCCGCCACGTCGGCCGCGGTGATCGGGGTGAACGGCGCCACCTCCTTGCCCGCGGCGTCTTGCCAGAAGGTGGTGCGCTCGATGGCGACGAAGGGGTGCCAGTCGAGGGTGACGGTGATGCCGGCCAGCGCGCGGCCCGCCTGCGTAATGAAATCCGCCGTGCGCAGCATATCGGCGTGGGCGCCGCTCACGGGCAGCGCCGGCGTCTCGGTGACCTCGCCGGCCTGACCGCCCAGGGTGGGCAGCAGCTCCGCGGGAATATCGCAGAAGTCGTTCTGCGGGTCGATGACGAGGAGTTTGGCGGTGCGGGTCATGATGCGGTCTCCGATATGTTGCGTGCTGGTTCCCACTATACGCCGGCTTAAGGCAAAAACGCCGTAAGTAATTGATGCTGGATGTTGCCGGAACCGCTGAAGACATTGGCAGGCGGGGAGATACTTACGGCGATTTCGCTATAATGGCGCATGGCCCATGAAAACCCCCGCCCGCTTCTGATGGTCGACGTGGTCCTCCTGACGCTGCTCGAGGAGGCGCTGCATGTCGGCCTGGTGCGGCGCACGCAAGAGAGCGAACCTTACTTCGGGGCGTGGGGATTGCCGGGCGGGTTCATCCGTGCGGAGCAGGATCTCGACGCGATGGACACCGCCCGCCGCGTGCTCGCCACCAAGGCGGCGGTAAAGAGCCCGTATCTCGAGCAGCTGGCCACCTTCACCGGCGCGTCGCGCGATCCGCGCGGCTGGTCGGCGTCGATCGCCTACTACGCGCTGGTGCCGTCGCACGTCGCGCCCGACAACAACGCGCATTTCGCCTGGACGCGCGTGGATGAGGCGCTGTCGCGCACCTTGCCGTTCGACCACACCACGATTCTGCGCGCCGCGGTCGAACGCGTGCGCTCCAAGACCAGCTACTCCGCGCTGCCGGTGCACCTGATGCCGGATACCTTCACGATGTCGGAGCTGCGGGCGGTCTACGAGCAGCTGTTGGGCGGCCGTCTGGAGCCCCGCGGCTTCATTCGCCGCATCGACGAGCTCGACATCCTCGAAGAAACCGGCGACACCAAGACCGAAGGCCATCGGCCCGCCCGGGTATACCGCGTGCGCTCCGGCAAGGAAGCGGTTCAGCTCGAGCCGTCGCTGGCACCTCGGCCCAAACGCTAGGGCGCTACCCCGGCAGGTGCCGCCGCGCCGCGTGCCGCATTCACTCGGATGAGCCGCGCCGCCGCGGGCGCGTCACGCGACGCCACACGGCGCGTGCCGCGCACCGCAACACCACCGCCGCCAGCGCAATGGGCACCACCATGTCCAGTTGCGCGAGGAGCAATTCCCGCGTCGCTTCGCCCGGCGCCCAGGTATTGCCGAACACCTGGGGCGAGGGTGGTGCGAGATACAGCGCGAGCAGCGCCGCGATGAAAAACGCCGCGGCACGCAGCGATTCGGATGCGCGCACCCGTGCTAACCGCTCCAACGCCAGCAGCGCCAACAGGCCGCCCGTGCCCGCGAGTGCCGCGTCCGCATAGAAGTCGCTGGCCTCGTACATATACGGCGCGACGGGGACGGCCCAGCCGTAGGCACCGGTCGTCAGCACGGACGTCAGGCAGGCGCCGAACAGCGCCGCCGACGCGGCGAGGATGAGAAGGTCGAGGATGCGGGCGAGCAGCACGGGCATGGGTCGGTCGGCGTAGGGCTGGCGGCGAAGCATGCCACATGCGCTCGATCTTGGCTGTTGCGGGTGCCGAGGGCGGCGGGGCTTGCCCGCAGCCGGTCGCCCGCCGCCGGTCGCCCGCAGCCGGTCGCCCGCAGCCGGTCGCCCGCAGCCGGTCTCGCCCGCCGCCGGTCGCCCGCCGCCAGCCGCTGCCCCCGCGCGCGATGTGCGGGGGGCGCTGCGCTGGCGCGCGCACATCCGTGCGCGCCGCGCCTCTTATTTCACGAACGGTTCCGGACGCGGCGTGTCGTCTTCCGACGGCGGCAGCACCGGATACTGGATAACGGGTTGATCGCCCGTGAGGGTTTTCAGGAACGCCACGATCTGCCCGTTTTCTTCGTCGGTGAACGTGCGCCCCAATTGCAGGCGTCCCATCACGTCGACGGCCTGCGTGAGCGTGGCTGCCTCGCCGTCATGGAAGTACGGGTAGGTCAGGGCTACGTTGCGCAGTGTCGGCACCTTGAAGTTGAAGCGGTCGGCGTCCTGACCCGTCACGCCGGCTCGACCCTCCGCCTTGTTGTCGGTGACATACGGCGAAACCAGGCCCATTTTCTGGAACGAGTTGCCGCCGACCGCGGCACCGTTGTGACAGGCCACGCAACCGCTGTTCTTGAACAGCTGATAGCCGGCGAGCTCGCGCACGGTAAGCGCGTTCTTGTCACCCTTGAGCCACTTGTCGAAGCGGGAGTTCGGCGTGACCAGCGTTTCCTCGAACGCGGCCAACGCGCTGGTCACCTCGTCGATCGTGATGCCATCCTTGCCGAACACGCGCTTGAACTCCGACCGGTAGCCCGGTATGGAGTTGAGCACCTGCACCGCCACCTCATGAGAGGAGGCCATCTCCGCCGGATTCGCGATCGGGCCGCCGGCTTGCTCGCGCAGATCCTTGGCGCGCCCATCCCAGAACTGCGCGATGTTCATGCTCGAGTTGAGCACGGTGGGTGAATTGATGCCGCCCATCTGCCACTGGTGGCCGATCGACGCCTTGAGGTTATCGGAGCCGCCCATGGCCAGGTTGTGGCAGGAATTACAGGAGATCGCGCCGGACCGCGACAGACGGGGATCGAAGAACAGCATTTTGCCCAGCTCGACCTTCTCGGGCTCTTTGATCACGACGGGCTCGATCGGCTGGATGGGCTCCTGCGATGCGCTCATGGCCTGACCCGCCCACAAGGCCAATACGATGCCCACACCCCACGACACACTGTGCTTTCTCATCGACTTCTCCTCTGAATACCTTGACGGCACAGGGTCATTACAGCGAGTGCGGCGCGCCGACCGCTTGCGCCGCATCAAGGCATTCGAGTCCAGGACGCACGCGCGAGCGGATCCTTGACGATGCGCAAAGGGGAGGGCAGATCGCCTCGTACAGGGCCACTATCGGACGAGTGCGTTCCGGCGGCGCGGGCGGTCGGCAGCGTGCCGCGGCGTTCGTCGCCAAGCCGTCTTCATGGCCTCACTACAATCACGGGCGCCTGCACGGCAAAGCGCGAGCCGGATCATCCGGCCGAACCCTGTCAGGCCGCCGTTGAAACGCAAGACCCGACGCCCGTGGCGTTCGCAACACCAAGGAAAAAAATGGGCAATCGCGCCTGGCTGTATCTGCAATCCGACTCGACCGAGGACACGCCGCCCACGGAAGTCGCCAGCGCGAACGGGAACCTGCCCACGCTCTGGCAGGTCCTGCTGGCGAGCGGTGCTGAGGCCGTGCCTGTCGATGCCCAGGACATCATGGACGAGGGCGGCGCGGCCGGTGTCGCCAGCGATGCGCGCGCCGCGTACGATCGCCTGGGCGAGCTGGCCGCGTTTCTGTCGCGGCACGCGGGCCGCGAGGACGCGCCGCTGTGCTTGCAACTCGACGCCGCCGTCCGGTATCTGGCGGGTTTGATCGACGAGCACGACGAGACCGAGGCGCTGCGGTTCAGCGCAAACCTGAACGAGCTCTCATGGCTGCATGGCGATGGCGCCCACGCCTATGCGGCGCATGTAAACCGCACGAGCAATGCGCTCTGGGCTGCCTTGCAGCGGGGGATGGGTGCAGACGACGTGGCCGGCGTGTGCGCGTTGCTGTGCGTCCAGGATGCCGACGACGACGCGGGCTGGGCCTGGACCTTCGGCTTCGGCGGACTCTCGCATCCTTACTTTCACGAGCAGGAGCCGGTGCGTAGCGTCAGCTTCGAGGACTTCGACGCGGAGGACGGGCAGGAAGAGGGCGAGTGGCTGGGCGGCGGGCGCTACACCTTTTGCGTGGACGGGCGCTGGGGGCTGCGCGCGCTCGACGACGACGCCGATGCCGAATCCGAGGACGAATGCTGGCGCATCCTGATGCAACCGGAATGGGACGCCATCTGGTCCGGTGACGCGACGGATAAAGGTGTGCTGTGGATGCGCCGCGAGGGGCTGATCGGGCTGCTGCACGCCGACGACCAGCGCGGGCGCGTGCTCATCGAGCCGCGTTTCGACGCCGTGTGGGATTTCTCGGAAGACATCGCGAGCGTCGAGTCCGGCGGCAAGGTCGGGCTGGTCGCGGCGGATGGCCGGGTGGTGATGGAGCCCGTGTTGGACGAGGCCTGGCGCTGCGCCCAGGGTCTCGTGATCGCGCTCGTCGGCGACCTGATGGGCTATGTCGGCAAGGACGGACAATGGGCCATCACGCCGCGCTTCGAGGACGTGGGGTCGTTCCAGCCCGGCGGACTGGCGCCCGCTTACGAGAACGAGGCGTGGGGGCTCATCGATCGCCAGGGCGCGTGGGTGGTCGCGCCCACCTGGCAAGAGATCTTCTGGGAAGAAGAGCTGCACGCGTATGTGGTGCAACGCGACGCGCTGAACGGCGTGGTCGACGCGGCGGGACGCCTGGTGCTCGACGCCTGCCACGTCGGTGTGTCGGCCCTGGACACCGAGACCGATCTGGCCGAACAATGGGATCGTGGCGTGATGCGGATCAACGTGCTGACCACCGACGAGCGCCGCGGCGTCGTCGATGGCGCGGGCAAGGTGTTGGTACCCCTGGTATACGCCGACGTCGGCGAGGTGACCTGGTTGCCCTCTCGTCTGCCCGGCGTTCCCGAGCCCGCGCCGTCGGGCCAGGCGGCCCGCTACGTGCGCGTGCTCGCCGCCGCCGCAGGCGACGACATGGCCGGGTCCGAGGGCGTCTACGACTGCACGCAGGGCCGCGAAGTGCTGCCCTGCGCGTACGTCCTTACGTTCGGGCTGGCCTGGAACGACGGCTACGGCTGGCTCGTGCTTCAGGCGCCCGACGACGCATGCGCGCACAGCGAGGACGGCCTGCTGGTCGGTCTCGCGCATCCGGACGGCACGTGGCTGCACGCGCCGGTCTATGCCTGGATCGGCGCGCCCGCATCGCTGCAGACGGCCGCGGGGATCTACAACGGCCCGCCCGCGCTGGTGCGGCGTTGGAACGAAGGCCTGCCGGTCGCCGCCGTGCGCGGCGACACGGGCGAGCAGGTGCTGCTGCATCCGGACGGCCGGGAGACGGCTGCCTGAAGACGTGTGGCCCAACGTCTGGCGCCAGGCCTGGCGCCTATTCGAGCACCTGCCCTGGCGCGTGCAGCCTCCGTGGCCCGCGTCGGGCCGGGCCCGTGGCGCGACCAGAGTAAAATCCGCTCCCCATGCGCTTCTCCGATCTCGACCAACGCCTCACCGCCCTCGGCGCCCGGCCCGTTCATCGCGGCCGGGTCGTGCGCGTCTGGCTGAACGGTCAGGCGCTCGACACGGGCACCCGGCGCAGACATTCCGATGATTTCCTCCCGCTCTCGCTGCGTGAGGGCCTGCCCGGCGTGACCGCCGAACTCGACGGCCTGGCCCGCATCCGCTCCGAACACGCCGGCGACGACGGCTCGCGCCTGCTGGTGGAGCTGGCCGACGGCCAGATGGTGGAAAGCGTGCTGCTGCCGCGCGACGGCCTCTGTGTGTCGACCCAGGTCGGCTGTGCGGTCGGCTGTCGTTTCTGCATGACCGGCAAGAGCGGCCTGCTGCGTCAGGTGTCGAGCATGGAGATCCTGGCGCAGGTGGTGCTCGCGCGCCGCCAGCGCGCCGTGAAGAAGGTCGTCTTCATGGGCATGGGCGAGCCCGCGCACAACCTGGAAAACGTGCTCGAGGCCATCGATCTGCTCGGCACCGAGGGCGGCATCGGCCACAAGAACCTCGTGTTCTCCACCGTGGGCGATCACCGCGTGTTCGATGCCCTGCCGCAGCAGCGCATCAAGCCCGCGCTCGCGCTCTCGCTGCACACGACCAAGGCCGAGCTGCGCGAACACCTGCTCCCGCGCGCACCCCGGATCCCGCCCGACGAGCTCATCGCGCTCGGCGAGAAGTACGCGCGCGACACCGGCTACCCGATCCAGTATCAGTGGACGCTGCTCAAGGGCATCAACGACGGCAACGACGAGCTCGACGCCGTCCTGCGCCTGCTCAAGGGCAAGTACGGCGTGCTCAACGTCATCCCGTTCAACAGCCTCGAGGGCGACGACTACCAGCGCCCCGATCCCGAACGCATCCGCGAAATCGTGCGATACCTGCACCAGGGCGGCGTGTTGGCCAAGGTGCGAAACAGCGCGGGCCAGGACGTGGATGCCGGCTGTGGTCAGCTGCGCGCGCGCGCGGTCGGGGCGGAGCAGGTAGTCGCGGTGCGCCGTCAGCGCACCGTGCGCGTGAACGCGGCGTAAGCCGGCTTTCTACCGTATCGATGGCGCATGCCGGCCGGCACGCGACGGCTGATCGGCGCGCATCAACAGGGCGACGTTAGGTTATAAAATGACGACCGGAATTGATCCGGGGGCCTGTGCCGCCATGTCCAAAGTCAACCACACCGATACCGTCAGGGAAACGCTGATCGCCAAACTCACGTATGGCGAGTACATGCCTGGCCACACGTTCAAGCTGCGCGAGCTGCTCGAAGACCCGGCGTTCCAGGGCATGAGCCAAACCCCGATCCGCGAGGCGCTGCTGCAGCTGGTGGCCAAGGATATCCTGATCGGTCAACGCGGCTTCAGCGTGCGCGTCCCGATTCCGTCCGTCGAGCACCTGACCGAAGTACGTGCGATCCGCACCAAGCTGGAAGTGATGGCGGCGCTGCAGACGCTCGACGCCTGGACGCCCCGGCAGATCGCGCAGCTCGAGAGCCTGCACGTGGCGCTGGTAAAGGCCAAGGCGCGCGGCGATGCGCGGAGCCAGCTCAAGCAGAATGCCCTGTTCCATATGGCCTTGTGCCGTGTGGAAGAGAAGTCGTACCTCAAGACCATGATCCAGACGCTCTGGGCCATCACGGGGCCGAGCGTGGGGTTTCTCTACGAGAAGGGCTCGCCGGCCATCTTCAGCGGCACGCATCCGCACGAGGATATGCTCGAGGCCCTGCGAACCCGCGACGCGGCGCTGCTCGAGAGCGCGCTGATCCGGGACCTGTCCGGATCGGGCACGAAGATCATCGAGGTACTGCACCAGAAGCTCAGCCCCGAGGCGCTGACGGTGCAGCCTTTCAAGAAGATGGAGCTGGTGCGTGCGCGCCAGCGCGCCGGGCGTCAGTTGCAGCAACTGGGCTAGCCCGGCCTGACGCCGGCGGCAGGGTTCAGAGGTTGGTGGGAATGTTGGCGGCCTTGATCGCCTGGCCCATGAACTCGCGGCCGTCGACCAGCATCTTGTGATACTCGGCGCCATCGACGGCCACGGGCTCCATGCCGCCCAGCACAAAGACCTTCGTGGTTTCCGGCGACTTCAGCGCCTGGATGGCGACGCGCTCGAGCTTGTCGCGCACGGCCGGATCCACGCCTTTGGGAAAGGCCAGGCCCAGCCACGAGTCCACCTCGACGTCATAGCCCTGTTCCTTCATCGTCGGGATATCGGGCAGCTCGGTCCAGCGCATCGGGCTCGCGCTCGCCAGCATACGCATCTTGCCTGCATTGACGTGCGGCATGATGTCGGAGGGGTTCTGCACGATGACATCGACCTGGCGGCTCAGCAGCGCGGACACCGTTTCGGCACCCGACTTGTAGCTGACCTGTTCGAAAGTGCCGCCCGTTTTACGACCTAGCTCGTACATCGCGATGTTGTTCGGCGCCGACGGAGCGCCGAAGAAGACGCCTTTGCCTTTCTTGCTGGCCTCGACCAGATCGTCCAGGGTCTTGTACGGCGAATCGGCGAGCACCGCCACGCCATACTTGAATCGCCCGACCCCCGCCACGAAGTCGAAGCTGTCGGCCGTGTAGTCGACCTTCATCAGATGCGGCGTGATGGAAATGGTCGAGTACGTCACGATGCCGAACGTGTAGCCATCGGGCTTTTGCCGCGCCAGCTGCGATACGCCCAGCGTGCCCTGTGCGCCGGCGCGATTCTGGATCACGACCGGCTTGTCCAGGATGGCCTCCATGCCCCGGGCCAGCCCGCGGGCGGCGACGTCGGTGTTGCCGCCCGCGCCGTAGTTCACGTACATGTTCAGCTCACGGGCGGGGTAGTTGGCGGCTTGCTGGGCGCCGGCCGCGAACGATGCCAGCGTGGCGCCGATCGCGGTCGCCAACGCCACGATGATTCTTTTTGTCGTCATGATTGTCTCCTTGGTGGGTGGTGGCGTCAGGACATGAAGACGCCACCGTTGATGTCCAGGCATGCGCCGGTCGTGAAGGCCGCGGCCTCGGCGCACAGCATGGCAACCGCGTAGGCAACCTCTTCAGGTTGTCCGATGCGGCCGACAGGGATGGCGCTGGCGAGGCGCGCGTTGAGCTCCGCGCCGCCCTGCATCGCCATGTCGGTCTGCACGCGGCCGGGTGCGATCGCGTTGCAGGTGATGCCGTAGGGCGCCATCTCGAGCGCGACAGCACGGGTCCAGGCAAGCAGCGCCGCCTTGCTCATCATGTAGGTCGGACCCGAGACCGCGCTTTTGCTGCGTCCGGCCAGCGAGGCGATGTTGACGATGCGGCCCCAGCGACGCTCCCGCATGCGAGGCAGAACGTGTTGCGCGAGCAACATGGGCGCCAGTGCATTGACACGCATGGTGTCGTCGAACTCGGCGGCCGTCGCCGTCAGCACGCCGTTGGAGAGGCCGCGCGCGTTCTTCAGGCTGACGCCGGCGTTGTTCACCAGGATGTCGATATCGCCGAGATCGCTGGCCAGCTTGTTTACGAAGGGGCCGAACGTATCGGGTTGCGTCATGTCGAGCGACATCACATGAGCCCGGCTCGACAGGGCCTCGGGGATGTCGCCATGCACGCGGCCGGAGCGGCCGGTCAGCACGACGGTATGACCCTGGCGCAGCAGTTCGATGCCGCTGGCCAGCCCGATGCCGCGGGTGCCGCCGGTGATGAGCGCCAGCTTGCCTGAGGAATGCATGTTGCGTGTCTCCGCGGTGAAGTAGGGTGCGGCGGCAGGCTTGCCGCCGCTGGCTGCCGTGACGCCGGTTCAGTTCAGCATCGGGATGTTCATTTCCTTGATGAACACGCCCATGTTCACGTAACCGTCGCGCAGCTTCTGCGCGAAGGCCGGGCCGTCGACCTGATTGACGTACATGTGCTGGGTTTTCATGAACTCCACGTATTGCGGATTGGCCAGGATCTTCAGCGTGGCGGCCTGCAGCTTTCTGCCGACGTCCGCCGGAATTCCTTTGGGCGCTGCGAGGCCCAGGCTGCTGTAGACCTGCACGTCATAGCCCTGTTCGCGCGCCGTAGGCACGCTCTCCTGGCCTGCGATGCGCTGTTCTGTCATGGAGGCGATCAGGCGCAACTGGCCGGACTGCACCAGCGGCAGAAGGTCTTGCGGGTTTTGCAGCGCGGACTCCACATGGCCGCCCGCGGCCGCCGTCGCGGCCTCGAGGCCGGACTTGTAGTTCACCTCCTCGAAGGTGCCGCCGGTGGTCCTTTTCAGCGTGGCATACGGGATGTTGTTCGGCGCACCCGTCACGCCATAGGTGATGCCCTTCGGCTTCTTGCTGGCGGCGATGTAGTCGTCCATGTTCTTGATGGGCGAGGAGCTGGGCACCACCAGCCCATAGGAAAACGTGCCGATCTCGCCGAAGTAGGTGAAGTCGTCCACCGTAAAGGGAGGCTTGGACATGCGCTGCGCGGTATAGGTCAGGGCGTTGTAGCCGGCTACACCGAGCGAGTAGCCATCGGGTTTGGCCTTGGCCAGGTGGCTCATTTGCAGCGTGCCCTGCGCGCCGGGGCGGTTGACCACCACAATGGGCTGACCCAGCTCTTTTTCGAGAAAGGTCGCGAACTTGCGTGCCATGACGTCGGTGGCGCCGCCCGCGCCATACGGCACGCTGAGTTCGATGGAGCGGATGGGATACGCGGTTTGCGCCTGCGCCGACACGCTGAAGCCGCCAAGGATGGCGATCGCTGCGATCGGGCCGATGGCTTTGTGTTTCATGTTTGTCTCCTTTTTTATGGTGCTGCGGGTGGTACCGCCCTGTGCTACTGCATGAACAAACCTCCATTGACGTCGAGTACGGCGCCGGAGATGAAATCACCCGACGGCGCGCAGAAGAAGGCAATGGCTTTGGCGACCTCTTCGGGTGTGCCCATGCGGCGCAGCGGTGTGCTGCTGTTCAGGCGTGCCGTGACTTCCGCGCCCGCGGAGGCCGTCATGGGCGAGGCGATGCGGCCCGGCGTCACCGCGTTGCACGTGATGCCATAGGGGCCGAGCTCTTCGGCGGCGTAGCGCGTCAGGCCGAGCACGGCGGTCTTGGTGCAGACGTACGCCACGCCAGGCACGGTTGAGCGGGTGCGCGCGGCCTGCGAAGACAGATTGACGATCCTGCCCCATTCCTGGCCCATCATGTCCGGGGCGGTCTTCTGGATCAGCGTGAGCAGCGACGTGAGGTTGATGTCCACCACGCTTTTCCACTCCTGCGCCGAGACGTCCAGGATTCCGCGGCCCTTGCCATCCGGTGTTTTCGGCGAGATGCCGGCATTGTTGATGAGGACGGAAATCCCGCCCCATCTGTCGCGCACCTCGGCCAGCGCCGCGTCGATCCGGCTCGCGTCGGTGACATCCACGGTCTGAGTCATGACGCGCTCTTTGTCGTTCTCGAGCTCCGCCGGAAATTGTCCGGCGACATCCCACATCACCACCCTGAAGCCGCTGGCATGCAGCTCCCTGGCCGTCGCCGCGCCGATCCCGCCGGCGGCGCCGGTGACCAGCGCGACCTTGAACTTGTCGTGGCCCATCATTGCTCCTGGAAATAGCGATTGCGCATCGCGCGAGGGCGAGGCAGCCGGGCGCGCGTCGACGCCATCCGGCTGCCCGCCTCATCAGCTCATGAAGAATCCGCCGTTGATGTCGATGACCGCGCCGTTGGTAAAGCCGGCATGCTCGCTGCAGAGGTAGGCGATGCCGGCTGCGATCTCGACGGGCTGGCCAATGCGGCGCACAGGAATCTGCTCCGCATAGCCCTCGTTGACGCCGGGCGCGGCGTTCTCGGTCATCGCCGACAGAACACGGCCGGGGGCCACCGCATTGCAGGTGATGCCGTGCGGGCCCATCTCGGCGGCGGTCGCGCGAGTCAGGCCCAGGACGGCCGACTTGCTCATCATGTACAGCGGGCCAGACACGATGGATTTGCTTCGGCCGGCCAACGAGGCGACGTTCACAATGCGACCCCAGCGCTTGTGCATCATGCCGGGCAGGACCCGCTGGGTCATTTGCATCAGCGCCAGGGTATTGATGCGCATCATGTCGAAAAACTGCGCCTCGGTGGCATCGAGCAGGCTTTGCGGCTGTCCGTTGGCGCCTCGGATCGAGATGCCGGCGTTGTTGACCAGGATGTCGATGGCGCCATGGCGGGCCAGCACGTCCGAGGTCACCTTTTGCTGCTCGTCCGGATGTTGCAGGTCGAGCGTCACGGCACGGGCGCGTTCGCGTAGCGACGCGTCGATCCTGTCGAGATCCGTGGCGTTGCGGTCGGTGAAGTACACCGTGTGCCCCGCCTCGAGCAGCGCCACGCCGGTGGCGAATCCGATGCCACTGGCGGCGCCAGTGACCAGTGCGACTTTATTCATATGGGGTCTCTGATGGCGGTTGGCGGGTCAGACCTGGGCATCGGGCGTGTAGAACGTGATGGGCGGGTAGGCCTGATCCGTGCACATCACTTCGATCAGCGTGCCTGTGTCATGCCGCGCCGCGGTCGCGATAGCGTCGCGAAGCTGCGCGGGGTCGGTGATCCGCACGCCGTTCAGCCCCGCCGCGCGAGCGATGGCCGCGTGATCCACCGAGGCGAAGTGCACCGCCGACGTGTGCGAGCCGTACTTGAGGCATTCGGCGTGCTTCTGATACCCGAGGATGCCGTTGTTGATCAGGATGGTGACCACCTTGATGCCCATCCGCGCGGCGGTTTCCATTTCCGACCACACGTGGCCGAAGCCGCCGTCGCCGACGAGGCAGTACGTGGTGCCGGCTTCGTTCGCCACGCGCGCACCCATGGCCATCGGCATGCCCCAGCCCAGCCCCGCGAGGCCGCGCGGCGTGAGGAAACGCTGGCCGCACTTGCGCACCTTGAGGTAGTTGGTGACCCACAGCGTGGAGTAGCTGGCATCCGCCACCACCGTGTCGTCGGCGCCCAGCAGCGCGTCGAGCTCGGCCATGATGCGTTCCGGCCGAATCGGCACGTCGTTGCTCTGCAGCAGGGGCGCCACTTCACTTTGGTGCCGGTCGCGGCCGCGCGCGATGGCGGTGACGACATCCTTGCGCGCGGCCGTACGCTCGCGCAGATCGGCTTTGGTGGCCAATTGCAGCATGGCCTGCAGCGTCGCCTTCGCGTCGCCAACCAGCCGCACCTGGGCTTCGTAGTTGCGCCCGATCTCCTGGGGGTCGATGTCCAGGTGGATATAGGTTGCGTTCTTCGGATACAACGCCCAGCTGTCGGTGCCGTTCTGGTTGGTGCGATTGCCCACCAGCAGCACGACATCGGCGTCGCTGATGAAGGGCTTGAGGTAGCGGCCCGAGCCGTTCGGGCCGAGGCAGTTGGCGATCACGCCGAGCGCCAGTTCATGGCTGTCGGGTATGGCACCTTTGCCCATGTTGGTGGTGGCCAAGGGCACGCTCATCGCCTCGGCGAAATCCGTAAGCTCCTGCGCCGCCTGGGACACATGCACGCCGCCGCCGCTCACGATCACTGGCCGCTTGGCCGAGGCGAGCAGCGCGATCGCCTTCTCCATGGCCTGCGGGTTGGCGCAAGGGCGATCAAGCGGAAAGCGGCCGAGCGAGAGGGTGCGGGCGAAAGGGGCCGGGACGGCCTGCTCCTGCAGCAGATCCGCGGGCAGCAGCAGTGCGACGGGCCCCGGACGCCCCGACGTGGCTGCCACGAAGGCTTGGTCGATGTAGTCCTCGACGCGGGTGGCCAGATCGATCCGGCGCACCCATTTGCAGACCGATCCCAGCATCGCGATGTGATCGAGATCCTGGAACGCGTTTTTGTCGTGCTGGTCCCGGTTCACGTCTTGCACCAGGGCGATCACCGGAATCGAGACCTTCTGTGCCTCGGCCAGCGGAGCCACCAGAAGCGCGGCAGCCGGGCCATTCTGGGCGGTGACGATGGCGGGGGTGTTGCTCATGCGGGCATAGCCATCGGCCATATAGCCCCCCGCGTTTTCCGTGCGGTAAGACACCTGTTTGATGCCGATCTGCTCGGCCGCGAGCACGAACATGCTGGGCAGGCTCTGGCCGAAGAAGTGCGTCACGCCATGCTTCTTCAGCGCCGCGGCGAGCAGGTGCGCCACGGTGTCCTGCTTGGTGAATCCCGTCTTCGTCAATGGGCTGGTCATGCGTCGTCTCCGCTTTTTGGGTCGAGGTATCGAACGCAGTTTAGGTGAATTATTTTATAAATTAATTCTGGTTAGCCCTAGGTTGGCAATGGGAGCCAGGGGAGGTGGGCAGCGATCCATGCGAAGCGGGCACGTGCTCGCCGAGGCTGGCGCAACGACGAAGGCATCGAGTGCGTGGCCGACGCCAGCCGCGCTGGTTATCCATGACATGGCATGGATATTGCTTTTTTCCCGAGTGATTTTTCGTAGTTCACTCAGGAGTTTCGAATGCCCAGGATGCAGACTGTTCTAGGCGGCGCTGCCGTTGCCGCCGCCGCTTTTTCATCGCACGCCGCACCCTTCAAGATCGAAGAGGCGACGATAGAGGGCGTCCATCGAGCCTTCAGCGCGAAGACGTTGACGTGCGAGAAGCTTGTCCAGGGCTACCTGGCACGCATCGAGGCATACAACCTGCAAGGGCCCGCGCTGCGCGCCATCATCAGCGTCAACGCCAAGGCGCTCGACGAGGCGCGGCAGATGGATCGTCAGTTCGCGGCGAATCCCAAAGCCGTCGGCAGCCTGCACTGCGTGCCCATCGTCCTGAAAGACAACTTCGACACCGCGGACATGCCCACCTCCAGCGGGAATGTGGCGATGAAAGACTCGCGGCCCCAACGTGATGCATTTACGGTGGCGAAGATGCGCCAAGCTGGTGCGCTGATCCTGGCCAAGTCGAATCTGCAAGAGTTCGCGCGTGGCGGCGTATCCGTGAGCAGCCTGGGTGGTCAGGTGCTGAACCCTTATGACCTCGGCCGCAATCCGGGGGGCTCGAGTGGCGGCACGGGCGCGGCGTTGGCAGCAAACATGGCGCTGGTCGGCACGGGCAGCGATACGGGGCAGTCGATCCGTTCGCCGGCCTCGGCCAACAGCCTAGTCGGAGTTAGGCCCACGCGGGGTTTGGTCAGCCGCGGCGGCGTCATGCCCAACAGCTACACCCAGGATGAGATCGGACCGATCGCACGCACCGTCGGCGACGCCGCGCGGCTGCTAGACGTGATGGTGGGGTTCGACGCGAATGACCCGATCACGGCGCTGGGCGTGGACCAGCATCCGCGCTCGTATGTCGAGGCCCTCGATACGAAGGCGCTCAAGGGCGCGAGGATCGGACTGCTGACCACGCTGATGGGCAAGGAAGAGCGCCACGCCGACGTCAACAAGGCGATCAAGTCGGCCGCCGCGGCGATGCAGAAGCAGGGCGCGACCGTTGTCGAATTCGACATGAAGGATCTTCGCGCGTTGACGAGCGAGGTCGCGACCGATTCGTTCGAAGCCAAGGCCGCTTTCGACAGCTACTTCGCCACCTTGCCCGCGAACGCGCCGATCACGTCGTTCGCCCAGCTGATCGAAACCAAAAGCGCTTCCCCCGCAATCCAGGCGACGCTGGAGAAGGAGTTCGCAATCGAGGCGGGCATGCAGAGCGACGCGTACAAGACGCGCATGCTGAATCGCGAGAAGCTCAAGATTGCGCTGCTGGCGAAGATGGCCGAGCTGGACCTGGATGCGATCATGTATCCGATGCAGAGCATCCTGGTCACGGAGGCCGGTCGTCAGGATCAACCCGAGCGCAACGGCGTGCTGTCCAACGGCACAGGTATGCCGGCGGTCACGTTCCAGGCCGGCTTCTCGTCGCCGACCGATCGCGCACCGCTCGGCGTGCCGATCGGCGGCGAGCTGCTCGGGCGGGACTTTTCGGAAGGCAAGCTGCTCGGGTACGCCTACGCCCTCGAGCAGGCGACATCGGTGCGCAAACCGCCGCAAAGCACGCCGCCGCTGAAGTAGGTTGATGGTGTCTGACTACTTTTTTTAAGGTGTCAGACTGCATTTTTGCGGGCGCTCGACTGAGCGCCCGCTCTACCATCACACCCCGATCACACCCGCTTCACCACGCATATTCCATCGTGGCGTACAGGGTCCTGCCCTGGCCGTACTGGCATCCCATCATGCTGTAGCAAGACGCCACGTACTTCTTGTCGAACAGGTTCGACGCATTCAGCGAGAGCGCCAGTCCGCGTCCCGGCGTGAATTCGTAGCGCACCATGGCGTCCATGACCGTGTACGACGACACCTTGAAAGAGTTCTCGCGGTCGCCGTAGCTGTCGCCGACATATCGCACGCCGCCACCGACGCGCAGTCCGGCCAACGGTCCCGAGGCCGGCAGGCGGTAATCGACCCACACCGACGCCATGTGCTCGGGCACGCGGATCGGCCGGTTGCCCTGAATCTCAGGCTCGGTGGAGCGCTTCACCTTGACGTCGTTCCACGTGTAGCTCGCCAGCAGATCCACGTTGCGCGTCAGGCCGACCTTGGCCTCCAGCTCCACGCCGCGCGAGCGTGTCTCGCCTTCCTGAATGTTGAACCCCGGATTCGCCGGATCGGGCGTGCTGACGTTGCGTTTGGTCAGGTCGAACAGCGCCAGCGTGTACATCGCGTTGGACTGCGGCGGCTCGTACTTCACACCGATCTCGTACTGCCGGCCCATCTCCGGTTTGAAGACGCGGTTATCGAACGTGCGGCCCGTGGCCGGCAGGAACGATTCGGAGTAGCTGATGTAAGGGGCCAGGCCGCTATCGCTCAGATAGACCAGCCCCGCGCGCCCGGTGAACTTCTCGTCGTTCTGCACCGGTGCCGAGGCCCAGGTGGCGGAGTTTTCGTTGCGCACCCAGTCATAACGGCCGCCCAGCAACAGCACCCATTTCTTGTCGAACTTCAGCTGGTCCTGCAGGTAGAGGCCGGTCTGCTGCACCGTCTGGCGGTAGTCGCTGCCCGGAAACATCATCATGTCGGTATTGCCGTAAACCGGGCGGAACAGGTCCAGCGGCGCCGCCATGCCCAATTGCTGCCATTGCGAATACTGGATGCGGCTGTAGTCCAGGCCGGTCAGCAGCGTGTGATCGATGGGGCCCGTGCTGAACTTCGATTGCAGCTGGTTGTCCATGGCCAGCACGTCGCCACTGCCGCGCCGCGAGTCCGCGAAACGGTTGGCCACCCGCTGGTCCGCATCCGCCCAACCGAGCAGGAACAACTCATCGCTGCTGTGGCGCACATGCGAGTAGCGCAGGTTCTGCCGTACGGTGAAGGTGTCGTTGAACTTGTGCTCGAACAGATAGCCGATCGAGGTCTTCTCGTTGACCGAACGGTCGAAGTCCGGCTCGCCGATATAGCGATGCCGCGGGATGGTGCCATTCGGGTTGCTCAGCACCGTGCCCTGGGCGGGCAGGGCATTGGCGAAGTTGCCGGTCTGTTTCTGGTACTCGGTCAGCACCGTGAACTCGGTCGCCGCGCTGGGCCGCCAGGTGAACGTGGGCGCAACGAACGTGCGCTCGTTGTGGATCTTGTCGACCTGCACGTCATTGCTGCGCACCAGCCCGGTCAGACGGTACGACCAGACCCCTTCGGCGTCGAGCGGCGCGCCGATGTCGAACGCCGCATGCGAATAGCCGTTGCTGCCGCCTTGCACCTGCACTTGATACAAGGGCGTGCGCGGCGCACGCTTGGTCACGAGGTTGATCTGTCCGCCGGGATCCGACGCACCGTAGAGCACCGAGCTGGCGCCCCGCAGCACTTCGATTCGTTCCAGTCCATACGGCTCCGGCGCGTCCCATCCCAGATAGTCGCTCGGAAAACCGCGTAATCCGTCGCGCAACAATCGGCCGGTGCCCTGTTGGAAGCCCCGGATGATGAGTTGGTCGGCGATGATCTGGCCGCCGGCCACTTCGCTGGTCACGCCCGGCGTGTACCGCAAGGCTTGCGTGACAGTCTTGGGTTGCTGGGCTTCGATCTGCTCGGCCGTGATCACCGACACCGACGCCGGCACCTCGATCAACGGCGTGTCGGTTTTGGTCGCCGTCGCGCTGCGATAGGCGATATAGCCATCCGCCGGGCCATAGGCCGTCGATGCGCCGCCTTCGACCAGCACCGGCGCCAGCTGCGTGGTGCTGTCCGAGCCCCGGGGCAGTGGCCGGATCGTCACCACGTTGCCGGAGATGTCATGGGTGAAGCCGCTGCCGGCGAGCATCTCGTTCAGCGCGCGCGAGGCGGACATCTGCCCCTGCACCCCGCTGGCGCGGGCTGCGCGAATCAGCGCGCCGTCGACCGTCACCTGATAGCCCGACTGCGCACCGAAGATCACCAGGGCGTCGGCGAGCGGTTGCGCCGGGATGTTGAACGAGACCCCCTGCGCGGCGCGCGGCTGCGCTATTGCCTGGGCGGGCACGCCGATGGTCAGCCCGGCGATGGCGATGGTGCTCGTTGCGACGCCATACGCCAGGCGCATCCCCACTTTTTTCTTCATTCTCATTGACTCCGATTGTGCGAAATCCCGCGGCTCGGATCAGGTGTTCCGAGCGGGGTCTATCCACACAACGAAGCAGCTCACGGTTTTTTCGGTATTTCCCTACGATGCGTAGGGGAAAGGGCTCAGGAGGCCTGGCCGTCCAGCGACACAATCAGCAGCCACGGGGTGACCTGACGTACCCGGCCACCGTGCGGCCGCACGATCAGCTCGGCCGCGGCGGCCGCGTCGCGAGTGTCGAAGACGCCCGTCACGCTCAGATCCTGCGGCGCGTCGCCCAGCAGCACGATCCGGCCGGCATAGCGCCGGTCCAGATCCTCGATGACGTCGGGCAACGGACGGTCGACGGCCACCAGCCGCGTGCCCGACCAGCTTCCCACGACATCCGGCGAGACATCGCCCCGGACGGCCGCGCCCTTCGCCGACATGCGCACCCACTGGCCGCCGGTCAGCACCTCGGCCGGGGCCGGAGGCGAGGTGTGTTCGACCTGCACGCGGCCGTGCTTGACCGCGACATCGGTGTCGCGCTCGCCGATCCGCACATTGAAGCCGGTGCCCAGGACCCGCACCTGTGTGCCATTGGCCTCGACCTTGAACGGGCGGGCAGGGTCGGGGCTGACCTCGAAGAACGCTTCTCCCGCATACAGCGTGACCTCCCGTCCGGCGGCGGAAATGTTGGCGCGAAATGCGCTGCCGGGCGCCAGACGCACCAGGCTGCCGTCCTCCAGACGAATCTCCGCCTGGCTCTTGGAGTCGGTGATGACATCGGCCTGGGCCTGCAGCCAGACGATCGGCGCGACCCACCAGGCCAGGGCCGCCAGACAGACGCCGGCGGCGATGTGCCGCACGCGCGGCCGCGTCGGCGTGCGAGGTGGAGCGGGCGCAACGGACGCCGATACGGGCGTGGGCTGGGGCGCGGAGTGTGGCACGGAGCTGGCCGCGTGCGATTGGCGGATCAGGCCGTCGACGTGAGCCGTTTGCCGCCAGGCGCCATCGTGCAGCGGGTCGGCCATGCGCCACGCCTCGAAGCGCGCGCGCAGATCGGGATCGTCGGGGTCGTCGTCGAGCAGGATGCTCCAATCCACCGCGGCGCGCAGCGCGGCATCCCAGGCGGTGTCGTGATCTTCGTGCTTCACAGGCGGCGCGACAAACGTTGGATGCAATGCATCTTCGCTTCGGCGATCAGCTGATGCGTGAAGGTCACCGAGAGACCCAGTTGCTGGGCGATTTCTCGCAATTTCAGTCCGTCGACGGTATGCAAAGTGAGGGCGAGGCGGGAACGCTCGGGCAATTCGTTGAGGCTTTCAAGAACCATGCTGAGGTCCTTGCGTGCCGAGACGGTCGCTTCCGGCGAGGGAGATTGGTCTTGAAGCGTGGCGGCCAGCTCGCTGGGATCGCTGTCGGCTTCGGCGCCATCGCGCTTGCGCGCGCGCAGCCAATCCAGCGCCAGATTGCGCACCGTGCGGTAGAAATACCCCAACGGCTCAGCCAGCGAGCGCCCTTGCTCGACCGCCTGCACGCGTTCCCAGGCGTCTTGCACGATGTCTTCGGCGCAGGCGCGGTCCCGCACGAAACTGTCGGCGTAGCTTATCAGATCGCTCCGGTGCAGCTTGTAGAAGCGCACGGACTCAAGTTCGGAACTCACGTGACGGAAGCGGTCGGAAGGCCAACAGGCGGGAAGGGTGGAAATTGTAAATGACAATGATTTCAATTTCCACAAATCGCCGTGCAGCGTGCGTGGCCCCGCGTTGGCGATCGGCAGCGCGAGATGCCCCGTCAGCCACCAAGCCAGATGCTGGTGCGATCGAAGTCGACGCTTGGTTCGAAGAACCGAAACATAAGGTGATGAGCGCGAGGGCGGCAATGATGTCGGGCGTGAGCGTTTGTGGGCGACACTTTGATAGTCGCCCCGACCACGCCTGACGGCTTATTTCATTCGACGGCCGAGGTAGTCATCGTCTAGCCCCGTCGCGCGCCCCGGTGGGGCAGGCGAGGCACAGCGACGCATGCGAGGAAACCTGCATGTCACCTTCCTCTGGCCAGCGCGATGGCAGGGCAGCTTTAAGCGCTGCGTCGTACGTGAACCACGGCTTCGAGCTCGACGGCACCTTTGCGAGCGATCTCCGTCACGCCGACAACGGTGCGTGCGGGCAGGTGGTCCCCGAAAAAGTCGAGGTACATCTCATTGAGACGCGCACGGTTGCGCATGTCGGAGAGGAACAGGTTGATCTTGGCAATATTCTGCAGGCCGAGCGAGTTGTCCTCGAGCATTGCTTTCAGGCGCTCGAGCACGCACGTGAACTCGGCTTCGAAGCCGCCGGGTACAAGGGTCTCACCGCGCCGGCCTGTAATGCCGGAGATGAAACCGTAGTCTCCGGCGATGTAGAAAGGAGTGTTTACAGGCTTGCTGATTTGAACAGGGGTATTCACGCTCGTTTACTCTCTAGTAAGGGTTGTTCGACGGACCCGGCAAGATCTTCCACCGTGGCCGTTACGTGGTCGTTCATCAACTTCGCGGCGAGCTCTTCCTTGCCGGAAGAGACCGCGTTGTAGATGGCACGGTGGTGGGCCTGCTTGATCTTCAAGCGTTCCAGGTAGATCTCCGCGTCTTCGGCCGAGGCTTGTGCCTTGGCGAGGGCGTTACCGCGGTAAAACTTGATCATTCGTTGCAGCGAGCCCAGCATGTCCTTGATGAACTCGTTTTCACATGCTTCCAGGATCATGTGATGGAACTGCGTGTTCAGTTCGAAGCCGCGCGACAGGTCGGCTTGCTCGATCGCCTTGTCGGTGTCGTCCACCACCTTTTTCAAAGCTTCGAAAACCGGCTGTTTGCCCGACTTCGCCACCTCGCGCACGGCGGCTGACTCCAGCGCGGCGCGGCAGCGATAAAGCGCGCCAATTTCCTGATGCGACAGGCGGCGGATCTGATAACCGCCGGTTGGAAGGGCAATCAGTAGTCCATCCTGATTCAGCTTGCGGATGGCTTCGCGCACCGGCGTCCGGCTCACGCCCAATTTCGTTGCCCACTCGCCGTCTTTGATGCGCTCCCCCGGCTTGATCTGTCCGGAAGAAATGAGGTCAAGCATGTGTTCGTACACGCGATCGAACATGTGCTGTTTGGGCAGAGGAAACAGTTGGCTTTCAGACATGGAAACTCCAGTGATCGAAGGGTCGACGGTGCCGCCGATGCGGGTTGCGTCGATGTTATCACTCGCATCCAGTATTCCGGATTCCAAAGCGTTCACTGTGTGGCTGCGCTCCGACGCAACACCGCGGGATCGGACTTCAAAGGAGTCGTTGTGCTTAGGATCACAACCGTGGAACTAGCGTCCAGCTGTCCTTTTGCCACGGCGCCGTGCAGTGCCGCGAGGGCCGAACCGGTTTCAATTCCGACGAGAATGCCGTCTTCCTTCGCCAAGAGTCGCGCGGCGTGCACGGCATCGGACGGCTCGCAGGCGGACGCGCCTCCCAGGGCAACGGCGTCGAGCACCTCGGTGCCGCGACGTGGATTCGGGGTGCGCATGCCGCCGCGCGGGGTGTCTATGGCTCCCCAGGGCGCGATCAGGCGGCTCCCTTCTTTGAAAGCCTTGGCAATCGGCGCGCATCCCGCGAACTGGCTGGCGAACAAGCGGGGAGGCTTACCGAGTGTCTGGTCGTTCGCGGCCAGCCACTCGAATGCTCGCCGCACAGCAAGAAGTGCGATGCCTCCGCCGGTAGGGCAGAAGAAGGCATCGGGAAAGCGACCGAGCTGTTCCACGATCTCGAGGCCTACGGTCTGCTTTGCTTGTTCGCGCGTCGGCGTGCAGTCAGCGGACACATCGGTGAGGCCGCGTTCCGTCGCCAGCGCCTTGGTTCGCTCTCGCGCTCTGGACCAATCGTCCAGGACATGTACCTCCGCCCCGGCAAGGTGCATCTGCAGCAGGTTTTCGGTCAGAACGTCGGCCGGCACGATCGCAACGCAAGACATGCCGGCGCGAGCTGCGTACACGGCGAAGGCAGCGGATGCATTGCCGGTGCTGTTGAGCACCACGCCTGTGCAACCTCGCTCTTTCAGCCAGGAGATCGTGTATGCGGCGCTCCGATCCTTGAACGTACCGGTAGGATTCTGCGACTCGTCTTTGATCCACACCTCCCGGCAGCCGACAGCACGTGCATATCGTTCGGCGGGCAACAGCGGCGTCCAGCCTTCACCCAGCGAAACGCGAGCAGCCGGGTTGTCCAGCGGGAGGTGAGAGGCATAGCGCCACATTGACGTTTCGTTGTGCGGGTCTGTCATTGCTTTTGCCTGTGGATCGGGTGAGGCAGCGGTGGTCTTCAACGTGCGATGAGCGTCAGTTGGCGGTGATGTGCGTCGTCTTGACGACGTCGGCCCACTTCTTGGCGTCTCGTTGAATGATCTGGCCAAATTGTTCGGGGCTAATCGCCAGTGGCGTGGCCATTTGAGCGGCCAGGCTCTCAACGACATTCGGCTTGGCGAGCGCGGCGTTGACGTGTTCGTTGAGCTTATTGACGATAGCGGGGTCCGTTTTTGCGGGCACGACCAGGCCGAACCAGTTGTCCGTCGTGAGCGCGGGGTACCCGAGCTCGGCGAACGTGGGCGTGTCGGGAAGCAAATCCGAGCGCTTGGCAGTCGTCACGGCGAGCGCCTTCAGTCGCTTGTCCTTCAAATGGCCGACCACTGTGGGTGCGGATGCAACCATCAGGTCCGCCTGACCTGCGATGACATCGAGCGCTGCGGGGCCCATGCCCCGATAGGGGACGTGCGTCCACTCTGCGCCCATGGCGTGGGCGATCTGCGCGCCCTGCAAATGGGCCACACTGCCCGCGCCTCCCGATGCCATGTTCAGGGCGCCCGGCTGCTTCTTCGAAAGGGCGATCAGGTCGGCCATCGAGTTAACCGGCAGCTTGTTGTTGGTCACGACGATCGCGGGGACGTTGGCGATCGTCGCCACAGGGGCAAACTGATCGATCCTGTAGGAAGGGTTTGGATAGACCGCCAAATTGGAGGTGAAGGGGACGTCCGCTAGGAGGAGCGTGTAGCCATCGGGCGCGGACGAGGCGACATAAGCGGTCGCGATCATGCCCGCCGCTCCAGGCTTGTTTTCGACGATGACGGACTGGCCGAGGGTCTTGCCCAGCTCTACGCCGATAAGTCTTGCCAACACATCCGAGCCGCCGCCGGGCGGGAACGGCACCACGATACGGATCGCTTTGGTCGGATAAGCGTCGGCCCACGCCGTCGCAGTCGTGCAGGCGATGACGCCGGCCAGGAGACCTTTAAGAAGCGCTTTCATAGTTCACCCTTGATCTGTGCATTTTATGTATCCAGGATTCTGGATTCGAAAAGTTTAGCGCGTTCTGCGGGTGTCTAGGACGCATTTCAGACTAGGGTTGTCCCTAGCTCTCTCTCGAATTGAAGGATAAAAGCTTATAAAACAATGAGCTATGGCTTGCGACATGCCGCGGCGCTTCTACGCTTAATGAATCCCGTATCCAAGAATCCAAGATATGATGCGCCCTGGAGCGCAACATCCTGAGGAGGCAACCATGAGCGATCTTCATTCCATTCGAGCCACAATGTTCCGCGGCGGGACGTCGAAAGGCCCCTTGTTCCTGGCCAAAGATCTGCCCCGCGATAAAACCACCCTGGACGCGGTTTTGCTCGCTGCAATGGGTTCCCCGCATCGTCGCCAGGTCGACGGGATCGGCGGCGCCGAATCGCTGACCAGCAAGGTGGTCATCGTGTCCGAATCGACTCGTAGCGACGCAGACGTGGACTACCTGTTTGCGCAGGTGAACCCGGATTCTCCCGTGGTCGACTACTCGTCGAACTGCGGGAATATGTTGAGCGCAATCGGGCCCTTCGCTCTGGAGAATGGGCTCGTGCAGCCTCGCGGCGAGGTGACGGACGTGCGGATCTACAACGCGAACACGGATTCGATCATCGTGGCCACGGTTCAGACACCCGGCGGGCGTGTCGTGTATGAAGGGTCCAGTGCGATAGATGGCGTGCCGGGGACGGCTGCTCCTGTAATCGAGAACTTCGCCGGCACTGTGGGCAGCAAGACAAAAAAGCTTTTGCCGACCGGCAAGGTCGTCGAGATCATTGATGGTGTTGAAGTCACGTGCATCGACGTCGCCGTGCCCGCCGTTCTGATTCACGCCGAGTCGCTGGGGCTGCGCGGAGATGAGTCCAAGGCCGAGCTCGACGTCCGAGCAGACCTGATCAAACGCCTGGACGATATCCGCGTGGAAGCCGGCCGCCGAATGGGGCTGGGCGAATGCGGGCAACTCGTTATCCCTAAGCCGCTCGTTCTGAGCCATGCTCGCCGAGGGGGGACAATCACTTCACGGGATTTCGTGCCCTACAATTGCCACGCCACGCACTCGGTCACGGGTGCCACGGCGCTTTCCGCTGCGTGTGTGCTGCGCGGATCAGTGGCTCAGAAGATCACTGGTATGGCGCTCGGTGAGAAGTACGCCGTCACGATAGAGCAGCCTAGCGGCTTCATGGTGATGGACGTTCAGGGCATGGAACAGGCGGGTGCGATGGTGCTGATGGAGGCGAACTTGCTCAGAACCGCGCGTCGACTATTTACTGGCGAGGTTGCGATTCCCGCGCGGATCTGGTCTGGAGATGGCAAAGCGCAAAGCGTTGCCGACATCTCCGAAGGCATCACGTTTTGACGAGATCCCCGCCTGCTCAGTGCGGGCAGGCGGGGCGCACACAGATGCAAGGTCCGCAACTATCAGCCGACGAGCACTTCGCCCTGCATGATGCGTCGCGCTGTACGCACGGTCGATGTGGCAACGACTCGGTCACCATCTCCCAACTCGACAGCTACCTCCACGGTGCCGGACGGATGTTCGATGGTGATAGATCCGCGCGGGGGCGTGAGCAACAGCCTTGCCGCTACGGTTCCAGGGATGCGAGACGCCGCGGCCAACGCCATCGACGAGGTGACCGGCGCTGCCCGATGAGGGCGGTCGCACGATACGAATCGAGCAGTGAGGTGCCCTCTCGCAGTGCGGGGAGCTGACACGACAACAACATCCGGAACGTTGAGCAGCGTCGTTCGAGCTTCCTGGGCGGTACCGCAAAGGCCCATGGCGAGTGCGCCCGCGACGCGAATTTCGGTCATCAACGCCACGAAGTCCTTGTTCTCGGACAGCGCGGCATAGGTTTCATCGCCAACGATGCCGACATCTTCCGCGAGCACGAGCGCGCACGGCACGTTGACGTCGATAAGCGTTGCCTGCACGCTGCCTCCGTTGCAGAGCTCGAGTTTCTGGGCCCGGGCGCCCGATGGAAATCCGCCTCTACCGGCGGAGCCCTCCGGATCTTCGAAACGAAGCATGATCGGCGCCGCTCGGCCAGAGACGCCGGCTATAGCGATCCGCGCTTCGGGCTCGTCACGCAGCGAGAACTGCGAAACGATGATCTTGCCCGTGTTTTCGTTATAGATCCTGACCACCGCATCGCCGTGGGCATCAGGTTTAACCCAGCCCTCATCTACCGCGAATGGGCCGACGACGGAGGATATGTTGCCGCAGTTCGCATCCAGCAGCATCTCTCCGTTCGTAGGCTCTATCTGCACGAAAAGGTAGTCTACATCCGCGTCAGATCGGCTCGAGGGGCTCAAGACCGCAATCTTGGAAAGGGATGTGATGCCGCCGCCCATTCCATCGAGCTGCTTGCTCTCTGGGTCGGGGCTGCCCAACACGCTCTGGAAGATCGCCTTCCATTGATCTTGATCCGCGGGCAGTGCCGATCTTTGGAAAATGACTGCACGGCTTGTTCCGCCTCGCGCGTACACGGCGGGTATCGGGCGCTGATTGGATTGCATGCGAGTAACTCTTGGAAAAGGGGCTGCGGATGGAAGAATTCGATGCATCAGGTCGGCAGACCGACGATGTTGGTGTAAGCCAGGCCCGCAATCGCGATGTCTTGCAGGCCGATGCCCACCGATTTGTAGATCGTGATATCTCCGCGCGACTGCGCGGATGTCGGTCCTGACAGCACTGCTGCCAACTCGACGACTTTCGCGTCTGGCAGGCACTCCGGATCGGCCAACACCAAATCACCGGCTTCTTGAATGGCTTGGTGTTTCCAGTCCACGACAACCCGGCCCGCGCGTCTGAGGGCTTCGTCATCGAGCTCCCGGGTGTGAGGCAAGCTGGAGCCGATCGCGGCAATGAACGTGCCTGTGCGAACGAGGCTGCCGGGAAACAGTGGATGAGCCGAACGAGAGGCCGTGACGATCATCCCTGCGCTCGCCACCGCGTCTTCTGCGTGGGTGAGCGTCACGGGGCGTCCGCACTCCCGTGCCAACGCCGACGCCTTGGTGGGCAGTGCGTAGGGATCTACAAGGAGAACGCGGTCGATGTCGAAGGCGGCGCAGAGCTGGTGGACATGTTCAGTTCCCTGCTGCCCAGCACCGAAAACCGCCAGGGTCTGAGGACCTCGCGGCGCCAGGGCCTGTGCAGCCAGCACCGTCGTTGCCGCTGTCCGAAGTCGTGTAATCGCAGCCGCATCCAGTGTGGCCAGTGGACGCCCGTCGTTAGCTGAGAACAGCAATATCACGAACTGAAATTGGCCATTGATCGTCGTGTACACCTTGGCGCCCACGAATCCCTGTTCAGGGAGTACGGCGCCCAGAGTCGACAGCTTTACGTCATTGGCCTGAGTGCGGACGCGCTCCTGCAGGGCAGCCGTGCCGCGCCCAAAGCTAAGGAAGGCTGCGCGTAACGCTTGTTGCACCTCCGTTGCCGACGTATGGGCGGCGACGAGTTCGTCTGTGATGTGAATCATCGGTATTGCGGTTCCGAAGGAGTGGCCTGGCGCACCGTTCTGCGCTTAATGGCAAGAAGCCTACCACAGGATTCGGGATACAGGATTCTGAAATGTGCGAGTCGCGCCTCTTGCTGAGGTGAAAGCCAGGTGTCACTCCAGTGCGGCTAGCGTAAACCCGAATGACGCACACAAAATTTTTATCTTATGCTGCGCCCAAGAATCCTGTATCCCGAATCCAAGAATCCCCAAAGGAGATAGCGATGTGTGGACATTTCTTGAAGCGCGGCGTTCTCGTTGCGGCCTTTGCCGCATGCACGGCCGCTCCTGCGCATGCCAACGAAACGCTGACGCTTGCGTGGCAAGGCGGGTCGCGTGAACAGTTGATGCGCGAGCACGTGATCCCGATGTTCGAGGCGAAGCATCCCGTCAAGATCAGCTATGTGGCGATGGTGTCGACAAAGCTGCTGGCTCGTCTGCGCGCGCAGAAGTCCAATCAGGACATTGATGTGGCTCTGATGGATGACGGCCCGCTTTATCAAGCGGGTGCAGAGGGGGTTTGCTCCTCGAGCACGCCCAAGTATTCGAGTGATCTCTACAGCGTCGCCAATATGGATTCCGCAAACGCCGTTGGCGTGGGCGTGGTGGCGACCGGCATCGAATACAACACCAAGACTTTCGAGAGCCGTGGCTGGGCCGCGCCCACCTCCTGGAAGGACCTTGAAGATCCGAAGTTCAAGGGCCAGCTGGGTCTGCTTTCCATCTCGAACACGTTCGGCCTGCACACGTTGATGATGATGTCGGCGGCGAACGGCGGCAGCGCGCCGGGCTACGACGCGGGCTTCAAGGCGCTATCTGAGCGCGTGACGCCGAACGTTCAAGCTTTCGTCGAGAGCTCGGGCACGCTCTCTGCCGCCTTTCAGTCCGGCGAGATTGCTATCGGTGTGAACTCCAACGGACGCACCCAGGCGCTGGCCGCCACGGGATTCCCGGTCGCATTCGTTTACCCGAAGGAAGGGGCGGTCGCCACTGTCGTGGGTGCCTGCGTGGTTGAAAAACCGAAACCAAGCAAGTACGCCGTGGAGTTCGTCAAGTTTTTGCTGGCGCCCGAAATCCAAGCGTTGATGGCCGAAAAAGAAGGTCTTTCGCCTGTGAACAAGGCCACCCAGCTGTCGGCGAAAACCAAAGAAATGATTCCCGCCGGTGAGACAGCAATGGCTGCGCTGGTTGTGCCGAACTGGGTCGAGCTGAACAAAGAGAGAAATAACCTCGCGCGCCGCTGGGCCCGCGAAGTGGAACGGAAAAGGTAATCCGCATGAACCAAGCATTTCTTCAGATCCAGCGTCTTCGAAAGGAGTTCGGCAAGACGCCCGTCGTCAACGGTCTGGATCTCGATATCAAACAGGGCGAGTTCGTGTCGTTGCTCGGTGCCTCCGGTTGTGGCAAGACCACGACGCTGCAAATGATCGCCGGCTTCGAGATGCCGACCAGCGGCTCGATCCGCCTGAATGGCAGAGATATCACCGACATGCCGCCGAGCAAGCGTGAGATCGGTATCGTGTTTCAGAACTACGCGCTGTTCCCCCATATGACCGTGGAGGAGAACGTGGTATTCGGCCTTTCCTTGCGTAAGGTCGACAAAACGGCCAAGCGCAAGCGCCTGTTGGAGCTGCTCGAATTGGTCCATCTGCAGGGGCTGGAAGCACGCTATCCGCGCGAGCTCTCGGGCGGCCAGCAGCAGCGCGTCGCCATTGCACGAGCGCTTGCCATCGAGCCAAACGTGCTGCTATTGGACGAGCCGTTCTCTAATCTCGACGCGCGATTGCGGGCAGATATGCAGAACGAAGTGAAGCGCTTGCAGCTTGAGACAGGCATCACGACGATTCTCGTTACTCACGATCAGTCCGAAGCCATGGGCCTGAGCGACCGTCTGGCCATCATGCACAAAGGTGTCGCGCTGCAGGTCGATACCCCGCAGGCTGTGTACGACAATCCAGCCACGCGGTATGTCGGCAACTTTCTAGGCAACATCAACATTCTGGAGGCGCGGCTTCACGCCCGGGGCGACGCCCAGTTGGGGTTTTCTGCGGGGCAGAATGACTATCTGGTTGAAAACCGATTGAATCTCGACCCAGAAAAGTGCTGCGTTTCGATCAGACCGGAGCGCGTCCGCATCCAGCCGCAGCCCAGCGACTGCGAGATCCGCGTGCCCGGCATGGTGGTGTCCAAAAGCTACAACGGGAACTCCTGGGATATCGGGACCGAAACCGAGCTTGGCGTCATTGGCATAAATGTGCCCCACCGCGGCGGCGCGACGCCCGGCCGTGGTGAGCGCGTCGTGTTGGGATGGAATGCCGACGACATGAAGGTGGTCCATGGCGATTAACCGAAACGCAGTTGGCTCGGCCCGGCTGCTGGTGTCCTGCGTCCCGGCACTGGTCACGTTTGCCATCGCATTCGCGGTGCCCATGCTTTTGATCTTCAAGCTGGGTATCTCGGACACCGACGGCTCGATCTCATTCGCGAACTTTGGCGCGATCGCTACGGACGAGTACTACCAGGAAATCTTTATTCGGACCTTCAAGCTGGCAGGTGTGGTCACGATTTTTTCGGTTGTCATCGGGACGTTCGAAGCCTACTACCTCAATGCTTTGAGCGGCCGCGCTCGCATGCTGACATTGATGGCCATACTCGGGCCGCTGTTCATCTCGGTCGTGGTGCGCACGTTGGGTTGGCAGATCGTCCTGGGAAATAGCGGACCAGTATCCGAGTTACTTCAGGCGACGGGACTGGCGCAAGGGCCGCCCAATCTGCTCTTCGGTGAGTTTGCGATTTTCATCGGGCTTCTGCACATGGTGTTGCCTTACATGGTCCTCAATGTTTGGACGGCGCTCATGCGGTACGACGAAAAGACGGAGAAGGCCGCCCGGTCTTTGGGCGCTCGATCAGGCACAGTCTTCTTCAAGGTCGTCCTCCCGCAAATCATGCCGGGCGTGCTGTCGGGCGGCCTGACCGTGTTTGCGTTGTCGATGAGCGCGTTCGCCACGCCTGCGCTGTTGGGAGGACGTACGACGAAAGTGGTAGCCACCGCCGTCTACGACGAGTTCCTTTCTACCTTTAACTGGAACCTTGGCGCCACGATCGCTGTCATCCTGCTTGTGCTCAATATTCTGATTGCGTACTCCTTGAACCGATGGGTGGAGCGCAGGTTCAAGGGAGTGTTCGCATGAAGAAGATTGTTCAGACATCTCTGCATCTTTGCATACTGGTATTTCTGCTCGCGCCGCTGGTCGTGGTGTTGCTCGTGTCATTCACGCCCACGCTGTATATGGACATTCCAGTTCGCGAGTTCTCGCTTAGATGGTATTCATCGCTGGCGTCGAACAGCGAGTTTTTGGCTGCGATCCGCAACAGCGCAATCTTTGCGGCCGTGTCGAGCCTGCTGGCGGTCGCCATCTCGGTGCCCGCTGCAATCGCACTGGCTCGCCAACGCTTTCCAGGGAGCGGCGGGATCCGGTCATTTCTGTTGTCACCCATGATGGTGCCCTCGGTCGTTCTGGGTATCGCGTTTCTCAAGTACCTGTCGACGATCGGTTTGGCCAGCACGATGACCGGCTTAGTGATCTGCCATTGCATCATCGTGACACCGTACGTGCTCCGTCTCACGATGGCCGCGGTAGGCGGCATCAACCGCAACGCGGAGCTCGCCGCCACATCGCTTGGTGCGTCGAACTTCACGGTGTTCCGCCGCGTTACCTTGCCTTTAGTGCTCCCAGGGGTGGTGAGCGGCGCGGTCATCGCCTTTGTCACGAGCTTCGACGAGGTTACCGTCACGGTGTTCGTGGCGTCGCCGGGGACAATGACGATTCCCGTCAAGCTGCTCAATCACATCACCGAGACCACCGACCCCTTGGCCGCATCGGCCTCGGCATTGCTTATTTTCCTGGCAGCGGCGGTGATGCTGCTCGTCGAACGTTACTTCGGCTTGCAGAACATCTTCTCCGGCAAGGTGAAGTAAATCCTACGAGATGACGGGGCGTGCGTGAGCCAGTTCTACACCGATTACTTGGCGCATTGCGCCGATCGCCGGGCGCTGAATCTGCCGCCCCTGGCGCTGGATCCAAGTCAGGTCAAGGCGCTTATCGAGTCGTTTGACTCCGATAGCGAGTTGCCTCCCGGTACAGCGCGCGCCCTGCTGATGAATGGTGTCCGTCCGGGACTGGACCCGGGGGCGGCGGTCAAAGCAAAGTTTCTCAAGGAGATCGCTGCGGGAGAGCGGGTGATTCGAGAGTTCACCCCTCAAGCGGCAGTATTCGCGCTCGGATCGATGATCAGCGGGCATTGCGTGGACTACCTGGTCGAGTTGCTACCTCATCCAGAGGTTGGCGATGCGGCGGCACTGGCGATGAGCAAGCTTGTCCACGTTTATGGGCAGTTCGATCGGATCACACAGTTCGCCGATCAAGGTGTGGAATCGGCGAAGTCTTTGCTGGCCTGGTGGGAGCACGAGTCATGGTTCTTTGCACGTGCCTCGCTGCCCACCGAATTCACGCTCACGCTTTTTCGGGTGGCGGGCGAGGTCACGACCGATGATCTTTCGCCGGCGGGTGATGTGTCGACGCGCGTCGACGTTCCGTTGCATGCGCGCGCCATGCTGAAGTTTGGCAAAGGGACGGTGGCGCCAGACCTTCACGGCGTGACGGGGCCAATGACCCTGTTAGAAAGAATGAGATCGCGGGGAGACCGGCTCGGCTTTTGCACAGATATCGTCGGTACTGGCTCGTCGCGCGCATCTGCCACTAATTCGCTCATGTGGCATTTTGGAGAAGATCTGCCCGGCCAACCCAATCGCAGAACGCGCGCGGTCTGCATCGCTCGGCAATTCGCCCCGATCTTTCTGAACACTCAGCGAGACTATGGTGCCCTGCCGATAATCGCTGACGTCAGCGCGCTGGAGATGGGGCAGGTAATCACGATTCACACTCAGCGTAGAACGATAACCGCAATGGGGAAGGCCGACATCCGGTTTGCGTTTGGTGCGGACGACACGCTGATGGAAGCTCGCGCGGGCGGGCGTATTAATCTGGTTCTCGGCCGCAAGCTGACCGAAAGAGCTCGAGCGTTCCTTGCAAAGGGGCGCGACAGCGTGGTCTCACTGCCAGCCCGTCAGGCGCCGTCCGCCTATAGTCAGGCGCAGAAAATCGTGGGGAAAGCGGTCGGCCGGATGGGTGTCGGGCCAGGCGACTATTGTGAACCGAGGATGAGCGCAATCGCTCTCCCCGACGACGCCGGCCCCAGCACAGCCGACGAGCTCAGCGACCTGGGGTGCCAACGTTTCGAGTCGGATTTAGTCCTACAGTCTTTCTGCCACACTTCGGCGTATCCCGGACCCAGTGATCTCCAGGTTCAGCGCACGCTGCCTGCTCACATCAGAAACCGAGGCGGCGTCGTGCTCCGGCCCGGTGATGGAATCATCCACTCCTGGCTGAACAAGTTTCTGATTCCCGATCAGATGGGAACGGGCGCAGATTCTCATACTCGGTTTCCTTTAGGTTTGAGCATTCCAGCGGCGTCGAACCTGGTGGCTTTTGCTGCTGCGACTGGTTATATGCCGCTGACAATGCCTGAGTCCGTGCTCGTGCGGTTCAGAGGTACGCTGAAGCCTTACCTCACGGTGAGGGACATGGTGCACGCGATACCGCTCGTCGCGCGCCGGTTGGGCCTGTTGGATCTGTCCAAAACAAAGCGAAAGAACGTTTTCTCAGGACGACTTATCGAGGTGGAAGGCGTAGAGTGGCTTTCGGTCGAGAGCGCCTTCGAGATCTGTGATGCGACTGCCGAGCGTGGAGCACTCGGGGCGACGGTAGCGTTGTCGGAGGCCCGGGTGATTGAGCATGTCAGCGCCGGCATTGAGCTCATCGATTCCATGCTGGCGGCTGGCTACGGCGACCGCGGCGCGCTCGTTGGACGACGTCGGGCTCTCGAACAATGGCTGAAAGAGCCGACGCTTCTGCGCGCGGACCCGGGTGCTTCTTACGCGGCCGAGATCGATATCGATCTGGATGAGATCGGCGAGCCAATTTTGTGCTGCCCGAACGACCCGGACGACGCCAGGCTGCTATCCGACATACAGCAGATCGCGGTGGACGAAGTTTTCATAGGCTCGTGCATGACGCGCGCGAATCACTTTTCCGATGCGCGGACTATTTTCGAAGGTAGGCATTCGGTGCCGGTCAAGTTCTGGGTCGCGCCGCCGACGCGCATGGCTAAGCATGAGCTTATAGAGGACGGGACACTCCAAACGCTCGGCGCTGCGGGGGCTCGCCTTGAGCCGCCGGGATGTTCGCTGTGTATGGGAAACCAGGCGCGTACCGCAGAGAACGCTGTGGTGGTTTCTACCAGTACGCGTAACTATCCCAATCGGATGGGTAATGGCGCTCAGGTTTATCTGGCGTCTGGTCGGGTCGCGGCTCTGGCCGCCCGAAGCGGCCGTCTTCCAAGCATGGCGGATTACTTGACGGTGTTCGGATAGCTGGATGCGCGGGCTGGTTACGCGAGCCCGCGCGCTCGTTTTCAGTCCATTCTTACACCGGTTTCGGCGACGACGTCCTTCCATTGCTGGACCTCGGGGCCGAGAAATCGAGCGAACGCGGTGGGGCCCGTGGGCATCGGGTCTAGAAAGGCGCCCGAGAACTTTTCCTGAATGTCGGGCATTTGCATCACGCGCTCCAGATGCTGAGATAGGGTGGCCGTGAAGATATCGGGAGTTCCGGCCGGCGCCAGGATGCCATACCAATTGGTCGCCACAATGCCGGGTGCGCTTTCCCCGAACGTCTGCACGTCGGGCAAACGCGGATGGCGCTTTGACGTGGCAATGGCGAGCGGCTTCAGACGCCCGGCCTGTAAATGCGGCATCAAGGCGGGCACGGAATTAATAATCAGCGGTACCTGTCCGCCCAGCGCGTCATTGATGGCCGGGCCGCCGCCCTTGTACGGGACGTGGATCAGATGCAACCCCGTGCGCGCGCTGAGCATTTCATAGGTCAGATGGGCGCCGCTACCTTGACCCGTTGTCGCAACACCCCAGTCTTTGACCTTGTCTGGAGGGAGCGCAAGCAGCTCCGCCAGAGAGTTCACCGGGACGCTGGGATTCGCTGCGAGCAACTGAGGCGACGAAGCTACCAACGTGACCGGGCTGAAATCACGGATAGGGTCGTATCTCGCATTGGGATGAATGGCGGCATTCACGCTATGACCCGCGTCAGCAAACAACAGCACTTGCCCGTTAGCAGGAGACCTGGCCACCTGTTCCGTGCCGATCATCCCGGAGGCGCCGGGGCGGTTCTCCACAACGACGTTCCATCCGACCGTTTCCTGCAGCTTTGCCGCGAGCAGGCGGGCGACATAGTCGGCGCCGCCCCCGGGCGAGTAGGGAACCACCAGTCGATAGGGGCCGCTAGGCACGGTGCCCTGCGCGGCCATCACTTTGCGGGACAGGGGCAGGAAAGCGGCCGAAGCCGAACACAAGAGCAGTTTGCGGCGTGAGATGTTCATTGGGTGGCTGCCATGGAAGAGGGACGGAGAGTCGAAAGATGCGGCTGATAGGGCAGGTACTGCCGGGGCACTGCGGGGCCAAGCGGGATGACGAGATCGGTGACGCGGGGCACGCCTGTGTGAGCCATAACCTCGTCAGGGCTAATGAGCGCATCGTCCTGTCCGCCGACGATGGTGACCTCATCGCCGATCTGTGCGCTGGGCACGCTGGTCAGATCGATCCGGGTGTACTCGACGGAAAGAGGCGTGATGACGCGGGCGCGCCGGCCATGCACCAACACGTCGCCGGCATGCAGTCGTGTGAGCCCGTCGCCGTATCCGATTGGAATGATCCCTATGCGGCTGCCGGCTGTCGTGGGGACCAGGCTCTGCGCAACGAACTCGCTGCGCTTTACCTCATACACGTGGATAAGCTTGCTAGTCAGCGAATGAAACGGTGTGGGCGGGCGGTCCACTGGCGCCAACGACGCTGGCAATCGAAACAGCGCCTGCCCAGGATCGATGCCGGTCAACATCATGTCCGGGCGCATGGAAAGGGCCTTCGTTCCTGCGAATACAGCGATGGGGACTGCTCCTGGAGTTTGGCTGGCGACGGCCTTCCAAGCCCGCTCAAAGCGGTCAAATTGCCACTGAAGGTGACTTGCGTCTCCTTCCACATGCGGATGCGTATGGACGACTTTGATGCGGAGCTTTCCGGTGGCAAGCATCGCCGCGCTGAAAGTCTCTGCTTCTTCCGCCTGCACACCGAGGCGCTCCTGGCCGCACTCGATTTTTAGTGCGCAATCGATGGGCCTTGTCAGGTAGCGGTCGAGCGCCTCGAGCGCATGGCGGTGATGCACGGCCGGCCAGAGGTCGTACGCTTCGATCGCTCCGACCTGCTCAGGCCCAAGCACTTGGCCGGCGTACAGAAGGATCGGACAGCGGATGCCGGCTTCGCGTAAGGCGGCGGCATCCTCGAGCCGCACGACCGAGAGTGCGTCGGCACCTGCAGCAAGCACGGTTCTGGCGACGGGGATCAAGCCGAACCCGTACGCGTCCGCCTTGATCGTGGCGAAAAATTTGACGCGGGGGGGGGCGAGTTTGCGCAGCGCCAGCGCGTTCTCACCGATGACTTGCAGGTCGATGACGAAGCGATTGGGCCTGAGTAGGGAGATGTTTTCCATGGCCCAGGATATGGGCGTCGTCCGGCGCGTGACAAACGAGTTTGCTCATGGCTATGCTTGAGGAAAATTCAACCGTAGAGGCAGGTAATGCGACGGCTCCTTCCCCCGCTTCTCGCCCTTCGCGCCTTTGAAGCTGCTGGCCGCTCCATGAGCTTCTCCAAGGCGGCCGAGGAACTATGCGTGTCCACGGGTGCTGTGAGTCGCCACATCAGCGCACTGGAAGACTTCCTGGGACAGAAATTGTTTGAACGTCTGACTCGGAAAGTGGAGTTCACACCGTTTGGCGCCACTTACTTTGCGGCCGCCAAATCGAGCTTCGAGCTGATGGAGACGGCGACACGGCAGGCGTTGCAAGGTCATGATCGGCTAACTGTGGATGCGATGCCCACGACCGCTAACCTGTGCTTGCTTCCTTGGATGCTCTCCTTCACGGAGGAGAGTCAGATCGACGTGCATGTGCTGTCATCGATGGCGCCGGTCGACTTCTCTAGTAGCTCCGCTGATTTGGCCATCCGAGTCGGAGAGCTGCCCGGAGAGGATGAGGCTCGTGCTCTGGGACGTATTCCGCATTCGATGGTCACGAGCTGGACGGCGGTGCGGGCGGAGCACCTCTGGGACGAAATCCTCGTGCCGGTTTGCAGTAAGCAGTACTTGAAGGGCCATCCCGCAGCCAGGGATCCTGCCAAGTGGACAGGTGAAGATCTGATTCGGACCGTGTCCAGAGCAGGTCTGTGGGATGAGTGGTTTCAGGAGCAAGGCCTGGATCGCGCGCCTAACGGATCAGGATCCCAGGTTGCGCACTTCTATGTCGCGCTGCAAATGGCGAGAAAGCATCGGGGCATTGCGCTTGTGCCCACGGTGCATCTAAATGCGTTGGAGTGGCGAGGGGAACTGGTCTGCCCGTGCTCAGGCGCTTTGAAGAGCGTTGGAGGCTTCTACGTTCTGTACAGGGAGTCGGACCGCAATGCGGAACGGATACGTGCCTTTCTGGCATGGATCCGGAATCAGGGCGATTGCTCGATCCCTCATGTCGTTGGCGGGCGCACTGGTCGCGGTGCCAAAGCAGGCGCGGCACCGCGAAGAGGAGCAAATGCAAGGCGGGGGTAAATCGGGCAGAAAATGCACCGTCATTCCGCGTTGATCTGCTGAATGGCAAAACGCCGAGGCGGACCACCCTCGGCATCCCCCACCGGCCAACAACCTCCCACCATAAAACGCCGTGCTGTGTGCGTGGCCCCGCGTTGGCGATCGGCAGCGCGAGATGCCCCGTCAGCCACCAAGCCAGATGCTGGTGCGATCGAAGTCGACGCTCGCTTCGAAGAACCGGAAGAGTTCCTGCAAGAGCGGGCGGTGGTCGTCGCGTCGGGATAGGAAAAAATACTGCAGTGGCATCGGTCCGTTGGGCGTGCGCAGTCTGTGGACCTTGCCGCGCTTCTCCAAGGCCACGGCCCAACCCATCGGCAGAATGCCGAATCCCATGCCGTCAGCGATCAGCGAGGCGACCACCGGCCAGCTGTTGCACAGCAGCCGTGAAGCGGGTTCCAGCCCGTTGGCCTCGAGGCAGGCATCCACGATCGCGGCGGTGCCGCTTCCCACGGGCAAGGTGATGAGCGGGAGACCGGCAATGATGTCGGGCGTGAGGGTTTTGGGCGACACGGTGGTAGACGCCCCGACCACCCAGCAGAGCTGGGCCTCGCCGACCGGCCGCAAGCGAATTTTTTCGCGCGGTGCGCGACTCGCCACGATGGCGAAGTCGAGCGCGCCATCGCTCACTCGTTGTGCCAGCCCGCCCAGCGAGCTGCCTGCCTCGACGGCGGGCTCCAGCCGCAGCGCGGGATGCGCCAGACGCACATTCGAGATCAGTGCTGGCAGCCAGGTCAAAGCCGTCAGTTCGCCCACGCCGAATCGGCAAACGCCCCGCAGACCCTGAGCTTGCTTGAGCTGCTGCTCGATGTCGTCGGCCTCGCGGATCAGGTTTTGCGCCCTGGGCAGCAGGAGCTCTCCCGCGCTGGTCAGGACGGCTTTGTGTCCGCTGCGGTCGAAGAGCTCGACCCCAAGTGCCGATTCGAGTTCGGATATGCGCTTGGACAAAGACGATAGCGACAGGTGGAGGCGGTCCGCAGCCACCAGAAAACTGGAGCACGTGGCCGCCCAGTAAAACGCCTCCAGCTGCTTCAAGGTCATCTACTTCGCCTAAATCGAATCAGATGCTCCGATTTTACTCGCTTTTAGAAAATTAGCGCCGGGCCTAGAGTTCGTCCTGTCGCCAGGCAATGTCGTTCCTGCGCTCGGAGGGCACAGCGCCTCTTCGTGATCGCATGCACGAGATCTCCCGCTCTGGCCTCCCAAAAAAGCTCCCATAGAGTCGTGCTTTCGAACGACCGAGCATCCGCAAACCGAGGAGACACAATGAAGCGGCTTTTGACGAGCATGGCTCTTGCAGCCTTTCTTCCCTGCGTGGTTCAGGCTCGGGACTTTCCCACCAAGCCCGTCACGGCTGTGGTGCAGATGGCGCCCGGCGGCCCGACCGATCTCATCGTGCGTGCGATTCAGGCGCAGATGGGCGCGGCCCTTGGGGAGTCGCTGGTCGTCGAGAATCGGTCGGGGGCGAGCGGCCTGATCGGCCTGCGCTATGTGCTCAGCGCGCCGCCCAACGGTTATACGGTCGGCATTGCAACGGGGACGTCGCATGGCGTTGCCGTCAATTACTACAACAACCTCCCTTACGATCCGCTCAAGGATTTCAAGTCGGTCGGCGGCATAGCGCTGGCGCCCGGCGTTGTGCTGACCAGAAAGGACCTGGTGCCGGACTGCAAATTCGAAACGCTGGTCACCAAGCTCAGGGAGAGGCCCGGCGACTATAAGTTTGGCTCGCCCGGCGCCGGGACGTTGGGGCACATGTCGGCCGAGGCGTTCATGAATGAAGTCGGCGTGAAGATGATGCATGTGCCGTATCGCGGCCTGGCCCCTGCGATTACCGATCTGTATGGCGGGGTCATCGACGTCGTATTCGACAACATCAGCTCGTCGCAAGCCCACCTGAAGAGCGGCAAGATTTGCGCGGTCGCGATCCAGGCTCCCAAGCGGCTCGACGCGTTTCCGGACATCCCCACGTATGAAGAGTTGGGCCACCCGGGCCTGAATCGCCCCGCCTGGTATGGAATGATCGTGCGTAGCGACACGCCTGACGACGTGGTCAAAAGCTTGAACGCCGCACTGAATCAGGCGCTCGAGACCGACGCGGTCAAGAAGACCTTCCAGGGGCTGGGCATCTCGGCGATGCCCGGCGGGCCGGAGCCTTTCCGGTTGCGCATGCAAGACGAAATTGAGTATTGGCGAGATGTGGTCAAGCGCGTCGGGATCGCCAAGGAAACACTTTGATCTGCCCTGCGCTGAAAGCGAGCGTTCCTACTTATCGATCGTTGGGGTGGGCGCGACTCCACGCTGATCCGGCCGGTAGGGGCCTCCATCTCTCGTGCGGCGAAGGGCAGCCGCTTTAACTTTGCATCCTGTATCTGTCTGACGATGAGCACCAACGAACTGATTCGACTCACGGCCACGCAAGCGGTCGAAGCGCTGCGGCGAGGCGACGTCTCGCCTCTCGACCTGATCGATGCCGCACAGGCCCGCATCGCTGAGGTGGAGCCTCTGGTGAATGCGCTGCCGACCTTGTGTTTCGATCGGGCAAGGGCGCATGCGACCGAACTGATGCGTGGCGCGGCTACAACCGCAGACCCGAGCGCCGGCTGGCTGGCGGGTTTGCCGATCACGATCAAGGACATGACGGATGTCGCGGGGGTGCGTACGACATACGGATCGCCGATCTTCAAAGACCACGTTCCCGGCGTCTCTCATCCGCTGGTTACGCGTCTCGAGAGACAGGGCGGCATTGTCATCGCCAAGTCCAACACGCCGGAGTTCGCGGCCGGAGCCTCGACATTCAACACGGTATTCGGGCAGACGCGAAACCCCTGGAACACGGCGCTGACCTGCGGCGGAAGCTCGGGTGGAGCCGCGGTGTCCGTCGCGACCGGGGAAGCCTGGCTGTCTCATGGCAACGATATGAACGGCAGTCTGCGCCGTCCCGCAACCTACTGCGCGGTGGTCGGGCTGCGCCCCTCGCCCGGCAGGGTCACGAGGGGGGCGGTGGACGATCTGTTCTCTCCATTAATGGTCGAAGGGCCGATCGCGCGCAACGTTCCCGATCTAGCGCTGTTTCTCGATGCCATGGCAGGGCGCTGTCTGTATGACCCGCTCACTCATGATGCGCCCCGTCGATCGTATGTCGATGCCGTTGCGTCGGCCGAACAGGCGCCGCCGCGGCGCGTTGCCTACTGCCCTGACTTCGGCGGCAAAGTGCCGGTCGATAAAGAGACGCGCGACCTGTGCGCCCGCGCGGTGCGGGCGTTCGAAGCATTGGGTTGCGAGATCGATGAAGTCAGCCCGGACATCGGCGAGCTGGCCGAGGCGGCGTTGATTCTGCGCAGCCAGGCCTTTGTCGTTGATCGTGAGCTGCTGATCGATGCGCACGCAGACCAGATCAAGGCCGACATTATCTGGAATACGGAAATAGGTTTGAAGACCACCCCGTCGCGGATCGCCTGGGCGCAGAGACAGCGCGCGGCGTTCTTCCGACAGATGATGAGCCTGTTCGAGCGCTACGACCTGTTCGTCACGCCGGGCGCGTCGACGCCAGCTTTCGACGTCAACCTGCGCCATCCGGCCACGATCGCGGGTACCAAGCTCGACAACTACCTCGCGGGGTCAATGCTCAATGGCGCGATCACGCTCACCGGATGTCCTGCCTTGTCGATTCCGTGCGGTTTCGACCGGTTCGGCCGACCGCTCGGCCTGCAGCTCGTTTCACCGCCGCATCGTGAAGACCGCTTGCTTCAGGCCGCGGCATTGTTCGAGCGCATCGCACGTGTCAGCGACGGCGTCCCGATTGATCCTCGATCCGGTGATGTCCCCCCGAATGAGTGAATAGGGCCTTAGATGGCCTCAACGCCGGTACTCGGCCAAGATGTTCGTGAAAAGCGAACATAAGAATTGAGAAACGATCGCTTTTGATCGACAAGAGCGGCTCCTGGAGTGAATTGATGAATCGTTCGACCGCAACACCCTCGCTACCGCTGCACCCGTTTCGCGTACTCGATCTGACGAGAGTGCGCGCAGGTCCGACGGCCGTCCGTCAGCTGGCCGATTGGGGCGCCGATGTGATCAAAATCGAGGAGCCCATCGACGAAGGCAATGAGACCGAAATGGGCGGCATCCGACTTGGGCCCGACTACCAGAACCTGCATCGCAACAAGCGCAGCCTGACGCTCAACCTCAAGTCCCCGGAGGGTGTGCGCATCCTGAAAGCGCTGGCGGCGAACGCGGATGTGGTGGTCGAAAACTATCGGCCGGACGTCAAGAAGCGCCTGGGCATCGATTACGACACGCTGAGCGCCATCAATCCCCGGCTGGTCTACGCAAGCATTTCCGGGTTCGGACAGGATGGCCCCTATGCGCGGCGGCCAGGCTACGACCAGATCATTCAGGGCATGACGGGGATGATGTCGGTGACCGGCATTCCGGGTCACGGACTGGTCCGCGCGGGCATCGCCATCGCCGACACGACCGCCGGCATGTATGCGGCGATGGGCATCCTGATGGCGCTGCTGGATCGCGAGCGCAGCGGAAAAGGCCAGTGGATTCAAACCTCGCTGCTCGAGTCGCTGCTCTCCGTGATGGACTTTCAGTGCGCGCGCTGGCTGGTGGCGGGCGAGGTGCCCACGCAGGCGGGCAACGATCATCCCACGATCATTCCCACTGGCAACTTCGCCACCCGTGACGGCATGATCTGCATCTGCGTATCCGGCCGGGTCATGTGGACCCGTCTGTGCAAAACGCTGGGCCGCGAAGACTGGCTGACCGATCCGCGATTCGAGACGAACATCGCGCGCTCGACGCATCGAGACCAGTTGAACACCGAGCTTTCGGAGATTTTCTCGGGTGACACGACGGCCCATTGGATCGCGCTTCTCAATGAGGCCGGCCTGGCCTGCGGTGCGGTTAACCGCATCGACCAGGCCTTCGATGATCCGCAGGTGAAGCATCTGGGTGTGAGATGGCCCGTGAATCACCCCCAGCTCGGGGACATCGGGCTGGTGGGGCAGCCGTATCGCACGAGCCGTCACGTCGCCGCGCTGGCGCGCGTGGCGCCCATGCCGGGCGAACACACCAAAGAGATCCTGTCCGAGGCTGGGCTGACCGAAGAACACATCCGCCAATTAAAGGAAAACCATGTCATCTGATGTTTTGATGCGGCGTGACGCTGTGCCGACGATCCATGCTCGCATCGATGGCGCTATCGGCCGACTGGTGATCGATAACCAGCCCAAAAAGAACGCGCTGACCTTCGACATGTGGTCGAGCCTGCCAGCGCAAATCGACCGACTCGACGCCGATCCGAAGGTTCGGGTCATCGTCGTCGAAGGTGCGGGTCGCACCGCCTTTGCGTCGGGGTCTGACATTTCTCAGTTCGGCGAGAAGCGCGACACCCCCGATAAGGTGAAGCTGTACAACGACAACGTCGACCGGGCGATCGCCGCGCTGGCTGCGGCGCGGACGCCGACCGTGGCACGGGTGCGTGGCTATTGTTTCGGTGGGGGGGTCGCCCTCGCGCTGCACTGCGACATGCGCTACAGCACTGAGGAGTCGACGTTCTGCATTCCGGCGGGGAAGGTCGGCGTGGGCTACAACGAGCTCTGGCTGCAGCGGCTGGGCTGGATGGTCGGTCCCGCCAATGCCAAAGAGATCATGTTCACCGCGCGCCGCTACGACAGCGCCGAGGCCTTTCGAATGGGGCTCGTGACGCGAATTCTTGCCGATGCCGATTTTGAACAGCTCGTCGCCGAGATCGCCGGGCTGGCACCGCTCACGCATGAGGCGAGCAAGATCGCCATCGACGCCGGCGCCCGCGGGTTCGATCAGGGTCGTCAGGCGAGCCAGGAGGCGATCATGCGCTGCTTCACGAGCAACGACTATGTCGAGGGCCGTAATGCGTTTACGGCCAAGCGCGCGCCCCAGTTCACCGGACGTTAGACCTCGAGCGCTCACGTGCTCGACTTGCTCGAGGATGTGGGCGCCGATCCACGGCGCGCTTCCCGGTGTGCCGTTGAACAAGACCCACAACAATCAGGGGGAGACCATGACCATTTCAATAACGCGACGCCAATGCATGACATTGCTCGCCATGGCGCCGTTCGCGACCCGCGACGTGTTTGCCGCGGCCAAACAGGTCAGATTCGTGCTGCCTTATCCCGCGGGCGGCGGCGCGGACAATCTTGGCCGCATTCTGCTCGCTCGGGCGAGCGCCGAGCTCGGCGAAGTTTTCGTCATCGAGAATAGGCCTGGCGCCGGAGGCACGATCGGCGCCGCCGTCGTGGCGAACGCGGCGCCGGACGGTCAGACCTTTCTCTACGATGCCACCGGCCACGCGATCAACCCGTTTCTGTACCCCAAACTGCCTTACACGACGACAGATTTCGTGCCTGTCTTTCTGGCTGCGCGGTTGCCGAACATCCTTGTCACCCATCCCTCGGTCGAGGCGAATACGGTGGCGGAGATCATTGCCCTGGCGAAATCGACGCCAGGCGGCCTCGATTTCGCGTCGTCGGGCAATGGCACTGTCCAGCACCTGGGGCTGGAAATGTTCCAGCGGCAGGCTGGAATCAAGCTGAACCACATCGCGTATAAGGGCGGCTCCCAGGCATTGGCCGATGTCGCGGGCGGCCACGTCAAGTTTTACTTCAGCAATGCAGCCGCCTGCACCTCCTACATTCAGAGCGGAGCGGTGAAGGCCATTGCCCATACCGCTGAAGGGCGCCTGTCACAGTTTCCGTCGCTGCCGGCGGTTGAAGAGGTGCTGCCGGGATTCGTTGTGTACGAGTGGAACGGCGTCTTCGCACCGAAGGGCACGCCGCAGAACCTTGTGCTGGCGTTGAACGGCGCGCTTAATACCACCATCGCCGACCTCGAGATTCGTAAGCGCACCGATTTCTTCAGCGCGCTCACGTCTAAAAATACGCCAGAAGAGTTCGGCCGGTTCCTGGCTGACGAAAGGGAACGGTGGGGCCGGCTTATAAAAAGCGCGGGTATCAAACTGGGTTAACTAAGATGAACGACACAAAAGACCAAGGCCAGACAGCGGCGCACACGAACACCTCGCACTCCGCCGAGCCGCCGCCGATCGCGGGGCCGCTTGAACATCCTCGACGGCCGGGATGGAGGCCGCCCCCCGGTGCGTGCGATAGTCACGCCCATCTCTTCGGCCCCATCGATCGCTTTCCCTACACGGAGGGGCGTGGCTACACACCGCCCGAGGCGCCGCTGGAGCGCTATCTGTCGCTGCTCGATCACCTTGGTCTGGATCGCGGTGTCATCGTGCAGGGAAACTCTCATGGCTACGATAACCGCGTAGTGATCGACGCCGTCGAGCGCGAACCTCGCCGGCTGCGCGGTGTCTGCATCACCGATACCCGCGTGGGTCCGGCGGAACTCAAGCGCTGGGATGCTGCCGGCATACGCGGTCTGCGCTTTCATCTGTTTGCGAAGTCGAATCAGCCCACCTATCTGCGGGGCGTTGGGTGGGATGTGTTGCAAACGTTCCTGCCGACGATGCGCGACCTGGGCTGGGTCGTGCAATTGTGGATCGACTGGCGGCTGCTGCCCGACATCGTCGACGAGGTCGCCGCACTGGGACGACAGGCGCCGGTTGTGGTCGATCATGTCCTGAGCCTGCCCGCATCGCGGGGCGCATCCGATCCCGCGTTCCAGGCGCTGCTCCGGCTAGTAGGTGAGGGGCTCGTGTACGCCAAGCTCTCCGCGCAGAACCGTCAATCGGATGACCGCGACCGCTACGACGACGTGCGGCCCATGCACGAACAGCTGGTGGCCAGCAATCCCGAACGCCTGCTATGGGGTAGCGACTGGCCTCACACGTCGAGTCCTGCCGACCTCATGCCCGACGACGGGGCGCTGGTCGATCTCCTCGAGCAGTGGGTGCCATGCGCAGCAACACGGGAGACCATCCTGGTGCATACGCCGCAGCGGCTGTTCTGGCATCGCTGATCGTGCCGAATGCGGCGGCAGGCGCAGCTCTGCCGCTGGCCAAACTCCGCCCCTGAGAGACAAACTTGAATTTGCCAACGGATCCGGTCGGCGGGGCAGGCCTCGCTGCCTATGGCAGGCGTCTGCGCGCCGGCCAGACTACCGTCGTCGATACGGTGCAAGCGTACCTGGAGCGTATCGGGCAACTGGACGATCAGTTACGCGCCTACACCCACGTCGACGCGGATTCGGCGCTGCGTGCGGCTGCGGGACTGGACGCGCTTCTGGCCGGTGGCATCGATCTTGGGCCGCTCATGGGCGTGCCGGTGGCGGTGAAGGACGTTCTGGCCGTGACGGGCATGCCCACCCGGGTCGGCTCCGATGTCGAGGTCGACGATCTCGTCGGTGTGGAGGGCGGCTTCGTCGGCCGCTTACGGCGTGCCGGCTGTGTCATCCTCGGCAAGACGCAGACCGTCGAATTTGCGCTGGGGTCGGCCGGCACCAACTACCGGCGTGGCACGCCGCGCAATCCCATGGATTCACTTCACTATCGCGTTCCAGGCGGCTCGTCGAGCGGCTCGGCCGTCGCCGTCGCGGCGGGGCTGTGCGCGATGGCAGTCGGCACCGACACCGGAGGATCGGTGCGGGGACCCGCGGCGTTCTGCGGCATCTTCGGCATGAAGTTCGGCCGCCACATGATGCCGCATGACGGCGGCATGTTCTCCATGAGCCGAAGCTTCGACTCGCTGGGTCTGATCGCGCCGCGCGCGACCGACGTCGCGCTTGCGTGGGGAGCCCTATCCGGCCAGGTCGTGCCGAGCGTCGACTTGGGCACACTGAAACTGGGCTTGCCTCAAGACTATTTCTTCGACGGGATCGACCCGAGGATGGCTGCGTGCCTACAGTCCGGGCTGGACGCCCTGGTTGCGGGCGGCGTGCGGATGGTGCCATTCGATATACCCGCACTTCGCGAAACGGACGCGATCTACTCTGTTGTGGCACGCCATGAAGCGATTGCCATGCTGGGCAGGGAGCGGTTCACGGAAATGCGGGCGCAACTGAATCCCGACGTTGCGCATCGACTGGCCGCCGGGCTGGAAGTGTCGGCAGCGCGCTACGAGGCCGCACAACGCCGGCGTCAGACGCTGCTTGCTCAAGTGCATGCGGCATTCCACGACATCGCCGCGTGGATCGCACCTGCCAAGCAGCATTTTCCGCCGATCTACCCCGGCGATTGGCCGAGTGGCGAGGCCGAAGAGGCGATGGAGCGCAGCTGCCTGGGGCCTACGCGGCCGGCGAACGTGTTCGATCTCTGTGCAAGTGCGGTGCCGCTCGGCCACCACCATGCGCCGCTCCCGGCCGCCTTGCAATTGTTGGTGCCGGCTGGGCAGGAGGCGCGCTTATTGGGAATGTCGGTGGCCTGCGAGGCTGAGCTCGGGCCGCGGGGGTTGCCAGATATGTCCCGGTGGCTGCGGTCGGTCTAGGAGGGGGCGGAGGCGCTGGCGGCGGCGCCCGCCGGACCACCCTCGGCATCCCCCACCGGCCAACAACCTCCCACCGCACCCCCAAACCCCACCCGCCCCGCTAGCCTCGACCTCCTGACAAAGGAGGCGCCGATGCGGGGCAGGGCGGTGATGGTGGGGCTGGTGGCGGGCGCCGGGATCGTGCAGGTGCAGGCGTCGCTCTGGCATGCCGGGGCACTCGCCGCCGGGGCGCTGGGCGCTGCCGCGTTGCTGGCGTGCCTGCGCACGAGGCCGCGCGTGAGCCGGCACGGCGCCATCTTGGGGCTCGTCATCGCGTGCTGCCTGGGTATCGCGCTCGGCACGCTCAACGCCATCGCTCAGGCGCTCCCGCGCCTCGCGCAATCTGTGCCGGCGCATCTGGAGCAGCAGATCGTCGTCGCCTCCGCCCGCATTCTCACGCTTACGCAAGGCGATGATCGGTCGCGCCGCTTCATGGCGGAGATCGATGCGCCGCGGCATCCCGGCTTGTCGCGCCAGGCGCTCGTGACGTGGCGTGCGCTGCCGGGTGATACCCGGCCGGTGCCGACGCCCGCGCCCGGGGAACGTTGGAACATGACGCTGGTGGTGCGGCAGCCCTATGCCGCGCTCAATCCTTTCCTGCCGGACCAGGAGGGGCGTTGGTTCGCGGCGGGGGTGCGGATGCTGGCGTCGGTGCGTGGTAATCCGGCGCGCGTGGACGACATGCCGTGGGCGAGTTTTTCGATTGCGGTGGAGCGGCTGCGGCACGTCGCGCGCGAGCGCATGCAGGCGGTGCTGGGCGAGATGCGGCAGGGGCCGCTGCTGGTGGCGCTGGCGCTGGGCGATGGCTCGGGGATTTCGCTGTTGCCGACCAAAATAGACCTGAACTAGCTCCTTATGCAAACCTTTGATTCCGAAGAAAAAGCAAAGTCAGGGCAATTTCATCTGAACAATTAGTTCATGAACCGGTGGAGTTGCCAAGGTGCTACGGCATAGACAATTTGAGCTTGAACTGGCTAGACCGTCGCGCCAGGACAGGCAGCGCAAAAGGCATCCCTATGCCGGCAAGCAAAGCTCGTTGGGTGCAGATGGCATGTTGGAAGGCACGAGCCACATGGCGGCGGTTGGGCCGAGAAAGCGGGAGCTTCTGACACAACCCTTGAGAAATCCCGACTGAAGACGCGAAATCAAGTTGGTCGCTCGGAATATCACGCTCGTCCTGCATATCGCACCCTGCATTAGCGCGGGGCCGCGTCACGCATCGCTGAGTAGAGGAGGACGCGTTCCGGCAATGATATTTCGACGGCCTGCTAGTCGGAGGCATGGTTCTCGCATCCGCTTGGATTTCTTTGGCAACCGTGGGCGTCCCTTCGGCCATAGCTCAGCGGCAAGCACAGGTTCGCTCAAAAAGTTGACACTTTTGTCAGTATTTCCAGGGATAACCCGATGCTATCGCAAAAAGTGTTGACACTTTGTGTGAGGCAGCCCAACATGACGCCATGGACACTGAATTTCTTTCCGAATCTGGCGCGGGCGGCGAGAGAGGCCTGAGTAATCGAGTTTTCGACGACTTGCTGCAGGCTATTTACTCTGGTCGTATCGGCCCGGGCGAGGCTATTAACGAGGCCGTGGAAGCCAAGCGCTTGAATGTGAGTCGTGGGCCTGTGCGTGAGGCCGTGAACCGCTTGCAGGGAATCGGTCTACTGACACGCGTGCCCTACGTGAAAGCGCGGGTCATCACGCTAGACAGTGCCACGGTCCTCGAACTGTTCGAGTTTCGAATGGCGCTAGAAGGCATGGCCTGTCGTCTCGCTACTGAACGGATCTCCGAGACGGAATTAGAAGAGCTTGAACACCAGTTGGACGCCTATCGGCGAAATCCGATTGCGATGGGAGAACGCTTCGATTTTCATGCACGCATTGCGCAGGCCTGCCGCAACACGCGACTGAGTGCGGCTCTCAATGATGACACCTTCGTGCTCCTCAAGCTTTATAGGTCAAGTTCAGGCTCCGTTCCCGAGAGGAAGGACACGGCATACGACGAGCATCGCCAGATCCTGATGGCGATGAAGAGCCGCAATAAGGAACTGGCCGAGTCGCTGATGCGTTCGCACATCGGCCGTGCTGCGGAGCACGTGCGTAGCCAAATGACAACCAGGCAAGGATAGAAATGGGCTTACTCAAAGATCTGATCAACGCAGATGACATCTTGGTCACCCCCGGGGTGTACGACGGATTTAGCGCGCGCATCGTCGAGCGCATGGGATTTAAGACCGCCACGATCTCGGGCGCGGGAGTTTCCGAAAGCCGCCTAGGGCTGGCGGATCGTGGCATTTTGGGCCTGGCTGATAACGTAGACACCTGCTCCAAGCTGGCAAATTGCACGAGCTTGCTACTCCAGGCGGACGCGGACACTGGTTACGGCAATGAGCTCAACGTGTATTACACCATCCGCGAATTTGAGAAAGCCGGCGCCGCGGCAATCATGATCGAAGATCAAGTGTTCCCGAAGCGTTGTGGACACATGGCCGGCAAGGCAGTGATTCCGGCAGACGATATGGTGAGGAAGGTTCGTGCAGCAGTGGCGGCTCGTACCAATCCAGATCTTGTCATCAAGGCGCGCACCGACGCAGCGGGGCCAGTTGGACTCGAAGAGGCAATACGCCGGCTCAACATGTATGCGGAGGCAGGGGCGGATTGCTTGTTCGCCGATGCATTGGGTAGTGAAGCCGATATCGAGCGAGTAGCTCGCAACGTGCCCAAGCCCCTATCCGTCAACATGGGTTTGGGCTTGAGATCCCGCCGCACGACACCATTAATCACGCCCGCACAACTGCGGAACCTGGGAGTGGCCCAAGTGTCGTACCCGCGCCTGTTAAGCGCTGCGTCACTGCGAGGCATGCTCAATGCTATGCAGGTTTTCAAAAGCGATGTGCTCGAAGAAGCGCGGGTAGTGAATCGCGAAGATCTGCAGGTCAGTTTCGAAGAAATCTGCGAATTGATGGGATTGAACGATCTCGAGGAACTCGAAGCATCCTTTCAGTAAGTCATTACACAAGCCCTGTCAGGGCTGGAGCGAGGCAAAAATGAACGTAGGAAAATGGCAGCGGACCCTGGGGGGCGCTGGGGTGACGCTCGCCTTGTTGGCGACTGGTCAAGTGACGATGGCAGAAGAATATCCGGGCAGCCAGCCCGTCCGGCTGATCGTGGGTTCGACGCCGGGAGGCGGCGGAGATTCGGTGGCTCGGCTCGTGGCGGAGAGCTTTGGCAAACACTTGGGGGCGAGCGTCACGGTGGAAAATCGCCCCGGAGCTGGCGGCAATATCGCCACAACGATGGTCGCCCGTTCGAATCCAGATGGCCACACTCTCTATTTCGCCTATCCCAGCCTGGTGATCAATCCGGCCATCATGCCATCCATGCCTTTCGACACCAAGAAGGAGTTGCGCAGCATTGGCAAAATTGGCAACAACCAGTCCGTGCTCTTGGCGCGTCCCGGATTGCCGATTCAGAACTTCAAGGAGTTCCTCAAGGAAACGAAGGCAAATCCGGGCAAGTACTCGTTCGCAGGCCTCCAGAGCTCGTCGCAATACATAGCGGGTCTCTTGCTGGCTCAGCAATTCGGCCTCGACCTGCTAAACGTTCCTTACAAGGGGAATGCAGGCGCCATGAATGATCTGATTGGCGGACAAGTGGATTTCATCTTCAACACTGTCGGTGTGTCACAGCCCTTTGTCGAAAAGGGTACGCTGAAGGCGCTAGCTGTCGCAGGAAAGAATCGTACCGCGCTGTTTCCCGACGTACCAACCATCTCCGAAGCGAGTGGGCAGGATTTCGTCGCCGAGGGATGGTACGCCATCGTCGTGCCGGTCGGAACACCCGACGCCATTGTCGACAAGGCGTCTGAGGCACTTAAAGCTGCGCTAGTCGAGCCCACTGTAGTGCAAAAGCTTACGGCGCTAGGGGTAGACGTGGATTACCAGACGCCAAAGCAGTTCGATGCATTCGTGGCGACGGAGGTTGATCGCTGGAGCGAGGTGGCCCAGCGTGTGAACCTGTCTGGTCAGGGAGCGGCAAAATGAGAGAAGCCGTATTGAAGGTCGGAACTGACCGTGAGCGTGTCGACTTCCTCGCGATTTATCCCTGGATCGATGAGATCGCGGATCGTGACATGGCCGCATCCGTATTGGCCGTCCTCGACGAATTGTGGGGCCAGTCGCGTTTCGCGACCTTTGACAAAATTCCGACGTCCGGCAAGATTGCATATCCGAACTTACCGCATACGCAATGTGTGGTGGAGATGTCTCTGGCCATCGCGGATGCGTTTACTCGCTACCACGGCACTGTGGTGGATCGCGACGTCCTCATTGCCGCCGCAGTGTTGCAGGACGCTAGCAAAATGGTGGAGTACGAGCCGACAGACGATGGCGTGCGCCATACCGAAATCGGCAAGTCATATACCCACGCATTCTGGTGTGCTCACGTTGCGCTTAACCACGGTCTTTCAGCCAAGGTGGTGCATATAATTTTGACGCATAGCCCACAGGCTCCGCGCTTTCCGGAATCGCTCGAAGGCAAGATCCTGTATTACGCAGACCAGTTGGACGTGATCGCCATTCATGGTGATCGCTGGATCAAGCAACTGATGATCTCAAAATGACGCGATCGCCACACCATGCCCGCTCTAGCAGCCCCGCCACGCCACCAGTCGTGCAGAGCAAGGCACTTCTCAAGCTGACGAACGGCAAAGTGGCAACGTGTATGTCGGTCAAGTTGGTGCCGTCGCCAGATGTGGCGCGCATCGCAGCGCACGCGGGTGTCGATGCCCTTTACGTGGATCTTGAACATGGGCTGATAGATCCGTTTGTTTGCGGGCAAATTTGCCTCGCCGCTTTCGACGCGGGCATTACACCGCTGGTCCGGATCCCTGCTGGTGACCTCAGTTTGGCCGCCAGACTTTTGGACAATGGTGCGATGGGCATCATCGTGCCGCACGTCGAGACGGCGGAAGATGTGCGGCGTGCTGTCCGGGCGTGTCGGTATCCGCCGCTGGGCCAGCGCGGCTCGGTCAATCGGCTACCCCATTGGGGTTACTCAACTTTCCCCGCCGATCGGCTGCAAGCATGGCTTGAGTCGCGGACGCTGCTCGTTGCGATGATCGAATCGTTGGATGCGATTGACCGGCTCGACGAAATTGCTGCAGAGCCAGGCTTGGATTTGATCTGGATCGGGATGAATGACCTGAGTTCAAGCGCGGGCGTGCCCGGCGACTACGACCATGCATCGATCATTAAGGCGGTGACTCGCATACGCAAGGTTTGCGCTAAGTACGGTCGAAAATGGGGCGTCGCGGGGTTGGGCGACAACGCTGGTTTGTACCAGCGCTACATCGATAATGGTGCCCAGTTTGTCTCCTTGGGATCCGACGCCCTACTACTAGGGCGTGCGGTGCGGGCTGCAGTCCTTCGCATGGCGGACACGGTTAACGGGCCATGAACTGCCCCGGGACAGCGTCGCGTTTGGCGGCACTGTCCCTGAGGACTTCGTTGCCGTGCGGATAGTCTCGCCATTGAGATGGGTGGCTGCGGCGGCTCCCAAGTACCTGAACCGACGTGCGCCCATTACGAAGCCTGAGAACCTGAAGGACCATAACTGCATCCAAATTCGCACCGGAGAGGGGGTGATCTACCGCTGGGAATTTGAGAAAAACGGCGAGCGACTGTCCGTAGAGGTGCCGGGCCAACTCTGCGTAAACGAAACCATGTTTGGTGTCGAGATGGCGACCTCGGGGGCTGGGATCACCTACTGTCTGGAGCAACGTATTGAAGATCAGCTGGCTCGTGGCGAGCTTCAGGTCGTACTATCGGACTGGGCTCCAGTTGAGCCCGCCTTTTACATCTACTATCCGGGGCACCGGCAGACCCCAACAGGCCTAAGAGAGCTCATCGACATGTTGAGAGAGCAACCCCCGACTTAAGCACTTGGTGGCGAGAAAGGCGCAACCGAGCGCGTGCGCAAGCGTTGAATTGAGGTTATCTGTCGCGACTTGCTGGCTCAATGGCGGACTCGCTAGTATGCAAAGGCGTCGATCGCGCCGATCTCTTCAACTTCCTCTGCGGAGAGCACAAGGCATATGGCCTTTACGTTCTCTTCTAGATGGGAGGGGCGAGTCGTGCCAGGAATCGGAACGAGGATAGGACTTTGGTGGAGCAGCCAAGCCAACGATAGTTGTGCTGGTGTGGCTCCGTGGCGTTTGGCGATTTTCTTTAGCCTGGCGATCTCGACCGAGTTAGACGAGATCGCCGAGGGCGAGAAGCGTGGCAAAAGTCGGCGCCTGTCTTCCAACGGGAACTCGACTCCTGCCGAAATCTTCCCAGTAAGAAATCCCTTACCTAGAGGACTAAAGGGAACCAGGCCGATGCCAAGCTGTTCTAGGAGAGGGAGTACCTCTTCCTCGCTTGAACGGCTCCATAAAGAGTACTCGTTCTGGACAGCTGTCACCGGATGGACTGCGTGCGCGCGTTTGATCGATGCCGCGTCAACACCAGAGAGTCCAAAGAATCGCACTTTTCCCGCCACTATCAGGTCTTGTACTGCTCCCGCGACGTCTTCGATAGGGACAGCAGGGTCGAGACGATGTTGATACAGCAGGTCAATGTAATCTGTCTTCAATCGGCGTAGGGAGCCTTCGACAGACCGCCGAATATGATCAGGTCTGCTGTCCCTCAATGGAATTCGGCTCGCACCCTCGTATGTGAAGCCGAACTTGGTGGCAAGAGTGATCTTGTCGCGTGCATACGCTACCGCTGCTCCCACTACTTCTTCGTTCAGGTGAGGGCCGTAGAGCTCAGCCGTATCGAAGAAATTTACGCCTAGGTCGATAGCTTGCCGAATTAGAGCGATTGCCTGGCTGCGTTCCACGGGCGGGCCAAGCCCATAGCTCAGGCCCATGCAGCCAAACCCTATGGCTGACACCATCAACTCGCTGTTTCCAAGCTTGCGCTGTTTCATCGTTCTAAAGATAGGGGGGTATTTCCCCGCGGAGCAACTGTGCAGAAATTTGCTCGGGCGCCACTAGTTGAACAGCTTTGTTGCCTTGGCGTGCCGCTGTGCTTTAACCGGCTCCGAAAGAAGTCGATTCTCGATTGCACTACGCAAAGTCGATTCGTCGCCGCTCACGACATGATCGAGTTCGCCCATCAATGCTTCGTAGCCCATCTTGCCCACGATCGCCTTGTCGAATTTCTCTCGCTTGCCGATGGGGCTATTGGCCAAGCCTGCGTTTTCATGAAACTTTGTGTTGGTAGCGCCCGGCAGCAATGCGGTGACGGATACGCCGGTACCGCGCAGCTCCTCCCGGATGGTTTCAGCAAAGGAGAAGCCAAAGGCCTTCGAAGGACCGTACACGGATTCGTAGGGTGTAGGGGTGGTGGCGGATACCGAAGAGACGATCAGAATTTTGCCCTTGCCATTCCGGACCATATGTTGCACGACGCGCTTTGCCATGTGGACCGTCCCGGTCACGTTGATGGCGACGACCCGCAGGTCGTCCTCAAGACTATTCTCGGCGAACGGTCCACCGATTGCGATCCCAACGTTCAATACGGCCGCTTCTACCGGGCGGCTGAGCTCGGAGACGAACTGCCAGAACCCTTCGACACCTTCAAAGGTGGCGGCATCCGCTTTGTAGGGATAGGCATTAGCGCCAAGCTGCTTCAACTCCTCAGCTGCGTTAAAGATTTGGTCACTCGACCCCGATATAGCAACGTCGTATCCGTGTGAGGCGCACTGCTTCGCGAGCTCAAGGCCAATACCTGACGAGCTGCCTGTCACTAAAGCTAAGGGGCGTTGGACATTCATCATGCACTCCATCGAATTTCAAGGAACTTTCAACTTCGCAAGTCGTTGGTCGATGGTAAGCCTTCAGCTCAACCTCAGTGTTGACCACCTTCGGATGCTCCGTTAAGAAAAATTCACAAGTCTTAAGCGGCGGAATGGACTCATGCCTCCATTTCAAGCGACGGGGCATCCGCCAGGCTTGGATGTGAGCTTGTCGAAATTGGCCGAATCTCGGGCTTGTAGGGCAGCGCCAAGGGAAGAGGGTTGATTGATGAATAAAAATGGATAAAGCTTTGAACGAAGCTAACTAATCCCTGAACGCCGTGCGCATATGATCGAGCGGTCCCGGCGACCGACCCGCTCGTCTACTTGCCCCATATCCACGTGTTCCACACTACGTTTTCGCTCGCTTTCCTGTATCTGTTGTGGCGCTTCGTCCTGCCACTACCTATCGCCCGCGTCTGGGCGGCCCTCATTGCCATCGCGCTGCTCGTTGTCTCTAAGATGCATTGGATCAACGATGCTCTATACGGGAACATGTGGTCCTTCGAAGTGCCGTATCGGGTCGCACTTCTCATGGGTTGGCTGTTTTGCGCTTTCGTCCTCTTGTTCGTCTTCATGCTTGCCGGAGACCTTGCGCTCCTGGTCACCTGGGTCGTTCGGGGCAAGAACGCACGTACTCGCCTTGGCATGTGGGTATCGCCAGCGGCGCTGTTCTTGGCCGCCGTAATCTCTGCGATTGGCGTGGCCAACGCGATACGAGTACCGGAGGTAAGGCATATCGACTTACCGATCGCCGATCTTCCCGAATCGCTTGATGGTTTCAAGTTGGTGCAACTCTCCGACACCCATATCAGTCGCCTGTTCCCTGAAGCGTGGGTGCGCCAAGTCGTGGAGCGAACCAACAACTTGTCGCCCGACTTGATTCTCTTCACTGGTGACTTCATTGACGGAACGGTCGAGGACCGCAGATCTGATGTCGCGCCCTTGGCGGATCTGCGTGCAAAGTACGGTGTGCTCGGCATTCCAGGCAACCATGAGTACTACTTCGACTATGTGAAATGGCGTCAGCAGATCGAGGAAGTCGGAATCAAGCTTCTCGAGAACGCCCACGTCGAGTTACCTATTGGGAAGGCAGGACTCACGATCGTTGGCGTGACCGACGCGGCTGCCACCAACTACGGATTTGTTGGTCCCGACATGGAAGAGGCTATGCGTGGCGCGCCTACTACCTGGCCTGTCATTCTTATGAGTCATCGTCCCGAAGGCGCTAACGAAAGCGCTCGGGCAGGCGTTGATCTCCAACTGTCTGGTCACACACACGGCGGCATGATTGTCGGCCTGAATCAAATCGGCAAGTACGCCAACCAAGGCTTTGTCTCGGGAATGTACGAGGTTGGCCCGATGAAACTTTACGTCAGCAATGGCATCGCGCTGTGGATGGGGTTCCCGATTCGGCTGGGGGTGCCGGCGGAGATCACGGAGTTCACGCTGCGCGCCGCAAAGCCCAAATAACGGAACCAGCTCTTTGCCAACGGCGCACACGAGCCTACTCATTGGGTTCACTCTGTGTCTATGGATTTTTTTCTGGCGACCTGTCGCCCCGCGATTTGAATAAGGATTGATATATGAAGCTCCGACTAAAAGCAGCGACGGCAATCGTGCTCGCCACTCTTTCAGCCCAATCCTATGCGCAGGAACGCCCTTCATCCTTTTACGTGGACGTGACCGCAACAAATGTTCCGCTGGCCCCGAATATGCACGGGATCGATGCGGCGATGATCGACGTGGATGGGGATGGGGATCTCGACGTGATTGTCGCAGTGGAGCATGGTCCCAATGCGCTGTATCTCAACGATGGGAAGGGGAAACTGACCTGGAAGCCGAACGTTTTTGAGGCGACGCCACGTGATACTGAACACGTAGAGGTGGGAGACTTCAATCAGGATGGACACATGGACGTCATCTTCGTCGCCGAGGCGGATGAGATGCACGCGCTCTACTTTGGTGATGGCAAAGGCGGGTTCGTGAATCGAACCAATCGCTTGCCTCGAATGAGTCAGGGAAATGCCGTAGCGGTCGGCGACGTAAATGGCGATGGACTGCCCGATATCGTGGTGGGGAACACGTCAGAAGACAAGCCGGAACCGGCCTACAACTTCCTGTGGCTCAACGATCCGAAACGACCAGGACATTTCATCGATGTGAGTGACTCGAACTTGCCTCGAGTGGCTTCGCATACGCAAGATATTGCGTTGGTAGACATGAACGGTGACGGCCATCTCGATATGGTTCTCGCCAATCAAGAGCCGCCGAACCGCCTATTTATCAATGATGGAACGGGCAAGTTCATGGATGCAACGGACAGGCTTGATCTCAAGGTTCCGCTGGAGACCAGAGAGGTTCACGTCTTCGATGCCAACCGAGATGGCCTGCCCGATATCATGTTCTTCAACCTTACCAGCAATAACCATGGCTGGGATAAGGACCCGCAAACGCGTCTGTTGATCAACGATGGCAAGGGTAGCTTCCGTGACGAGACGGAGCAGCGGCTGCCGGCCCACACGTTCTCGAGTTGGGGCGGGATGGTCGTTGACTACAACGAAGACGGTGCCCCTGACGTGTTGGTTAGCGCGATTCAAGTTCCCGGCTTTGTACCTCTTCAAGTGCGCGCGTGGACGAACGATGGTACGGGAAAGTTCACTGACGATACGCTAGCAGTCGTCCCCGGATATACCGTTGGGCGAAGCTGGAGCATGGCCAAGGGCGATCTGGATGGCGATAAGAAGGATGACATCTTTATCGGGGGCTGGCGTTCACAAGCCCGATTGCTATTGACCAACACCTCGGTCGCCAAGCCTACGCCGCTGCAGCCGACACCTTACATCGTCCAGGGCCGCTGACCGAAGTATCGACCGCGCTCCGCTGCCGCGGGCGCGCGGTCGATCAAGCCCTGGTTACGGCGCGCCTTGATCGCTGCGCGCGCCGTCCTTTCTCACCCGACTCTGAGCTTCGTAGGACACCGCCTTTTGGCGTTCTGACTGCGAAGGCCTCGTTGCGCCCGTCGAACCTACGAAGCTTTGAGTCGCTTGTCTTCATCCGAGGTGCCTAATGCGCTTTCCTTACGAACAAATCTCGCGAATCTCCTGGTCTCTTGTGGCCGCGATGATTCTCGCCGGATGTGAGAAGTCAGATCCGATCGTTCTTACCCCTGTCGTCGAGGTGGGGGTCATGGACGTCGCAACTGCGCCGGTGCCGGTGCACAGCAGCCTGAGTGGACGAACCTCCCCATTTCTTGTTGCTCAGGTTCGCGCTCGCGTAGACGGGATTGTCTTGCGCCGGGAGTTTGTGGAGGGATCGGAGGTCAAGTCTGGCCAACTGCTATACAAGATCGACCCAGCTCCATACGTCGCTGCGCTCAACAGCGCGAAGGCTAGCCTTGCCCGCGCACAAGCAAACCTTGTTGCTCTAAACGAAAAGGCGCGACGCCTGCGTAACCTGGTAGGAAGTAACGCCGTTAGTCGTCAAAGCTATGACGACGCCGTCGCGGCGCGGGGGCAGGCCGCCGCAGACGTGGCAGCAGCTAAGGCGGAGGTCGATTTAGCAGAAATTAATCTTGGGTACACCGACGTTCGTTCACCGATCGACGGACGTATTGGCATGTCGGAGGTGACGGCAGGTGCATACGTCAGATCGAACGATGCGACGCTGATGGCGACGGTGCAGCAGCTGCAACCCATGTATGTAGACCTGACACAGTCGACCGCTGAACGACTGCAGATGAATGTCGACCGTGATGCGGGCCTCATTCGCTCGAAGAACGGACACTCCGCGGCGGTGAGGCTCACGCTCGAGAACGGTCAAGCGTTCCAAGAGCTGGGCGAACTTGAGGTGTCCGACTTCACCGTGGACCAAAGCACAGGTTCCGTAACGGTTCGGGCAGTGTTCGCCAATGAAAGTCGGACATTGCTGCCTGGGATGTTCGTTCGCGCTCAAGTGCTCGAGGGCATAAACGAATCTGCCATGCTGATCCCGCAGACGGCGATCACGCATGACCAAGCAGGCCGTCCGATCGCGCTGGTCGTCGGTCAAGACGAGCGGGTGTCGCAAGCGATCCTGACCACCGCGGGTACGCATGGGGGAAGTTGGATCGTCACCTCGGGCGTGAAGCCGGGCGACCGAGTGGTAGTTCAGGGCATAAGCAAAGTTCGGCCGGGTGAAAAGGTTGTTACCGTTCCGGCGCAGAGCAATGACAGGACGCCGGTTCCTAGCGTGGCTGGCAACGAACGGCCCACCACCAACTCCCGTTCGTAAGCCACGAATCTTTCAGGCGTTCCTACATGGCAAATTTCTTCATTGATCGCCCCATTTTCGCGTGGGTCCTTGCAATTGTTTTGATGCTCACCGGGATCGGAGCGATCTTTTCCCTACCCGTGTCGCAGTATCCAACCATCGCTCCGCCAACAATCCAGATTCAAGCGAACTATGCAGGCGCTTCGGCCAGCACAGTCGAGAACACAGTGACTCAAGTTATCGAGCAGCAAATGCGCGGCATTGATAACTTGCTCTATGTGTCGTCTACCAGCGATGACTTTGGCACTTCTTCGATCACGTTAACGTTCGCTCCTGGAACTAACGCAGACATCGCGCAAGTGCAAGTGCAGAACAAGCTTCAGCTTGCTACTCCCCAACTCCCTGCTACCGTTCAGCAGTCAGGCATTGAAGTCACCAAGTCGAACAACAACATGTTGCTTGCGATCGGATTTGTGTCCGAAGACGCAAGCATGGATCGCGATGCGCTAGCCAATTACTTGGCTGCGCACATGCAGGATCCGCTCAGTCGGCTGGACGGTGTCGGAACCGTAACGCTGTTCGGCACTCAATTTGCAATGCGTGTTTGGCTCGACGCAGCGAAGCTGAGCAACTACAAGCTGAATGCCACCGATGTCACGGCAGCTATCGCCGAACAGAATGTGCAGATCGCCGGCGGGTCGCTCGGTGGAACCCCGTCTTCGCCGGGACAGATGTTCCAAGCCACGATCACCGAGGCTACGCTTCTACGCACTCCTCAAGAGTTCGAGAATATTCTGCTGAAGGTTAACCCTGACGGCTCGCAGGTTAGGATCCGAGACGTGGCTCGAGTCGGGCTCGGAGCAGAAAACTATAACTACTTGACCGAGTACAACGGGCGCCCGGCGGCGGCGATTGGGATTCAGCTTGCCACAGGGGCAAACGCGTTAGAAGTTGCCGAACGCGTGCGCGCGCTCGTGACCGAGATGCAGCCGTTCTTCCCCGCTGGCATGGTGGCACAGTATCCCTATGACACTACGCCTTTTGTGAATGCTTCGATTGAGGGCGTGATCAAGACGCTAGCCGAAGGCATCGTCCTGGTTTTCCTGGTGATGTATCTCTTCCTGCAAAACTTGCGCGCGACGTTGATTCCAACTATTGCCGTGCCTGTGGTTCTTCTTGGAACTTTTGCAGCGATGGCAGTAGCAGGGTTCTCGATCAACACGCTTTCCATGTTCGGTCTGGTCCTTGCCATCGGTTTGTTGGTGGACGACGCGATCGTCGTCGTGGAGAACGTTGAACGAGTCATGGCAGAGGAAGGCTTAGGGCCGAAGGAGGCTACGCGAAAGGCCATGGGTCAGATTACTGGAGCTCTGGTCGGGGTGGCACTCGTGCTGGCCGCCGTCTTTGTGCCAGTGGCGTTCGCAAGCGGTTCAGTAGGCGCGATCTATCGACAGTTTTCCCTCACTATTGTCGTGGCTATGCTCCTGTCTGTGGCGGTCGCCGTCATCTTGACCCCAGCACTGTGTGCGACGCTGCTCAAGCCGATTCAGCCGGGGCACGCTAAGAAGACGGGCTTCTTCGGTTGGTTCAACCGCACCTTTGACATGGGCCAACGGCACTATCAACGTGGCGTTTCGAGCGTTATCAAGCGCTCAAAGGAATGGCTCCTGCTATACGTCTTGCTGTTGGGCGTGATCGCTGTCATGTTCATGCGTATCCCCACCGCGTTCCTACCCGAGGAAGATCAGGGGACGATGTTTGTACTTGTGCAGACGCCCTCGGGCGCGACGCAGGAACGAACTGCTCAAGTCCTCAAGGACATCAGCAACTATCTTCGCAACGAGGAGAACGACATCGTTCAATCCACTTGGGAAGTCAACGGATTTAGCTTTGCTGGGCGCGGGCAGAGTTCCGGCATCATCTTTGCCCAAATGAAGGATTACGATGCCCGGCCCGGTGATGACCAAAAGATCCAGGCGCTGGCGCGACGCGTCAATGCTAAGTTCGCTTCCTACAAGGATGCTGTGATCTCCGCTGGCACGCCGCCCTCGATCCCCGAGCTCGGCACCGCTTCAGGCTTTGACCTGCAATTGGTTGATCGAGCCGGGCTGGGACACGATGCCCTCATTCAGGCGCGAGATCAACTCTTGCGTGCTGCCAATCAAAGCTCAGTGCTGCAACAGGTAAGGCCTAATGGCTTGGAAGACACTCCAAAGTTCAAAGTCAATATTGACCGTGAGCGAGCGAGCACCTTGGGGCTTACGGCATCGGCAATCGACCTGGCCTTCGCAGTGGCCTGGGGTTCGGCTTACGTCAACAACTTCCTCGATAGGGATAACCGGGTCAAAAGAGTCTACGTGCAGGCGGATCCGCAGTGGCGGATGACACCGGAGAATCTGAATGACTGGAATCTGCGCAATAGTTCAGGTGACATGGTTCCGTTCAGTGCATTTGGCACGGGAGAATGGATCTATGGTTCGCCTAAACTCGAACGCTACAACGGCGTCTCGTCTGTGCAGATCCAAGGAAGTTCGGCGCCAGGTCGCTCTACCGGTGAGGCCATGGCGGAGATGGAGGCCCTCATGGAGCAGCTCCCGGCCGGCATAGGTTATGAGTGGACGGGCATCTCCTATCAGGAGCGCCAGTCCGGCTCGCAGGCTCCCGTCCTCTATGCCATTTCCATCTTGTTCGTTTTTCTTTGCTTGGCCGCGCTTTATGAGAGCTGGTCAATTCCTGTTTCAGTCATGATGGTCGTTCCGCTCGGTGTGGTGGGAGCAATCGGCGCCGCGTTGATGAGAGGACTGGAGAACGACGTTTTTTTTCAAGTCGCCTTGCTTACAACCGTGGGCTTGTCAGCGAAAAATGCCATCCTCATCGTTGAGTTCGCTAGAGATCTGGAGCAAAGCGGCATGGGGATTGTCGAGGCGGCGATCGAGGCGTCTCGACAACGTCTGCGCCCCATTTTGATGACCTCGCTCGCGTTTATTCTCGGGGTGGTCCCTTTGGTTCTTAGCAATGGCGCCGGATCGGTTAGTCAGAACTCCATTGGTACGGGAGTGATCGGCGGCATGTTGACTGCGACGTTTCTCGCAATTTTTATGACGCCGATGTTTTTCGTGGTGATTGGCAAGTTGACCCTACGACGGAAAGCGACGCGCGCGGGCGATGCTCAAGCCGCGTCCAGTCTGCCGTGATACCGCCTGGACTCACTCGGGCCGTTTCAGGAACTCAATCAGTTCGGTGAGGCCCGGTGGAACCATGCGATGCCCTGGGAAATAGATGTAGAACGCGGGTTCAATAGGGGACCAGTCGGGCAGCACAACTTGCAGCTCGCCGGTCTGCAGCCACGGGGTCACGCGCTCTTCGAGGCAGTAGAAGATGCCTACATGGTTCAAAGCCAGCTCCACGCCCAGCGTCGTTTCGTTGACACAAAGCTGGCCAGGCACTTCTACAGCTACGCGCTCTTGACCTTGCTCGAATTCCCACCGATAGACTACGCCGTTGCCGGTTCGGATCTGGATGCATTCTTGGCTCTTCAGATCGGCTGGCGTAGATACTGGGGGGTGCTGGTTGATGTAGCGAGGAGACGCGACGGCGACCCATCTGAGAGGTCGACCAAGTCTAATCGCAACAAAATCCTCGGGTACGGTACCTCCGAAACGAATGCCCGCGTCGAAGCCCGCAGCAACGATGTCGATCATTTGGTCGTTGACCGCTATCTCCACGTCAACCTCAGGATAAGCCTTCAGAAACTGAGGCATGTGCTTGGCGATCAGAAGCCTCGCGCCATCACTGAGAACGTTGATCCGAATCCGTCCGGCTGGGCGATCGCGATGTTGGTTCACCTCGTCGAGCGCCCCACCGATCTCTTCGAACCCGATCTCGAGACGTTTAGCTAACGAGCTACCGGCATCGGTTGGAGCTACCGTCCGTGTCGTTCTGTGGAGCAGGCGAATGCCGAGCCGCGTCTCGAGATTGCGGATGGCATGGCTCAGCGCCGATGTAGAAATTCCTAGCTCGACGGCAGCCTTCGAAAAACTGCGAAGCTTGTAGACGGCGAGAAAGGTGTTCAATTCAGCGAGGTCCGCACGAGATAGGCGGGTTGTAGGTCGTGCTGGCATAATGGACCGAAATTGTTGAAAAAAAACGAATGATTATGCCATTGTGGCCCCGCTGATTCGGTAAATAGTCAAGATTTGTGCAATTTCACTCATGAGTGCGCTCGCGGCATTCCTGCTTACCTTGGTCATGCCCCCCCGCTGGAGGAAGCGTTAAGTACGTGTCCAAGGTTGGTAAATTGATCAACATCGGCTTGCACGGTGGCCCTTCACAACCCCTGCGTTGGAGGTCTTGTATCAGGCGGCATGGCCCGGCCAGTAGGAGGCTGGAGCAGCGACGAATTTGCATGTTTGAATGTATGCACTCTTGCCGTCGAAGAAACCTCTTCGCTCAGTGGCTTCGCGGAGCGGCGTTGGCCAGCGGTGACCTGCTCCCCGTGATTAGTAGTAAATCGATGTAGAGTCCGTTCCCAAAACGTCCTCGCCGCCAGCCTCGCGCTGAAAACAGACATATTGCGGCCGTGCCCGCGCACCCTCGGCATCCCCCACAGGCCAACAACCTCCCACCGCACCCCCAAACCCCACCCACCCCGCTAGCCTCGACCTCCTGACAAAGGAGGCGCCGATGCGGGGCAGGGCTGTGATGGTGGGGCTGGTGGCGGGCGCCGGGATCGTGCAGGTGCAGGCGTCGCTCTGGCATGCCGGGGCACTCGCCGCCGGGGCGCTGGTCGCGGCCGCGTTGCTGGCGTGCCTGCGCACGAGGCCGCGCGTGAGCCGGCACGGCGCCATCTTGGGGCTCGTCATCGCGTGCTGCCTGGGTATCGCGCTCGGCACGCTCAACGCCATTGCGCAGGCGCTCCCGCGCCTCGCGCAATCTGTGCCGGCGCATCTGGAGCAGCAGATCGTCGTCGCCTCCGCCCGCATTCTCACGCTCACGCAAGGCGACGAACGGTCGCGCCGCTTCATAGCGGAGATTGATGCGCCGCGGCATCCCGGCTTGCCGCGCCAGGCGCTCGTGACGTGGCGTGCACTGCCGGGTGATACCCGGCCGGTGCCGACGCCCGCGCCCGGGGAACGTTGGAACATGACGCTGGTGGTGCGGCAGCCTTATGCCGCGCTCAATCCTTTCCTGCCGGACCAGGAGGGTCGTTGGTTCGCGGCGGGGGTGCGGATGCTGGCGTCGGTGCGCGGTAATCCGGCGCGCGTGGACGACATGCCGTGGGCGAGTTTTTCGATTGCGGTGGAGCGGCTGCGGCACGTCGCGCGCGAGCGCATGCAGGCGGTGCTGGGCGAGATGCGGCAGGGGCCGCTGCTGGTGGCGCTGGCGCTGGGCGATGGCGCGGGGATTTCGCGGTCCGACTGGGATCTGTTCAATCGCACGGGCATCACGCATCTCGTGAGCATCAGCGGCTTGCATGTGAGCCTGGTGGCGGGCGTGGCGGGGTGGCTGGCGAGCCGGGTGTGGCGGCGGCTGCGGTGGCGCGGCCGGGCGTGTTGTGTGTGGCAGCCGGCCAGCGTGGTCGGCATGGTGGTGACGGTGCTGGTGGCCGGCGCGTACTCGCTGCTGGCGGGCTGGAGCGTGCCGACGCGGCGCACGTTCTTCATGCTGGCGGCGTTCGGGGTGGCGGTGTGTTTGCGCTGGCCCTTGTCGCGCGGACGCGGGCTGGCGCTGGCGGCGGCCGTGGTGGTGGTGCTCGACCCGTGGGCGCCGCTGTCGCCGGGCTTCTGGCTGTCGTTCGGCGCGGTGGCGGTGCTGATGGCGGTGTGGCAAGAGCCGCTGTCCCAGGGCCGCCTGGCGCGGGCGTGGCGTGGGGTGCGCATGTTCGGCCGGACGCAGGCGGTCATTACCTTGGGGATGGTGCCGCTGTTGGCGTGGTGGACGCAGCAATTGTCGCTGGTGTCGCCCGTGGCCAATGCGATCGCGATTCCGGTGGTGAGCATGCTGGTGACGCCGCTGGCCCTGGGTGTGGCGATGTTCGCCGCCGTAGGCGCTGTCTGGCCGTGGGCCGACGCGGTCGCGTGGGGGCTGGCGTGGCCGGCCGACGGGCTGGCGAGGGTGGTCATGGCCTTGATGGAATGGATGGCGGGATACGAGCATGCGAGCCTGGCCGTGGCATCGGCGCCGTGGCCGTGGGTATTGGCGGCATGCGCGGGCGTCGTGTGGGCCCTGCAGGCGCCGGGGTGGCCCGGCCGCGCGTGGGGCTGGACGGCGCTGGCGCCGCTGGTGCTGTGGCGCGCGCCGGCGCCCGCGCCTGGCGACTGGACGCTGCATGCGCTCGATATCGGTCAAGGCACGGCCGTGATCGTGCGCACCGCGCGTCACGTCATGGTCTACGACACGGGACCGCTATCGCCCGATGGCTGGGACGCCGGCGAGCGCATGGTGGTGCCGGTGTTGCGGGCGTTGGGCGTGCGGGCGCTGGACACCCTGGTGCTGTCGCATGCCGACATGGACCATGTGGGCGGCGCGATGGCGTTGCTGCAAGCCATGCCGGTCCGCACGGCCTATGCGTCGTTCGACCTGACCCGCTGGCGCGACCAGCAACTGCGTCAACGTGCCGAGTCGTTCGGCGACCTCGAGCCGCCGTTACCGGAGACGGTATCGCCATGCATGGCCGGTCAGGCCTGGATGGTGGACGACGTGCGCTTCACATTTCTGCATCCGCCTGCGGGGCTCGGTCCCGCGTCGACCAACGCGCGCAGTTGTGTGCTGCGCGTGGAGGGCGCCCATCATTCGGTGCTGCTGCCGGGTGATATTCCGCGCGAGTACGAAGCGCGGCTGGCGGCTGCGCTGCCCGCTACCGATCTGGTGCTGGCCGCGCATCACGGCTCCAACACCTCGTCCGGTCCGGAGCTGGTGCGCGCGGCCAGTGCCGCACATGTGGTGTTCCAGGCCGGCTACCGCAACCGCTATGGCCATCCGACGGCCGCGGTGGTCGCGCGCTGGCGCGCGCAGGAAACGCACGCCTGGCGCACGGATCGCGATGGCGCGATCACGGTGCGCTCCGCCGGCGCGGGCCTGGCGGTGGAGGCGCAGCGCGAGGCGGGGCGGCGCTACTGGCATCGCGACCCGGCCGGATGAGCGCGCGATGTGGCTACACTTGCGCTTTCGTCAATCATGCAGGATGCCGTCATGAGCGCAGATTCGTCCAGCCACGCCGTGTTGATCCCGACCGGCGCGATGTCCAACCCGGTGGCCGGCAAGCCGCGCCGCCCGCTCACCGGCGACGCGGCGTTTCTGTCGCAGACCGCGTTCGAGGCGCGCGAAGGCAAGGTCGAGTCGGGAATTTGGGAGAGCTCCGCCGGCACGTTCCAGTCGAACACGACCGGCTATGTCGAGTTTGGCTACATCCTGGAGGGCGCGGCGCGCCTCGTGGACCCCGATGGCACCGTGCACGCGCTCACGCCGGGCACCGCGTTCGTCATGCCGGAGGGCTACACGGGCCACTGGGAAGTGGACGAGCGCGTGAAGAAGGTTTACTTCATCACGCGTTTTTAAGCCCGGCACGCTGCGGCGCCTTACTCGCCTTGCGCCGCGGCGTCGGTTTTTCGGGGGCGGCCTTCAGCATCGGCGCGACCCCGGCGACCCCGGTCACGCCGGCCACACCGGCGATCCCGGCGACCCCGGCCGCATCGCTCATCACCACCATTACCTCCGCGGGCGTCCTGCTGCGCGTGAGGTACATGTGACCGATGCCGCTATCGAAGTAGGCCGTCTCGTTGCGGGCCAGAATCAGCGATTCGCCTGTCTCGAAGCGGATCTCCAGCTCGCCCGACAGCACCATCAAAAACTCCTGCCCCGCGTGGCGCACGAAGCCGTCGAACGCCTCCGGACCGCGGGCCAGGATACGGCCGTACATGGGTGTCATGGTGCGAGCGGGGTACTGCGCGGCCAGAAGCTTGTAGTCGTACGGGCCCGTGTGATAACCGGGCGCGTCGTCGATCGTGGTGCGCAGCGGCCCGGGCGCCTCGGTGGTGCGCTGGGCCGGCCCGAACAATTGACCGATGTCGACCTCGAGCGCGCGGGCTACCGCCGCGAATTTCTCGTAGCTGATCGAGACCTGGCCCAGCTCCATCTTGGACAGCGTGGACAAGGCCACGCCAGTCCGGTCGGACAGCTCGCGCAGCGTGAGGCCGGCCGTCTTGCGCAAGGCGCGCAGGCGCATGCCGAGGCTTTTGCGGTCGGCGAGGATGTCGGGGGAAAGCGGGGCGGGCGAGGAGGCGCGCATCGTTTCGTTGGGGACAGGGTCTCGGGACTTTCCCTTAAACCCGTGCAAAACCTGGGATTTAGCCATTGTGACCATTGACGGCCATTTTGTCATATTTGAGAATTCTCATATCCGAGAAATTAGGCAATACGAGGCCGACGATGCGTGCGCAGGATTTTGATGTGGTGATTGTGGGGGCGGGGATCGCGGGTGCGTCGCTGGCGTACCGGCTGGCCGGCCACCGGCGCGTGCTGATGCTCGAGCGCGAAAGTCAGCCGGGCTATCACTCCACCGGCCGGTCGGCCGCGATGTTCATGGAAACGTACGGCACCGCGCAGATTCAGGCCCTCACGCGCGCTAGCCGCGCCTTTTACGAGCGTCCGCCCACGGGGTTCACCGAGGCCGAGCTGCTGCACGAACGCGGCTGCCTCTACATCGCCAATGAGGAGCAGCGTGACGAGCTCGACGCGGCAATCGTCGCTGCATCCGCGCGGGCAGCCAATGTGCGGCGCCTCACGCCCACCGAGGCGCTCGAGCGTGTGCCCTGTCTGCGCCCCAAGGCGGTTGCCGCCGGGGCGATGTTCGAACCCGAGGCGCGCGATCTCGACGTGCACGCTCTGCATCAGGGCTTTCTGCGCGGTGCCCGACGAGCCGGTGCCGAGCTGCGCTGCAACGCCGAGCTGCGCGAAGCCCTCTGGGCCGACAGTGGCTGGGTGCTGCGCCTGAGCGACGGCTCGACCGCGAGCGCGCCGCTGCTGGTCAACGCGGCGGGTGCGTGGGCCGACGAGGTGGCGGCGCTCTGCGGCGTTCAGCCCGTGGGTCTGCAGCCGTGCCGCCGCAGCGCGTTCACGTTCGCCGCGCCCGAGGGCGCCGAGATCGCGGCCTGGCCGGCGGTCGTCGGCATCGACGAGAGCTTTTACTTCAAGCCCGACGCGGGTCAGCTGCTGGGTTCGCCGGCCAATGCCGACCCGGTGGCGCCTCACGATGTGGTGGCCGAGGAGCTCGACGTGGCCACCGGCATTTACCACATCGAGACCGCCACCACCCTGGCCATCCGCCGTCCCTCGCACGTGTGGGCGGGGTTGCGCTCGTTCGTGGCCGACGGCGATCTGGTCATCGGCTACGACGACGTACAGCCCGGCTTCTTCTGGCTGGCGGCGCAGGGCGGTTACGGCATTCAGTCGGCCGCCGGGGTGTCCGAACTGGCGAGCGGCCTGGTGCTGGGCGATGGCCTGTCCGACGCGCTGGCTCGCGAAGGGGTGAACCCCGATCTGCTGCGACCCGCCCGGTTGCGCGCCGGTCACTGAGCCACGTCGGCCGGCCGCGTCGCGGCACTGCCCACCACTTCTGCAGCATCCATGAACAACAAGGGGAACACCATGTTCAAGCAACGCAGCAAGTTCATCGCGGCCAGCGCCGCGATCGGCCTGGTCATGGCGGGGGGCGCCGCGCAGGCCGCCGGTTACCCCGAGCGGCCGATCCAGCTGGTCGTGCCGTATCCGCCGGGCGGCGCGGGCGACGTGCTGGGCCGCATCCTCGCAAAACGGCTGGGACAGGAGCTCAATCAGACCATCATCGTGGAAAACCGCGCGGGCGCGGGCACGATCCTCGGCGCGCAGTATGTGGCCAAGGCCCCTCGCGACGGGTACACGCTGCTGATGAGCTCCGGCACCACGTTCACGGTCAATCCCGCCGTCTACGACAAGCTGCCTTACGATCCCGCCAAGGATTTCCAGCCGGTGGGCATGGTGGGCCGCGCGGCGCTCGTCCTGGTAGCCAACGCCAACGAGCCGTACTCCGACGTCAAAGGACTGGTTGCGGCCGCAAACAAGGTTGGCGACAAGTTTTCCTATGGCTCGTTCGGCATCGGCACGGTCTCGCACTTCGCCGGCGAGATGTTCCAGGAAGCCGCCGGTACGCGCATGACGCACATTCCGTACAAGGGCAGCTCGCCCGCCATGACCGACCTCATCGGCGGACAGATTCCGATCCTATTCGACACTGTCGTGGCGGCACTGCCGCAGATCAAGTCGGGCAAGATCAAGGCGCTCGCGGTCACGACCGCGCAGCGTTCCAGCTTCCTGCCCGATGTGCCCACGGTGGCCGAATCCGGCTATCCCGATGTGGCCATGGATACCTGGATCGCGATCTTCACGCCCCGCTGCACGCCGCCCGAGGTGGTGAGCAAGCTGGACCGCGCGATCGCCGCCGCGCTGGCCGACAAGGACACGCGCGCGCAGTTGCAGGCCACGGGTTTCGAAGCCACGCCCATGGATGGCGCCGGCGTCGCATCGGTGATCGCTCAAGAAACGCCGCGCTTCGCCGAGATCGCCAGGCGCGCCGGCATCAAGGCGCAATAAAGCACGCGGGCGGACGTCGGGGTGTCCGGTATCCGCCGGCGCCCACTCCGCAAGCCTGGCCGCGGCGGTAAGATGCCTGCGGTATGCCGCCCGCGCCGCCACTTCCGGTGGCGCGTGCCGCGCGCACAGGAGCCCCCATGTCGCTGGATCCCCGCCTGGAAGTCGTCACCTGCGTAAGCCCCATGGGCTTTCATCGGATGGCTTATTGGGAGTGGGGCGATCCGTCCAACCGCGACGTGCTGCTGTGCGTGCACGGCCTCACGCGCAACGGGCGCGACTTCGACCGCCTGGCCCGCCGGCTGGCGGATCGCTTTCGGGTGATCTGCCCCGACGTCGCGGGCCGCGGCCAATCCGACTGGCTGGCAAGTCCGGCGCTCTACAACGTGCCGCAATACGTGTCCGACATGATGACGCTGATCGCGCGACTCAACCCCGCGCGCCTGTCGTGGGTCGGCACATCGATGGGCGGCCTGATCGGGCTGGGGCTGACCGGCGCGCTGGCGTTTGCCCGCGCCGCCCACGCGGCGCATCCGCACGCCGGTGCGTTGCCGGCCGAGCGCGACATCCGCATCGACCGCATGGTGCTCAACGACGTGGGCCCGCGCCTCGCGCTGCCGGCCCTCGACCGCATCATCGGCGGCGTGGGTATGTCGGCGTCGTTCGCCACCTTCGACGAAGCCGTCGCCGCCACCCGCATCGCGTGCGCCGCCTACGGGCCGCACACCGACGACGAGTGGCGCGAGCTCGCAGAGCATGGCTATGTGCGCGATGGCGAAGGGCGCTGGGTCCGGGCCTACGATCCCGCCATTTCGGCCACCCTGGCTTTACAGGCGGGGTCTCAGGCCGGCGCGCAGGCCTATGCAGAGGGCGAGCGCTTGTTGTGGCACGCCTACGACGCGCTGGATTGCCCGGTGCTGATCCTGCGCGGCCAGCACTCCGACCTGCTCACCTCCGACACCGCCCAGGAGATGCTGGCGCGCAACCCGCGCGCCCGTCTGCTCGAGGTGCCCGAGGCCGGGCATGCGCCCACGCTCATGAGCGACGCGCAGATCGCGCCGGTCGAGGCGTTCCTGCGGGGCTGAGAGGGGCCGGCGAGCGGCCCGGGGGACGGGGCCAGCGGCCGCACGGCCGCCGCGCTCGCCTCCCGCCGCGCAGGCTCCTACAATAGGTGCATGACTGCTGCCCAACTCAACATCGATCTGCATTGCCATTCCACGGTTTCCGACGGCGCCATGGCGCCGGCCGACGTGGCCAGGCGTGCGCGCGCCAACGGCGTCGATGTCTGGGCCCTCACGGATCACGACGAAGTCGGCGGCATTGCCGAGGCGCGCCGCGCGGCCGAGGCGCTGGGCCTGCGCTATCTCACGGGGGCCGAGATTTCGGTCACCTGGAGCAAGGTTACGGTGCATATCGTCGGCCTCAATTTCGACGAAACCAACCCCGGCCTGGTCGAGGGCCTGCGCCACACGCGCGCGGGCCGGGCGGGCCGCGCCAAGCAGATCGGCGAGCGGCTGGCCGCGATGGGCATGCCGGGCGCCTACGAGGGCGCGTTGCCGTATGCCGGCAACCCCGAACTGATCAGCCGAACGCACTTTGCGCGCTATCTGGTGGACGCCGGCTTCTGCCCCGACGTGCAAACCGTCTTCAACAAGTATCTCGGCGACGACTGCGCGGGCCATGTGCCCATGCAGTGGGCAACGCTGGCCGAGGCGGTGGGCTGGATCCGGGGCGCGGGCGGCCGCGCCGTAATCGCGCATCCCGGCCGCTACAAGTACACGCCGGTGCAGTTTGCGGCGCTGTTCGACGAATTCCTGCAGCTGGGCGGCGAGGGCATCGAGGTGGTCACCGGCAGCCATACCGCCGATGAAGCCCGCCAGTATGCGCAGGTCGCGCGTCACTATGGCTTTCTGGCCTCGCGCGGCTCCGATTTTCACCGGTTGGGCGAGAGCAAGGCCGATCTCGGCAGCCTGCCCAACCTGCCTCCCGATCTCAAGCCGGTCTGGCACGACTGGCTCTGAACGAACCCCGGCCGGCGCGCGCATGCGATCCGGCCACGTCACATTCAATCGCGTATGAACAAGGCTTTTGTCAAAGAGTCGGACAACGACGACGACGATGATCTGCCCGAGGCCCAGGCACTGCCCAAGGGCACGCGCAACTACATGACGCCCGAGGGCTATCACCGGCTGCGCGACGAGCTCGCGCACCTGATGAACGTGGAGCGTCCGTCGGTGGTGCAGATCGTGTCCTGGGCGGCGTCCAACGGCGACCGCTCGGAAAACGGCGATTATCTGTATGGCAAGAAGCGCCTGCGCGAGATCGATCGTCGCATGCGCTTTCTGACCAAACGGCTCGATGTGGCCGAGGTGGTCGACGCGGCCTCGCAGCCCAACCGCGATCAGGTGTTTTTCGGCGCCACCGTGCACTACTCCGACCAGGATGGCGAGGAGTACACCGTCACCATCGTGGGGGTCGACGAGGCGGAGCCGCTGGCGGGCAAGATCAGCTGGATCTCGCCCGTGGCGCGCGCCCTCACCAAGGCCCGCGAGGGCGAGACCGTGGTGCTGCGCACGCCGGGCGGCGTGCAGGAGCTCGATATTCTCGAGGTGCGCTACCCCGAGCCCAAAGACTGAGCGGCCCACGCGCGCGGCGTCTCATCCGGGTCGCCCAGTGGGTTGCCGCGGCCACGGGGGCGCGGTTCGCAATGCCGGCGTCCGGCAAAAAAACGGGCGCCAGCTTGTGACTGGCGCCCGCGGCGTTGGCAGGGTTTACGCCCCTTCCTTGCGTTGGCGGCTCTTGCGCAACGCGCCGGCCGCCGTTCCCCTTGGGCTGCTGCTTATTTCTTGCGTGCGGCGATGGACTTCTCGGCCATCGTGACCAGGTCTTCGCCGATGGTCTTCTTCCACTTGTCGTAAACGGGCTTGGTGGCGGCGACGAAGGCGGCATGCTGGCCCGCGTCGAGCGAGGTCACGGTCACGCCAAAGCCGGAAATCTCTTTCAGCAGCGAGGGATCCTCGGGCGTCACGCCTTTGCGGGCGATCTGGATTTCCTGCTTGCCCGCGTCCAGCGCGGCCTGGCGCACGATCTCGCGATCTTTCTCGCTCCACGAGTTCCACACGTCGCGGTTGACCACGAAGATGAGCGGGTCGGCCACGTAGTTCCAGAGCGTCAGGTACTTCTGGCCCACGGTGTAGAGCTTGGAGCCGGTGTAGATCGACAGCGGATTTTCCTGGCCGTCGACGGCGCCGCTGGCGAGCGCGGGTTGCGCATCGGCCCAGCTCATCTGGGTGGGGTTGGCGCCCAGCGCGGTGAAGGTGTCGATGTACAGCGGCGAGCCCACCACGCGCAGCTTCATGCCCTTCATGTCGGAAGGCTGCTTGATCTCACGCTTGGAGTTGCTCAGCTGGCGATAGCCGTTTTCGCCCCAGGCCAGCGGCACGACGCCGGCCTTCTCGATGTGCTTGAACATCTCCTTGCCCACCTCGCCCTGCACCAGCGCGTCGATCGCGGCGTAGTCGGGCATCAGGAAGGGCAGCGAGAAGAGGTTGAGCTGTTTGACCTGCGGCGACCAATTGATCGTCGAACCCACGGCCATGTCGATCACGCCCTGGCGAATGGCGGTGAACTCGCGCGTCTGGTCGCCCTGGACCAGCGAGGTGCCCGGATAGACCTTGATGTTGATGCGGCCATCGGTGCGCTCGCGCACCAGTTTGGACCAGATCTCGGCGCCCTGGCCCCACGGGAACGAGGTGCCCACCACGATGGAGAGCTTGTATTCGGCCTTGTAGTTTTGCGCATGCGCCGGCGCGGTGAGGGCGGCGGCGCCGCAGGCCAGCGCGGCGAGCAACAGACGGATCTTCATGATGGGTTCTCCTCCAGTTATCGACTCTTTGGGGCCGGCCCGGGCCGCCCGCGGTCTTTCATAGATGAATCAGTAGCCCAGGCGATGCGGCAGCCAGAGCGCGAGTTGCGGAAACGCCAGCACGGCCAACAGCACCATGAACATTCCCGCCAGCAACCACACCACATAGCGCACGGTGGTTTCCATCGGCACCTGGGCAATGCGGCACGACACCATCAGGTTTACGGCCAGCGGCGGGGTGAACTGGCCCAGCGCCACCTTCAGTGTGAGGATCACGCCGAACCACACCGGATCCCAGCCATAGGCGTTGGCGATCGGCAGCAGCAGCGGCACGAAAATCAGGAAGATCGAGATGCCGTCGAGGAACATGCCCACGGTCATCAGCAGCGCGATCAGCAAGGCCAGCACGCCGTACTCGCCCAGGCCGGAGTTCACGATGGCATGGGTGATCGGGTCGATCACCGACAGGGTGGACAGCGACCACGCGAAAATGCCGGCCAGCGTCACCACCATCATGATCACGGCCGACAGCTCGGCCGCTTCGCGCAGGATCGGGAACAGGTCGCGCACCGAGATCGTGCGGTGGATGCACATGCCGACGAACAGGCCGTAGAACACCGCCACCACCGCCGCTTCCGTCGGCGTGAACCAGCCCATGCGCATGCCGCCCAGGATCAGCACCGGCGCGGCCAGACCCCACAGGGCTTCGCGCAGGCTGGCCCAGAAAGGCGGGCGCGGCAGGTGGGCCTCGAGCTTGCCCATGCCGTGGCGGCGCGCCAGCCACACGGCCGGCACGATCAGCGCCACGCCGGCCAGGATGCCGGGAATCATGCCGGCGGCGAACAGCGCCGGCACCGACGCGCCCGGCACCAGCACCGAGTAGATGATGAACGCCACGGACGGCGGAATCAGGATGTCGGTGGCGGCGCCCGCCGCCACGACCGAAGCGGAGTAGGGGCGCGGATAGCCGGCGCGCGACATGGCGCTGATCATCACCGCGCCTACGGCCGCCGCGCAGGCGGGGCCCGAGCCGGAGATCCCGCCCAGGAACATCGCCACCAGGATCGACACCAGCGGCAGCATGCCAGGGCCGCGTCCGACGATGGCGATCGCGAAGTTCACCAGCCGCTTGGCCACGCCGGAGCGATCGAAGATCGAGCCCACCAGCACGAACATCGGAATGGCCAGCAGCGGATACTTGGCCAGCCCGGCGTAGAAGTTCTGCGGCACGGCCAGCAGGCCGAACCACGGCACGTCCTGGTTGGCCAGCGCGATGGCCACGGTGCCGGCCAGGCCCAGCGCCACGCCGACCGGCACGCCGATCACCATCAGCGCGATGAAGATCACGAACAGCAGCGTGACGATCATTTGGCCTGTCCTCGCGCCAGCCGGATCACGATGCCGAGCACCCGCAGCGTGATCACCGCGGCCATCAGCGGCAGCCAGATCGAATACCACCACGTCGGCAGGCCGATCGCGGGCGAGGTTTCTTCGAAGCGGTACTCATCCCATACCAGCCGGGCGGACAGCACGGTGAGCAGGGCGAAGAAGGCCAGCACGCAGCCGTTGGCGATCAGGCCCATCACGCGCTGACGCCGGGCCGAGCCGTTGTCGGCCAGGATCTCGATGCGGATGTGATGGTTGCGGACGAAAGCAATACTGCCGCCGGCCATCGTCAGCACGATCAGCAGAAACACGGAAATCTCTTCGGTCCAGGCGAATGACTGATCGGTGAAGTAGCGCACCAGCACATTGCCGAAGGTGATCAGGGCGAGCAGCGCCAGCAGGATCACGGCGAGCCAGTCCTCGAAGGCCAGCGGCACCTTCACGGCGGGGTCGGGCTCGGGGGCGATGATGGGTTCGACGGGTTCGTCGGGAGCGTCGGAGCGTTGCATCGCAAACAGCGTATGGGACGGCTGGTAAAGAAGGGACGGTGCATCCTACCGCCGGCCCGGACGGGCGATAGCTCGTGTTTTCCCGCGGGTGGGGCGCGCTGCAACATGCTGCGTGGCAGCAAGAAAACCCGGTCCCGCGCCGACTTTCGGACATTGCCCGCGGCGGCGGGGCGGCGCGCTTCGCTCGTTGTCATGGGAGAACTTCACGGGGCGCAGCGAAGCGCCGGGATTGCGGCAACGCAACAACAACCGGGGCGCCCGCCGGCCACAATTTTGTAACGTCGGCCCCATCCCAGGGACAACCCGGGTCGAGCAGCCCGGGGGTTTACCCCATAAGAAGGTAAAATCCCGTTTTGATCTCCACCTCCCCAACGGCGCCCGCATCGTGTCCCTAGTCCAGCATCTGCCCGGTTCCTCGGTTCTTTCCCCGTTTCGTCGCGAGCGCCTGCTTGCACAACTGAAAAAGGCCGGTCTGCCGGTAGCCGACGTCTCCGCCAGCTACGAGCATTTCGTCCACACCGACAGCGAGCTGTCGGCCGAGGCTCAGCAACACCTCGTGCAACTGCTCGATTACGGCACGCCGTACAGCGCCGAACCCGCCGCCAAGCAGCTCGAGCTGCTGGTGATCCCGCGTCTGGGCACGATTTCGCCGTGGGCCTCCAAAGCCACCGACATCGCCCGCAACTGCGGCCTGGCCGCGGTGCGCCGCGTCGAGCGCGGCGTGCGCTACGTGATCACGCCCGAGCGCGGGCTTCTGGGTGCGAAGAGCATCGATGCCGACATGCTGGCGCGCGCCGCCGACTGTCTGCACGATCGCATGACCGAAACCGTGGTGCAGGGCGATTTCGACGGCCAGACGCTGTTCACGCCGCTGGCCGGCAAGCCCATGCGCACCGTGGCCGTCAAGGCCGAGGGCCGTGGCGCCCTCGAACAGGCCAACGTGAGCCTGGGCCTCGCGCTCTCCGACGATGAGATCGATTACCTGACCACCTCGTTCACCGAGCTGGGCCGCGATCCGACCGACGTCGAGCTGATGATGTTCGCGCAGGCCAACAGCGAACACTGCCGCCACAAGATTTTCAACGCCCAATGGGTGATCGACGGCACGGAGCAGCCCAACACGCTGTTCGGCATGATCCGCGCCACGCACAAGGCCCAGCCCGCCGGCACGGTGGTGGCCTACTCCGACAACTCCGCCATCATGGAAGGCGGCCAGGCGCAGCGCTTCCAGGCCGGCGTGCCCGGCATCGCGGGCGAGGGCGCCGACGCCGCGCGCTACGTGCGCCGCGACGCGCTCGTGCACACGCTGATGAAGGTCGAGACCCACAACCACCCCACCGCGATCGCGCCGTTCCCCGGCGCGGCCACCGGCGCGGGCGGCGAGATCCGCGACGAAGGCGCCACCGGCCGTGGCTCCAAGCCCAAGGCCGGCCTCACGGGCTTCACCGTGTCGCACCTGCGTTTCGACGACGCCCTCAATCCCTGGGAGGCCGACCACCACGGCCTGCCCGACCGCATCGCCAGCCCCCTGTCGATCATGATCGACGGCCCGCTGGGCGGCGCCGCGTTCAACAACGAATTCGGCCGTCCCAACCTGCTGGGCTACTTCCGCACCTTCGAACAAACCGCCGGCGGCACGCGCTGGGGCTACCACAAGCCCATCATGATCGCGGGCGGCCTGGGCAGCATCGACGCGGGCCTCACGCACAAAGATCCGCTGCCGCCGGGCGCGCTGCTGGTGCAGTTGGGCGGCCCGGGCTTCCGTATCGGCATGGGCGGAAGCGCCGCCTCGAGCATGAGCGTGGGCAGCAACTCGGCCGAGCTCGATTTCGACTCGGTCCAGCGTGGCAACCCCGAGCTCGAGCGTCGTGTGCAGGAAGTGATCGACCGCTGCTGGCAGCTGGGCGAGTCCAACCCGATCCTGGCGATCCACGACGTGGGCGCGGGCGGTCTGTCCAACGCGTTCCCCGAGCTGGTCAACGACGCCGGCCGTGGCGCCACGTTCGACCTCAAGCGTGTCCCGCTCGAAGAGTCGGGCATGTCGCCCGCCGAGATCTGGAGCAACGAATCGCAAGAGCGCTACGTGCTCGCGATCCAGCCGCACGACCTCGACCGCTTCGACGCGATTGCCAAGCGCGAGCGCTGCCCCTACGCGGTGGTGGGCGTCGCGACCGAAGAGCGCCAGTTGCGCGTGGTCGACGGCGAAGGCCTGCCGGGCCTGGACACCATCCGTCCGCAGGGCGCCGACGAAGTTCGTCCGGTGGACGTGCCGATCGACGTGATCCTGGGCAAGCCCCCGCGCATGACGCGCGACGTGCAGCGCCAGCCCGGCGTGAGCGCGCCGCTGGATCTGGCCGGCATCGACCTCACCGAGGCCGCCTATCGCGTGCTGCGCCACCCCACGGTGGCCAACAAGACCTTCCTCATCACCATCGGTGACCGCACGGTGGGTGGCCTGTCGAGCCGTGACCAGATGGTCGGCCCGTGGCAGGTGCCGGTGGCCGACGCCGCCGTCACGCTCGCCGATTACGAGGGTGTGCGCGGCGAAGCCATGGCCATGGGCGAGCGTACCCCGATCGCCATGCTCGACGCGCCCGCATCGGGCCGCATGGCGGTGGCCGAAGCCCTGACCAACCTGGTCTCGGCCGATGTGGCACGCCTCGAAGACATCAAGCTGTCGGCCAACTGGATGGCGGCCTGCGGCGTGGCGGGGCAGGATGCCGCGCTGTACGACACCGTGTCGGCCGTCAGCGAGATCTGCCAGGCCGTGGGCCTGTCGATCCCGGTCGGCAAAGACTCGCTGTCGATGAAAACCACCTGGACCGAAGACGGCGAGAAGCGTGACGTGGTCGCGCCGGTGTCGCTCGTGGTCACCGCGTTCGCGCCGGTCACCGACGTGCGCGCCAGCCTCACGCCGCAGCTGCGCACCGACGCGGGCGACAGCGTGCTGATCCTGATCGACCTCGGCCGTGGCCAGCATCGCATGGGCGGCTCGATCCTCGCACAGACCTACAACCAGGTCGGCGAGACCGTGCCCGACATCGATGTGGCACAGGATCTGCGCACGTTCTTCGTCACGATCCGTACGCTGGCCGAAGCCGGCACGATCCTGGCCTACCACGACCGTTCCGATGGCGGCCTGTTCGCCACGCTGACCGAGATGGCCTTCGCCGGCCGTACCGGTATCTCGGTCAACCTCGACATGCTCACCTTCGATCCGAATTCGGCCGATTGGGGTGACTACAAGATCCGTCCCGAGCAGGTGGCCGTGCAGCGCGACGAGCTCACGCTCAAGGCGCTCTTCTCCGAAGAAGCCGGCGCCGTGATTCAGGTGCCGGCCGCGCAGCGCGACGCTGTCATGCAGGTGCTGCGTGGCGCCGGTCTGTCGGCCCACTCGCATGTGATCGGCGGCCTGAACGCCGCCGACGAGGTCGAGTTCTATCGCGATGGCAAAAAGATCTGGAGCCAGCCGCGCGCCGATCTCGGTCGCGCCTGGAGCGAGGTCAGCCACCGCATCATGGCCCGCCGCGACAATCCCGCCTGCGCGCAGGCCGAGTTCGATACCTGGAACGACACCCAGGATCCGGGCCTGTCGCCGCGTGTGGCGTTCGACCCGCAAGAGGACGTGGCCGCGCCGTTCATCGCCACCGGCAAGCGTCCGCGCGTGGCCATCCTGCGCGAGCAGGGTTGCAACAGCCAGGTCGAAATGGCCTGGGCTTTCGACACGTCGGGCTTTGAAGCGGTCGACGTCCACATGACCGATCTGCTGTCGGGCCGCATCGACCTGAACGGCATGCAGGGGCTCGTGGCCGTGGGCGGCTTCTCGTACGGCGACGTGCTGGGCGCCGGCGAAGGCTGGGCCCGCACGATCCGCTTCAACAGCAAGCTGTCGGATCAGTTCGCCGCGTACTTCGCGCGTCCCGACACTTTCGCGCTGGGCGTGTGCAATGGCTGCCAGATGATGGCGGCCCTGGCGCCGATGATCCCGGGCGCCGAGTTCTGGCCGCGCTTCACGCGCAACCAGTCCGAGAAGTACGAAGCCCGCCTGTCGCTGGTCGAGGTGCAGTCGTCGCCGTCGATCTTCTTCGCCGGCATGGAAGGCGCGCGTATCCCGGTGGCCGTGGCGCACGGCGAGGGCTATGCCGACTTCTCGCAGCAGGGCGACGCCAGCCGCGTGCTGGCCGCCGCTCGCTACATCGACAACCACGGCAAGGTCACCGAGGCCTATCCGTTCAATCCCAACGGCAGCCCGCAGGGCCTGACCTCGGTCACGACCCAGGACGGCCGCTTCACGGTGCTGATGCCGCATCCGGAGCGCGTCACGCGCAACGTGATGATGTCGTGGGCGCCCGAGCAGTGGGGCGAGCGCGATGCCGGCGGTGTGTACACGCCCTGGATGCGCTTCTTCCGCAACGCGCGCGTCTGGCTCGGTTGATCCGGGGCACGCGCCTGTGCCGGTGGTTCACGGCGCGGGCCTGAACGACAAAGCGGCTCCTTCGGGAGCCGCTTTCTTTTTGGCCGAGCGATCGCTCAGAAGGCGTAGAGCCGGGCCGGATTGTCCACCAGCACCTCACGGCGGACGGCGTCGTCGGGAAGCCAGGCGGCCACTTCGCCCAGCAAGTGATCGGTGCCGATCTCCCGATAGGGGCTGACCGTGGTGGCTGCCGCGCCGGGCGTGCGGTTGGTATGTGGCCAGTCGCTCGCCCACAGCATGCGATCTGGCCGCAGCGCCACCAGCCGCTGCGCGAGGGTGGCGATGGCCTCGGCGTCGGTGCCGATGCGGTACGCCGCCGACAGCTTGACGTAGGCCGCGCCGGAGGCGATCAGGTCCAGGATGGGCCGGACCGATTCGAGCGCCACGTCGGGCGGCAGCATGGCGAAGTGATCCAGCACCACCGGCACGCCCAGCGCGCCCAGCGCGGGCGCCGCCTGCGCGATCGCGCCATGCGAGGCATACACCTGCAGGTGCCAGCCCTGACCGCGCAGGCGCGTGCCCCACTGCGACAGCGCCCGCGTGACGCGGGCCGGATCGCTGGCGCCCACGCTCTCGAGATTGATCCGCAGGCCGCGCACGCCCGCGTCGTGCAGATGCACGAGCGTGTCGTCGTCGGCGTCGTCGTCCAGCACGGCCACGCCTCGGGCGTCTTCGCCCAACGCCGCCAGACTGTCGAGCAGCAGGCGATTGTCAGTGCCGTAGACGCTGGGTTGCACGATGACGGCGCGGCTGGCGCCCAGCGCACTCAGATGCGCGCGCAGCTGATCCAGGCGCGCTTCAGGCGGGGTGTAGTGCCGGTCGGGCAGCATGGCGTAGTCGGCCTGCGGCCCGATGATATGGACGTGGCAGTCGCAGGCCAGCGCGGGCAGGGGGGCCGCGTTCATCAGCGCGCCGTCAGACGCTTGAGGAATGCCGCGCCGGCTTCCCGGGTGCCCAGCGTGCCGCCCACGTCGCGCGTGCACTCGTGCGCGGCGATGGTGTCGGCCAGCGTGGCTTCGATCGCGGCGGCGGCCTGCTGGAAGCGCGCGTCGCCACGCTTGTTGCCGTGCCAGTTGAGCAGCATGGCGGCCGACAGGATCAGCGAGGCCGGGTTGGCGATGTTCTGACCCGCGATGTCGGGCGCGGAGCCGTGCGCGGCCTGGCCCATGGCATAGTCGCGGCCGGCATTGAGCGAGCCGCCCAGACCCAGGCTGCCGGAAAGTTCGGCGGTGAGGTCGGAGAGGATGTCGCCGAACATATTGGTGGTCACGATCACGTCGTAGCGCTGCGGCGCGCGCACCACATGCGCCATCATCGCGTCGACGATCACGTCGTCGATGGTCACCTCCGGGAACGCCTTGCCGACCTCGCGGCAGGTGTCGATGAACATGCCATCGCCCAGCTTCAGCACGTTGGCCTTGTGCACGATGGTGACATGCTTCTTGCGCGTCATGGCCAGCTCGAAGGCCGAGCGCGCGATCCGCTCGCAGCACAGTCGCGTGATCCGGCGCAGCGACACCACCACGTCGGGGGTGATGAGCATTTCGCTGCCGCCCGATTCGACGTTGCGATCGGCATAGAAGCCTTCGGTGTTCTCGCGCACGACCACCAGATCGAACTCGCCCAGGCGCGCCTGCATGCCGGGGTAGGTGCGGGCGGGGCGGATGTTGGCGTGCAGGTCCAGATGCTTGCGGAACCACATCGACGGATTGATCTCGCCGCGCGACGCATCCTTGAATTCAAAGGTCGCCATCGGGCCGAGCATCAGGCCGTCGGCCGCCTTGACCTTGTCGAGCAGGGCGGGCGTGACGGTCGCGCCATGCTGCTTGAGGCTGTCGTGGCCGGCCACGTCGAAGTCGAGCTGCAGGCCCAGGCCAAAGCGCTCGGAGGCGGCTTGCAGTACGTCCACGGCGACCGCCATGGTTTCAGGGCCGATGCCGTCGCCGGGCAGAACGATGATTTTCATGAGGGGCTTCCGGTAGGGGGAGGGAGGTCAATCGATCTTCACGCCGGTGGCTTGCACCAGGCGCTGGTATTTCAGGGCTTCGGCTTGCACGAAGCGCGCGAACTCGGGCCGGTCGTTCGGCCGCACCGCGGCGCCGTCGCTCTCCAGGCGCGACTTGATGGCCGGATCGGCCAGTATGGCATTGAGGCTGCGGTTGAGGTCGTCGAGGATGGCGGCCGGGGTGGCCGCGGGCGCAAACACGCCGCCCCACAGACTGAACTGGAAGTCAGGCACGGTCGCCTCGGCCACGGTGGGAATCTGCGGCAGGATGGCGAGCCGCTCGCGCGAGGACACCGCCAGCACGCGCAGGCGGCCCGCGTTGACGTGCGGCATGGCGGCCGATGCGCTCGAGAAGAAGCAGTCCACGTGCCCGCCGAGCAGGTCGGTCATGGCCTGACCCGCGCCCTTGTACGGCGCGTGGATCAGACGCGTCTGCGTCGCCAGCGCCAGCGCGGCGGCCGCCAGGTGGCCGGGCGTGGCCGTGCCCGACGACGCATAGACGATCTTGTCGGGTTGGGCGCGCGCGGCAGCGAGCAGCGCGGGCAGGTCGGCATAGGGCGACTGCTGCGGCACGGCCAGCACCAGCGGCGAGTCGCCCACCAGAATCACCGGCGCGAATTCCTTCAGCGGGTCGTAGCCCGGCGCTTTCATGGCGTACGGATTGACCGCGATCTCGCCGGTCTGCCCGAGCATGAGCGTATAGCCGTCGGCCGCTGCGCGCAGCACCAGGCGTGCGCCGAGCGCGCCCGATGCGCCGGGACGGTTCTCCACGATGAAGCTCTGGCCGTAACGCTTGCCCAGCTGCTCGGCGAGAATGCGGGCGAACACGTCGCCCTGGCCGCCGGGGGCGTACGGCACGATGAGCGTCACAGGTTTGGCGGGCCAGGCCGACTGCGCGTGCAGCCGTGGCGCCAGCGCGAGCAGGGCGCTGGCCGCGCCGGCGCGCAGCAGTTGCCGGCGTGAGCAGGTGAAGTGCGTCATGGCGTGTCTCCTTGTGCTGTCGCTCAGTTCAGTTGCATGCCGGACTTGCGCACCACCTCGCGCCAGAGCGTGAGCTCTTCGCCCAGCGCCTTTCCGAAGTCATCCGGCGTGCCGCGCAGCGTCTGCGCGCCTTCGTGCGTCAGGCGGTCCTTCACGCGCGGGTCCGCGGCGGCCTCGTTGATGGCGTTGTTCAGCGTTGCCACGACCTGCTTCGGCGTGTCGGCCGGCGCCAGCACGCCCCACCAGGTCGTGATGTCGAAGCCGGGCACGCCGGCCTCGTCCAGCGTGGGCGTGTCCGGAAACAGGGGCGAACGGGTCTTGCCGGTCACGGCCAGCAGGTCGACCCGGTTCTCCTTCACCTGCGACAGCATCGTGGGCACCGTGGCGAAGAACACCTGCACCCGGCCCGCGAGCAGATCCACGGTGGCGGGACCGCTGCCCTTGTAGGGCACATGGGTCATCTCGACCTTGGCCTGCTGCGTGAAGAGTTCGCCCGTGAGGTGGTTGATGCTGCCGTTGCCGGCCGAGCAGTAGTTCAGGCTTTCTTTCGCGGCGCGCGCCCGCAGGTCGGCCACGCTCTTGAGACCCAGGTCTTTGCTGGTCACGACCAGCAGCGGGCCGCGGCCCAGCATGGCCACGGGCGCGAAGGAGCGCTGCACGTCGTAGCTGGTGGCGATGCCAGCGGCCGCGTTGGTGACGAAGGTGGAGGTCGCGAACAGCAGCGTGTGGCCGTCGGGGCGGGCATTCGCGACCAGCGCCGCGCCGATGGAGCCGCCGCCACCGCCGCGGTTCTCCACGACCACCGGTTGGCCCAGGCGCTCGGCGAGCGTGCGGGCCAGATCGCGCGCAATGCTGTCGGTGCCGCCGCCCGGGGCGAACGGCACGACCAGCGTGATGGGCTGAGTGGGAAACGCGCCGGCGGCGGGGGCGCCGACACAAATCGCGGGCAAAACAAGGCCCAGGCCCGCCGCCAGGCGGGCTCGCAGGTGCTTCCACATTTTTTTGTCTCCGTGATGCCGGGCTTTATCCCTGGCGCAGCATCTTCAGTCGTTCCAGCAGGGCCTGGTTGATGTGGTGCTGTGCGGCGGCCTCGGCGCGCACGGGATCGCGCGCGCGGATCGCGGCCACGATGGCGTTGTGCTCTTCGTTGGACTGGCCCACGCGCTCGGGCGAGCTCAGCGTGCTGCGTCCCAGCAGATAGGTGGTGTCGGTGAGCGACTGCAGCGATCGGATCAGGTAGCGGTTGTGCGCGGCGCTGTAGATGGCCTGGTGAAAGTCCAGGTTCTGCGCCACCGCGTCGCCGGCATCGCCGTCGTCGAGGATGGTCTGCATGTGCAGGATCTCGGCGTCGGAGGCATGGCGCGCGGCCAGCGCGGCGGCCGCGCCTTCGAGCACCTGCCGCATCGCATACAGCTCGCCCACTTCCTGCTGGCTCATGGTCGTGACCACCAGGCCGCGGCCGGGTTCGTGCGTGATCAGGCCTTCATCCTGGATGCGCTTGAGCGCCTCGCGCACCGGCGTGCGGCCCATTTCCAGCAACTGCGCGACCTCGATCTCGCGCAGGCGGTCGGTCGGCGTGAACAGGCCGGCCAGGATGCGGCGCTTGATCTCGGTGTAGGCCGCATAGGCCTGCGAATTGACCTTGGAAATGGGCATGGCGTCTCGTCCGTGTTTTTGTATATTTTTGCATACATAAAATCCACGGCCAAGCAGAGAAATCGGGGCCGGGTATCTGCGGGCGGGCGCCGCCGGGCTTAAAATGGCGGCTTCGCCCTCCTGCCGAGACGCCAACATGAATGCGCGCATCCCCGACGACGCCCTGCCGCCCACCCTCGATCCCAAGGCCCTGCAGGCCTTCGTCGACGAAAAGTGGGACAACGAAATCATTCCCGCGCTGACCGACTACATCGCGATTCCCGCCAAGAGCCCGGCCTTCGACGCCGACTGGGAAAAGAACGCGTTCATCGAGCGTGTGGTGCGCGACGCGGCCCAGTGGGTCGAGGCGCAAAAGGTCTCCGGCCTGAAGCTCGAAGTGATCCGCCTGCCCGGTCGCACGCCGGTAATCTTTTTCGAGGCGCCCGCCACCCGCAGCGACAACGGCGACACCGTGCTGCTCTACGGTCACCTCGACAAGCAGCCCGAATTCTCCGGCTGGCGTTCCGATCTGGGCCCCTGGACGCCCAAGTACGAGAACGGCAAGCTGTACGGTCGAGGCGGTGCCGACGACGGTTACGCCGTGTATGCCTCGCTCACCGCGATCATGGCGCTCGATAAGCAGGGCATTCCGCGTCCGCGTTGCGTCGGCATCGTCGAGACCTGTGAAGAGTCGGGCAGCTACGATCTGCTGCCCTATATCGATGCCTTGCGCGAACGCATGGGCAATGTGGCGCTGGTGGTCTGTCTGGATTCCGGCGCGGGCAACTACGATCAGCTCTGGATGACCACGTCGCTGCGCGGCATGGTCGCCGGCACGCTCGAGGTGCAGGTGCTCGACGAAGGCGTGCACTCGGGTGACTCCAGCGGCGTGGTGCCGTCGTCGTTCCGCATCCTGCGCCATCTGCTCGACCGTCTCGAAGACAGCGCCAACGGCCGTCTGCTGCCGCAGAGCCTGCATTGCGAGATTCCGGCCGACCGCATCGAGCAGGTCAAGGCCACCGCGCAGATTCTTGGCGACGAAGTCTGGCGCCGTTTCCCCTGGAGCTGCGGCGGCGACGGCAGCTTCGTGCTGCCCATGACGACGGCGCCCGAAGAAGCGCTGCTCAACCGCACCTGGCGTCCGACGCTGTCCGTCACGGGCGCCGAAGGTCTGCCGCCGCTGTCCAGCGCCGGCAATGTGCTGCGCCCGCGCACCGCATTCAAGCTCTCGCTGCGTCTGCCGCCGCTGGTCGACGCCGTGGCCGCCGCGCAAGAGATCAAAGAGCTGCTCGAAAGCGATGCGCCGTACAACGCCAAGGTCACGTTCAATCCCCGCGAAGGCTCGGCCACCGGCTGGAACGCGCCCACCTCGGCCGAGTGGCTGTCGCAGGCGCTCGACGCGGCGTCGCAGCAGTACTACGGCGCGCCGTGCGGCTACATCGGCCAGGGCGGCACGATCCCGCTGATGAGCATGCTGCAGAAGGGCTTCCCGAAGGCGCAGTTCATGGTGTGCGGCGTGCTGGGCCCGAAGTCCAACGCGCATGGTCCCAACGAGTTCCTGCACGTGCCCTACGGCAAGAAGCTCACCGCCGCCGTGGCGCAGACCATGGCCGCGATGCCCGCCGCCTGAGCGCATCGCGCTGCCTGACTCAAGCCGGCCCTCGCGGGCCGGCGCTTTTTTCTCTTCAAGGCGGCCTCGACGCCGCGACACCATGATCATCAATACCCCCGCCGCCCAAGCCGTGGCCGACGAAGTCCGCACGTGGGTCGACCGCGCGGTGATTGGACTCAACCTCTGTCCGTTCGCCAAGGCGGTGCAGATCAAAGGCCAGGTCCGCTATGCCGTGAGCGACGCGCAGGACGCCGAAGGCGTGCTGACCGACCTCGAAGACGAGCTGATGCTGATTTCCGAAGCCGATCCGGAAGCCATCGACACCACGCTGCTGATCCTGCCCGAGGCGCTGCACGACTTCTACGATTTCAACGACTTCGAAGAGTTGTCGGAGCGCCTGCTCAAGCGCATGCGTCTGGTGGGCGACCTGCAGGTGGCCACGTTCCACCCGCAGTTTCAGTTCGCCGAGACCGAACCCGACGACATCGAGAACTACACGAATCGCTCGCCGTACCCGATCCTGCATCTGCTGCGCGAAGACAGCATCGATCGTGCGGTCGAGGCGTTTCCGGATGCCGCCGAGATCTACGAGAAGAACATCGAGACGCTCAAGAGCCTTGGCCACGATGGTTTCCAGCAGGTGCTGGACGGCAAGACCAACTGAGGCAGCCTCAGATCGAGGCCAGCACCTGTCGGAACGCGGCCACGGCCGCATCGATGTCGGCGTCGGTGGTGTGCCGGTGCGTGACGCAGCGCAGGCGGGTATTGGCCCAGGGCCGGGTGCGCAGGCCGGCGGCCTCGAGCGCCGCCACCCATTCTTTGTTGCTCATCTTCGTGGCGCCGACCTCGATCTGCACGATGTTGGTCTGCGGCGAGGTGGCGCGAATCGGGCCGCCCAGCGCATTGATGCCATCGCTCAGCCGGCGGGCGCGCACGTGATCCTCGCTCAGTCTGTCTCCCATGGTGCGCACGCCCTCGAGTGCGGCGGCGGCCATGAGCCCGGACTGGCGCTGCGTGCCACCCAGCATGCGGCGCAACGTGCGGGCACGGTCCAGCACGGAGCGGGGGCCCGCCAGCACCGCGCCGACGGGCGCGCTCAGCCCTTTCGACAGGCATAGCGACACGGTGTCGGTGTGCCGCGTGATCTCGGCGGGCGGCAGGCCCAGCGCGGCCGCGGCGTTGAACAGACGGGCGCCGTCCAGATGCACGGCGATACCGCGTTCCTGCCCCATGGCGTGCACGGCCTGCATGTGATCGAGGGGCAGCACCGTGCCGCCCGCGTTGTTGTGCGTCGTTTCCATCGCGATCAACGCGGTCGGGAGTTTGTGCCCGCCGGACTGCACCGAATCTGCGAGACGATTCAAGTCCATCGCGCCGTCCTGCCCGGGCACCCCCACATAGAACAGATTGGTGAAGGTGGCCGCGCCACGTTCGGAGGTGTACATGTGCGAGGTGCCTTCCAGCACGACCTGTTCGCCGCGATTCGATTGCGCCAGCACGGCGACCAGGTTGGCCATGGTGCAGCTCGGCATGAACAGCCCGCACTCCTTGCCGAGACGCGCGGCCACGTCCTGTTCGAGTTCGGCCACGCTGGGATCGCCATCGAGGCCGTCGTCGCCAATCGGCGCCTCGAGCATGCGCTCGTACATCGCGGGCGTGGGACGCGTGACGGTGTCGCTGCGCAGATCGACGGGGTGGCTGGGCAGTTGGGAGTAGAGCGGCGCGTTCATCATGTTCAGTGCTGCAGAATCTTGGAAAGGAATTGGCGCGTGCGGGGCGCGCGCGCGTCGGCGTTGCCGAAGAACTCGTCCTTGGGGCAATCCTCGACGATGTGACCGGCGTCCATGAAGATCACGCGGTGCGCGACCCGGCGGGCAAATCCCATTTCGTGCGTGACGACCATCATCGTCATGCCCTCGGCCGCCAGATCGGTCATTACGTCGAGCACTTCATTGACCATCTCGGGATCGAGCGCGGACGTCGGCTCGTCGAACAGCATGACCACCGGATCCATCGAGAGCGCCCGCGCGATGGCGACGCGCTGCTGCTGACCGCCCGACAACTCGCCGGGGTGCTTGTCCTTGTGCGCCGACAGGCCGACGCGGTCGAGCAGGGCGTGGGCGCGCTGGCGCGCCTCGTCGCGGCCGCGCTTGAGCACCTTGACCTGTCCGAGGCAGAGGTTGTCGGTAACGGTGAGGTGCGGAAACAGCTCAAAGTGCTGAAACACCATGCCGGCCTCGGCGCGCAGACGCGGCAGGTTGGTGCGCGGGTCGGCCAGCGAGGTGCCATTGACCAGGATGTCGCCTTTTTGAAAGGGCTCGAGCGCGTTGACGGTCTTGATCAGCGTGGACTTGCCGGAGCCCGAGGGGCCGCATACGACCACCACTTCGCCGCGGGCGACCTGGGTGGAGCATTCGCTGAGCACCTGGAAGTCGCCGTACCACTTGCTGACCTGCCGGATGTCGATCATCGGAGAATGTTGCGTCATGAGTATTCCTTAGGGGCGATCAGCGCAGCACGCGGGTGCGCCGCTCCAGCCGTTTGACCAATCGGGAGGCGGTGAAGCAGATGACGAAATACACCACCGCCACAAAGAGATAGAGCTCGACGAGCCGGCCGTCGCGCTGGCCGATCTTGGATGCGGCGCCCAGGAAGTCGGTGAGCGAGAGCACATATACGAGCGAGGTGTCCTGGAACAGGATGATCACCCGCGTGAGCAGGGCCGGCGTCATGTTGCGCAACGCCTGCGGCAGCACGACGTGACGCATCCCCTGCCAGGGCGTCAGGCCGATGGCGAGACTCGCGGACACCTGACCGCGCGAGATCGACTGGATGCCGGCCCGCATGATTTCGCAGAAGTACGCGGCCTCGAACAGCGTGAACGTGATGACCGCGGAATTCAGCGCGCCGACCCGCAGCGGCGTGGGCGAACCGATCACCCAGGCCGCCATGTAGGGAACGAGGAAATAGAACCAGAAGATCACCAGCAGCAACGGGATCGACCGCATCACGTTGACGTAGATGCCCGCGGGCACCGATAGCCATTTGAAGCGCGACAGCCGCATCATGGCCAGCAAGGTGCCCAGGGCCAGGCCGGCGATGGCGGCGATCACGGTGAGCGTGAGCGTGAAGCTCATGCCGGTCTTGAACAGGTAGGGGGCCGCGTCCAGGATGACGTCGAAATCGAATTTATCCATGACGTCCTCCTACTTCTTGCTCGCGGCGCTGATCAGCCCGGGCACGGCGACCCGGTGTTCGAGCAGCCGCATGCCCATGACCACGATGCCGTTGAGGATCAGGTAGATCACGGTTGCCGCGCTGAAGGCTTCGAAGATGTGGAAGCTGAACTCCTGCATCGAGCGCGCCTGCCCGGTGAGTTCGAGCAGACCGATCGTCAGCGCGACCGAGGAATACTTGATCGTGCCCATGAATTCCGACGTGAGCGGCGGCAGCACGATGCGATACGCCTCGGGCAGGATGATGTAGCGATACACCTGGGCCTCGGTCAGCCCGAGCGCCGTGCCGGCCTGAAACTGGCCGCGCGGCAGAGACTGGATGCCGGCGCGCAGCTGCTCGGCAACGCGGGCCGAGCCGTAAAAGCCGAGGCACAGCACCGCGGGGACGAACTGCCCCCAGGGCTGCTGCATCTGTTTCATGGCCGTGCCCCAGGCGTGGGGCAGCAGCTCGGGCAGAACGAAATACCAGAGGAACATCTGCACCAGCAGCGGGATGTTGCGGAACAGCTCGACGTAGCAGGCGCCCAGCACATTGAGGGTGCGAGAGCGGGCCGTGCGCATGACGCCCAGCACCGAACCCAGCAGAAGCGAGAAGATCCACGCGGTCAGCGCCAGCGCGAGCGTCCAGCCGGTGCCGATCAGCAACGTTTCCAGGAACGTGTGCACACCGTCGGGCGACATCTCCAGAAAGATGCCCCAACTCCAGTCGTAATTCATGTGATGCCTTGATGATTGCGCGACGGCACGCGGCCGCTCAGGGCCGCGCCGTGCCCGCCAGACGCGGCGCGGGCCGCCCGCTTCGATCGGGATGCACGGGCGAACGGCACGGGTGCCGTGCGCCCGCGACCTTTACTCGTAGACCTTGGGGTCGCCCGAATCCGTGGGATTGGCGAGTGCGCGCTTGAGCGCGTCGCTCATGGGGTACTTGAGGTTGATCTGCTTGGGCGGAATCGGCGAATTGAAGTACTTGTCGTAGATCGCCGCCACCTTGCCGGTCTTCATCAGATCCTTGACGGCGTCGTCCACGACCTTCTTGAAGGCGGGATCGTCCTTGGGTTGCAGGATGCCGTAGGGGGCCAGTTGCAGACCCTTCTTGCCGATCACGAACGCGTCGGGATTCTTTGACGCCGCGACCGAGCCGTAAGCAATGCCGTCATCGTTGGCGGAGCCGGCCGCGCGGCCCGATTCGACCATCAGCAGGGTCTCTGCGGTGTCCTTGGCAGGCGCCATGGTGATGCCGTATTTGTGCTGGGCATTGAGCTGCGAGACCAGCTTGAACGTCTGGCCGCCCGCCTGAGCCGCGATCGACTTGCCGCGGAACGACGCGAGGTCGTCCGGATCGACGCCGCCATCCTTGCGCGCCACCAGCACCACTTGGGCCACGAAGGTCGTGGGGGCGAAGGCGACGAACTTGTGGCGCTCGACGAGATTGGTCGTGTTGCCGCACTCGAGATCGATGGTGCCGTTGGCCAGCAGCGGAATGCGTGTGGCCGACGTGGTGGGGTTGTAGCGAATCTCGAGCTTGGGCAGCTTCAGTGCGGCCTTCACGTATTGGGCCACCTCCTGGCAGATCTCGACCGTGTAGCCGATCGGCTTCTGGTTGCCGTCGAGGTAAGCGAACGGCACGGAGGTTTCGGGGTGGCCGAGCGTGATCACGCCGGTTTCACGGATCTTGTCGAGGCGGCTGGGGCCGTCGGCAAAGGCGGACGTGGCGAGGCCGGCCAGGCTGGCGGCGGCAATGAGCGCTGCAATGGCTTTCATCTGTTTTCCCTTGGCGCCGGACGGACCGGCGTTTTTTGCGTGTTCACGATCGGTTCCCGCCGATCGTCGGCGGGGCCCGCGTTGCGCGGTGTCTCCCGCGACTGGCAAAAAGTATCGGCCAGCGCTATGGTTTTATCCAATTCCAATTCGATATTGCTCTATACGGATCTGATATGGCCACACAGCGCATGGGATTGCGTCACATCGAAGCCTTTCGGGCGGTGATGATGACCGGCTCGATGACCGCCGCCGCCCGCAGCGTGCACACCTCGCAACCTCACATCAGCCGCCTGATCGCGCAGCTCGAGGCCATTACGCAGTTCGCGCTGTTCGATCGCAACGGCAGCCGCCTCACGCCCACGCTCGACGGGGCACGCTTCTTTCAGGAGGTGGAGAAGACATTTCTGGGGCTGGCGGGCCTGGAGTCGGCGGCGGCCGGCATTCGCTCGTTCAGCGCGAGCCGGCTGAGCGTGGCCGCGATGCCGCGGCTGGCCGGCGGGCTGCTGGCGCGCATCGTGGCCCAGTTCAAGCTCGAATACCCCGACGTGATGGTGTCCATCCATTCGGGCAACGCCAGCACCGTGCACAACTGGATCAGCTCCGGGTTCTGCGATCTGGGCCTGGCCATGCTGTCGGGCGATGCGCCGGGCATTCAGGTGGAGCCGGTGCTGGCCATGAATTGCGTGGCCGTGATGCCGCGCGGCCATCGCCTCGCGCGGCTGGCGCGGATCAAGCCGGCGGATTTCGCAGGGGAGCCGTTCGTGGCGTTCACGAGCACGACGCCGCTGCGCGAGCGCATCGATGCGGTGTTCGCCAAGGCGCGCGTCGAGCGGCAGGTGGTCGCCGAGGCCGGTCTGGGGGCGTCGATCTGCGCGCTGGTCGGGGCAGGGCTGGGCGTGTCGCTCATCAACCCGCTGGCGGCGCGTGAAGAGTACGAGGTCAATGGCGTGGAAATGCGGCCGTTCAGTCCTGCCGTGCCGGTGTCGGTGGCGCTGCTCTATCCGCCGGCGCACACGCGCACGCGGCTGGTGACCGTGTTCTCGCGCCATGCCCGCGCGCTGATGCTCGAGGAAATGGCCGATCTTCGTGCGCGGCCCCCGGCGGCGCGACGGGCTCGGGCACGACACGACCGGGATATCCCTAGATAGCCCCCCCTACCGATTGCATACAACATACCGTACGTGTGACCGCCCGCGGTTCCGCGGCCGGCCTGTGCCGCCTTCCTTTCGTCAACGTCCGTGCGCGCCGACCCGGCGCGCAAGATCTTTGTCTGTCCGGAGAACCGTATGCGATACACCCGCCGCCAGGCCCTGGGCGCGCTTGCCGCGCTGCCGCTGGTCGCTCGTCCCTCATGGGCCCAGAGTGCCTTTCCCAATCGGCCGGTGCGGCTGCTCGTGGGCTTCGCGCCCGGCGGCCTGACCGACATCGCCGCGCGCGCTCTGGCCGAGCGCATGAGTCAGGTCCTGAAGCAAAACGTCGTGGTCGAGAATCGTCCCGGCGGTCAGGCCATCATCGCCACGGTGGCGGTGGCGCGTGCCGAGCCCGATGGCTACACGCTGGGTTTCGCCGGCACCAACGGCATGATCCTCAACCCGCTGCTGTACAACAATCTTCCGTATCAGCAATCCGACTTCAAACAGCTGGGCTCGATGGGCAAGTCGCCCATGCTGCTGATCGTGAACGGCGAGCTGGGCGTGGACAACGTGAAGGACTTCATTGCCCTGGCCAAGAAAAAGCCGGGCGAGATCACCTGCGCCCACGCGGGCCGCGGCGTCATCAATCATCTGGCGCTGCTGCATTTCCAGTCCAAGACGGGCACGCAGTTCCAGGACGTCCCGTACAAGGGCAGCGCGCCGGCGCTGATCGATCTGATGGCGGGCACGGTGCAGAGCACCTTCGACTTCCCGACCTCGGCGCTCGGTCACATCAAGACCGGCAAGCTCAAGGTGCTGGCGGTGACCGCCGACAAGCGGCTGTCCAGCCTGCCCGACGTGCCCACCATGAAAGAGGCCGGGGTGGACGACTTCGAGCTGTACACCCGCATGATGATCTCGGGCCCGGCGGCGATGCCGGCGCCGGTGGTCAAGGTGCTCGAAGACGCCGTGCGGCAAGGCGCCAACGATCCGGGGCTGATCAAGCAGTTTGCCGAGCAGGGCGTGCAGGTGGAGTTCACCTCGTCCGCCGATCTCGACAAGGTGATCGCCGAAGAGTCCGCCATGTGGGCGGGCGTGATCAAGGCCAACAACGTACCCAAGACCGACCTGAAGAGCTGAGGACCGCCGTGACCGACCGCGCCGCCATTATCGTCAACCCCGAAGTCGCGCTCATCGACGTGGCGCGGGAGATCCGCATCGACGGCTTCGCGCCGTATGCGTTCATCACCGTGACCGCCTCGATGACGATGTGCGGCGCGCCCTGGCGCTCGCAGGCCGTGTTCATGGCGGGCCACGAAGGCAGCCTCGACCTCGCGCGTGATTGCCCGGTGTCGGGTAGCTACAACGAGCCCTCGGCCATGGGCCTGGTGTGGTCGATGGTGTGCGAAGACATGGGCAAGGTGGTGTTTCCGCCCGACCGCACCGATCCGCTCGTGATCCGGCTCGAGGCCACCGATGGCACGCGCAGCGCGCAGGCCACGCTCATCCAGGACTTCGTCGACGAGGGCGTGACCCACCGCGCGATCCGCGCGGACCTGGGCGGCATGACGCTGTCGGGCGAGCTCTATACGCCCGCCGGCCCGGGTCCGCACCCGCTGGTGATCTACATGAACGGCTCGTCGGGCGGCGTGAACGCGCCGCGTGCCGCGCTGTTTGCCGCGCGCGGCTATCAGTGTCTGGCACTGGCCATCTTCAACTACGAAGGGCGGCCCAAGTACCTGAACGACATGCCGCTCGAGTATTTCGAGCGCGCCTTGCGCTGGGCTCGCGCCGAGCTCAAGCCGCGCGACGGTTTCGTGGCGGTATCGGGCATCAGCCGGGGTGGCGAGACCTCGCTGCTCGTGGCCTCGCACTTCCCCGACCTCGTGAGCGCCGTGGTCGCCTATGTGCCGTCGCCCGTCACGCACGGCGTGGTGAGCGCCGGGTCGCCGGGCACGGGCCGCGACGCGCAGGTCTGGACGCTCGACGGCCAGCCTCTGCCGCATCTGTGGCAGAACAACGCCAGCGCCAACTGGGACGCGGCCTATGCCACCGACCCGCCGTACCGCCAGACGCATGCGTTCCTGAGCGCCTCGCGCGATGCGGCGGCGTTCGAGCGGGCGCGTATTCCAGTCGAGCGTTTTCCGGGCCCCGTGTTGCTGGTGAGCGCGTCCGACGACGGGTTCTGGCCGAGCACGGCGTACTCCGAAGTGGTGATGCGGCAGCGCCAGCAACACGGCCTGCCGACCTTTCATCATGTTTGCATGGGCGCGGGCCACCACGTGCATTACCCGTATCTACCCGGCACGCTCATCGCCAAACCCCACGCGATGTCGGGCCTGCTGCTCGACGCGGGCGGGACCCCGTCGGCCAACGCGGCGGGCAACGAGGGCTCGTATCTGGCGGTGCTCGAGTTTCTGGGCCGCGCGTCGGGCACGAGCGCGGCCGGAGGCTGAAGCGCCGCGCAACACGCGGCGCGGCGTCGAGCCGAACGGCGCGCGGCGGCCGGCCTGGCCGCGCTCAGGCCGCGGCGGGCACGAAAAAGCGGTCTTTGAGCTCCTGCAGCCCGATGCGCTCCAGCATCTCGGTCAGGCGTTCCGAGGGTTTGCGGCGCGGGGCGTCCTTGTACTGCGCGATGATGAGCTCGTTCTTCATCGAGTGCTCCCAGCCCACCAGCTCGGTCACGCTGACCTGATAGCCATGCGCCTCGAGCTGCAGGCAGCGCAGCACATTGGTGATCTGGCTGCCAAACTCGCGGGTGTGCAGCGGATGGCGCCAGATCTCCGCCAGCGGGTCGGCCAGCGCGCGTTGCTTGTTTTTGCGCAGCACCGACGCGACCTCCGCCTGGCAGCAGGGCACGACCACGATGTGGCGCGCCTTCTTTTCGAGGGCGAAACGGATCGCGTCGTCGGTGGCGGTGTTGCAGGCGTGCAGCGCGGTGACGATATCGACCGTGGGGGGCAGCTTGTCGGACGTGATCGAATCGGCGACCGACAGGTTCAGGAACGACATCCCGCCAAAACCCAGCTTCGAGGCGAGCGCCTCGGAGGTCTGCACCAGCTCCTGGCGCGTTTCGATACCGTAGATGTGCGAGCTGTCTTTCAGCTCCTTGACGAACAGGTCGTAGAGTATGAACCCCAGATACGACTTGCCCGCGCCGTGGTCGACCAGCGTGACGCTGCCCTTGTCCGTTTTCACGTCCTGCATGAGCGGCTCGATGAACTGAAACAGGTGATAGACCTGCTTGAGCTTGCGGCGGCTGTCCTGGTTCATCTTGCCGTCGCGGGTCAGGATGTGCAGGGCCTTGAGCAGCTCGATCGACTGGCCGGGGCGGATTTCGTGGGTATTGGACATCGGAAGCGCGGGAGGGCGGCGCGCAGGGCGCGGCCCGAGAGAGGCGAAAGCGCTATTTTACCGAATGGGCGCGCCCGAGCCCGCGAGGGGCCGGGCGCGCGTGGCCGAGGGCGTGGCGCCGCTCAGGCCTGCGGGAAGACCGGCTCGCCCAGGTTCAGCATGAGCCGGTTGGCCCAGGCGAAGATGGCGTCCGAATGCAGCAGGTCCAGGATCTCGCCCTGATTCAGTCCCACGTCTTTCAGGGCCTGGATGTCGGCCGGGCCGATCGCCGCGGGCGACTCGGTGATCTTGATCGAGAACGCCGAAATCGCGCGCTCGCGTTCGGTGGTGCCGGCCGTGGCCGGATCCTCGAACACCTCGGTGATGACATCGTTGCGCTTGGCGAGCTGCTCGAAGCGTTGCGCATGGACCGACGCGCAGTACACGCAACCGTTCACACGCGACACCACGGTCGCGCCCAGCTCGCGCTCCGCACGCGACAGGCCGCCGGGGGCGTACATGATGGCGTTGAACGCGGTGGAGCGCTGGCGCAGGATCTCGGGCTGGTGCACCAGGAAGAGGTAGTAATCCGAGACCTTGGCCTTCGGATGGCTCTCTTCGAGCACGGCGATCTGCTCGGGCGTGGCGGAGTCGAGCTTGACCGTATCGAGCCAGGCCTTCCAGCCCAGCGTTTCGTTGGTGAAGCCGTGGGCTTTGATCAGCGTGCTGATGACATTGGGGTTTTGCGTGCTCATGCGGCTTGCTCCAGCGCTTTCATGGCCTTCAGACCGGCCAGCAGGCGGGTCTGATACGAAAGAAAGGCGATCAGTTGCGACAGCGTGACCACGGCCGGCGTGCTCAGCCCGGCGGCGGGCAGCGTGTCGAGCGCGGCGCGGTCGCCTTCGACGGGGTTTTCGATCAGCGTGCGCGTGTAGGCCAGGATGGCGGCGATGCGGGCATCCTTCGCTGCCTCGGGCGCGCCGCCATCGGCGAGCGCCAGCAGGTCGGCGCTGGCGCCGGCTTGCACGAGCCGCTCGCGATAGTGCGCGGCCAGCTCGCTCGCGTCGCTGATGCGGCAGGCGTACTGCGCCACCAGCAGCCGGTCCGTCAGGGCCAGGCCCGGCAGGTCGGGGTCGAACAGCGCGTCGTAGCTGCCTTGCGTGGCGGCCGCGACCTTGTCGCGCTGGTGCCGAACGGCGTAAAGCGGATCGGCGGCGTTCAGGCCCAGCAGACGATCGATCAGATCGTTGGCCGGGTCATAGGCGGGAAGCGTTTGCGAGGCCATCAGGCTTGCTCCTTGGTGCGGGCGGCGCGGGCCGCCACGGCGTCTTTCAGGAAGCGCAGCACGCCGGACCAGGATTCGGCGTCGGCGCGGGCGTTGTCGTGCGGCGTGCCGCCACTGGTGCTGATCTTGCCCGAGACGGGGTGGGCATAGACGTGCTGCGTGGTCGGCACATAGGGGAAGAGGATCAAGTGTCCGCCATCCTGGTAGTCGAGCCACTCCACCGGATAGGGATGGCGCGTCTCGGCCAGCTTGTCGCGCACCATGCGCGAGTACAGGCTCGAGGGCCAGGAGCCGTCGTCGGTGGCGGACAGCAGGATCACCGGACCCTGGATGCGCTCGACCGGGATGCGGGCGCGCGCGACGGCGTCGGGATCCTCGAGCGCGGTCAGGATCGCGCGTTCGTGGCGGTGGGGCGCCGGGCCTTCGTCGAAGGGCTTCCAAGTGGCGGTGCGGTTGTTCTCCCACACGTGCGGTACCGGCTTGCCGCCGAGCAGCCAGGCCGGGCCTTCGCGGCCGACGGCCGGGTCGGCGGCGTTCTGGCCGCTGTGCACCACCGCGCCCGGCACGTAGGCCACGACGGCGGACACGTCTTCGGGGTAGGTGGCGCCCAGCAGCAGCACCAGCTCGCCGCCGCGCGACTGGCCGCTGATCGCGACGAAGTCGTGCAGCGGGCGCACCGTGCGGCGCAGCCAGTCCATGCCCTGCTTGAACATCTCCAGCGGGGTGTTGGAGATGTAGTCGGACAGGCCCGGAGCCTTGAAATAGCCCTGCGCGAAGGCGGCGTAGCCGCGCGAGGCATAGAGCGCCGCGCGCGGTTCGTTGATGCCGCCACCCGAGCCGTTCAGGATAAGCACGGCGGGGTGCGGGCCGGGGCCGGGCGGCAGGTAAAGCGTGCCGACCAGACCGTCTTCGCGCACCTCGGTGCGGGTGACGCCCTCGGCGGCAAGGCGCTGCACCAGTGTGGCTTCGGCCACGCCCGCGCCGGTGCCGCCACCCACTTCGGCGCTCACGGTGGTCACGAGCGGCTCGGTCACGTTCTGGTTGAACAGCTCGCGCTTGCCCGCCACCTCGGGCACCTGGGACCAGATGAGGCCCATGGGCGCCACGCCGGCATAGCTGCCGGACACAGGCGCGTCACGCGACAGGTCGACCGTGCCGGTGGCGTCGGCCACGAAGGTGGCCGCGCTGGTCCAGGTCACGCCCGCGCGCGCGGTGCGGGTGCGCAGGGTCACGCCCTGGCCCGGCACGGCGCCGCTCACGCGCACCTGGCGCGGCACGTCGATCAGATCGTCGGCCGGTTCGAGGGTCAGCGTGATCATGGCTTACTTCGCCACTTTGGTGACCATCTGCGCCGCGGTGCGGTCGCTGGTCATCGGAGTGACCTTCAGGCCTTTCTTGGTCGCCCAGATGTTCTTGTAGTGGAACAGCGGCAGAATGCCGGCGTCTTCGCTCACGACCTTGGCCGATTCACGCAGGATGGCTTCGCGCTTGGGCACGTCGAATTCCGAGGTGGACTGGTCCAGCGCCTGGTCGACCTTGGCATTGCTGTAGCGGCCCCAGTTGGACGCGCCCAGGCCCTTGGACGGATCGACCGTGGCCAGGATGTTGACCAGCGCGTAGCTGGCTTCGCCGGTGCCGTTGCCCCAGGCCAGCATGCTCATCGCGAATTCGTTCTTGTTGGCGCGGCCCGAGTACACGGCCCACGGCACGACTTCCACGTTGGTCTTCACGCCGATGCGGGTCCAGAACTGCGCGACCGCCTGGGCCGTTTCCGGGCCCTGCGGGTAGCGGTCGTTGGGCACGTGCATGGTCAGCTGGAAGCCGTCGGGGTAGCCGGCTTCGGCCAGCAGCTTCTTGGCCTGCGCGGCGTCGAACGGAATGTTCTTGATGTCCGGGTTGTAGCCGAAGGTGCCTTCGGGCATCCACTGGTTCGCTTCGGTGGCGGCATCCTGCAGCACGCGGTCGACGATGGCCTTGCGGTTGATCGCGAGGTTCAGCGCCTGGCGCACGCGCACGTCGAGCAGCGGGTTCTTGTCGAGCGGCTTGCCGTTCTTGTCGGTGATGTATTGCGAAGGCTTGTCGCTGAAGCTGGGTTGCAGCAGCATCACGCGCAGGCCGGCGTAGGGATACACCGAGATGTTCGGCGCCTTGGACAGGCGCTCGAGGTCGGACACCGACACCTTGTCGATCACGTCGACGTCACCGGCCAGCAGCGCGGCCGTGCGCGAGGCGGCGTTGTTGATGTAGCGGTAGTTGACCTTCTCCCAGATCTGCTTGTCGCCCCAGTAGGCGTCGTTGCGTTCCATCAGGACGCGGTCGCCGGGGGTGTACGAGACGAACTTGTACGGGCCCGTGCCGATCATGGCCTTGCCCGAGTTGTAGTCTTCGGTGCTCGATTTCTCGCCCACGTGCTTGCTCACGACGTGCACCGACGCGAGGTTCAGCGGCAGGTCGGGGTTCGGCGCCTTGGTCTTGACGACGAAGGTCAGCGGATCGGGCGCGCTCATCGATTCGATCGTGCGCAGGTAGCCGGCGTAGGTGGCGACGCTGCCCGGCACGGCCTTGGCACGGGTGTACGAGTAGATCAGATCGTCGGCGGTGAAGGGCTGGCCATCCTGCCACTTCACGTTGGGGCGCAGCTTGAATTCCCAGGTCTTGTCGTCCAGCGGCTTCCACGAGAGGGCCAGACCGGGCTGCAGCTTGTTCCACTTGTTTTCGACCAGCAGGTCCCAGAAGTGCAGGGCCACGGAGCGGTCGCCGGCGTGGTTGTTGAGCTGCGGGTCGAGGGAGGACAGCGGGTCGGCGAAGCCGATCGACAGCGATTCGGCGTGCACGCCGGCCGAGGCGGAGGCCGCCAGCAGCGCGGCGGCCAGGGTATTCAGAAGACGGTGTTTCATGGTCAGGATCCTCTCGAGGGACAGCGGTTCGTATACATAGGTGGGCGCGGCAATGCCGCGTCACGGGGTTCTTACTGATCGTTGAGGTGACAGGCGCTCAGGTGGTTGATCGCGATTCCCTTGAGCTGCGGCACCTCGGTCTTGCAGCGCGGCATCGCGTGCGGACATCGCGGATGGAAATGGCATCCCGACGGCGGGGCAAGCGGACTCGGGATCTCGCCCTTGATCGCGGTAAACGTCTTGTGGCGCGCGTCCATGCGCGGAATCTCGGCCAGCAGCGCCTGCGTGTAGGGATGGTTGGCGTGGCGGAACACCTCGTCGACCGGCGCGGACTCGACCACCCGGCCCAGGTACATGATGACCACGCGGTCCGACACATGCTCGACCACGCCCAGGTCGTGGCTGATGAAGAGATAGGTGAGGTTGAGCTCCTCGCGCAGATCCATGAACAGATTCAGGATCTGGGCCTGGATCGACACGTCGAGCGCGGCCACGGCCTCGTCGCACACCAGCATGTCGGGCTGCACCGCGAGCGCGCGGGCGATGCCGATACGCTGGCGCTGGCCGCCGCTGAACTGATGCGGATAGCGCTGGCGCAGCGCGGGGTCGAGCCCCGCGCGCTGCATCTGCTCGCTCACGTAGTCGTCGAAGCCGGCGCGGCCCACGAGGCCATGGATACGGGCCGCCTCGCCCACGATCTCGTCCACGCGCAGACGCGGATTGAGGCTGGCGTACGGATCCTGGAAGATCATCTGCACCTTGAGGCGCGCGCGGTGCGCGGCCTCGGGGCTCATCTCGGCGGCCGTCTGGCCGTTGACCAGCACCTGGCCCTCGGTAGGCGAGAGCAGGCCGGCGGCGATGCGTCCGAGCGTGGACTTGCCGCAGCCGGATTCGCCGACCAGGCCGACCACCTCGCCGGGGCGCACGATCAGATCGACGCCATCGACCGCGCGCGTCACGGCGGGCGGCTTGGCAAGACCGGCGCGCGACAGCAGGCGCTCGACGTGGCCGACCGGCCGTTCGCCGAAACGCTTGCTGACCTGCTTGAGTTCGATCAGGGGCGTGCTCATGCCGACACCTCCACCACCGGCGTCACGGCCGGATGGAAGCAACGCACCAGGCGTTGCGGCAGGGGCTCGGTAAGCGCGGGTCGGGCGTCACAGGCAGCCGTGGCGCGGTCGCAGCGCGACTTGAAGGCACAGCCGGCGGGCAGGGTCAGAAGGTTGGGCGTCATGCCTGGAATCTGGCGCAGCCGCTGGCCGCGCTGGTTGTTGCTGGGCAGGCTGCCGATCAGGCCCGTGGTGTAAGGATGCAGCGGGGCGTCGAGCACCGGGTCGACAGCGCCATACTCGACGATGCGGCCGGCATACATCACGGCCACTTCGTCGGCGAGGCCTGCCACCACCGACAGATCATGGGTGATCCAGATCAGGCTGGTGCCGTGCTGGCGCGCGAGCTTCTGCACTTCCGACAGGATCTGCGCCTGGATGGTGACGTCCAGCGCCGTGGTCGGCTCGTCGGCGATGATGAGGTCGGGGCGATGCAGCATGGCAATCGCGATCGCGACCCGCTGGCGCATGCCGCCCGAGAGCTGATGCGGGTACGCCAGCAGCCGCTCTTCCGGACTCGGAATGCCCATCATGCCCAGCGTGTCGCGGGCGCGCTCGCGTGCCTCGGCGCGGCTCACGCGCTCGTGCGCGCGCACCGCCTCGATCATCTGGGCATCGATGCGCAACACCGGGTTCAGCGTCATCATCGGATCCTGGAAGATCATCGCGATGCGGTTGCCCTGCAGCTTGCGCAGCTCGCGCGGCGGCAGCGTGGTGAGATCGCGGCCCTGGAACAGGATGCTGCTGCCGGCCTCGATGCGGCCCGGCGCGTCCACCAAGCCCATGATCGAGAAACCGGTCACGGACTTACCCGAGCCGGACTCACCGACCAGACCCAGGATCTTGCCGCGCTCGAGCGTGAACGACACGTCGTCGACGGCCGGCAGCACGCCGGCGCGGGTGTGGAAATACGTGCGCAGATTGCGCACCTCCAGCGTGACCGCCGGGGAATGCTGACCGGCGCTCATTTGTGGGTCCTCGGATTGAGCACGTCGCGCAGGCGGTCGCCGACCAGATTGATGGCGACGAGCGTGACGAGCAGGGCGATGCCCGGGTAGAAGCTGATCCAGTACTGGCCCGACAGCATCGTCTGGTAGCCGTTGGAGATCAGCAGGCCGAGCGACGGTTCGGTCACCGGCACGCCCAGGCCCAGGAAGCTCAGCGTGGCTTCGAGCGTGATGGCGCGGGCGATCTGCAGCGTGCCGATCACGATCAGCGGCGGCAGGCAGTTGGGCAGGATGTGGCGCAACACGATGCGCCAGTTCGGGATGTCGAGACAGCGGGCGGCTTCCACGTACTCGCGGCGACGCTCCACCAGCGCCTGGCCGCGCGCCGTGCGGGCGTAGTAGGCCCATTCGAGCAACACCAGTGTCAGCACCACATTGCCCACGCCCTTGCCCAGATAGGCGAGGATCATCATCGCCACGAGGATCGACGGGAACGACAGGATCAGGTCGACCACGCGCATGATGAGCGCGTCGACCCGGCCGCCGGCGTACGCGGCGATCAGGCCCAGCAGCGTGCCCACGAGGCCGGCGATCACGGCCGAGCCCACGCCCACCATCAGGCTGATGCGCAGACCATACAGGATGCTGGAGTACAGATCGCGGCCCTGACCGTCGGTGCCGAGCCAGTATTTGAACGTGGCCAGGCCATTCTCGGTGCCGGGCGGCAGGCGCGCGTCGAGCACGTCGAGCTGGTTCAGGTCGTAGGGGTTCTGCGGCGTGATCCAGGGCGCGAGCAGCGCCGCCAGGATCAGCAGCACCGCCACGATCAGGCCGAACACCGCCGTGCGCGAGCTCATGAACTCGGCCACATTGCGGCGCCAGGGAGATTCGCGCTTGAGCGCGGCCGGCGCGGTCGCCGGCGTCGTTGCGGAGCCGCTCATGCCGTGCCCTCCAGCCGTACCCGCGGGTCCAGCACTTTATAAAGAATGTCGACGATCAGATTGAGCGTGACGAACAGGCACACCACCACGACCAGGTACGACACGATGACCGGGCGATCGAGGGCATTGATACTGTCGAGGATCAGCTTGCCGGCACCGGGCCAGGCGAAGATGCTCTCGGTCACGACCGCAAACGCGATGGTGGAGCCGAGCTCCAGACCCAGCACCGTGACGAGCGGAATCAGCGTGTTGCGCAGCACGTGCACGCCGATCACGCGCACGGGCGAGAGCCCCTTGGCGCGCGCAAACTTCACATAGTCGAGCGGCAGCACCTCGCGCACGCCGGCGCGCGTCAGGCGGATCACGAGCGAGATCTTGAAGAGCGACAGGTTGATGGCGGGCAGCAGCATGTGGCGCCAGCCGTCGAGCGTGAGGAACGACCACTTCGCGCCCAGCCACTCGACCGTTTCGCCGCGGCCGCTGGCCGGCAGCCAGCCCAGCGACACCGAGAACGCCATGATGAGCATCAGGCCGACCCAGAACGTGGGCAAGGAAAAGCCCACGATGCTGCCGGTCATGATGATGCGCGACACCGGGTTCTCCGGATAGAGCCCGGCAAACAGGCCGAGCGGCAGGCCGATCAGCACGGCCAGCATCAGCGCGGCCACGGCCAGTTCGAGCGTCGCGGGCAGGCGCTGCAGGATCAGCTCCACGGCCGGGATGTTGTAGACGAAGCTGTTGCCGAGGTTGCCGTGCAACGCGCCATTCAGAAAGCCGATGTACTGGCGCCAGAGCGGCTGGTCCAGGCCGAGCTCGGCGATGATGCGGGCGCGGTCGACCTGATCGACATCCTGACCGATCAGGATGTCGACCGGGTTGCCGATCGCATGGAGCCCGGCGAAGACGATCACCGTCATGAGCAGCACGACGACGACGGCCTGGGCCAGACGGCGCAAGAGCCAGAGTGTCATGCGCGCTCCTCGGGGGGCGGAGCCGGCACCCACTCGTCGCCGAAGACTTCGGGTTCGCCGAAGGCCTGCATGTTGGCGAAGTGCACGTCGGCGTCTTCCTGGTAGAGCAGGGCGGCGATGCCCTGGGCGAGTCGCCGCGCGCCTTCGCTCACGGCGGGGATATCACCCGACACCGTGCCGTGCGTCAGCGCGGCCGGGTAGCTGAAGCAATGCACGCGCGTGAGCCCCGGACAGGTGCCCGGCGTGCGTTCCTGAAATTCGAAGGCCGGGCCCAGGTCGGGCGAATCGTGCAGCTCCTGGTCTTCGTCGCCCGCGGCCGGCACGTAGCGGTCGCCCCAGATGCGGGTCGCTTCGGCAAAGGGGGCGAACTCGGGACGCGCCTTCCAGTCGATGCGAAAGCCGGTCGAGAAGATCAGAAAGTCCAGCCGGAACACGCCCTTGGGCGTGGTGACCTTGATCTCGTCGCCGTCCATGCGTGCATCCAGCACGGCCGCACCGAGATTGAAGCGGGCGTTCGGATGGCGCGATACACGCAGCGTGCTGCCACGGGGCGGCGGCACCTGCTGCACGTTGATGTAGTGGCGGATCTTCCATTTCCACGCGTCGGGCAGCGTCAGGTGGCCGTGCGTGAGGCCCGGGTTGCCAGCGCCTTTTCCCTTGTTGATGCGGGGGATGTCCGCGCGGCGGATCAGCAGATCGACGCTGGCCGCGCCCGCCTCGAGCGCGGTGGCGGCGCTATCCATGGCCGACGCACCCGCGCCCACCACGCCCACGCGCTTGCCGGCCAAGGTGCCGTAATCGTACGCGTCGGAGGAGTGCGCCCAGCGATCGCGCGGCAGCGCGTCGGCCATCGGGGGCACGTAGGCGCCGCCGAGTCCGTCGCGGCCCGTGGCCAGCACGACGCGGCGCGCGAGCACCGTCTGCGCGCCGGCGGGCGTATCCAGATCGAGCTGCACCAGCCCGCCGGCACGCGGACGCACTGCGCGCACGCTGTGATCGTTGCGCACATCGATGGCCAGCACCTGGCGGTACCAGCGCAGATAGTCCATCCATTGCAGCCGCGGAATCTTGTCCAGCGCTTCCCACTCGGCGGCGCCGAACTGCGCCTCGAACCAGGCGCGGAACGTCAACGCGGGCAGGCCGAGCGCGGGGCCGGTGAGCTGCTTGGGCGAACGCAGGGTCTCCATGCGCGCGGTCGTGGCCCATGGACCCTCGAAGCCCGCGGGCGCGCGATCGAAGATGACGGCGCGAATGCCGAGATGCTTGAGCGAGGCCGCGGCCGCGAGGCCCGCCATGCCGCCGCCGATCACGGCCACTTCGAGCACGTCCTGGCCGTCGTGCGTGCGCGCGGGCACCCAGGGTTTTGCGGGCAATTCGAGCCAGGCGAGATCCTGGCGCAGCCGCGCTTCGAGCGCGGGCAGGCCGGCGGGCGGCGTGAGGTCAGTCATGATGCTGCGGATTCCAACGGTAAGAGGTCATCGCCATGGATCTGGTTGAGCAGGCTCGCGTGCGCGCCTGCCTCGTGCATCACCAGGTCGGGCAGCAGTGCGCGCGCGCTGTCCGCGAGCGCCTGCGCCAGCACGGGCATGTCGGCGCCGAGCTGGCAGGCCTGCGGCGTGATGACCCCGAAGAAAAAGGGAATGGAGGTATCGATAGGACGGATCGCCACGCCCGCGAGCGGCGTGCCGTAGGCGGACACGGGCTCGAGAATGGCCACGCCCAGACCATGGCGCACGGCGGTCAGCGCATTGACAGAGGCGTTGGTCTCGATCAAGGCTTCGCTGCTCACGTCCGCGGCCTGCAAGGCCTGGTCCAGACGATGACGCAAGCGATACGGGTTGGCCATCGTGATCACGCGGCGGCCCGCCAGCCGGGCGAGCGGCACCACCGGCAACGCGGCCAGCGGATCCTCTTGCGGCACGGCCAGCACGCAACGCGATTCGCCGATCCAGTGCACGGTCAGGCCGCGGTGCTCGAGGGGCAGGCTGGTCACGCCCAGCTGTGCCGAGCCGTTGAGCACGGCCTGCATCACGCGCTCGGGCGATGCGCTGCGCACGTGCGTCGGACGCACGCCAAACCTGGCCTCGGCCTGCGCGAGCGCCTGCGGCAACAAACCCGCGGCCAGTGCCGGCGTGGCGGCCAGCTGCAGGGCACGAGGGGTGCCCGCGCCGATTTCCTGCGCGCGGCGCTGAAGTTGCTTGAGGTTGGCCAGGGTTTGCTCGACATCTTCGTAGAGCAGGAAACCCTGTTCGCTGGGCATGACGCGCGGGCCGCTGCGGGCGAACAACGCATAGCCAAGCTCCGCCTCCAGCTCCTGAATGAGCCGGGTGATCGCGGGTTGTGACCGTCCGAGAAGTCGCCCGGCGGCGGTCACGCTACCGGTGGACATGACGGCCGCGAAGGCCTCGAGTTGGCGTAATTCCATCTGATACTTTTAATGCTCAGAATGAATTCTTGCCGATGCAGTATGCGCCTCACAAATAATTAAAGCGCATAAGCAAATACCCTATGAGCAGCTCACAGCGGCGAGGGTGGGCGGGTGATGGGGGCGCCTCTACGGTGGCAGTCGGGCGGACCCGATGCCGATGCCGACGCCCGAGCTCCGACGCCCAATGCCCCGACGCCCAACGCCCACCTTTCGCGCATGGACGCAATGCTTGCACCCTTCGCGCGTAATCGGCTATAAATGACAAACTACTCACTCATTCATCGCCATGGCCCGCCCGTTAAGCGATCTCAAGCGCGAAGCAATCCTCGATGCCGCCGCCCGCCTCGTGGCGGAGCAGGGCGTCGGTGCTTCCACCGCCCAGATCGCGCGCGCCGCCAAAGTTGCCGAAGGTACGCTGTTTATTTATTTCGACAACAAGGACGCGCTGCTCAATGCGCTGTTCGTGAAGCTCGAGACGCGGCTTTCTCAGACCATTGCCGAGGGCTATCCGGCCGATGGCGACGCCCGGAGCCAGTTGCTCCACATCTGGAACACGCTGATCGCGTGGGGCGCGGCCCAGCCGCTGGAGCGCAAGGCGCTCAAGCAGCTCAAGGTGTCGCAGCGCATCGCTTCCTGCACCCGGGACCAATGTTCGGCGCTGTTTGCCGATGTGCTGTCGCGCCTGCAAGCCAGCCTGCAAGCCTACGTGGCGCCCGACCGCTTGAGCTTCTATATGGAACACGTCTTCATCGGCCTGTTCGAGACCACGCTGGACGCCATTGCCGCCCAACCCGCCCGGCGCGACGAGTTCGGTCAGGCCGCGTTCGATCTGTTCTGGCGCGGTATCCAGCGATGACGCGGCCACATTTTTTAGCTGATTAATGATCGATCAATCACTCATTTATAGCTTTGACCTTACCTTGAACTCATGTCCCGCCGCGCGCGTTACTCACTCATCCTTCTTATCGCTGGAGCCCTGATCATGACGTCCTGCCTGCTGACTCGTACGCCCATTGCCGCCTATCCGACGTCGCCGCAATCCGTCGGAACCGGCTTCGCCAATCCCGTGCCCAAGCCCAACGATTCGCTCGGCAAGACACTGCGCATCATCTGGGACGTGTTGCTGCATAAGCCCGCAGGCACCCGTCCGGCCGGTGCGGTGCCCGTGCAGGCGCTCAGCGCCGAAGCGCTCGCCGCGGCGCCGCTGCACAGCCTGTACCGCCTGGGCCATTCGACCTTGCTCATCAAGCTGGCCAACGGCTGGTGGCTGACCGACCCGGTGTTCTCCGAACGCGCCTCGCCCGTGCAATGGGCGGGTCCCAAGCGATTCCATGCGCCGCCCATCGCGCTCGAGGACCTGCCGCCGCTACGGGGTGTGCTGTTGTCGCATGACCACTACGACCACCTCGATCACGCCACCATCCAGTATCTGGCCGAGCGCGCCCAGGTATTCCTCACGCCGTTGGGGGTGGGCGACCGGCTGATCGCGTGGGGCGTGGCATCCGAGCGCGTCCGTCAGTTCGACTGGTGGCAGGAAGCGGAGATCGACGGCGTACGCTTTGCCGCCACCCCCGCGCAGCACTTCTCGGGCCGTGGCCTGCGCGACGGCAATCGCACGTTGTGGGCCTCGTGGGCCGTGCTCGACCAGGGCCTGCGTCTCTTCTTCAGCGGCGACACGGGCTATCACGCCGGCTTTCGCGAGATCGGCGAGCGTTATGGGCCATTCGATGTCACGTTTCTGGAGACCGGCGCGTACAACGCGCAGTGGGCCTACGTCCACATGCAGCCCGAGGAAACCGTGCAGGCACATCGAGACCTGCAGGGGCGCTGGCTCATGCCGATCCATAACGGCACCTTCGACCTGGCCATGCATACCTGGGACGAACCGTTCGAGCGCGTGGCTGTGCTCGCGTCGCAGGCCGGCATCCCGCTGGCGACGCCTCAGATGGGCGAGCGCCTGGATCTGCGCGCGCCACACCCGGGCCGCGCCTGGTGGCGCGAGGCCGCTCGGTGATGCTGGGGGAGCAGCGGGGCGGCGGCAGGCGTGTGCCGCCGGGCGCCCGACCCGTATTCCGGGCGTCGGCCGATGAATCGGGGTCGGTTCAGGCGCGGCCGGGGATACGCCGGGGGATGTGCCGCGCGTGCCACTTCCTCTCCGCTTTCCTGCCAAAAACCTAGGGTCAACACCTAGTAAAAACACACGCACGGCGTATAATCTTGCTTTGCGCCCGGAGTTCCCCATGCGTCTCGTCCAAAAAGCGCTCACCTTCGACGACGTGTTGTTGGTGCCTGCGTACTCCGAGGTGTTGCCGCGCGACACCTCGCTGACCACCCGCCTCACCCGCAATATCACCCTGAACATCCCGCTCGTGTCCGCTGCCATGGACACCGTGACGGAGTCGCGTCTGGCCATCGCCATGGCGCAAGAGGGTGGTATCGGCATCATCCACAAAAATCTGTCCGCTGATGAGCAGGCCCGTGAAGTGGCCCGCGTCAAGCGTCATGAATTCGGCATCGTGATCGACCCGGTCACCGTCACGCCGGACATGAAGGTGCGCGACGCGATCGCCCTGCAGCGCCAGCACGGCATTTCGGGCCTGCCCGTTGTCGAGAATGGCAAGCTGGTCGGCATCGTCACCAACCGCGACCTGCGCTTCGAAGACCGCCTCGACGTCCCGCTGACCAACGTCATGACGCCGAAGGACCGCCTGGTCACGATGCGCGAGGGCGCCACCCTCGAAGAAGCCCAGACCCTGATGCACAAGCATCGCCTGGAGCGCGTGCTCATCGTCAACGACGCATTCGAGCTGCGCGGCCTGGCCACGGTCAAGGACATCGTCAAGAACACCGAACACCCCTTCGCCTGCAAGGATGCCTTCGGCCAGCTGCGCGTGGGCGCGGCGGTCGGCGTGGGCGCCGGCACCGAAGAGCGTGTCGAGAAGCTGGTGGCCGCCGGCGTCGACGTCATCATCGTCGACACCGCGCACGGCCACTCGGCCGGCGTGATCGAGCGCGTGCGCTGGGTCAAGCAAAACTACCCCAAGGTCGAAGTGATCGGCGGCAACATCGCCACCGCCGCCGCCGCGCTGGCGCTGGTCGAAGCGGGCGCCGACGGCGTCAAGGTCGGTATCGGCCCGGGCTCGATCTGCACCACCCGTATCGTGGCTGGCGTGGGCGTGCCGCAGGTCACCGCCATCTCCGACGTGGCCCAGGCCCTCGAAGGCACGGGCGTGCCTCTGATCGCCGACGGCGGTATCCGCTACTCGGGCGACGTCGCCAAGGCCCTGTCGGCCGGCGCCTTCGCCTGCATGATGGGCGGCATGTTCGCCGGCACCGAAGAGGCGCCGGGCGAAGTCGTGCTGTTCCAGGGCCGTTCGTACAAGTCGTATCGCGGCATGGGCAGCCTGGGCGCGATGGCCGATGGTTCGGCCGACCGCTACTTCCAGGATCCCGCCAACAACGCCGACAAGCTGGTGCCCGAAGGCATCGAAGGCCGCGTGCCCTACAAGGGCAGCGTCCTCGCCATCATCTATCAGCTGGTGGGCGGCATCCGCGCCTCGATGGGTTACTGCGGCTGCGCCACGATCGACGACATGCGCACCAAAACGCAATTCGTCGAGATCACTTCGGCGGGCGTGCGCGAGTCCCACGTCCATGATGTGCAGATCACCAAGGAGGCGCCGAACTATCGCGCCGACTGATCCTCCGATCACGTCATACCAGCAATGCATCGCGCACCGGCAGAGCCCGCAAGGTTCTGGCCGGTGCGCTTTTATTTCCAACCGGCAGAGTCACTATGCACCAACGCATCCTCATCCTCGACTACGGTTCGCAAGTCACGCAACTGATCGCACGCCGTGTGCGCGAGGCTGGCGTCTATTCCGAAATCCATGCGGGCGACGTCGACGACGCCTTCATCCGTGAGCAAGCCGCTCAGGGCCTGAAGGGCATCATCTTGTCGGGCAGCCACGCCTCGGCCTACGAAGAAGGCTCGATGCGCGTGCCGCACGCCGTATTCGAACTGGGCCTGCCGGTGCTGGGCATCTGCTACGGCATGCAAGCCATGGCGCAGCAGCTCGGCGGCGTCGTGAGCTTCTCCGACCACCGCGAATTCGGCTACGCCGAAGTGCGCGCCCACGGCCACACCAAGCTGCTCAACGGCCTGTCGGACTTCACCACCGAAGAAAGCCACGGCATGCTCAAGGTCTGGATGAGCCACGGCGACAAGGTCACCGAACTGCCGCCCGGCTTTGTGCTGATGGCCTCCACGCCGTCCTGCCCAATCGCCGGCATGGCCGACGAAGCCCGCGGCTTCTACGCCGTGCAGTTCCACCCCGAAGTCACGCACACCGTGCAGGGCAAGGCCATGCTGTCGCGCTTCGTGCGCGAGATCTGCGGCTGCGAGGGCGACTGGAACATGCCCGACTACATCTCCGAAGCCGTGGCGCGCATCCGCGAGCAGGTGGGCGACGATGAAGTCATCCTGGGCCTTTCCGGCGGCGTCGATAGCTCGGTTGCAGCCGCGCTGATCCACCGCGCCATCGGCGACAAGCTCACCTGCGTGTTCGTCGACCACGGCCTGCTGCGCCTGAACGAAGGCGTGCAGGTCATGGAGACCTTCGCCGAAAACATGGGCGTGAAGATCATTCACGTCGATGCCACCGACCAGTTCATGGGCAAGCTCGCGGGCCAGTCGGACCCCGAGGCCAAGCGCAAGATCATCGGCCGCGAGTTCGTCGAAGTCTTCCAGGAACAAGCCGGCAAGCTCAAGACCGCCAAGTGGCTGGCCCAGGGCACGATCTACCCCGACGTGATCGAATCGGCCGGCGCCAAGACCGGCAAGGCCACCTCGATCAAGTCGCACCACAACGTGGGCGGCCTGCCCGACACGCTCAACCTGAGCCTGCTCGAGCCGCTGCGCGAACTGTTCAAGGACGAAGTCCGCGAACTCGGCGTCGCCCTCGGCCTGCCGCCGCAGATGGTCTACCGCCACCCGTTCCCCGGCCCCGGCCTGGGCGTGCGCATCCTCGGCGAAGTGAAGCACGAATACGCCGAGCTCCTGCGCCGCGCCGACGCGATCTTCATCGAAGAGCTGCGCAACACCAAGGACAGCGCCTCGGGCCTGAGCTGGTACGAGCTCACCTCCCAAGCCTTCGCCGTCTTCCTGCCGGTCAAGTCCGTGGGGGTGATGGGCGACGGCCGCACCTACGAATACGTCGTGGCCCTGCGCGCCGTGCAAACCTTCGACTTCATGACGGCCGATTGGGCCCCGCTGCCGCACCCGCTGCTGGCGCGTGTGTCTTCGCGCATCATCAACGAAGTGCGCGGGATCAACCGGGTCGTGTACGACGTCTCGAGCAAGCCGCCGGCGACGATTGAGTGGGAGTGATCTCGCTTGAGGTAGTTGGGTAAAACAAAAGGCGCTTCGGCGCCTTTTGTTTTTGGTGGTGGTTGGGTGAACGTGCGCTCCCGACTTGTCGTTGCCGTTGAGGCAGCATGAGGGCCGGGCGATCCGGAGAGGTCCGCCTTAAGAAATGCGCCGCCCGCCGGGCCTTTACAAAGAATCAGAAGGCCGCGCCGGAATTTAGATAAATTACTATTGTCGTAGTATGGCTACGATTATAAAAATAATACTAAATTGACGTGTCTTTGAAAAGGTTGTAGAAATCGTAGTATGGCTACGACTGAAACCACCAAACTAAAAGCCCTTTACACCCGATTGGTGCCGGGTGCGCCCCTGGTTTCAGAGGACTTGGCGTCGCTGGGCATTTCGGCAGACCTGGCCGTTCATTACGTCAGGGCAGGATGGCTCACTCGTTTGGCGCGCGGCGTCTACGCCCGCCCAAGCGATGCCCTGGCTCTGGCTCCTTGCCTGTCGCTGTTGGAGCGCAGGTTTGAAGGCTTGCATGTCGGTGGCAAGTCGGCGCTCGACTGGTATGGCGTGCGCCAGTACGTTTCGCAGCAGCCCGTGCTGCAGCTGTACGGCTGGACTGCAGCCCGCCTGCCGGAGTGGTTTACCCAACGCTTTCCGGCCGAGTACCATCGCAAGCGCCTGTTCGACGAGACGCCAGATGCATTACTGCAGGTCAGCCTGTTCGAGAAGCGCAGCGGGGCGCCGCAAGTCTCCACGCCGGAGCGCGCCCTGCTGGAGCTTTTGAGCGAGGTCGGTGTGCGTCAGCCCCTGCAAGAGGCCCGCGAACTCGTGGAGAACGCCTACGGCCTTCGTGCTGACGTTTTGCGCGAACTGCTGCAACGCTGTACCAGCGTCAAGACAGTACGGCTGTGCCTGCAGCTCGGCCGAGAGGGCGCATTGCCTTGGGCAGAAAAGCTCGACCCGGACAAGCTGCCAACGGGCAGCGACCGGCCGTGGGTGTCCAGATCGCCTGACGGCCTGTTGGTGCTCAAGGCATGAACCCGCTTTATCTCGACACCGCGCGCCTGCTGACGCAACTCGCTCCGCTGGTGTTCGTGGACGACACCTTCGCATTGAAGGGCGGTACGGCAATCAACCTGTTCGTGCGCGACATGCCGCGCTTGTCGGTGGACCTCGATCTGGTTTTCCCCGATCACACGCTCTCCCGCGACACGGCGCTGGGCCGCATCAACACCGCTATTAGAGAGGCTGCCGAGCGCCTGAAAAAGCGAGGATTCCAAACGCATGCTCCGGCGGCGGCATCGGGCGAGACCAAGTTGCTAGTGCGCCGCGGCTCGATACAGGTCAAGATCGAAGTCAACTTCGTGATGCGAGGCACCGTGCAACCGGTGCGTCGTGCTCCACTCACGCCGACCGCTCGCGACCTGCTGATGGCCGATCTTGAGATCCCCGTGGTGTCGCTGGAAGATATGTACGGTGGCAAGCTGGTGGCGGCGCTGGATCGGCAGCATCCGCGGGACTTGTTCGACGTGATGCAACTTTTTGCGCACGAGGGAATTACGTCTGCCATCCGGCGCGCCTTCGTGGTCTACCTGTGCAGCAGCAACCGGCCGATCCATGAGGTGCTGTTCCCGCCCCTCCGGGACATCCGGCACGACTACACGCATAACTTCCAAGGCATGACGGCGGAGCCGGTACCCCTTGGCGCGCTACTTGCCGCACGAGAACGCATGGTGGGCGAGATCCAGCAGGGTCTCGATGACAACGAGCGACGCTTCCTGCTGTCGCTGGTCGCCGGCGCGCCGGAATGGTCGCTGCTAGGCATCGCACACCTCGAGCAGCTGCCGGGCATCCGTTGGAAGGTCCATCACCTTGCGCAGTTGCAGAAGATGGATGCGAAGAAATTTGCCGTCCAGGCCGACATGCTCGCAACTCGGATGTCCGCATCCCCCTGATCGCCGTTTGGTGATAGGCGCATGACCCGAAAACCCGCGCAAGGCTAAAGGCTGGACTCAATCCGAGTTGGCCAGTCGCGTCGGTCTTAGCCAATCGCGCATCTCTCATCTGGAGCTCAACGCACACGAGTTGAGCGTGGAGCAGCTGCTCGCCTGGTGTGGCGCGTTGGGTCTGGAAGTCGTCATCGGCAATCGCGCCGCCGTGGCGCGCGCCGACTCCGCCACGGACTGGTGACGTGGGACGTCGATCGCACAGCCGCAGTCTGTCTCTCTGGACCAATGGGGTTCGCGTCGGGCGCTGGACGATTCCCGCGCGTGGCGAGATGGAGCTGCAGTACGACTCGGGATGGTTTCAAGCGGATGTGGGACGGCCGCTGTCTTTGTCGTTGCCATTTAATCTTCAGAATCTTCCAGTTAAGGGAGCGGCGGTCGCAACCGCAGGCACTTCAACAGCACGGCAAAGACGGTGGGCTATGGCTCGACCGCGGAACCCATCATCGAAGATATCCTCGCCCGAACCCCCGCCGCCATCGCGGAGGTGCAGGCAGACCTGCCGCAAGACATCTCGCCGTTTGTCGTCGACTCGATTCTGGGTGGGCTCGAGCAAGCGGCCAAGAATCTCGGTGAGATGCCCGCGTAAACAAGCAAAACAAAAGGCGCCGAGGCGCCTTTTGTTTTTTGCATCAGCCTTACGGCTTTACACCGAAATCAACCCGCGATTTCCTTGCGCACGATCTCCGCACCGGCCGCCAGCGCGTTGAGCTTGCCGTTCGCGACGCGGCGCGAGAGGGGGGCCATGCCGCAGTTGGTGCAGGGGTAGAGCTTGTCGGCGTCGACGAACTTGAGCGCCTTGCGCAGGGTGGCGGCGACTTCTTCGGGGGTTTCGATTTTGTCGGTGGCCACGTCGATGGCGCCGACCATCACCTTCTTGCCGCGGATGAGTTCGATCAGGTCGATCGGCACATGCGAGTTGTGGCATTCGAGCGAGACGATGTCGATGCTGGATTGCTGGAGCTTGGGGAAGGATTCCTCGTACTGGCGCCATTCGGAGCCCAGCGTCTTTTTCCAGTCGGTGTTGGCCTTGATGCCGTAGCCGTAGCAGATGTGCACGGCGGTTTCGCACTTGAGGCCTTCGATGGCGCGCTCGAGGGTGGCGATGCCCCAGTCGTTGACTTCGTCGAAGAAGACGTTGAAGGCGGGCTCGTCGAACTGGATGATGTCGACGCCGGCGGCTTCGAGTTCGCGGGCTTCCTGGTTCAGGATCTTGGCGAATTCCCAGGCCAGCTTTTCGCGGCTCTTGTAGTGCGCGTCGTACAGCGTGTCGATCATCGTCATGGGGCCAGGCAGCGCCCATTTGATGGGCTGCTTGGTCTGTTGACGCAGGAACTTCGCGTCTTCGACGAACACGGGCTTCTGGCGGCTGACGGCGCTGACGACGGTCGGGACGCTCGCGTCGTAGCGATCACGGATGCGCACGGTTTCGCGCTTTTCGAAATCGACGCCGCTCAGGTGTTCGATGAACGTGGTGACGAAGTGCTGGCGGGTCTGTTCGCCGTCGCTGACGATATCGATGCCGGCGTGTTGTTGTTCTTGCAGGGCCAGGCGCAGCGCATCTTGTTTGCCTTCGACGAGTTCTTCGTCTTGCAGCTTCCAGGGCGACCAGAGTTTCTCGGGCTGGGCCAGCCAGGAGGGCTTGGGCAGGCTACCGGCGGTCGACGTGGGCAATAGTTTTTTCATTGTGAATGATCTCGAGTGTGGCTTGAGTAATTAGTGAGAGACGCTGGCAGCCCAGCTGTCGAGCTTGTTCTTGTAGGGCTTGATGAAATGCTCTTCCGTGAACTTCCCTTGTTTCACGGCGAGCTGGCTGCGTTCTTCGCGGTCGTAGACGATCTGCGTGAGCGAGTAGTCCTGATTCTTCAGGCTCGGGCGGTAGAGTCGGCCGGCCGCGGAGTTGGCGTTGTAGATCTCGGGGCGGTAGATCTTCTGGAACGTTTCCATCGTGGCGATCAGGCTGATCAGTTCCAGATTCGTGTATTGGCCGAGCAGGTCGCCCTGGAAATAAAAGGCGAAGGGGGCGGCGCTGCCGGGCGGCATGAAGTAGCGCACTTCCAGGCCCATCTTCTCGAAGTATTGGTCCGTCGAGGAGAGCTCGTTCTGCTGGTATTCGACGCCCAGGATCGGGTGGTGATTCTCGGTGCGGTGATAGGTCTTGCTGCTCGACGCACTGATGCAGATCACCGGGGGCTTGGCGAAGTGCGCCTTGTAAGCGCTCGAATTCAGGAAGTGCTTGAAGAGCTTGCCATGCAGATCGCCGAAGTTCTCCGGCGTGCTGAACGTGGGCTTGTCGTTGTTGAATTCCGGCAGCACCACGCTGAAGTCGTAGTCGCGCACGTACGACGAGAAGTTGTTCCCGACGATACCCTCGATGCGCTGATTGGTTTTCCGGTCGACGATGTTCGTCTGCAGGATCTCGATCAGCGGAAAGACGTTGCTGCCGGCTTCTGCGTTGATCGTCATCTCGACGGTGATGATGTCGAGCTCGACGGCGTAACGGTCGCCGGTCGGGTTGTCCCAGTGCGCCAGGTTGTTGAAGCGGCTGTCGATCATCTTCAACGTGTTGCGCAGATTCTGTTCGCGGCTGTCCCCCCGCGCCAGATTGGCGAAGTTGGTCGTGATGCGCGTGTTGTCCGACGGGCGATAGTTTTCATCGAAGCGAAGGCGCTTGATGTCGAAGGTGAAGTCGTTGCTCATGGTCTTGGGTGCGCTGGTGATGAGGTAAAGATGGGTGGCGGGTGGGCGCCGGTTCGTTTTATCTGTTTGCGTCGCGAGACGCTGGGTATTCATAAGGCCGGGCAGAGCGGACTTCAGTGCCATCCGGCCCGTAGCCTTCAATCGGGTCAGGCCTCGAGACAGGCGCGCCGCTCGGCGTATTCATAAGGCAGTGCAGGGCAACCATGCATCGGGACGCTCGCGACCCTCCGCGGTCGAATTTCTGCCTCAGGCTGCGATCGCTTCCTCTGCGTGGGCTGCCCGCAGCGCGTAGGTCAGTTCGATCAAGGGCAAGGCGCGCTCGACGGCCAGGCGGGCGCGCTCGATCAGCGCGGCGTCCTGCAGGCGGTAGTCGACGAAGTCCTTGTCGGTGGCGTAGACGCCCAACGGCAGCGTGCGCGCCTGAAAGAAGCTGAACAGAGGCCGCAGCTGGTGATCGATCATCAGGGCGTGACGCTCGCTGCCGCCGGTGGCGGCGAGCAGGATGGGCGTGTCGACCAGCGCGTCCTGGTGGAGGAAGTCGAAGAAATGCTTGAAGAGCCCGGTATAGGAGCCGCGATAGACCGGCGTCGTCACGACCAGGATGTCGGCCTGCTCCACCGCGGCGAGCTCGCGCTCCACCGATTCGGGCAGCTGCGAGCGCCAGACCGCGCCGGCGAGTTGCGGCGCGAGCTGGCCGAGTTCGACCAGGCGTTGCTCGCACGGGACGACATCCGCGATCAGCTCCATCAGGTGCTCCGCCAGGGCGGCGGATTTCGAGGGGCGTTGCAGTCCGCCGGAAACGGCGACGAGACGGAGTGGACGGGTCATGTTGGACTTCACCGGTATTGATTTGCACGTTGCCGAGGCCTTGCCGCGTGCACAAGCGTGGCGGCGGGGCTTCGACGACTGGGTCGGGGTTCGTTCGCATCGGTGGCGATCCGCTGCTGAGCAGGGCTGACAGCCGACTCGGGGGCAAGCCATCGAGCTCCGGCGCTGGCCGCTGGGGGCGGCGGAGCCTCACCCGAGCTTCGACGTGCGTGTCGTGCGGGCCCGGGCGAAGGGCGGCAGGCGGGGCCTGCCCGGCCCGTTGGCACGAGCCGCCGACTGGCGCGGTGCAACTTTTTGCCTCTGACAGCAGCGGCGCCAGGGACACCTGCGAACGAACAATAGGGACAGATACTAGAGAACGGTACCGATGAAGTAAAATGGTTTTATTTCACGAATCCATGAGCGGAAATCATCTGAATGCTTGAGCGCATCCATCTCAGCATCGTCCAGCAGGTCGAAAAGCAGGGGTCGCTGACGGCGGCTGCCGGCGTGTTGAACCTCACCCAATCAGCCCTGAGCCACAGCATGAAGAAGCTGGAGCAGCAGTTGGGCACCGACGTCTGGCTGCGCGAGGGCCGCAGCCTGCGGCTGACGCAGGCGGGCCAATACTTGCTGGCGGTGGCGAATCGCGTGCTGCCGCAGCTGGACCTGGCCGAGGAGCGTCTGGGCCAGTTCGCGCAGGGCGAGCGCGGCGCGCTGCGCATCGGGATGGAATGCCACCCTTGCTACCAGTGGCTGCTCAAGGTGGTGTCGCCATATCTGGCCGCCTGGCCGGATGTGGACGTGGACGTCAAACAGAAGTTTCAGTTCGGCGGGATCGGCGCGCTGTTCGGGTATGAGATCGACCTGCTGGTCACGCCCGATCCGCTCTTCAAGCCGGGATTGAAGTTCGAGCCGGTGTTCGATTACGAACAGGTTCTGGTCGTGCCCAAGGGGCATCCGCTGGCCTCGGTGGCGTATGTGAAGCCGCAGCAGCTGAACCAGGAAGTGCTGATCAGCTACCCCGTGGATATCGAGCGCCTGGATATCTATAACCAGTTTCTGCTTCCGGCCGGTGTCACGCCCAAGCGCCACAAGGCCATTGAAACCACCGACATCATGCTGCAGATGGTCGCGAGCGGACGCGGCGTGGCGGCGCTCCCGCGCTGGCTGGTCGAGGAATACGCGGTCCGCATGGACGTGGTGCCGGTGCGGCTGGGCCAGCGCGGCATTGCCAAGCAGATTTTTCTGGGGGCGCGCGAGGCGGAGACGGCGATCGATTATGTGCGCGCGTTCATCGAGCTGGCGCGCCACTCCGAGGCCGTCGCGAGCGTGGCGCCCAAAACACTTGCTTGATTTCGCAATGTTGAGCCCGGATCGCGGGCCTCGGTCGTTTGTTTTTTTACGATGCTATTGAATCAAGTCGATATGCGCACGTCCGTGCGCGACATCACCGAAGCCTGTTCGTTGGAAGTCAGTGCGAAAGACATTCCGGCGCTGACCGCTGCGGCGGATCGAATCTTGCCGGGGACGACGCTGTCGATTCCCTACCTGCCGGGTCAGGACGATGCCACGCGGTTGGCCGCGGCGCGCGCCGTGCGGGATCTGGGCTTTACCCCGATGCCGCACCTCTCTGCCCGCCGTATCGGCTCTGCCGCGGAACTCGAGTCCTTTGTTGCGCTTGCGGCCGCACGCGCCGGCGCGGAGCGTTGCTTCGTGGTCGCCGGCGACCCGGCGACGCCGTTGGGCCCGTTCGCCGACAGCACCTCGTTGATCGAGACGGGCGTGCTCGAGCGTTCGGGCATTCGGGTGGTCGGGGTGGCCGGGCATCCGGAGGGCCATGCGTTCATGAGCGAGACCGAACGATGGGCGGTGCTCGAGCGCAAATGCCGTGCTATTGCACGACGCGGTATGCGGCCCGAGATCGTCACCCAGTTTGGATTCGATGCCGACATCGTGTTGGCGTGGCTGGTGACGCTGCGCGCGCGTGGCATCGATTTTCCCGTGCGGGTGGGCGTGCCGGGTCCGGCCGGGATCGCCGTGCTGGCGCGCTATGCCGCGCTCTGTGGCGTCAGTGCCTGCGCCTCGATGTGGTCCAAATACGGAATCTCGCTCGGCAAGCTGTTCGGCACGGCGGGACCCGACGTTTTCGTGGATCGCCTGGCGGCCGGCCTGACGCAGGCGCACGGCGAGGTGAGCCTGCATTTCTTCCCGTTCGGCGGGATTGCGCAGTCTTTGAAATGGATCGCGCAATATCGCGGTCGCGCCGAGTCGATGCGCGCCGCCGCGTCTTCGCGCTGAGTAGTGCGCGAGCGCGTCATGGCCGCGGGCGGGGGATCGTCGCCAGCTGGAAGGATCGCCGCTGGGCAGAAGGGGGATCTGCCCGTCAATCCCCCAGGAGGAGTAGGGGCATTTCAGAGGGCGCCGTTGCTTGTCCACGCACTCAGATCGCGCGGAACTGCGACAATGCAGCATGCGTAAAAATCAGCCGATGACGGCCACTCAATTGACCAGTCCTTCCGTTGTTCAGCAGACCCTCGCGAATGGGGTGCGCCTTCTTGTGATCCCGATGCCGCATGTGCAGAGCGCGAGCGTCGGTGTGTTCCTGCGTGTCGGCTCTCGCGACGAGACGCCGGCCACCAATGGCATCAGCCATGTGCTCGAACACATGGCGTTCAAGGGCACCGAAACGCGCTCGGTCCAGGAGATCAACCTGGATGCCGAGCGTCTGGGCGCGGAGGTGAACGCCTTCACCGGCAAGGACATGACCGGGTATTTCATGACGGGCCTGGGTCGGCATGCGCCCGCGCTTCTGCGCATGACGGCGGATATCGTGCTGAACAGCACGTTTCCCGAGCACGAGCTGCAGCGCGAGCTGGAAGTGATCCGCCAGGAAGCGATCGAGTATGACGAGGATCCGGGCGACAGCGCCAGCGATCTGCTCGACCGGGCGCTGTGGGGCGAGGATCCCATGGGCATGCCGGTGATCGGCACCGTGGCCAATATCGAGGGCTTCAGCCGGCAGGACGTTATCGACCACGTGCAGCGACATTATGTCGCCGAGAAGACCATCGTCGTGGCGGCAGGTAACTTCGACGTGGACGCGTGGATGAGCCTGGCTGCGGCGTTGTTCGACGGGATGCGCACGTCGGCAGACGAGGATGTGGTCGCGCAGCCGGTCCCGGCGAAGTACGTGAGCCAGGCGCTCGCGCGGCGTTTCACGCAGGTCTCGCAGGTGTTCGTGAACATCGCCTACCCGCTGTTTCCCGAGGGCGAGAGCGAGACCGCCGGGCCGCGTGCGCGGCTGGCGGCATCGTTGGCGGCATATGTGTTCGGCGAAGGCATGTCGTCGCCGCTGAGCGATACGGTCCGCGAGCAGCTTGGACTGGCCTATACGACCTACGCGGCGATGGAAGGGGGCGACGTCTGGGCCAACTTCATCGTCCACGCCGTCACCACCCCGGACAAGCTCGATGCCTTGTTCGCAGCGACCGGGCGTCTGTTGCGCGAGCACGCGGCGGGTATCGACCCGGTGCACCTCGAGCGCGCCAAGAACCAGCTCACCGTGTCGCGCGTTCGCTCGGGCGAGCGGCCCTACGCGACGATGGAGCAGGCCGTCGAAGAGCTTTTCGCGCGCGGCACGGTCACGCCCGCAGCCGACACGCTGGCCATGATCGAGGACATCACGGCCGAGGAAGTGCGCGGGGTGTTCGAGCGGATGCTGGCCAAGCCACCGGCGTTGGCCGTGACGGGCAAGGGTGTCAGCGCGAAGGCGGCGCGGCAACTGGTGGCGGGTTTGAATGCGTGAGTGGCGGGTGCCGACGCATGGCTCCCTGCGACGCTGAACGGTATGGATAAAGGCGCTTCGGCGCCTTTCTCTTTGGATCACCACGCCGTCAGCGTCCAGCCGCTCGCCGTGGCAAGCAGCCGCTCGGTCAGGCCCAGATTGCCCAGGAATACGTCGTCGTGCGACACGACGATCAACGCACCCGGGTAGCTCCGCAGCATGGCTTCGAGGGCTTCGGTGGACGCGAGGTCCAGGTGATTGCCGGGTTCATCGAGCAAGAGCAGTGGCGGGGGCGGATCGGCATAGAGCGCGCAGGCCAAGGCGGCTTTGAGTCGTTCGCCGCCGCTCAATGCACCGCTCGGCGCCACGATTTTGTGCGCGTCGAGGTCGAGATGGGCCAGGCGCGTGCGCAGATCGCTTTCGCTCGCGGCGGGATTGGCCGTCTGGAGTTGCGCCAGTACCGTGCGCTGCGGATCCAGCGCGGCGAGGCGCTGGTCGAGGTAGACCGTGCCCGGGATGGTCTTGCGCGTGCCCACCCGCGGCGCGACGAGGCCGGCGATGACCTTGAGCAGCGTGGACTTGCCGCAGCCGTTCGGGCCCAGGACGCCCAGGCGCTGATGGCCCTGGAGGGTGAGATCGATGCGGCGCGCGGTCGGAGGAACGTGCGGGAGTTCGACGCCGTCGAGCTCGACGACGCGCCGCTGCTTGCGCTGCTCGACCGGAATCGCATGCAGGCTGACGGCAGCATCGCGTTGCACGTGCTGTGCGGCCTGATGGACCCGTTGATTGAGCGTTCGTTGCGCGTCGCACTGTTGTTGGCGCAACTTGCCGGCCGAGGCTTCGCTGCGCTCCTTCTGACGGCCGAGCAGGATCCTGGCCTGGTTGGATTCCTTGCCCTCTCGATGGCCTTGAGCCTGTCTGCGTGCCTGCCGTTCACGCTGGTCCCGCATGGCGTGTTCTTCGCGACGGCGCTCGAGTTTGCGTTGTTCGAGTTCGTGCAGGGCATGTTGATGCTCTCGTGCCTTGGCGGTGGCATAAAACCCGTAGTTGCCGCCGTAGTTGCGCAGGCCCAGCGAAGAGAGCTCCACGATGTGCGCCATGCTGTCGAGCAGCTGGCGGTCGTGGCTGACGACGATCAGTCCGCGCCGCCAGTGTCGGAGTTGCTCGATCAATGCCTGTCGATGGTTGCGATCGAGGTGGTTGCTGGGCTCATCGAGAATCAGGAAGTCGGCGTCGCTCAGCATGGCGCCGGCCAGGGCCACGCGCATGGCTTCGCCTCCACTGAGTCGGGTGGCCGGCGTTTGCGCCTTCAGGTGGCCGAGGCCGTGACGCTCGAGCTCGTTGCGCAGCCGCTGCCGGATATCCCAGCGATCTGCCAGGGCGTCGAAGTCGGCGGGGTCGGTGCTGCCGGTTTCGATGTGCGTCAGCGCGTCGAGTGTGAGCTGGGCACCGGCAAGCGAGGCAACGGTCGCGTCGGGTGCCGGGCTGACCTGCTGGGGCAGGTAGAACGCCGTGCCGCTGCGGGTGCAACGGCCGTTGGTCGGGGCGAGCTGCCCCGCCAGGATACGCGCGAGCACGGACTTGCCCGCGCCATTGCGGCCGACCAGGCCGGTCGGGCGCGCGTCGATGGTGGCGTTCAGGTCGGAGAATAGCGTTCGGCCATCGGGCAGAACATGGGTCACGCTGTCGAGCGTGATCGATGGATTCGTCATGCGGGATTCCAGGGATGCCAAGAACTCCCCCTGCGAGTGGGGGCGGGTGGAGACTGGCCGTCGGGGAGACGGCGGCATCAACGGCGCATGGGACGAATACCTCTGTGTGGTGTGGCGAAGCGCCATTGTAGAAGCCAAGGGCGCTGCAAGCCAGATAAGGGCGTTGTTTCGCAGATGCGATCCGTGCTCGGCATCAGCGGGCCGCCGTTGCATGTGCCGGCCGCAGGGAGCAGATGGCGCACGCGACGGCCGTCGGGAAAGCGCGCTTCATCGTGAGCCCGGCGACCCCGCGCCAAGCGCTTTTTTTGCGATGTTTCGCACATTGGGTACCATTCATGCGGTTAGCGAGGGTATCGGCGCGGTCGCGCTTCGGTGATATCTCCCGTGCGCGCCATCGACAGGCGCGCGCTCGGGAGGTGAAACGCCGCGGCATCATGACGCGCAGACGCAACCTATCCCTGTCTTTGCGGCATATCCGATGCGTCGGATGACCGCCGTCAGGGAACCACTTTGAAAAACGGAGAGAACCGATGCGCGTAAAGGCTTTGGCACTGTGTTTGATGGCGGGGTTTGGTACCGGCGCTTATGCGCAGGACAGTACCCAGACGTTGCAGCAGGCCTTGCAGCGGATTCCTCAAATGGTGCTGACGGTCCCTGAGGCGATGCAGGTTTCGTTCATGGACGTACAGGCCTGGCGGTCGCTCGAGAAGGCCGGTCCCACGCCGGACGGCATGCGGCGCCTCTCGCTGGCGCAATCGATCCGTCCGCTGCAGTCGATCGGATATGGGCTGGACACCTGGTCGCAAAATGCGAAGATCGCGTTCGACGAGGTTTCTTATTTCGCCGCGTTCGGGCAGGGGCCGGCCAATCTCACGTACTGGGGCTTGAAAGATAAACAGGCGGTCGAGACCTTGGTCGGCAAGCTGAAGCAGGTCGACTTCGTGCCGGTGCAAGCCGAGGTGCCGGGCGTGCTCGCCAATGGCGAGGCCAACAAGATGGATCTGAAGAAAGCCAACGCCCGGGATCCCTGGCGCGGGCAGATGGGCACCACGAGCTTCGTCTTCCCGCTGGAGTCGGCGCTGGTGCAGACGCCGACGGCCGAGGGCATCAAGTTTTTGGCGCAGCCCAAGCCGTCGGTTGCAGATAGCGCGGGCGTTGCCGCTACGTTGGCCGGTTTGAAAGAGGCTGTGCCCGCGAAAGACGGCCGGATCGTGCAGGCGGCGGTCATCTCGCCGGTGATCGGCCTGCAAGCGGTCGATCCGATGTCGATCCTGCCCGGCCCGTCCGGCAATTTGGAGACGGCGAAGCGCAATCTCGAGGCGGCCGCCGCTGCGGCGGGGCGCGGCGTTCCGCCCTACTCGGCGGGCATCATTGCGGATGCGCAGATCAATAACGTGCCGGCGCTCGTGGTGTCGCTGGCATACGCGGATTGCGCCAGCGCCAAGACGGCGGTGGACGGCATCGGCGCGACCTGGAAAGAAACGATGCCGAACGCGGCGAACGCCAAGTTCGACGGGCGCACCGTGCAGACGGGGCAGCAGTGCGCGGCAGTGGTCAGCCTGACCGCCGCCAAGGCCGAGAATGCGGGTAACCCGATCATGACCGAGCTGGTGAATCGATACATACAGCGTCAGCCGACCTTGCTGCAGATCGGGACGTCGAAGTAAAAGTGGGCAGCGTCGCCATCGCACGGCGCAGTCAATGGAAAGGGCGCCACGGCGCCCTTTCTGCGTGAATGAGACGGCATCGGCCAAGAAAGTATTTCCGAGCGGCGATGCCGCGCGAGGGCGGCATCGCCGTCCGCCAGCGCGAGCCTCAAAACCATGGGTTTCCGGATGAACGATCTGACACAGAAGACTTCAGGTGCTGACCCGGCCTCGCGCATGGGCGAGTACTACATACTCAATTCCAGCCATTGGGCCGATGGCATCGGTCCGGGGCTGCGCATCCACAACGAAGACAGGCTCATTCCGCCGGGGCAATATGTGGTTCCCCTTCCGACGGGCGAGCCCGGCCAATATCCCGAGCGGCCGCATCTGCTGCATGTGCCCATCGAGGGCGGCATGCTTCGCGATTTTGAAATTTGGTCCGGCATCTGGATCATCTCCGAGCGGTTCAAGCGTGTGCTCGAATCCGTGGACGCCGCGGGCTTCGCATTCGTCGAGTGCGATTTCAGCCTGGCGGATGGTTCGCGCGGCCCGCAATACTATTTCTGCAGCGTCGTACGAGCGCTGGACGCGATCGACGAGAGCGCCTCGCGCATGAAGATCAAGTACGACCGGGATTTCATCACCGGCGAGAGCGTCAAGCTCTACAGCGCGCTCGGTGGCGCGAGCCTCGTGTTTCGCCCGGAGGTGGTCGGCGCCGCGCACATCTTCACGCAGCCACGGCTTGGCGTGGAGTCGATCTGTGATCGGGTGATGTACGAGGCCCTGGTGGCCGCGGATCTGGAGGGGATCGACTTGCGGGATGCGGCGGATTCTTGATTCGGGGAATCGCTGCCGCGAATCAGACGGAAGGATGCGCTCGTTGTCGAGGGCCGGCACAGATGCGCTAGCGGAAGGACCAGCGCTTGCGCTAGGCTAAGGCGTTCTTCCTCGGGAGCTCGGAATGCCTACCACCACGCTGACGTCGAAAGGTCGGGTCACCATCCCCGTCGATGTGCGCAAGCGCCTTGGATTGCAGGCGGGCGACCGCATCGCGTTTTATCTTAATGCAGCCAGCGGACGTTACGAGGTGGTGCCGGCGAAGCCGTCGGTGACCGACCCGAAAGGCATTCTGTGTAAGCCGACGGAAGCCATCAGTGGCGTCTGTCGTTAGTCCACCGCGCGTAACGGTGCTCGGGTCGTGAGCTGGCATGATCTCGTAACGCCCTGCAGGTGCCTACGCATTCCCCCGCAACCACGCCAGTAACGCCTCCGGCACGCTTCCCGCCTCCGGCTCGCGCGCGGACAGCAGGCAGTAGCGCGTGCCATCTTCCACGAAGCCCAACGGCGCCGCGAGGACGCCGCTTGCGATGTCGTCGCGCACCAGTTGCCAAGGGCCGATCGCGACCCCCAGGCCCGCGACGGCGGCCTGGAGGCTGAAGTAGAAGTGATCGAAGGTCTGGTCGGAGGCGCGGGCCGCGCGCGCGGCCGCGGGTGCTTGTGTGCTGGCGGCCGCCCATTCCTGCCACGCGGTTGGGCGGGTACGGGTGTGCAGGCGGGGCGCACTGGGCTTCAGTGCGGCGTTCCGTTTGCGGCCGCTGAACCAGGCCTCGACCTTGTCCGGCCGGCATACCGGGCCGACCTGTTCGTCGAAGAGCGGTTCGGCGTGATAGCTGTCCGGCCGGGGGAAGTCGTCGCGGCGGATCGCGAGGTCGATGCCGTTGGCGAACGAGAAGGGGCCGCCGCCCGCGACGAGGTGGACGTCGAGGCTCGGGTGGCGCGCCTGGAAGTCGGGCCAGCGCGGGATCAGCCACCGCATCAACAGCGTGGGCTCGCACGAGAGCACCCAGCGACGCTGCTGCCGGGCGCTGGCTCGCAGCTCGCTCACGGCCTGGCGCATCAGGTCCAGTCCGCCGCCGACTGCGCGGGCGAGGGTGTGGCCGGCGTCGGTGAGGAACACCCGGCGATTGCGGCGCTCGAAGAGCGCCAGGCCGAGTTCGTCTTCGAGCAGGCGCACGGCGCGGCTGATGGCGCCGTGGGTAAGGTGCAACTCGGCCGCGGCGCGGCTGAAGTTTTCGGTGCGGGCCGCGGCCTCGAAGCAGCGCAAGGCCAGTAGGGAGGGCAGACGGGTCTCGTCCGCAAGCGATGCGCGCGAGGGCATGTCACGGGCTTGCCGCGAGGCTGCACCTTCCGGGGCTCGATCCGCGTCAAAAGGTGAATCTAGCTCACCGATCATGTCAGAAATCATCGTTATTCATAGAAAGGGATGCGCCTTACGATGCTGCCGAATCGTTGATGCCGACAGGATACGCCATGACTGAACTGATAGCTGTGATCACCATTACCATGCTGGCCGTGATCAGCCCCGGGCCGGACTTTGCGATGGTGACGCGCAATAGCCTGTTGCTGTCGCGCCGCGCGGGCGTGCTGACGGCGCTGGGCATCGGGATGGGATGTTTCGTGCATGTGGCCTACACCCTGGTGGGCGTGGGGCTGCTGATTCAGCAGTCGCTCTGGCTCTTCAATGCCATCAAGCTGGTGGGTGCCGTGTATCTGGTTTATCTCGGCGTGACGATGCTGCGCGCGAAGCCGGGTGGCGCGTCGGCGCAACGGGCCGTAGCGCCGCTGTCGGATGCGGCGGCGCTGCGGGTGGGGTTTCTGACCAATGTCTTGAATCCCAAGACCACGGTGTTCATCGTGAGCCTGTTCATGCAGGTGGTCCGGCCCGAGACGCCCTTGTCGGTGCAGATCGCCTACGGCGTGTTCATCGCGGGGGCGCACGTGACGTGGTTCAGTCTGGTGGCGATCTGTTTTTCGGCCGGCCGGGTGCGCGAGCGGCTGCTGGCCGTGCGGCACCTGATCGATCGCGTCTTCGGTGGCCTGCTGGTGACGTTCGGGGTGCTGCTGGCGGTGGATCGCGGGGCACGCTGACTCGTGCTGGCCGGCCCAGCGCCAGGAACGGGCCAGTGAGTGGCGGGCCGTCTGCACATGGGGTGCAATCGAGCGCCGCTTGGTGTCCTCGTACTTGGTTCAGCCGGCCTGGGGGGCGCGAGACCGAGGGCGTTCCGTCGACGTATCCGCCTTGCGTGCGCGGTGTCTACTTGCGCCGCGCCCGGCGTCGCGCGTTCCACACCAGCAATCCGGTCGCGCACAGCATCGCCACCACGAGTCCGCTGACCGCGACGAGCGCCTGGCCGGCCCAGCCCAGGATGCGGCCGGTATGCAGCGGGTATTGCCAGATCAGAAAACGGTCTCCCGCCGTACCACTGTCGTAGCCGGTCATGCCGCGCAGGGCGCCCGTCTGGTCGTCGATGAAGACCTGTTCGTAACGCAGACGCAGCGCGCGTTCGCGCATGCCGTCTTCCTTGAATGCGATGCGGTAGACGCCTTTGTCAGGCAGGTGGCTCGCGTACCAGGGCAGAAAGTCTCGTGCCGGCGCGGGCAGATGGCCGCGGGCGCGAGCGATCGCCGTGTCGATGCCGTAGGCCGGCGCGCGTGCGGGGGCGGCCTGCCGGGGGAGACTTTGCACCGGGTGGGGCGTTACGGGCGAGAACAGCCTGACGGCGGGGCGGAACAGCTCGTTGCCGAGATTGAAATACACGCCCGTGCCGGCAAGCATGATCGCCATGAGCAGCGTCCAGAGGCCTCCGGCGCGATGCAGGTCGAACGTCAGCCGCTGCCGGGAGGCGCCGCGCTTGATCTGCCAGGCGGGCGTCCATTTGTGCCAGATCGCGCGCAGGCCGCCCGCGAGCCGCGGCAGGGTGAGCCAGGCTCCGATGATCGATGCCAGCAACCACGCCAGGGCGAGGCCGCCCACGAGCCACATGCCCCACGGTGCGGGCAAGTGTAGGGTGCGGTGCAGTTGGTTCATCCAGCCCATGAAGTGCGGGCGGTCGAGCTTGAAGGCGGCCCACTGCCTCTGGCCGAGCACGGCGCCGGTGGCGGGATCGACGAACAGGCGGTCGAAGCCGAGCGGCGTGCGCGCGCCGGCGTCGGCTGCGGGACGCGCGGCGACGCGCAGTTCGATGGCGTCGCCCGGCCGTGGGTCGAGCGGCAGCAGGGTGACGCGCAGGCGCGGATTGGCCGCTTCGACGCGGGCGATCAGCGCCTCGGGCGAGAGGGGCGGGCCGGGCTGCTCGAGGATGAACAGGCGGGGGTTGAGCCAGCGATCCAGCTCGTGCTGGAACGCCAGCACGCTGCCGGTCAGGGCATTGACCAGCAGCAGTACCAGGGTGGTGAGGCCCACGTAGCGGTGGACCGCCACCCAGCCCTTACGCGTCACGCTGTTTTACCAGCGGTGCGTGTAGGTGACGCTCGCGACGGCGCCCGCCGCCGGCAGGCGGCTGTTGTTGTTGCCGCTGCGCAGCAGCTGGCTGTAGAGCGGCAGATACTGGCGATTGAACAGGTTCTGCACGCTGAAGGTGAAGGCGTTCTGCTTGTCGAGATCGTAGCGAGCCATCAGGTCGACGGTGAGGTAGCTCTTGACATCGGCGCGTGCGAATTGCGTGCGGCCATCGGAGAGACGATAGTCGCGGGCACCGAACCACGTGAGCTCGGCGCGGGTGCGCCAGCGCTCGTTGGGCCGATACTGCGTGTAGGCGGTGAGCTTGAGCGGCGGGATGCGGTAGCCGGTCATGATGCGTTCGCTGCTTGCGCCGGGTGCCTTCTCCTTGCCGTACATCCAGGTGAACGTGCCGCCGACGGCCCAGATGTCGTCATCGAAGTAATGATCGACCGTAGCTTCGACGCCGTGAATGCGTTCGCGAGTGCGGGTGAGGGTGAGGCCGTTGTTGAAGGATTGCACGGCGCCCAGCTTCGAGTCGGACCGGAACACCGCCACCGTTGCCGCGGTGCTGGCGAAGCGACCGCGCCAGCCCAACTCGTAGTTGTTGGTCTTGACCGCCTGCAGGTCCGACGAGTTGATGTCGAAGCCGGCGCGCGCGTTGCGCAGTTGCAGGCCGACGTCGGGCAGGTCGAAGCCCTGGCTGAACGAGCCGTAGAACTCGTGGTTGTCGGTGGGCTTGAACAGCAGGCCGGCGTTGTACATGAACGCGTCGTAACTGACGCGGCCGCCGTCCACGGTGGCCGGATTGGCCAGGCGCGATTGCGAGAGCGGCTGGAAGTCGTCGAACCAGGCGCTGGAGCGCTCGTAGCGTACGCCGGCCTCGGCCGACCAGCGCTCGTTGAAGCGGTGTTGCAGCTGCGTGAAGATGCCGATGCTGCGCGTGGTGGTCCACGGAAGATACGTGTTGGTGCCGGTGCGGCGGAATTGCAGGCCGCCGCTCTGGTCGTAGATCACCGGGTCGAACACGTCCAGGGGCATTTCGCTGCGCTCCTGGATGAAGTCCGCGCCCCAGGTCAGCGCCGTGTCGCGCGAGGCGGTCAGCGGCGTGTCGATGGTGAGCCGGCCGCCGAACACCTTGTTGTTCTGCATGACCTGATCGACGTTGTTGCCGCGGTTCACGTTGCTGCGCGAATCCGAGGGGGCGAAGCGCGTGCTGCTGTCGCGCGCGTAGGTCAGGGCCGAGAGGCTGCTGCCCCAGAGGTCTTTGTGCTCGTAGCTCAGGCTGACGAGCGTGTTCTCGACCTCGTTCTGGCGCGCGAGGTCCAGGCCCTTGATGGCGCGCGCATTGGTCGAGCCGAGCGGCGTGCGCGACACTGCGGGATCGCTGGCGTAATCGGTGTCCTGGCGCGCGCGCAGGTAGCTGGCGGCCAGCTGCACGCGCTGGTTGGCGTCGATGCGAAAGCCCAGCTTGCCGCCGAGGCTGTAGGTGTTCGAATCGAACAGATCGCCCTGGCTGGCATCGGGCGCGATGCGGTCGCCATGCGCGTCGTACGAGCCGCCGATGCGGCGGTACGAGACGTCCAGCTCGTAGTCGAGGCGGTCTTTGCTGCCCGAGAAAAAGTGCTGCACATCACCGCCCATGCCCTTGGCGCCCGGGTTCGACAGCGACATGTCCATGCCGACTTTCGTTTCGGAGATGGGTTCGCCGCCGGGCTGGCGCGTGGTGATCGAGATGATGCCGCCGGTGGCGCCGCTGCCGTAGATGGCGTTGCTGCCGCGCACGACCTCGATGCGCTCGATGCGGCCCGGATCGATGTTGACGAGGTTGCGCGACGAATCGCGATTGGTGTTCAGCGGAATGCCGTCCACCAGGATCAGCGCGTTGCGCCCGCGCAGCGTCTGACCGAAATCGGTCAGGTTGCGGCTCGAGTCGGACATGCCCGGAACGGCCTTGGTCAGCATCGTGGCCAGGTTGGGCGAGCTGTCGCGCAGGTCCTCGAGCGTTTCGCCGTCGATCACCGTGACCGAGCGCGTCGGCGCCATCAGATCGCTCGCCAGGCGGTCGGTGCTTACCGACACGGCGGGCATGGTCTGCACTTCGGGCGCGGCGGCGCTGGGGCCGCCGGGCATGCGCTGGATCGTGATCGCGCCGCCGGCCACGCCCACCGGGCGCAGGTCGGAGCCGGCCAGCGCGCGTTGCACGGCCTCGAATGCGGTCATGCGGCCCGTGATGGCCGGGGCCTGACGGCCCGCGACGAGCGCGGGATCGGCCGCGATGCTGCGTCCGCCCAGTTGGCCGATGCGGGTCAGGCTCGTGGCCAGCGGCCCCGCGGGCAGGTCGAGATCGAGTTGGGCATCGGCGGCTTCGGCCGCGACGGCAGGGACGGGCAGCGCCAGCGGCGTGGCGGCGCAGGCCAGCCAGCCCGCGACGGCGAGGCCGCGCAGGGGCGGGGCAAATCGGTAAGGCATGAAAGCTTCTCCTCTTGGTTTCGTTTCACCCTTCTTGTGGAGCGAAAACGAAAAACCCCTCACCAATTCATGAATTTTTTTCGGGGAGGTCGAGCGAGATGAGCCAGCCCAGGCGACGTGTGCGCAGCCCCAGGCTGGCGGCCAGGACCTGGATCGCCTGCTCGGGATCGTCGAGCGCAAAGACGCCGAACACGGGCAGGCGCCGCGCCTCGGGCGCGACACGCAGAATGCCCACGTAATACGCTTGCAGCGCCTGCACCACGTCTTCGAGCGGCGCATTCTCCACGGCGAGCATGCCGGTTTCCCAGCTGGCGAGCGCGCGGGCGTCGCCCGGCAGGGTCTGCAGGCCGCGGCGGGAGAGCTGCAGCCCCCGGCTTGGCTGCAACGTGGTCTGCCCGCCATCCTCTGCCTGCACGCTGAGCGGGCCGGCGAGCGCCACCACGCGGACGGACTCGCCGTGATAGGCCACCATGAAGCGTCCGCCGGCCGAGCGCAACGTGCCGTACGGGGTGTCGACCATGACATCGGGCGCCGATTGCGCCTGCACCTCGGCGATCATGCCGCCCGCGCGCAGCGCCACGCGACGGCGCGAGCGGCTGAAATCCAGGTCGATGGCCGAGCGGGCGTCGAGCAACGCATGGCTGCCGTCGGGCAGGTCGAACGCGCGCCGTTCGCCCGTGCCGGTGCGCAGGTCGGCCAGCAGCTGCCCCATCGGACGCACGCGGTCGAGCGCCAGCAATGCGGCGCCCGCCGTGCCCGCGAGGACCAGCGCGCCCTGCAGCAGCCGCCGGCGGCGCGTCTGCAGGAGCGTTTTGCGCGCGGCGACCAGCTGCCCATGCGACGGTCCGTCGAGCTCCCGCATCACGGAGAGGGGCTGTTGCAGCACGCCGGTCACGCGGCGCCAGGCCTGGGCGTGGCGCGGGTCGGCATCATGCCAACGCTGAAACTCGGCGCGGTCGGCTTCCGTCATGCGCCCGGCCTCGAGGCGGACCTGCCAGTTCACCGCCGCTTCCATGATGGCCGCGTCGGGGAGCGCCGGTTCGTCGTTCAGGGCTCGCATGCCAGACACTGCAGGAGGGCGCGCTTCATGTATCGCTCTACGGTAGCGAGCGACACGCCGAGCGCCTGCGCGATTTCGGGGTAGGTCATGCCGTCGAGCCGGCTGTACAGAAACGCGGTCTTGACCGGAACAGGCAGCTGTTCGAGCGCGTGATCGATGCGCGCGATGGCTTCCAGCAGCAGCGCGCGCTGCTCCGACGAGAGCGCCACGGCCTCGGGCACCGCCATCAGCGATTGCAGATACGCGCGCTCCAGGTCCTGCCGCCGCCACAGGTGAAAAAGCACGCGCTTGGCGATCGTGGTCAGAAAGGCGCGCGGCTCGCGCAGATGCGGCGCGTCGCCCGATTCGGCCAGCTGGGTGAAGGTCTCGGAAGCCACGTCCTCCGCGTCGGCCCGGTTGCCCAGCCGTGCGCACAGACGACCCAGCAGCCAGGGCTGGTGGTCTCGGTACAGGGACTCGAGGGGCGGACCGAGCGGGCCAGCCAGGCGGGTGGGGGCGGGGGACGTCATGGGAGCGGACGGGGTCAGGCGAGGCGGGGTCGGGCGCGATCCGCGAAGATCGAAATGTAAATAAGAGCCATTCTTGATAAATCTTAACCTGAAGTCGGCTCGCAGGCCACGGGCAGGCCCGCTGTGGCCGCATTCATGAAGCAAATCGTTGTGTTCTGAACCAAAACGGTGACGTGTGGCGCGCTAGAGTGCGGGCAGCGTGCGTACAGCCAGGGCGCCAGGCGGCTGCCCGTTGTCATGGAGAAGCAATGCACAGTGCATGGGTTCGGGTGTTGTCAGGCCTGGTGGTTGTCGCGGCGGCAGGAAGTGCCGGCGCGGCCACCACGGCGTCCGACGAATGGGTGCCGCACGCGTTCGATTTCGGCGTGCCGAGCCTGAATTTCAAGGCCGCCGTGCCGCCAGGCGCCAAGGTCGAGACGGTGCCGATGTCGGCCGCGGAGCCCGACACGCTCGGGCGCGTGAAGATCGTGGGCAAGATTCCGCCGGTCGAGGGCGGTCCGCAGGTCGAGGCCACCATCGTGGGCTACGACCTGCGCACCCCCGCGTCGGCGCTGCGCATCTGCCGTTACGAGTCGGAGGCGGCGGGCTATATCGAGCGCATTTCGCAGGCGACGCCCGACCAGACCGAGGCGCAGCTCTATGGCAACCAGGCCGACGACGGCAAACCGCGCAGCGCCTTGTTCAGCTATTGCTTCGCACGCGGCAATCAGGCCTTGGCCGTGCACTTCGGGGTGGATGTGAGGCAGACCACCACGCTCAAGGCGGCGAAGGCGCGCGTGGACGAAGCCGACGAGTATGCGCAGCAATTCATGGCGGCGCTGCGCTTCGAAGACGACAAGCAGGCCAACTTCGGCGATGCCACGCAGCGGGTGCCGATCGCGCTGGACGGCACGACGTTGCGCCCCGAGGTGCCCGGCGGTTGGGAAATCCCCATCAACGATTTCAAGGGCAAGTTGCCCGCCGAGCTGCACCTGTTGCGGCGCAGTCAGGGCAAGGACGTGGGCCTGATCTGGTTGTGGGTGCAGCCCATGAAGGCGCGCCCCGATCTCGATACGGCCGGTGCGCAGGCGGTGCGGCAGTACTTCATGCTGCAGACGCCCGACACCCGGCCGCCTGAACTGCGCACCAGCGAAGACGAAGCCGATCTGGCGCAGCAGGGGGTCAAGGCCCGGGTCCTGCACTTTGACGTGACCCGCAAGAGCGGCGAGGACGCCGGCGAGATCGAGGCCACGGTGACGTGGCAGAACGGCAATCTGGTGGTGCTCAGCCTGTGGTCGACCTGGCGCGCTCCTGTCGAGAACAAGGCGAGCGCGGAAGGCCGCAATCTTTTCTTCTCGCGTTTGCCGGGACTGACGACCTATGACGTGCTGCGAGAGGCCGTGATGGTCGGGCGGCGCTGGCCATCGAGCGGCGGGTGATGCGTCGATGGAACGGCGCTATGCCCGCGGCGCCGACTCGCACGGTGCGGGGCCGGCTCGGCTAGCCGCTTCAGCCGCTCGCTAGGCCGTTCACTCAGCCCTTCACCCGGCGCTCACGCGGTCGGATGCAGGCTGCGCTCGTGCGCGCGCTGCAACGCCAGTGCGAAGGTCTCGACCGGCTGCGCGCCGCTCACGATTTCGCCGCCGATGTCGAAGAACGGCACGCCGCGGATGCCGCGAGCGAGGCCCTCGCGCTCGATGGCGCGGACCTCGTCCTTGCCTTCGTCGCCCTGCAGAAACGCGGCCACTTCCTCACGCGGCAGGCCCGCGCGCGCGCCGAGGCCGGCGAGGGTGGCCGGGTCGCCGATGTCCAGGCCTTGCTCGAAGTACGCCGCGAACAGGGTGCGCGCCATCGGCGTGGCCAGGCCTTCGCGCTGCGCCAGCCACAACAGTCGGTGCGCCAGAAAGGTGTTCGGCGTCTTGCGCATGGCGTCGTAATTGAACGCGATGTTGTCATCGCGCGCGGCGTCGATGGTCTGCGCATCGCGCAAGCGGCTTTGCGCCAGGCTGCCGAACTTCTGCGCGCGATAGGCTTCGCGTTCCACGCCTTCGGCCGGCATGTCGGGGTTGAGCTCGAACGGCTGCCAGCGCAGCGTGACGAGGGTGTCGGCGGGCAACAGCGCGAGCGCGCGGGCGAGGCGGCGTTCGCCGATGAAGCACCACGGGCAGATGAAGTCCGAGGTGATGGAAATATCGATGGGCATGAGCACGGCTCCTGGGCAATGTCGGATGCGCCGCTCGGGGCGCGCATCGTTCCTATGGTATCCGCGCATGCGCCGCCGGCAAAAGCCGGGTGCCGCGGCCCGGGAGGCCGCCTGTTATGCGGCAGGCACCAGCGCCTCGATCAGGGCGGCGATGGTGTCTTCGCGGATCTGCGCCGCGAGGGTGGCGTCGGCCACGCCACGTGCCAGCGTCAGGGCCCCAACCAGTGCCGACAGACACATCCAGGTTTGCTGGCGCCGTTGCGCCTCGCCGGCACCCGGCATGGCGGCGCGCACCGTCTCCTCGATGCGCCGCAGGCCCGCTTCGAATACGCCGCGCGTCGCGTCGTCTTCGCGGCCCATGTCGCTACCGAGGGCCGCCAGCGTGCAACCCGCGGCGCGCGCCTCCTGATGGCGCTCGGACAGATAGCGGGCGATGAACGCCCGCAGGCGCGCCGGCCCGTCCTCGCCCGTCAGCGTTTCCCAGTTGGCGAGGTTTTGCGCCATGGCCTGAGCGAGCGCCAGGCGCACGAGATCCTGCTTGGACTCGAACTGGCCATAAAAGCCGCCACGGGTCAGCCCGGCGGCCTGCATCAATTCGTTCAGGCCCACATCGGCAAAGCCGCGTTCGCGAAACAGGCGCGATGAGGACTCCACCACGCGTTCGCGGTTGGCGGCGGCCTGGGCGCGGCTGACTTTCATGGCGAGCTCCAAAAAACGATTGACGAATTTTACATGATGAACGACATTTATAAATAGATGTCGATCGACATTTAAAGAGTGCCCGGCTTCGGTCCGCACTTCCGCTCTGCTACTGGACTCCCCATGAACGTTCGAATCGCGGGCCGCCCGACGGCCTCCTGCTGTGTCAGCCCCCCGGGTATCCGGCGCCCGCCGGGCGTGTTTCGGCTAATCGGGGGCCTGGCATGAGCGAGAGCGCTTCCCTCGAGCTGCGCGCGGCAGGCGAGGCACGGCCCGCGAGCCCGTGGCCGGTGTTTGCCGTGACGAGCGTCGCGGTGTTTCTGGTGTCGCTCGACGGCACGATGCTGTATTCGATCTTCGAGGCGGTCTGGGCCAGCTTCGCGGGCGCCACGGCCTCCGAGATGTCGTGGGTGTTGAACGCCTACACGATCGTCTACGCGGCCATGCTGATCCCGGCGGGCGGACTCGCCGATGCCTATGGCCGCCGCCGCGTGTTCGTGGCGGGGGTGATCCTGTTTGCGCTGGCCTCCGCCCTGTGCGGACTCGCGGACAGCGTGAGCCTGCTGGTGGGCGCGCGGGCGGTGCAGGCGCTGGGTGCCGCCTTGCTCACGCCGGCGTCGCTCTCCATCGTGCTCGACGTGTTTCCGCGCGAACGCCGTGCGCTGGCCGTCAGCGCCTGGGGTGCGGTCGGCGGCTTCGCGGCGGCGATCGGCCCGAGCCTGGGCTCGTATCTGGAACAGGCCCTGGGTTGGCACTGGGCCTTCCTGATCAATGTGCCGATCGCGGCCGTGGCACTGCTGGCCGGCTATCGCCGTCTGCCCGCCGCGCCCGCGAGCCGGCGCCAGGTTCGGCTCGACCTGATCGGCATGGCGCTTCTGATGGTGTCGCTCGGCGCGCTGGCGCTGGCCATCGTCGACCTCGAAGGGCCACAGGCCACGGTGGCGCATTTCGTGGCAACGCTGGCGGTGAGCGTGGCGGCCGGGGTGGCGTTCGTGTTCTGGGCGCGCCAGGCGCCCGCGCCGCTGGTGGATCTGAATCTGTTTCGCATCCCCGGATACAGCCGCGTCAACCTCGCGACGCTGAGTTTCGGGACGGCCTTCGCGATCATGTTCTTCACGTTTTTCTTCTTCATGGAACACGTGTGGCACTACGACCGGGTGCGCGCGGGGCTGGCGATCATGCCGGGTCCGCTGACCGTCGTGCCGGTGGCAATCCTGACCGGGCGGCTGGCGGGGCGGCTGGGTTATCGCCGTTTTCTGGTCGGCGGTTCTCTGGTATACGCCGCGGCCGGTCTGTGGTTTTTGCTGATGCCGACGACCGAGCCCGCCTACCTCACGCATTGGTTGCCGGGGCTGCTGCTCAGCGGCATGGGCGTGGGCCTCGTGATGCCTTCGCTGTCCGGCGCGGCCGTGAGCCAGCTTCCGCCCGAGCGTTACGCGGTGGGCAGCGCGGTGAACCAGGCCACGCGTCAGATGGGCGCGGTGATCGGCGTCGCGCTCACGGTCATGCTGCTGGGCCATGGCGCGCTCGTGCGCGCTGATTTCGACGTGGTTTACGGTCTGCACGTGGTGCTTGCGCTTGTTACCGCCGCCCTCTGTTCGCGGGTGGGGCGCCCGCAGTAAAACGGCAGGTGCGGCGGGCGCGCTCCGACAGGGGACCGCGCCTGCGCCGCGTGTGTCGTCCCTTCCAGAAAGGACACCGAAATGAACTACACACTCTTGGGTGGCACCGGCGTGAAGGTGTCGCAGATCGCGCTGGGCACCGCCAACTTCGGCACGGGCTGGGGCCATGGCGCCGTCGAGGGCGACAGCCGCGACATGCTGGACCACTATGCCGAGCAGGGCGGCAACTTCATCGACACCGCCGACATCTACCAGTTCGGGCAGTCCGAAGAGATCATCGGCCGGTGGCTGACGGGACGCCGGCACGACTTCGTTCTGGCCACGAAGTTCGGCAACGGCGCCGCGCCGGATGCCGGCCGGCTGGTGCTGGGCAACAGCCGCAAGGCGATGGCGTCCTCGCTCGAGGCCAGCCTGCGCCGATTGCAGACCGATCACGTCGACCTCTACTGGGTGCACCATCCCGACGGGGTGACGCCCAGCGACGAGATCCTGCGCGGGCTCGAAGACCTGATCCGGGCCGGCAAGATCCACTATGCGGGCCTGTCGAATTTCCCGGCATGGCGCGTGGCGCACGCGGCCACGCTGGCGCAGTGCCGCGGCCTCTCGCCTTTGGCGGCGGTGCAGTTCGAATACAGCCTGGTGCGGCGCGAGCCGGAGGCGGACCTGCTGCCGGCGGCGGCCGCGCTGGGTCTGGCCGCGGTCACCTGGTCTCCGCTGGGCGGCGGCCTGCTGACCGGCAAGTATCGCCGCGGCGAACAGGGGCGGGCCGAGGCGCTCGGCGGCAAGGTGTTCCAGGCCGAAAATTCTCCGCGCCGCACCGCCACGGTGGATGCGGTGCTTGACGTGGCCGACGCGATCGGCGCGCAGCCCGATCAAGTGGCCATCGCGTGGGCCATGGCGCGCGGCGCGATTCCGCTGATCGGTCCGCGCTCGATGGCGCAGCTGCGCAGCAACCTGGGTGCACAGTCGCTCCGGCTCGATGAGGCACACCTCGCGCGGCTCGACGCGGCCAGCGCGCTCGAGGATACCGCCATGGAGCAGGGCGCCGCCGCGCGGCATCCCGTTCTACCGCGTGGAGCGGCGCCGGTCGCCTGATGCGCGAGGGCGGCGATGCTTGATTAATCGGCGTGCCGCCCTCATCTGCTCCTGTCACACAAGGAGCCCCGCATGTCGCTAAGCCCGCGCGAAATCACCCTGGCCACCGGCAGGCTGTTGCTGCGCCCCTTCGAGGCCGCCGATTTCCAGGCGTATGCGGCCTATCATGCATTGCCCGAGGTGTACCGCTACCTCTATGCGCCGGCACCCACCGGAGAGGCCTTGCGGGCGCAGTTCGATGCCTTGCTCGACGCGCCGTTCGAGAACGATGGCGATACGTTGCGGCTGGCCGTTGTTCGCGCGGAAGATGGCGTGCTGCTGGGCGAGGTGCTGCTCAAGCACGCGCAACGCGCGGCCTTGCAGGGCGAGGTGGGATACATCTTCGACCCACGCCATGCGGGCCGTGGCTACGCAACGGAGGCCGTTGCGGCGATGCTGGGTCTGGGTTTCGACAAGGTGGGACTGCACCGGATCTTCGCGCGGCTGGACGCGGCAAATGCCGGCTCCGTGGGCGTGGTGGAGCGGCTGGGCCTGCGGCGCGAAGCGCACCTCATCCAGAATGATCGCTATTACGGCGTCTGGGGCGACGAGTTCGTGTATGCCGTGCTGGCGCGGGAATGGGCGGCGCGGCGGGTCGCGCGCTGACGCGTACGACGCGGGAGGCCCGCGCCCCTGCGCGCTACGCCGCCACGGCGCAGGTCCCGTCGACCAGCGCGTCGAACAGGTGCTCGCCGCCCATCTGCCCGCCCTTGAGCATCAGCTCGATGCCGTTGGTGGCGGGGTCGTCGCCATGGCCCACGCTCACGGCCACGCCCGGCGCCAGGACCGAATGGAACGAAAGTCCCCACAGCCCCAATGCAAGCACGGCCTGACTCGAGGTGTCGCCGCCCGCGATGCCGATGCGGGTGAGGCCGTGGCCCGCGGCCGCACAGGCGCGCACGATGGCGGCCAGGAGGCCGGCCGTGGCCTGAGCCGTGGCGGCGGTCTGCTCGGCCGACGGAGGCTGTGCCGGCGCCAGCGTGTGGACCAGCGCGTGATGGCCGGCCGCGAGGAGGGCCGTGGCATCCATCGCGCATTGCCGCGCGTAGGCTGAATCCCGGGCGAGGCGCTCGGCGTCCACCGCGAGCCGCTGGTAGTGGCGCGCGGCCTCGATCTGTCGTGCGGTAACGGGCGACAGGCTGCCCGCCAGCATCAGCACCGGGCCCGCTGCCGGGCGCAGCGCACTGCCCTCGCCGCGCGGCCGGGGCGGGGCAGGGATCAGATCGGGGTCGGCCGCGATCGCGCGCGCCAGGGCCTGTTGCACGCTGCTCGCGCCCACGGCCAGCAACGGAGCGTGGCGCGCGGCCCGCCACATCAGACGGCCCAGCGGCGCGAGGTGGTGTTCGTCGGTCACATCCAGCAGCAGCGGACCCGAGGCCTCGCCGAGCAGTCGGTCGATCCACGGGTCGAGTCCGGCCGCTTCACCCGGGCCGCGCGGCGCGGGGTAGCGGGTGTGCGGCAGCGACATCACCCCGTGCAGCCCCTGGGCCTCGAGATGGCGCCGCAGGTCGGGCTCGTGCATCGGCGTCACGGGATGGCGGCTCATGACCGGATGCCGGTCGATCCGGTGAATCTCGGGCGCCGCGCCGGCTCGCGCGAAGAGGTGCGCGAAGCTGCAGTAGCGGCCGATGCTGGGTTGGCCCCCCACGATGGGCACGAGCGGATGCGGCGCGTACTGGCGCAGCACCTCTACCGCCTTGCCGATGCTGCCCACGTGAGGCGCGCTGTCGAAGGTCGAGCAGCATTTGTAGTGCAGGATGCGCGCGCCGGTGCCCGCCAGAAAGCGCCCGACCTCGTGCAGCTCCGTCTCCATGAGCGCGGGTGTCATGCCGCGCGCGGCGCCCGCGATGCCGATGGCGTCCAGCGGCCCCACGGCGGCAAGCCGTGCGGGTGTCGGCACGCTCATGAACAGCAGGCTGCGCCAGCCCGCGCGCGCCACTTCGGCCAGCGTGTCGGTCGCGCCGGTGAAGTCGTCGCCGTACCAGGCCAGACGCGGGGGCATGCTCATGCCGCGCCGCCGAAGTGCGCCAGCGCGCGTTGCAGCGCGGGCGCCTGGGCGGCGTACTCGGCCAGCGTTTTGCCGGCGCGTACCGCATCCCAGGCGTCGCGGATGCTCTGCACGCCCGCGGCCGGGCCGTCGGGATGGGCGAGGATGCCGCCGCCCGACATGAACATCAGATCGTCGGTGTGCAAGGCATCCCAGGTGGCGGGCACCGTGCCGGCCCACTGGCCCGACGAGAAGGCGGGCATGACGGCGTCGTCCAGGCCGGATGCGAGCGGCGCCAGGCAGTCGCGCGCCGATTCGACCACCTCGTCGTCGGTCTGCGAAAACTTACCCTGCAGGCCGTGTACGTGCATGTGGTCCACGCCGGCCAGACGCCACAGCACCTGATACGCCTGAAAGCCGATGCCGAGCAAGGGGTGCCGCGCCAGCGCGCCGTAGCCGTTGCGATGGCCGTGCAAGGCAAGCGGGGTGTGGCGTCGCAGCGTCTGGATCGCCGAATAGCCGCACCAGTTCAGGCTCGCCATTACGCATGAGCCGCCCGCGCGTTCGATCAGATCGGCATGCCGCAGCATGGCGTCGGTCTCATCGCTGATGTTGAAGGCCACCATCACGTCGCGCCCGGTGCGGTCGCGGTGCGCGCGCACGACCGCCATCACGGCCTCGACGCGCTGCGCCAGTGGCGCGTGCGCGGGATTGGCGCAGACCTCGTCGTCCTTGATGAAGTCCACGCCGGCCGCGCACAGCTGCGCGACCAGATGCGCGGTCTGCTCGGGCGACAGGCCGACGTTGGGTTTGATGATGGTGCCGACCAGCGGACCGCGGGCCACGCCGGTGGCGCGGCGCGTGCCGGCGATCCCGAGGCGTGGCATGTCGAACTGCGCACGGTAGTTCGACGGCAGACTCAGGCGCTCGAGCCGCAGCCCGGTCACCTCGCCCAGATCGTACAGATTGCCGCTGACCGTGGCCGCGAGCGTGGGCAGGTTCGCGCCGATATTGGCGGTCGGAAATGCGATGCGCACGCGCGCCCGCTGGTAGCGCGCCGCGTCCGGATGCTGGCGTTCGAGCCAGGCATTGGGCAGCGCGGGCCGGTCCGCGGCGTCGAGCAGCGTGATGTCTTCGACCACCGCGCGGGCGCGTGCCCGCAGCTCGTCGGTCTCGCCCTGCACGCGGGTGAACGTGCCGCACGACTGTTCGCCCGCCATCACTTCGGCGACGCGCGCCGGGTCCAGCGGGGTCTCGATCAGATACGTGGCGCGAATCATCTGGGAGTTCATGCGGCGGCGCTCACAGGGTTTTCAGGTCGGGGAACGCGCGCACCGGATCGCGGCCGTCCCAGCCCTGGGCGCTCGAGCGGATCAGGTCGAACAGCTTGCCCTTGGGGCCCGCCACTTCGGAAAGCTCGATCACGGTGCCGGGGTGGTATTCGGTATCGAAGTAGATGAAGCGGCCATTGGCGCCGACTTCGCCGCTCATCTTGGGCTTGAAGCCCTGCGCCAGCAGGCGCTCGAGGTCGGCGTCGTAGCTCTCGGTCCAGTAGGCCACGTGCTGCAGCCCGGTGCGGCCGGCGCGCAGGAAGTCGCGGTACATCGACGGCACGTCGTTGCGGGTCTGGATCAGCTCCACCTGCACGAAGCCCGAATTGGCCAGCGCGACGGAGTTGTGCGGCTCGTGACGTTCGCCATCGTATTGATAGTTTTCGATCGGCACGCGCGGGTTGTAGTACCAGGGGCCCACGCCGAGCGTCTCGCTCCAGTAATGCATGGCGGCCTCGATATCGGGCACCACATAACCGAGTTGACGGATTTCACCCAGGAAACGGCTCATGTTGTCTGTTCTGCAAGAAGAGGGCGTCCGGACGGACGCCCGTTGATCATTTGAGGAAACCGATGGAGAACCAGGGGAAAGCGGCCACGATCAGCAGGCCCACCAGCAGCGCGCCGATGTAGCCCCAGATCGGGCGGATGCCTTCGTTGGGATCCACGCGGCTGATGGCGCAGGCGCCGTAGTAGCCGACGCCGAAGGGCGGTGCGAACAGACCGATGCCCATCGCGAAGATCACGACCATCGCGTAATGCACCTCGTGCACGCCGGCCTGCACCGCGATCGGGAACAGCAGCGGCCCGAACAGCACGATGGCGGGGATGCCTTCGAGCACGCTGCCCAGGATGATGAAGGCCACGATCGAGACGGCCAGGAAGCCGTAGGCGCCGCCGGGCATGTCGGCCATCAGCCTGGCCAGGTCGCCCGAGAAGCCCGACTGGGTGAGACCCCAGGCCATCGCCGTGGCGCAACCCACGATCAGCATGATGGCGCCCGACAGCGAGGCCGTCTCCACCAGCATGGGCTTCACGCGGCCCCAGTTGAACTGGCGATACACCAGCAGGCCCACCACCACCGAATACACCACCCCGATGGTCGAGACCTCCGTGGCGGTGGCCACGCCTTCCACCACGGCTGCGCGGATCACGAAGGGCAGGGCCACGGCGGGCAGCGCCACGATGAAGAGCTTGCCGATCTCGCGGGCGGCGTAGCGCTTGACCTGCGAGAGGTCTTCTTTGCGGTAGCGCCACCACACCACGGCGGCCAGCGCCAGGCCCAGCACCACGGCCGGCATCAGGCCGCCCGTGAAGAGCGCGGCGATCGAGACCCCGGTCACCGAGCCGATGGTGATCAGCACGATGGACGGGGGAATGGTCTCCGTTTGCGCGCCGGTGGCCGACAGCAGGGCGACGAGGTCGCCCGGTTTGGCGCCGCGTTTGCGCATCTCGGGGAACAGCACCGGCGCGATTGCGGCCATGTCGGCGATCTTGGAGCCCGAGATGCCGGACACCAGATACATCGCTCCGATCAGCACGTACGACAGCCCGCCGCGCACGTGGCCGAGCAGGCTGGCGAGAAACTGGATCATGGCGCGCGCCATGCCGGTCATCTCGATCAGCGAGCCCAGGAAGATGAACAGCGGCACGGCCAGCAGCATCAGGTGCGACATGCCTTCATCGAGCCGGCCGACCATCACCACCATGGGCGTGTTGGTCGTGAGCGCCAGGTACGAGAAAGTGGCCAGTGCGAACGAGAAGGCGATGGGCACGCCGGTGAACACGGTGGCGGCCACGATGCCCACGAAGAAGATCACGAGATTGAGCTTGCCCAGCGGGGCGAACAGCGGCTGCGCCAGCCAGAACAGCGCGACGACGGCGGCGGCCAGGCCGAGGGCCAGCCCGACCTGGGACAAGCGTTGCGTGCGCACCAGCTTGAGCAGCGCCACGATCGCCATCAGGCCCATGCCGACCGGCAGCGCCGCGGCGCGCCAGGCGTTGCTCAGCTCGAGCGCGGGCGTGATGATGAAGTGTTCTTCGTGGGCGTATTCGATGGCGGGGCCCAGCACCAGCACCAGGAACGCGAGCGACGCCGCGAGGGCCGCGACTTCGAGCCGCGCCCGCACCGCCGGGCGCACGTTGTTCACGAGGGCCGTCATGCGCATGTGCTCGCCGCGTCGCAGCGCCACCACCGCGCCCAGCATCGACAGCCACAGGAACAGGATGGACGCGAGCTCGTCGGACCACACCAGCGGGCTGTGCAGCGCGTAGCGCGCCACCACGCCGGCGAACAGCACGATGATCTCGATCAGGACGATGGCCGCGGCGACGTGCTCGACCACGGTGCCGAGCACGCTTTCGATACGGCCGGCCACGCGCGCGAGCGGGCCGTCGGGGGCGCCGGCGAGCGGTGCGCCGGGGGCGGCATGGCCGCCCGGCAGGGTGGTCATGGGCGTGCTCATCGCTCGCCCTTATGCCAGCTTGCCGACGGACTGCTCGAGCAGGCCCCAGGCTTCCTTGCCGAAGCGTTCCTGCCATTCCTTGTAGAACCCGGCGGTGCGCAGCTGCTCGCGGAAGCTGTCGGCCGACGGCTGGTTGAATGTCAGGCCCTTGCCTTCGAGGTCGGACTGCACCGAGGCGTTGAGTTTCTTGATGTCTTCGCGCTGGGCCAGGCCCGCTTCGTTGATCCCGCGCGCCACCACCGTCTTGAGGTCGGCGGGCAGGCCTTCCCACATGCGGCCGTTGGCGATGAACCAGTAGCCGTCCCAGATGTGATTGGTCAGCGAGCAGTACTTCTGCACTTCGTAGAGCTTGGCCACCTGGATGATGGGCAGCGGGTTCTCCTGGGCGTCGACCACGCGGGTCTGCAGCGACGAATAGACCTCGCTGAACTGCAGGCTGGCGGGCGCGGCGCCCAGGCCCTTGAACATCGAGATCGGCAGCGAGCTCACTGGCACGCGGATCTTCAGGCCGGCCATGTCGGCCGCGCTCTGTACCGGCGCCTTGCTGCTGGTGGTCTGGCGAAAGCCGTTGTCCCACATCTTCTCGAACGCATAGAGGCGGCGCTGAGCGATGGCCGCGCGCACGTGGGCGCCGAGTGCGCCGTCCATCGCGCCCCAGACCTGGTCGTAGTCCTTGAAGGCGAAGCCGACGGCGTTGATCGCGGCCACCGGCACCAGCGTGGCGATCACCAGCGCAGAGGGCGTGAAGAAGTCGATGCCACCCGAGCGCACCTGCGCCAGCATATCGGTGTCGCCGCCGAGCTGGTTGTTCGGGAAGATCTTGATGTCGACGCGGCCGTTGCTTTCCTTCAGGATGCGGTCGGCGGCTTCCTGGGCGCGAACGTTTAGCGGATGCGTGACCGGCAGGTTGTTGCCGTACTTCAGGTTGAATTCGGCCCCCTTGGCGATGAAGGGGAAACCGCCGGCCAGGGCGGCGGCGGGCACGGCGCACAGACGGCGCAAGGCGCTGCGACGGGTGATCAGCTTCATGTTGTCTCCAGATTTTTGATGTAATTTGATGTGCTTCTATGAGCCATCGCCCGATGCTTCTCGCAGGCTGTGTGCACAATAGGTGAGCCGCTACCGCAACGTCAAATCGGAAAAATGATGGATTCTGATGTGAAATCCAAGCCTTTACGCAGCCTCGCACGCCTGTCGGATGTAGCCGCGCTCGCCGGTGTTTCCACAGCCACCGCCGATCGGGTGCTGAACCGCCGGCCCGGCGTGCGCCAGGTCACGGCGCAGAAGGTGCTGCAGGCGGCGGCCGAGCTCGACTACCTCCCGGCCGAGGCCGATGTGTCGCCGGTGCGCGAGCCGATGCGGCTGGTGTTTCTGCTGCCGCGCGGCAGCAATCGCTTCTTGCGCATGCTGGGCGATAGGGTGGGCTATGCCGCCGAACACGTCGCGCCGCTCAACGCGCGCTGCCACGTGGAGTATGTGGAGAGCTTCAATCCCGATGCGCTCGCGCGTGCGCTGCTCAAGCGCGGACGCCGCGCCGATGGCATCGCGTTCATGGCGCTCGAGCATCCCGCCGTGCGCGAGGCAGTCGATACGCTGGCGCAACGCGGCGTGCCGACAGTGACGCTGATCTCCGATATCGCCAACTGCGCGCGCGCGGCCTATGTGGGGCTGGACAACCGCGCGGCGGGGCGCACCGCCGGCTATCTGATCGGCCGCTTCATCGGGCCCCGCGCGGCCCAGGTGGCCCTGATCGCCGGCTCGCGCCATTACCGTGGCCACGAAGAGCGCGAGGCCGGATTCCTGCAGCTGTATGCCGAGCGCTTCCAGGCCATGCAGGTGGTGGGACTGCGCGAAGGCTACGACGACGAACAGCGCAATTACGAGCAGACGCGGCAGCTCATCGAACAGTACCCGCAGCTTGCGGGCATCTACAACATCGGGGGCGCGTCCGATGGCGTGGCCCGTGCGCTCAAAGAGGCGGGCCTGCAGCATCGCGTGGTCTTCATCGGCCATGGGCTCACGCCCGATACGCGTGCGTTGCTGATCGATGGCACGATGGACGCCGTCATCACGCAGAGCCCGCTCGAGGCCTTGATGAATTGCGTGCGCATCTTCACCAACCTGCGCGATCGCCGCAGCCCCATGACCGGCGTCGAGTTCGCCCGCAGTCAGGTGATCTTTCGCGAAAACCTGCCCTGACGCGAGGGTCGGGCTAGGCGCTTGCCGGGCTCACCCGGCCCACGTGCCCGGCGGGCAGGCGGCCTTGCTCCAGCCATGTCAGCGTGAGCGGCCAGAGCGACGCGGCATGGCGCTCGTGAAACAGCGCAAAATGGCCGATCGCCGGTGCGCCGATGTCGGCCGGCGCGATGCGCAGCTGCGTGCGCGCGCACTGCCCGTAATGGGCGAGCAGCCGGTCGAGGGCCGCCTCCGTGCCGAACGGATCGTCTTCGAGACCGATCGCCAGCATGCGGGCGCGCAGATGCGAGAACGCCACGGCGGGCGGCGAGGTCCGCATGCTGGGCCGCTGGCGATAATCCGGCCGCGCGCTGCTCCAGTCGCGCACCACGCCAGCCGGCGTGTCTTCGAGCCAGCCCAGCCGTTTGCCCGGGAAATAGCCGCACAGCCGCGTGAGCAGCGGCATCAGGACATGCCAGCGCCACCACATTGCGTGGCGTTGACGCGGCGCGTAGTCGCGCCAGTAGGCGTATTGGGCGGCGACCGTCACCACGTGCCTGACACGGGCGGCATTCGCCGCCAGGCCGAGCGCGCAGCCGCCGAAGCTATGCGCGACCACGTCGACCGGCACGTCATCGTGGCGATGCGCGACCTGGCGCAGCACCGCGTCGCAATCGAGCGCGCCCCAATCCGTCCAGCTCGCGTCCAGACCGCGCAGGCCCGTGGCCGGTCGCGACAGGCCGATGCCGCGATAGTCGTAGGTGTAGACGTCGCGGCCGCGCGCGTGCAGCCATGCTGCGTAGCGCGCGTAGTAGCGGCTGTGTACCGACGTGGCGGCATTGATCACCACTACGGGCGCGCGTTCGCTGCGGGGATGGAGCCAGCGCGTGCCGTGGATCACGTAGCCGTCGCGCGCGGGCGCGGTGAAGGATTCGGGTGAGGGGCGGGCAGTCATGGTCGTGGCGGGCGGGGCCGTCATCAGGATGAGAAAGACGAATGCGTAAGGCCATTACATCCGGCTATAAATGCATTCTCAACTGAGAAATCGGGGCACTCGCATGCGTAACGGGAATGTGAACGACGCGGCGCGTATGGCACGACTGCCGTCGCTGGACCTGTTGCGTGGCTTCGTCGCCGTGGGACGGCGCATGAGCATCACGCTCGCGGCCCAGGATCTCTTTCTGACCCAGTCTGCGGTCAGCAGGCAGGTGGCGGCGCTGGAAGCGGCACTGGGCGTGGCGCTGCTGGTGCGTCGGCATCGCGCCGTGGAATTTACGCCGGCCGGGCGGCAGCTGTTCGAGGTCGCCGACGCGGCCCTGGACGATGTCGGGCGCTGCGTGCGTGCGCTGAGGCAGAGGGAGGCGCAGCGGCCCGTGACGATCACCGCGAGCGTGGGCGTGACCGGGCTCTGGCTGTTGCCACGCTTGAGTACCCTGCAGGTGGCGCTACCCGACATCGACGTGCGGCTGTCGGCGGATAACCGTCTCAATGATCTGCGCGCGGAAGACATCGATCTGGCGATCCGATATTGCCGCGCGGAGGACGCGCCGCCGGGCGCGGTCCGGCTGTTCGGCGAGACGATCGCGCCGGTGGCGCATCCGGCGCTGGGCCTGCGCAAGCTGGGGTCGGCGCGCGCGCTGCGCGAGCTACGGTTGCTCGATCTGGACGACGCGATTCATCCGCAGCTGCGCTGGCAGGCGTGGCTGGACGCGCGCGGCTGGTCCGCGGCCGCGCACGCCGGGTTTTCGCGTTTCAATCAGTACGATCAGGCGATTCAGGCGGCCCTGGCCGGGCAGGGCGTGGCGCTGGGCCGGCTGGAGTTGCTGCGTGCGCAGCTGGAGGGCGGCCTGTTACGGGTCGTGGAGGCGCCCGCCAGCCCCGCCCCGTTGTCGCATGCCTATTGGCTTTTGCAGGCCAGCGACCCGCCCGCGCAGGCGCGGCCCGCGGTGCGGCGCGTGGCCGACTGGATCCGGTCGCAGGCGGCCGGCTAGACGTGGTCCGGCTTGCCCTTGCGCTTGGTCGAGGCGAAGTCCTCGAGCTCCTTCTTGGACATGGATTCGTACATCTGCTTGGACGCGCCCTTCAGCTCGCCCTTGGGACGCTCACCTTTCTTGGCCGAGAGCGCCGCTCCGGCGGCCATCTGCTGAGCCTTGGATTTCGCTGGCATATCGTGCTCCTGGAGTGATGCCGCACGTCGCTGTGCGGTGTCCGGAAGGGCAGCATGCCGCGTGCCTGCCCGCAGGCGCACCCGGGGCGGTTCAGTCGCGCCGCAGGTGCAGCAGGGGATATGGCCGACCCGCCGCATCGACGGCCGATCGACCGATCTGCCTGAAGCCGTAATGAAGGTAGAAGCCCAGCGCGCGGGGATTCTGCTCGTTCACATCGACATCCAGTCCGCCGTGCCGCGCGCGGGCGTGATCGAGCAGGGCGGTGCCGGCGCCACGACCCTGCGCCGCAGGATCGATGAACAGCATTTCGACCTTGGCGTAGCCCGGCGGGGGCGCGTCGGCGCCGGGCAGGCCAAGCCCCGAGAAGCCCAGCAACGCGCCATGTTCGTCGTGCGCCAGCCAGACCTGCACCGCGGGCAGGTAGACGTCGCGCACGAGGGGATGGAGTTCGGCGATGGCCGCCGAGTCGAGAAAATCATGCGTGGCCAACACGGACCGCAGCCAGAGCTGCGCCAGCACGGTGGCGGGCGGGGCCGCTTCCTGGCCGGCCTGCCACGGGGTAATCGTGATCATTCGTTCAGCTCAGCAGGGCCGCGACCAGATCGCCGTCGCGGTCGCCGGGCTCGGCGAAGTCCAGCGCGGCCTGCGTGTGGTGCAGGTGCTCGTGCATCAGCGCGCAGGCGCGTTCCACCTCTCCGGCCTCGGCCGCCAGCAAAAAGGCCTCATGCTCCTGCGACGAGCAGTTGGCGTCGTGCTGCGTCTGGTAGAGCGCGGTAATGACCGCGCTGCGGGCCAGCAGCTCGCGCAGCATGTCGGTCAGTACCGAATTGCCCGCGATGTCGGCGAGCAGCAGATGGAAGTCCGACAGCAGCTGGTTGCGCAGCGGCACGGTGCCCGACTCGATGGCCGCACGCTCGCGCTTGAGATGCTCGCGCAGGCGGCGGTAATCGGCGGGACGGGCCCGCGACACGAACTCGCGCGCCACGGCGGCTTCGAGAATCGCGCGCACCGCGTAGACCTCGCGCGCCTCGTTGGCGTCGGGCTTGCTCACGAAGGCGCCCTTGTCCGGCACGATGTTGATCAGCTTGTCCTTGGACAGCATCAACAGGGCGGCGCGGATCTTGGTGCGGCTGACCGCGTAAACGCGGGCGAGTGCCTCTTCGCGCAAGCGGGTGCCGGGCGGCAGGCGGTGCGAGACGATGGCTTCGGCCAGGGCGCGCGCAATGTCTTCGGCGCTGGGATCGGGGGTGGACGACATCGGATGCTGCAAAAACGCGGCCGGCAGGCCGCAGGGCAGGCCAGTCTAGCAAAAAGCGCGCAAAGATTGGGCACAGGTTTGGGTTGTCATTAATTGCATACAAAACTTGAATACGATAGAGTGGCTGCAACTTTGACCGGTGGCCCGCCGTTCCTGCTTTCGACTCGATCGCCGATCCGCGCCGATCCAGGCTTGCAGCCCGGCACCGGGGGCCGCCGCCCGTCCCGTCGCTTCGCAACCCACCCCTCGGAGCCGCCATGTCCGCGCCAGCCTCTCCTTCCACGGCCCCATCGCCGGCCACGCGCATCCGTGCGTTCATCGACCAGGAACACGCCGCGCAGGTGGATTTTCTGCGTGAGCTCGTGCGGGTGCCGTCCGACAACCCGGGGGGCGACTGCGCGCCCCACGCGGCCCGCGCGCAGGCCTTGCTGCAGGCCCTGGGATTCGAGGTCGAGGCGCACGCCGTGCCCGAGAATCTGGTGCGCGACAACGGCATGATCTCGGCCACCAACCTCATCGTCCGCGTCGTGCTCGGCGAGGGCGGTCCCACCATTGCACTGAACGCCCACGGCGATGTGGTGCCGCCCGGCGCGGGCTGGAGCCACGATCCCTATGGCGGCGACATCGTGCAGGATGCGGTGCACGGCCCAACCATGATCGGCCGCGGCGTGGCGGTGTCGAAGTCGGACTTCGCCACCTACACCTGGGCGCTGCTCGCGCTGCTGGCCGCGCGCGAGGCGGGCGCGAGCTACCGGGGCACGGTCGAGCTGCACTTCACGTACGACGAGGAGGCGGGCGGGGCGATCGGTCCGGGCTGGCTGCTCGCCCAGGGCCTGACCCGTCCGGATTACGCCATTTCCGCGGGCTTCTCGTACGGCATCACCTCCGCGCACAACGGCTGCCTGCATGCCGAGATCACGGTGCGCGGCCGGCAGGCCCACGCCGCCATGCCGCACACCGGGGCCGACGCCCTCGAGGCCGCGACCGCGGTGCTCAATGCGCTGTATGCGCACCGGCGCGTGCTGGCGCAGAAGCATTCGGCCGTGCCGGGCATCGACACGCCCGGACTTACGGTGGGGCTGATCGAAGGGGGGATCAACACCAACGTGGTGCCCGACGAAGTCCGCATGCGGGTCGACCGCCGCATGATTCCCGAAGAACGGGGTGTGGATGCCGAAGGCGAGCTGCGCGCGCTGGCGCAGGACGCCGTCGCCGGACGCGAGGGCATCCAGGTGCAGGTGCGCCGCATCATGCAGGCCGAGCCGCTGGCCGAGCTGCCCGGCGCCAAGGGCCTGATCGAGGCGTTAGGCGCCCATGCGCGCGCCGAGTTCGACAGCGAGATCCCGGTGCACGGCGTGCCGCTGTACACCGACGCCCGGCATTACACCGAGTACGGCGTGCCGACCGTGCTGTACGGCTCCGGGCCGCGCACGCTGATCGAAGCGCGGGGCCACAATACCGACGAGAACCTGCGTCTCGAAGACCTGCGCCGCGCGACCCGCGTGGTGGCGCTGGCGCTGCACGATCTGTTGCGCGCGCAACGATAGGGGTCTGCCCAGGCGCTGCGCCTGGCGCTGCATCTGGCGGTGCATCTGGCGCCGCGCGAGCGCGTGCAGCGCGCTCGCGCGGGCGGTCCGGGCTCAGTCCTGCGCGAGCCTGTGCAGAAAGCCGGTTACCGCGCGGGCGGCCAGCGCGGCGTCCTCGGCGGTCATCGTTTCGAGGGGGTTGTGGCTGATGCCGCCGTTGCCGCAACGCACGAAGAGCATGCTGGTGGGCACGGCGCGACCCATGAGCATCGCGTCGTGACCGGCGCCCGACGGCAGCTCGAACACCGGGGCATGCAGCGATTCGAGCACGGCGCGCCAGTGGGCGCGATGCGCGGGCGTGCAGGGTGTGGCCGCGGCGCGCATGAGCTCTTCGCTGTGCCATTCGATGGCGCGGCGCGCGCAGATCGCCGCGATCTCGCGTTCGATGTCCGCCAGCGCCTGATCGCGCACCGCATCATCGCCGGCGCGGACGTCCAGCGTGAGCACGCAGGCGCCCGGGATCACATTGATCGAGCCGCCCGGGACATCGAGCACGCCCACGGTGCCGACCAGTCCGTCCTCGCTGCGGCAGCGGTTTTCGACCATCAACACAATCTCGGCCGCCGCGCACGCGGCATCCCGCCGCATGCCCATGGGGGTGGTGCCCGCATGGCCGGCCTGGCCGGTAAGCACCAGCCGGCGCCGCACGCAGCCGGCGATGGCGCTCACGATGCCCAGCGGCAGCTCACGTTGCAACAGCACCGGCCCCTGTTCGATATGCACTTCGAAGAAGTGCGCGAGGCGGGTCCGGTCGGCGGCCGTCTGGGCGATGGCGTCGGGGTCCAGCCCGGCCGTGCGCAGCGCATCGCGCATGGGGATGCCCTTGGCGTCCGCCTGATCCAGCAGCGCCATGTCGAACTGACCCAGGTAGGCCGACGAACCGAGGAAGGTGCTGCCGTAGCGCACGCCTTCTTCCTCGGCAAACCCGATCACTTCCAGGTCATACGGCAGACGCTCCCCGGCGGCGTGCAGCGCCGCCACGACGGCGACAGGCAGCAGGATTCCGAGCCGGCCGTCGTAGCGGCCGCCGTTGCGCACGGTGTCGTAGTGGCTGCCGGTTGCGACGAGGCGCGGCTCGGCGACCCGCGCGTCGGCGCGGTAGCGGCCGATGACGTTGCCCACGGCGTCGACGCGGACCGTGTCGAAGCCCGCCTCGCGCATCCACCGCGCCAGCTGGTCAGCCGTGGCGCGATGCGCTTCGGTCAGGTAAGTGCACGTGAGCTGGCCGGGCACGTCGGTATGCTGCGCGAGCGTGTCGGCCCATTCCATAACGCTGGCGCCCGCGGGATGTTGCGCGGGGAGGGAACCGGAATCGCGAAAATCGTCAGGGGGCATGGCGGCGAGGGTGGAAGAGTGGACCTGCTTCCATTTAATCTCAATACACAAAAATTGTGTACAAAACGCACTCATCGATTTCCCGGGTGCAAGCCGCTACCATCGGGGAGTGCGCCGGGTGGGCGCGAGATGAGGAACGCCGCATGAACGTCGTGATGTTGCTGTATCCACGCCTGACCCAACTCGACCTGACCGGCCCGTTCGAGGTCTTCACGCGCGTCAAGGAAATGCAGCTGACGCTGGTGTCGAGCCAGGCCGGCCTGGTGACGGACGGCGGCGGACTGCGCCTGTTTGCCGAGCACGGCTACGACGACTGTCCTCCCGCCGATCTGCTTTTCGTGCCGGGCGGGCCGGGCCAGCTCGAGTTGATGCAGGACGCCGCCACCCTCGACTTCCTGCGCCGCCAGGCCGCGGGCGCGCAGTACGTCACGTCGGTCTGTACCGGCTCGCTCGTGCTGGCGGCCGCCGGTTTGCTGCGCGGCTACCGTGCCACCTCGCACTGGCTGTCGTTGCCGCAGTTGGCGCTGCTCGGCGCCGAGCCCGTGGCCGAGCGCGTGGTCTGGGACCGCAATCGCATCACGGGCGCCGGTGTCACGTCGGGCATCGATTTCGCGCTCACGCTGGTGGCGGGTCTGTATGGCCAGGAGCGGGCCGAACGGATCCAGCTGTCGATGGAGTACGACCCTCAGCCGCCGTTTGCGAGCGGATCGCCGCGCACGGCCGGCGCGCCGGTGATCGATGCCGTCATGGCGGCCAGCGCGGCGTTCCAGGCGCGGCGCGAAGACGTGGCGCGCGCGGTCGGCGAGGCGCAGACGGGATCGTGACGCCGCGCGCCGCACCATGACCACGCCCGCCACCTTCCAGATGAACAAGGCGTTGCTGCTGCTCGACCGGGGCCCCGTGCCCTGTGCGCAGGCGGCGCTGCGCCGTGCCATCGATATGGCGCGTGCCGACGGACCCGCCGCGGTGCTGGTGCAGGCCCAGGTGGTGCTCGGCGAATGCCTGATCGACGCCGGTGAGCGCGAGGAGGCGCGCCGCTTGCTGGAGAGTGCGCTCGCCGTCGAGCTGGGCGACCGCGCTGAGCTGCTTGCCTATGAGCTGGAGCGGGCCCGCGGCCTGCTCGCCGGCCTGACCGGCGCCGTCCCGCGGCCCTGAGCGCGCGCGCGAAGGAAGGCGAGGTGCGGCGGGCTAGGTGCGGCCGGCTAGGTGCGGCCGGCTAGGTGCGGCCGGCTAGGCGCAGCCGGCGACTCTATCTCAACCATAGGTGGAATCTTCTTGGGCGCGCTGCGCGCCTCTGGCAAGATGATTGCGTTCCCTGTTCAAAGCCGGTCCATGAATACGAGTTCCCTCGCCGCCGCCGATCTTTTTTCCGCCTGGAAGCAACAGGCCCGCCAGCATCCCTGGATTGCAGCGAGCCTCGTGGCGGCCGTCGCCGCGGTGGTGCTGCTGCTCCTGTCCAGCGGCTACGATGCGCTCACCGGCGACAAGCGCGCCCATGTGGGCTATGCCGTGCTGGGCGGGCTGGCGGGATTCGCCGCCACCGCGTTCGGCGCGGTGCTGGCCGGGGTGCTCGGCGATGTGCGGCAGCGCACGCAGGATGTGATGTTGGGGCTGGCCGCCGGCATGATGCTGGCGGCGAGCGCGTTCTCGCTGATCTTGCCGGGACTGGCCGCGGCTGCCGAGCAGGTTGGCGAAGGCCCGCTCGCGGCCGGCGTCGTGGTGCTCGGGCTGGGGCTCGGCGTGCTGCTGATGCTCGGCCTGGATTACTTCACGCCGCACGTGCACGAGCAGACCGGTCAGAGAGGCCCCGAGAGTGCCCGGGTGGGCGGCGTGTGGTTGTTCGTGCTGACCATCGTGCTGCACAACTTGCCCGAGGGCATGGCCATCGGCGTCAGTTTGTCGAACGGCGATCTGAGCGTGGGCCTGCCGCTCACCACGGCGATCGCGATCCAGGATATTCCCGAAGGGCTGGCCGTGGCGCTGGCGCTGCGCGCCGTGGGCATGAGCCGCATGGGCGCGGTGATGGTCGCCGTGGCGTCAGGGCTGATGGAGCCCATCGGTGCGCTCGTTGGCGTGGGCATGTCCACCGGCTTTCCGCTCGCCTATCCGGTGAGCATGGGTCTGGCGGCAGGTGCGATGATTTTCGTGGTGTCGCACGAAGTGATCCCCGAGACGCACCGCAACGGTCACCAGACCGCCGCCACCGTGGGGCTGATGGCGGGGTTTGCCGTGATGATGTTTCTGGACACGGCGCTGAGCTGAACGCCGCTCAGCCCGGACCGCGCTGGCAGCTCTGCAGATAGCGCTGGTAGGTGTCGACCATGACCTGGGTGGTCCAGGCAGAGCGGATCGACGGGTCGTAGCCGCTCTGGTTGACCGCATAGCGCTGGCAGTCGGCGCGTGCCGTGCTTTGCACGGGCGGCGCCTCCGGCACCGGAATCGCGGCGGGCGATCCCGCGGCGGGCGACCCCGCGGCGGGCAGCCCCGCTCCGGGCGACCCCTGGCCGTACTGCGGCATCGGATAACCCTGCGGTGTCTCGTAGGTGGGCGCGGCGGTCAGGTTGTTGCCCGAATAAACGGGCGGGTTGCCATACACCGGCGCGCTTTCGTAGGGGGCCACGTAGGTGCCGCCATAGCCGGCGTCGCCGTATCCCGGGTCATAGACGCCGCCCGGCGTGGTGTACGTAACGCCACCGCCGCCGATCTGCGCGCCCGACGAGGCATAGGCCTGGTCATTGGCATTGGCCACCAGCAAGGCGCCGACGGCGGCCAGCGCGATCGCGCCGCCGATCCACCAGCCATCCGACGAGGATCCGCCACCACGGTGGTGGTTGTACCCGCTGCCGTAATAGCCGTGGCGGCCATGCCCGTAATAACCGTGACTGCCCCAGCCGGGGCCGGCGAAGGCGGGGGCGGTGATCGCCGCCAGCAGCACGGCCGCGCCCGCTCGCCGCAAAAAGTGCGACTTCATGATTGCTCTCCGGAACCGAAAAGCCCGGTTCCCACCATTACTGTACTGCGCCGGCGCGGCCGGCACAGTGCTCGGCGGTGTGTCCAGAGGTTAAGCCGGTTTCGGTCGATTTCAAGCCGCATCCCGCGCGCGGCCCAGGCGGGCGGCCCACAGCACCAGCGGCACGGCGCAGAGCGCGAACACGGCCATCATGCCGAAGCCGCCCCAGCTCACTTGCGGATACACCAGACGGGCCGCGTTCACGCTGAAAAACATCAGCACCCCGCCCGAGAGCATGGCGTACAGCGCGATCGCCGAGGTCTGGCAGCCGGCCGGCACCCGGCGGGCGATGTAGGTCATCACGGCGGAGTTGTTGCCCGCGAGCGTGAACGCCTGCAGCAGTTGCAAGGCCAGGAGCGGCGCCAGCGAGGTGCAGAAGGCCAGCCCGAGCCAGCGGACGGCGCTCATCACGGCCGAGAGCCAGATGAGCCGTTCGGCGCCGACCCGCGGCACGATGCGGGCGGCGAAGTAGAAGAACACCACCTCGGCGGTCACGCCCACGGTCCAGAGCAGGCCGATGTCGGAGGTCGACAGGCCGCGGTCCGTCCAGAACAGCGAGGCGTACGAGTACAGGAATCCGTTGCTGGCCTGGATCAGCGAGGCGGCCAGGATCGTCAGCACCGCGGCGTTGTCGCGCAGCACTTGCAACAGGGGCCAGCGCGTGGCCGGCAACGCGGCGCGCGGCCCGGCGTCGGTGGGCGCGGGCGCCGGGCTTGCCGCCGTGGCCGCCGTGGCCGCCGGGGTCGACGGCGTCGCCGGGGCGGAGCGGGGCGGGACGACGCCCATGCCGGGCAGCGCACGCACGCAGATTGCGCAGGTGAGCGTGAGCAGCGCACTCATGATGACAATGGCCAGCGGGTCCGTCGCGCGGATGACGTACCCGCCCGCGAGCGTGGTCGCGGCGAACCCGATCGATCCCCACACGCGTACCGTGGTGTAGACCGGGCGGCCGCCCACCACGTGGGACAGCGCGATCCGGTCCAGCACGGGCTGCACCGCCGGAAACAGCATGTTGATGCCCAGCGTGGCCCAGAAGACCCAGGCCGGTGCGTCCAGCCACGGATAGCAGGCGAACAGCAGGGCGGTGGTGGCCAGCGGGGCCGCGATCAGGATTTTGAGCCGGCCCGTGACATCGGCCACATGCGCAAGCAGCGGCGCGGACAGAATCTTCGGCAGGAAGGCCGTCGCCACGATCAGGCCGATCAGGTCGGTGTCCAGCCCGCGGCTCGCGAACCAGAGCGGCAGGAACGGAATGCTGATGCCCTGCAGACCATAGAACAGAAAATAAAACGCGCGCAGCCAACGCAGGTTGTTGCCCACCAGAATGCTCCGCCATCGACGCGCCGCCGGTTGAAAAAAAGGGAATGCGGGCGCGGCGGGGCGAGAGCATACTCCAGCACATCGGTCGCCGCATCCGCCGCATCCGGAGCGTGGGCTGCCGCCTCACGCGCCACCGCGTCCTGCTTGATAAGATAGCGCCCCCTTCGTCCGCCGTTTCTCGAATTCTTCGTCGATCATGACCCTCGTCAATCCTGTGAGCACCCATCCGCGCATCCGGCTCCAGGTGCCGTCCGAGACCGACGTGCCGTATCTGCTCGCGCTACGCCGCAGCACGATGGACGCGCACCTCGACGCGCAGGGCATCCCGGCCGACGAAGCCGCGCACATGGCCCGCATCCTGTATCACTGGGAAGACGCGCGCCTGCTGCGCATCGATGGCGAGCCGGCCGGTCTGCTGAAGGCCTATCGCGGCTTGATCGACGACGAAGACCGCTGGCACGTGGTGCAGATCCAGCTGGCGCCGGGGTTTCAGGGCAAGGGCTGGGGCGAGCAGGTGCTGCGCCTGGTGCTGGACCCGGCCGACGCGCAGGGCCTGGCGGTCACGCTGGACGTGCTCAAGGTCAATCCGGCGCGCCGCCTCTACGAGCGCTGCGGATTCGTGATCGACCACGAAAGCGAGCATGAGTACCACATGCGCCGCCCTGGCCGCGCATCGGTGTAAACCCCGCTACCTGGCATAAGCAAACTGCCATTAAATCGTGGCCGCGCCATTTCTTCTTGGCGTAGAGTCGCACGCCGGCTCGCGGCGAGGTCTGCCCTCGTCGTTTCATTCCTGATGCCGGGTTCCCGGTATCCACGCGCAGCCAGCGCCGATCGTTCCACGCCGCCGGAATGATCAGCGGGCGGCCGCGCGAGCTGTTGGTCGTCTCCTCCATTCCAATCTCCGCGCCGCCTACCCGGCGGCCGTTCCACGAACGAGAACCATGAAATCCTGCCTGTCGTACGCTGTATCCGCCGCTTCGGCCTCCCTTGTCGCGCTCGCCCTGGGCGGGACCGCGCACGCCGCCGACCGCGTCGTGCGCGTCGTCGTGCCGTTCGGCACCGGCGCCGTCCAGGACACCATCGCCCGCGCCATCAGCGAAGAGCTGGGCCGCAATCTCGGCGCCACGGTGGTGGTCGAGAACCGCGCCGGCGCGGGTGGCACGGTCGGCACCGCCGCCGTCGCCAAGGCCGCGCCGGACGGCAACACGCTCGTGCTGGCCGCGGCCAGCCACAACATCGCCGGCTACATGTACAAGAGCCTGAGCTATCGCCCGTACGAAGACTTCACGGGCGTCGGCTACCTGGGCAACTTCGGCTACATCATCATGGCCTCGACCGGGCTGGGCGCCCAAAACACCGCCGAGTTCATCCAGGCCGTGAAGGCCAAGCCGGGCGGTTACGACTATGCGTCGGCCGGCAACGGCAGCGCCTCGCACCTGGGCATGGCCTCGTTCCTCGCGGCCGCCGGCCTGGAGATGCAGCACATTCCGATGAAATCGACCGGCGACGCCGTGAACGAGCTGCTCGCCGGCCGCGTGCAGGGCGTGACCTCGGCCACGATCGGTGCGATGCCGTACCGCAACGATCCGCGCATCAAGCTGATCGCCTACACCGGCGCCCAGCGTTCGCGTTTCGTGCCCGACCTGCCCACCGTGGCAGAGAGTGGCGTCCCCGGCTACACCTTCAACTCGTGGATCGGCCTGCTGGCGCCGGCCGCGTTGCCGGCCGACAAGCGCGCCGAGCTGAACGCCGCCGTCAACAAGACCCTGGCCGATCCCAAGGTGCAGGAACGTCTCGCCACGCTGGGCGTGGAGTCGGCCGCCAAGTCGGCCGACGAGTTCCAGCAGATCCTGGCGGCCGACTGGAAAGCCTCGGAGAAGCTGGTGAAGGATTCGGGCGCGAAGGTCGAGTAAGGCCGAACCGGGCACATCGCCCGCACGACGCCACGGGCCGCGAGCGATCGCGGCCCGTTTTGTTTCGGTCGCGCCGCGGCGCCGCGGCGCCGCGGTGGCGCGGGACGGCGCTGCCGGCGGTGGCATGCGGCACGCGGCTTGCGCGCTAGGCAGCGGGGAGAGCGCCATGTCACCATGGGGCTTCGACCACGACACGAAGGAGACCTCGCATGCCATCCGACGATCGCCGTGACGCGCCCGCCACGTCACCCTCCGCCACCCCCGACGTGCACGTGCTCTGTGTCACGATCGCTCGCGCGGCCGACGCCGTGTATGAGTTTCTGGCCGAGCCGCGCAACTTTCCGCGCTGGGCGAGCGGCCTCTCGGACGGCCTGGCTCCCGATGGCGAATGGTGGAGCGCGGACGGCCCGGCGGGCCCGATCCGCGTGCGGTTCTCGCCGCGCAACGACTATGGCGTGGCCGACCACGAAGTCAGGCTCGATAGCGGCGAAACCGTGCGCGTGCCGCTGCGCGTGGTGCCGCATGGCGAGGGCAGTCTGGTGATGTTCACGCTGTTTCGCCAGCCCGCGCACACCGACGCGAGCTTCGAGGCGGATCGCCAGTGGGTGGAACGCGATCTTCAGCGGCTGCGCGCGTTGCTGCAGCCCACGGGCCCGGCGAACTGATCGATGCCGTGCGCCTAGCGGTGCACCAGCGTGTTGAAGCCGCCGCAGGCCATGCGGGCGCAGTCGAAGATGTCCTTGGCCGCGTCGCAGTCGAGCCGCGGGTCGGCCATCACGGCCGCATTGATCCGGTCGCGCTCGGCTTTGCTTTCGTAGACGATCCAGGCAAACACGACGACCTCGCCTTCGCGTGCATTGCTGGCGGTGCGAAAGCTCGCGAGCCCGGGGATCTCCAGGTCATCGCCCACGCATTCCCGGTAGTCGAGCGCGCCATGCTCCTTCCAGATCTCTCCGGCTTTGCTGGCGATGGCGCGATAGGCCTCGACTTTGTCGGCCGGCACCGACAGCAGAAAGCCGTCCACATATTGTTGCTGGGTCGTCTGGGTCATGGTCGTCTCCGTGAGCGCGCCGCACACGGGCGCGTTATGGAAATACTGTAGCGGCGCGGGGCCCCGGCGGCGATGGGCGATCGCGACAATCTTGCAGGTGGATTGCGACACACTTAGGCGCTATGCTCGGTCAATGAAACATATCGCCATGCTGTTGCCTGCGCGCGCCAATGTCGCCACGCTGGAAATCGCCCGTCAGGGCTTTCTGGCTGCCAACGAATATCTGGCCGCGCAGGGGCGTCCACCCGGCTTCGCGGTCAGGCTCGTGGCGGATACGCCCACGGTCGCGATGGACGGCGGCCGCTACACGGTCCGCGCCGATGCGCTGCTGCGCGACGCGCCCCAGGCCGATGTCTGCATGGTGCCGCCGCTGCAGGGCGACGTGCCCGAGGCCGTGCAGGCCAATGGCGCCTTGATCGGCTGGCTGGCGGAGCGCTATCGGGCGGGCGGCGAAGTCGCCAGCCTGTGCGTGGGGGCTGCGTTACCCGCGGCGGGCGGGCTGCTCGACGGGCAGCGTGCCGTGGTGCATTGGGTCGCCCGCAACCAATACGAGTCGATGTTCCCGCGCGTGTCGTGGGTGAGCGACCGCATCCTGTGGTCCGAACGCGGGCTATATACCAGCGGCGGCGCCTTTTCGGCGGCGCATCTGGTGCTGCATCTGGTCGAGAAGTACACCGACCGCGACACCGCGATCTGGTGCGCCAAATACTTCCAGCTCGACTGGAGCCGCAGCAGCCAACTGCCGTTTGCCGTCTTTGCCGGGCAAAAGGCGCATGCCGATGGCGCGGTGCGCGCCGTGCAGGACGACATCGAGAGCCGCTACGCCGAGCGACTCACGGTCGAGGCGCTGGCCGACCGGCATGCCTTGGGGCGGCGCACGCTGGAGCGCCGGTTTCGCCAGGCCACCGGCGCCAGCGTCGTGGAGTATCTGCAGCGCGTGCGGGTCGAAGTGGCCAAGAAGCAGCTCGAGACCACCCGCAAGAGCGTGGCCGAGGTGATGTACGAGGTGGGCTATAGCGACACCAAGGCGTTCCGGGACACGTTCAACAAATACAGCGGCATGTCGCCGGTCGACTACCGGGAACGCTACGTCTGAGCCGTGGCGCTGCCGCCACGCCGGCTTGTCCGAAGTCAAGCAAGCTGTAAATGTTGCAAAGCCCGCCGCGGGGCCGCGCTACATTCTGTGCCGGCCCCGCTGTCCGGCGCGGCCGGTTTCCACCCGAGTCATCATGTTCGTGCGTTTTCATGCGGGGCGCCGCCCCGTGACAGGCCGGCCGGCATTCGCCCGGATGGCGGCCCTGGCCCGCATCACGCGGGCATCCCCCTCATCTGTGGTGCTGATCGCGGCGAGTCTGGGCATTGCCACCGCCGACGCGTCGGCCTTCGAGCCCTACGTGACTCAGGCGCCGCTGCAGGTCGAGCTGCGCGTGCTCACGCTATGCAGTATCGAGAGCGGATCGCCCGCCTACGACGAGGCGATTCCCGTGGTGCTGTGCCGCCATCCCATGCCTGTTCGGGTCGAGGCGGTGCGCAACCGCGACGCGCGCTTTCTAGCCGCGCCGTTGCCGCCCGCCGATGACGGCGCGCCGCCTGCCTGGCAGGTCACCTTCTGATCAGAATTCGATGGTGGCGGTGACGGTGTCAGAATAGCTGCCCGGCACCGGGGCGGGCTGCGCGGGCACCCGCCCGTACACGGTCACGGTCTGGATGTTGCCCGTGCCGGTCGCCGTGAAGAAGTTCGTGCCGCCCGTGCCGTCGCCCCACAGCGTGGTGCGCGTGCTGTTGGTGTAGAGCGCATAGGGGATGCGCTGCGTGCCGCCCGTGCGTTGCATGTAGCGTTGCGCCACCGTGCCATAGCGGCCGCCGTCGAGCCGGATGCGATAGGCATCGTTGTTGGTGCACCGGACCGCCAGCGTGGCGCTGGCGTCGATCGGGCTGTTGAGCAGCGAGCGCGTGCCCGCGCCGTCGAACACCATGTTCTGGCTGGTCGAGATAGTGCAGTTGTTGGTGACCGGCGCCGACACGGTGAACGGGACCGTGCGCACCAGCGGCACCGAGCTGCAGTTGGCCAGCGTCACGGTATAGAAGAGATAGTTCAGCGTGGCGTTGCCGCTGAAGGCCTCGGTATAGGTCGTGGTGGCGTTGTTGACCGTGGGCACCGTGAACTGATTGGGCAGCACCTGGCCATAGATCGTGACGCTTTGCGCGGGCGGCTGACCGCCCAGCAGCGGGCGGATGAACGTGAGCTGGATCGGCTGGCCCGACGTGACCGTGCCCCACACCGGCGACATGTTCGAGTTTTGCGAGAGCCGGTACTGCAGCCGCACGGCACTGCCGGCGTTGCTCATGAGTCGCGGATCCTGCTGGCCGTTCGCGCCCGCGCCCAGATTGACGCAGACGAGCGCGCCGATGGCGAGCGCCGAGGTGAAATCGCAGGACACCGTGAGCGTGCCCTGGCCTGCCACCGCCGCGCCCAGAATCGGATTGACCGCCGGAAACGTGATCGGGGTCATGCTTGCGGTGCAGGTGTCCGCCTGCGCCCGCGGGCTGAACAGGCAGGCCACCAGGGCCAGCAACGCGAGCAGCAGGGCGCGCTGCAGCGATGCCGCGGCGCGCGCGCTTCGGGCAGTCATCGGCAGGGCATGGCTCACGGCGCCGCCCTCCGGCACGTGACCGGGCCCAGGCGCGGCAGGCTGCCGTCGCCCGGGGGCACGAACGCCACCTCCGCGCTGCAGGCAAACGACTCGCCCTGCACATCGAGATGATTCTGCGCGACGAGCTGCGTCAGGAAGGTCACGCTGTCGTAGCCGACGACGCCGACTTCGCCACTCTCCCGATGCAGCACGCGCGCGCCCACCGGCAGCGGCTGGCCCTGTTCGTCGGCCAGCACCACGCTCGCCGCCGCCTGCTGGCGCATGCCGAAGCGCGCGACCACCCCGGCCCGCGCCTGGGGCACGAGGGTCTGGCTGAAGCTGTCCACCGCGGCGTTGGCCGGCAGTTCGAGCGGATCGATGTCGATGCGGTTCTGCTGATAGCTGTTCAGATCGGGCACGACCATGAAACCGCCGCGATCGGTGCGTCCGATCTCGTTGTTGTGGTTGAGCACCGGCACGCCCGCGCGGCCATCGGTGCTCACCAGCGCAAACGAATCGATCACGCGACGCGCGGGCTGCACGGTGCCGCCCATCAGAATGAGCGCGCCGTTGGCATCGAGCGTGCCTTCCGTGTGGCCGTCGGTGTGCTGAGCGCCCGCCGTGATTTCACCGTAGCGCCCGAGGTAGCGGGTCCAGGCCTGTCCGAATCGCGTGCCGGTGGCCTGGCCGGCCTGCGCACCCCAGCCGAAGCCGCCCTCGTAGTCCGGGGCCCGCAGCGCGCTGGCGTTCACGTAGGCATCGTCGCCCTGGCGGCCCACCATGGTGCTGGCCGAGATCTGGCCCATCGCCAGGGCCACGCCGAGAAACGCGCCATGCGTGTCGTCGCGATTGAAGTCCTTGTAGGCGCTCAGGCTGAACGTCAGGTTGCCGCCCACGTTGATCGAATACGAAAGAGATCCGATGCGCGCCGGGTCGGTCTTGGGATAGCGCACGCCGATATAGCTGGCGGCCAGCGTCTGGCCCTGGCCGACCGGCACCGTGATGGTGGCCTGGTCGGTGGCGCGCGTGACCGGTATGCCTTCGGCCGTGGCCAGGTCGCTGTAGCCGCTCACGGCGCGCAGGGTCGACACGTCGATCGCAAACCGGCTGTCCACGTATTGGTAGCCGAGCCCGATCTGCGCGCCGGTGTCGTGCCCGCCGCTGCCGGCGAGCGAGGCGCTCAGCACGCCGCGGGTGCCGAGTTGCACGAGCGCGCCGACCCCGGCGTTGTAGACGCCGGAGGTCGCTTCTCCATGTGCCTGCACGGTCAGCGTATTGCTCAGACCGTACTGCCATGTGCCGCTGGCGGCCGGCGTGGCGGCGTACTCGAACGAGCGCCAGCCATACTGTCTGCGCAGAAAACCGGCCTCGGCGGAGTAGCTCGACAGGCCGGCGGCCAGCAGCCGGGTGTCGACATAGATCGGCACCGAGAGCGACACCGGCCGGCCGAGGGCGTCGCGGGTCACCACATTGGCCTGGCCGTACCCCGTGATGCCGGCCACGTTATCCACCATGAAGGGCCCGCTGGGCACGTTGCCGGAGTAGCGCCGGATGCTGTTGATGTAGACGTCGACGGCCGAGGGCACCACGCTCGAGCCGCCGAGCTCCGGCATCGGAAACGTGACGAGGTCGGGGCGGGTGGCGAAGTTGCGGCGCCACTGCACGCCGCCCAGGCGCATCGAGCGCGACCAGTTCAGCGATCCGGTCACGGTGTCGCCCACCTCGAGCGTGCGCATGCCGTCCTGGTCGGTGCTGGCCCAGGTGGTGTCGTAGCGCACGTAGCGCCTCAGGTCCTGATACCAATAGCCGATGCCGGTGTTGCTGAGCACGCCATGCCGGTCGAAGTACCGCAGTTCGCTCCACGCGGCCAGCGGCGCTTCGCGCGCGGTCCGGGCATAGACGTCGTAGTTCAGCAGCAGGCCGCGCCCCGCCTGCGCCGGACCGGTCGCGGGCAAACCGCGCGCGTCGATCCGATAGGGCGTGCGCATGCCTTCGCGGGTGTCGAGGGCCACGGTCTGCTGGCCCGCGTCGTAGTCGTAGTTCAGGCCCTGGATGTCGTCCAGGCCCACCTCCTGGTCGGGCCGTATGCCCAGGGCGCCGATGTCGAGGCCGATGTGCGAGAGATCGGAACCACGCGCGTAGAGGCGGCCCTGGGTCAGGCGGAAGCGGGCGATGAGCGCGGTGGGCTGGCGGTCCAGCCGCACGCTCAGATAGACCTCCTGATCGGTCTGTTGTGTCATCAGCCAGCCGCCTGGCGGCGCCGACTGGCCGGTTGCGAGGCCGCCCGCGGTCGTCCCGGCGGCAGCCAGAACGCAGCGCAGGGCAAATTGCCAGGGAAGGCACACGCGCGCATGGCGGATGCTCACCGTTGCGGCGCGGCACCCACCGGCGCGCGCGTAGCCACCGTGTTCACCACGGCCTGGATCTGCACCGCGCCGCCGGCGGCGCTGGCGGGAAAGCCATCGGGCAGCGGCCAGCGCCGGGTGCTGTCGGCCAGCGCATAACCCAGCAGGCCGGGCTCGTAGGCGTAGCGCCGCCCGGCGGACTCCAGCACGACCTGGCTCACCTGGGCGCGGTGCGGCCCCGCGTTGTGCAACTGCAGACGCAGCGCATCGCCCTCGCGCACCAGCGACCAGGTCAGCGCCTGGGCCACCGGCTGCGCGGTCTGCGCGCCGGCGAAGATCGGCACGGAGTACCGCAGGCGCACGTCCACGCCGGTGCGCGGCGCCTGCCCGGGCGGGGCGATTTCGTCGATCAGCATCCGGAACGATTGTTCGCCGGCCGGCAGATCCCCGGCCTGCAGCAGACGCACGATCTGGCTGCTACGGGGCGGAATCTGCAACAGCGGCGGGCTCGCGACGATGGCCTGCGTCGGTTCGAGCGCATCCTGCCCATCGCGTTGCGACCACGCGAAGACGCGGACCTGTCCGTAGATCGGCTCCATGCCGGTGTTCTCGAGCCGGATGGTGGTGGCGCGTTCGCCCGGCGCGAGATTGATGATGACGGGCGAAATCTGCAGGCTGGCGGCCAGCGCGGCCGGGCCGGTGCACAGCGCACCGGCGAGCAGGCAGGCGCGCGCCGCCTGGCGCAATATCCCAAGCTTGGGCACTGCCGGTCTCCTGTCAGAAGTAGACGGTGGCCGTCACGGTGGACTGGTACGTATCGGGCGCGGGCGCCGTCTGCGTGGCGACCTGGCCGTACACGTTGAGCGTCTGCGCGGTGCCGTTGCCCACGCCTCCCACCGTGTTGGTGCCCTGGGTGTTGCCCCAGATCGTGGTGCGGGCGGCATCCTGGTAGAGCTGGTAGGCCACCGTGGTGGTGGTGTTGCCGGTCGAGGTGCCGGCCAGCAGGCGGTTCGCCACGGTGGAGCTGGCGACGTTGCCGGCGTCCAGGCCCACGTTGTAGGGCGTGGAGTTGGTGCAGCGTACGCTCAGCGTGGTTTGGCCCTGCAACGGCGAAGCCAGGGTGCCGGCGGTGCCGAAGGCGAGCGGCGCGGCGGAGATCGAGCAGTTCGCGAGCACCTGCAACGAGACCGTGAACGTGGCCGTGGCGGTGCCGTTGGTATAGACCTGCGCGTGAGCGGCAGGAGCAGCGCAGGCCAGGACGAGTCCGGCCAGAGACAGACGGGCAGTGGGGTGCAGCATGACGAACTCCTCCTTTGCGGGGCGCCCCTGTGTTGAAGGGAGGATCGTGCCGTTACCGCTCAGAGGCGTCGCATGCCTTGAACTTATGTGTGGGGGCCATGACTGTTCAAACTCCAGATTCAACGGAATGCATCTGTTCTTTTCAGCGCTCCCGCGCGGGATCATCGGGCGGAAGGGCCCGCGCAGCAGCGGCGTTCATGTGTGCAGTTCCGTGTTTCGGCAAGGCAGTGCCCGGGCAACCGGATGTTTTTAGTTACATATCCAGGGCATATTTAGACAACATTCGAAATACTGGGACCAAAAAAATGCCCGGAGGTCACCCCCCGGGCACGGACTTCGACTACTCGCACTTCTGAAACCGGCGCGGTCGTGGTCAGGGCCGCGGCCGGTTTCATTACTACTGCGATGGGTTTCGCTGCGTGGCGACCGGACCGCAGCCTTCTGCGTCGCCGCTCTCGGCGCCGCGTCAGGGAGGCTCCCCCCTGCGGCCGGCCAACTGATGCCACACCCATCACACACAACATCCGTGCCCGTCCGCCGGAACCGGCGAGAACCGGCGGCCGAGGCCCGGATCAGTTGTCCAGCGAAATATTGGCCTGTTGGGCCACCTGCTTCCACTTGGTGGTGTCTTTGCTGATCACGGCGCGGAACTCTTCCGGCGTGTTCGCGACGACCGTACCGCCCAGCGAGGCCAGCTTCTTTTGCAGCTCGGGATCCTTCAGGGCACGCACCGACGCGTCGTGCAGGGTCTTCTGGATGTCCGCCGGCAGGCCCTTGGGCGCCAGGAAGCCGTTCCAGGCCACCGCTTCGTAGTTAGCCAGACCCGCTTCCTTGAAAGTGGGAACGTTCGGCAATTCGGACGAACGCTGTTCGGCGGCAATGGCGATCGGGCGCAGCTGGCCGCTCGTCACGTAGGGCAGCGAGGCCGGCACGGGCTCCCAGATCATGCTGACCTGACCGCTGATCACGTCGGTGAACGCCGGACCCGCGCCGCGGTAGGCGATGTGCAGCAGCTTGGCGCCGGTGGTCGACTTCAGCAGTTCCATGGCCAGGTTGCCCAGGCCGCCCGCGCCCGACGAGGCGTACGAGTACTTGTCCGGGTTGGCCTTGGTGAGCTCGATCAGGCTCTTGAGGTCCTGCGCGGGGAATTCCTTGGTCACGCTCAGCAGACCCGGCACGGTCACGAGCTGCGTGATCGGCGTGAAGTCGGCCACGGCGTCATAGCTCAGGTTCTTGTACACGGCGGGGTTGGTGCCGTGCGTGCTGGAGGAGGCGAGGAGCACCGTGTAGCCGTCAGGGGCCGAGTCGGCCACGAAGCGCGTACCGATCGAACCGCCCGCGCCGGCCTTGTTCTCGACGACGACGCTGGTCTTGAGCTCCTTGGCCAGCTGCGCGGCGAACACACGGCCGATGATGTCGGCGGTGCCGCCGGGGGGAAACGGCACGACCATGCGGATCGGCTTGTCGGCCGGGTAGCTGGTCTGGCCGTGCGCCGCCGGGGCGAGCGCCGCCAGGGCCACTGCCGTGACCGTGGCGAGCTGGAGCTTGTTCAACAACATCATTCCTCTCCTGTCTTGCGTTCTTTAAGTTATGTGCCAGCGTGATGCAGCAGCCAGGCATTCACCTTGGCCACCACCTCGTCGCTGTTGAGGTCGAGCATGCAGAAATGGGAGTTACCCGTAATGCCCATGGCCGGGAGATCGTAGACCTCCGCCGTACAGCCATGACGTTGCAGCGCCGACCAGTAGCGGTCGGTGCGGTCGCGATAATCGGCCCAGACGCCAGGGGCACCGGTTCCGTTATCACCGAAATGGTCGCCCCAGATCAACAGATGCGGCGCGCAGGTGGCCGAGGGCTGGTCGGGCACCCCCGTCGGCTCGACGGCCACCACGGCACGCACGAGTCGCGGGCACAGCCGCGCCAGACGCGTGGCGTAACCACCGCCCTGGCTGTGCGCCAGCAGAATGCACGGGCCGGTCTGCTCGAGCAGCTCGCGATAGGCCCGCAGCGTCATGGCGTCGTGGTCGAGCCAGCGCGCGACGAACTGCTTGGCGAACTGATCGAACGCCTGCACGGGAAACTGCTGACCGGGATAGGCCTGGCGCAGCGCCGGATGCGGCGCATAGCCCTGGGCGGCGCCGATGCGAAACAGGCTCCAGGCTTCTTCTTTGGTACGGAACTGCGGCTCGGTGGGGTACACCTGCGGATACATCGCCCACGAGGCGCGGCCGCGTTCGGGCGCGTCGCACACGCTCACGTCGAAGCCGGCCTGCAGCAGCCGCCAGAGCCAGCCATCGCGGCCGTCCGGCGTGGATTCCCACTGCGCGCCGGTCATGCCGCCGCCGTGCCAGAGCAGCACGGGGTAGGGGCAGACGGGCGATTCGAGGCGATATTCCTGCACATAGAGCTGGCCCACGGCATAAGTGCCGTTCATGTCCACGGCGCGCGGCTCCGCGTTCTCGACCACCTGGCGGCGCTGCACGGGAACGCCCCGGACAACGGCATCCTGGCCGCCGATATGGCGGCTGCGGATCGATTTGAGACGGACGGAAGCGAGCGACATGGTCAGGGCAACGTTCTCAGGATGTATCAAATGGTAGTTGTGAGACGCACCAGGTTTGTGCAAAATGCGCAGACCCTGTGCCGATATGGCACAAGCCGGGCGCACGCGGGGCGGCGCGTCCGGCCCACCGTTGCTCTCTTGCGGGCCGACCATGCACCTCAAATTGCTGGAAGACTTCATCGCGCTGTCCAAGTCGTCGAGCCTGTTCCGCGCGGCCGAAAGCCGGAATGTCACGCACCCGGCGTTCGGCAGGCGCATCCGGGCGCTCGAAGAGTGGGCGGGGGTGCCGCTGGTCGAACGCGGCACGCAGCACACCCAGCTCAACGCGTCGGGCAAGGTCGTGCTGGCGGCGGCGCTCGAGGTGATGGACATCCTGAACGACACGCGCGCGTCGCTGCAGAAGCCCGAGCAGGCCCGCGCCCGCCGGGTGCTGATCGCCTCGGGCCGTACGCTGTCGCACCTGGTGCTGCCGGGGCTGATGCTGCGTCTGCAGCAGAGCCTGCCGCCGTTCCAGACCAAGGTCATCACCACCACGCTGAATTACGGCATCGACATGCTGGTCGACGGCGAGGTGGATTTTCTGTTGTGCCACGCGCACGACCCGATCTACGAAAAAATCGATAACCCGTCGTTCAAGTACCGCCGCGTCGGCGCCGACAAGCTCGTCGCGGTGAGCGCGCCGCTGGCGCCGGGACATCCGCGTTTTCAGGTGCCGCGCATCCGCACGGATCCGGCCGTGCCGTTCCTGGATTATTCCGACAGCATGTCGCTGGGCAAGATCATGCGCAGCCGCCTCAAGGGCATCTGCACGCCGGCGCTGCTCAACACCGTCTACGAGTCGGATCTGGCCGACGCGATCCTGGCCGTGGCGCGTCAGGGGCTGGGCCTGGCATGGCTGCCGTACACGCTGGTCGAGCAGGACCTGAAGGCGGGCACTCTGGTGCGGGCCGACCATGAGGTCAACGATATCGACATGGAAATCCGCCTCTACGTGGCGGCCGATAACCCGCGCGCGCTGGCGCGTCAGATCTGGTCCGAGACGGAGCGCAGCCTGGCGGTGTGAGGCCGCCGCGTCAGGCGTGCGGGGCGGGCTGGTCGGCCGGACGGTTGCGCGGCGTGCGCATCACCAGGCCCGCGGCGAGGGCCGCCAGCAGGGCGGCGGCCGCGCCCACCGCGAACGCGAGCCGGTAGCCGCCGGTGAGCGCGGTGGCCGGCAGGGCGCCCGCCGCCGCCAGCGCAGCGCTGCGCGCGCCGGCCAGGGCCGCCAGCAGCGCCAGTCCGAGCGCACCGCCCATCATGAACGCCGTGTTCACCACGCCCGACGCCAGGCCCGCGTCGGCGGGCTCCACATCGCTCATGGCCGCCAGCAGGATCGGATTGAGCGCGATGCCCGCGCCGACGCCGAGCAGCGTCATGCCGGGCATCACATCGATCCAGAATCCCCCCGCTTCGGGCACGCGGGCGAACCAGGCAAGCCCGAGCGCGGCGAGCAGCAGCCCGGCGGCCAGCGGCGCGCGGATGCCGAACCGCATCACGAGCCGCGCCGATCCGCCGAGCGAAAAGAGCGCCATGACGATGTTGGCGGGCAGGAACGCGAGGCCCACCTGCATCGGGCTGTAACCCAGCACGACCTGCATGTACAGCGCCGAGATGAAAAACCACGCGAACAGCGCCGCCGCCCACAGCACGCCCACCACGTTGGCGGTCGCCACGTTGCGCAGGCGGAACAGGCCGAGCGGCATCAGCGGCTCGCGTACGCGGGCCTCGATCGCGATGAAGGCGGCCAGCAGCACCGCCGCCGCGCCCAGCATCGAGAGCGTGGCGAGGCTGGTCCAGCCCACCTCGTTGCCATTGACCACCGCATACACCGCCAGCATCAGCGCCGCGGTGATCGCGCAGGCGCCCGCCAGATCGAGCCGGGGGCGCGGGCCCTGCGCGGTGTGCGCGGGCAGCAGCGTCACGCACAGCGCATACACCAGCACGCCGATCGGCAGGTTCACCAGAAAGATCCAGTGCCAGCTCAGGGCGCCGGTGAGCAGGCCGCCCAGCAGCACGCCGATGCTGCCGCCGCCCGCACAGACGAAGCCGTACACGCCCATGGCGCGGGCCCGGTCGGCGGGGGTGGTGAAGAGCGTCATGATGAGCGAGAGCGACACGGCCGACACCACCGCGCCGCCCACGCCCTGCAGCGCCCGCGCCGCGACGAGCAGGGTGCGCGTGTGCGCCATGCCGCAGGCGAGCGATGCCAGCGTGAACAGCACGAGCCCGGCAAGGAACATGCGCCGGTGCCCGAACAGATCGCCCAGCCGTCCCCCCAGCAGCAGACAGCCGCCGAAGGTCAGCATGTAGGCATTGATGACCCAGACCAGGTTGGCCTCGTCGAACTTCAGGTCGGCCTTGATGGAGGGCAGGGCGACGTTCACGATGGTCGTGTCGAGCACGATCATCAAGACGCCCAGGCACAGCACCATCAACGCCAGCCAGCGGCGGCGCTCCGTCATGGCGGGGTTCATGGGGTCAGGACATCGCTCCGCCGTTGATCAGCCAGGAGGTGCCGTACTGATCGACCGCCATGCCGAAGGTCTCGGCCCAGAAGGTGCGTTGCATGGGCATGACGACCTTGCCGTGTTCGGACAGGGCCTGGAACACGCGCTGCGCATCCGAGACCGTCGGGTAGGTGAGGGCCAGGGATACGCCTTTCTGGCCCTCGTAAGGGCCGCCACAGGCCTCGCCGGCGGTATCCGATGCCATGAGCGTCTGGCCGTCGAGGTCCAGGCAGGCATGCAGTACGCGGCCGTGAAACGCCACCGGCACCGTGGCCTGCAGCTCGGGAGGCCCTTCGCCGTAGGTCATGAGCGCCACGAGCTTGCCGCCGAGCACGCGCTCGTAAAAGCGCATCGCCTCGGCACAGTCGCCATCGAAGGACAGATAGGGAGAAATCTGGGGCATCGTCGTCTCCTTGCCCGCCGGGCCGGGCATCGTGTCATCATAGGCTTATGCGCGACATTGCACTCTTCCCATTGAGCAACGCCTTGTTTCCCGCCGGGGTCCTGCACCTGCGGGTGTTCGAGGTGCGCTATCTCGACATGGTGCGGCGCTGCCAGGAAGACGGCGAGCCCTTCGGCGTCGTTGCGCTGCTGGCAGGCCAGGAGGTCCGCACGCCCGAGGGCATCGAGGTGCTGGCCCCGGTCGGCACCTACGCCCGCATCGATCGCTGCGAGGCGGTCACGCCGACGCTGCTCGCGCTCAGTTGTACCGGTCTGGGCCGCTTCCGGCTCGGCGACACCCAGCGCGGTCAGTATGGGCTGTGGCACGGCGAGGCCAGCGACATCGACGACGATCCGATCGAGCCCGTGCCGACCGCGTTCGAGGGCGTGGCCGACATGCTCGGCGCCCTGATTGCCGATGCCCAGCAACGTGGCGCCGACGATCTGCCCGTCGGCGCGCCCTACCGGCTCGACGAGGCGGGATGGGTGGCGGACCGCTGGTGCGAGCTGCTGCCGCTGCCTATCGCCATGAAGGCGCGGCTGTTGGCACTGACCGATCCGATCGCCCGGCTGCGCGAGGTGCGCGATGCCCTGGCCGAGGGCGGGCTGCTCTGAGCGCCGGGCGGGTTATGCTGCCGCCCATGAATATCGTCATCAATGAAGAGCTGCGGCTCTATATCGATCCGCTCACGCCCGACGAGCATGCCGCGCTCGAGCGCAGTCTGCTGGCCGAAGGCTGCCGCGACGCGCTGGTGCTGTGGGGCGAGCTGCTCGTCGACGGCCACAACCGCTACGCCATCTGCCAGAAACACGGCATTCCGTTTCGCACCATCCAGCACGAGAAGTTCAAGTCGCTCGACGATGTGCGCCTGTGGATGATCGAAAATCATCTGGGACGGCGCAGTGTGTCGGACTACCAGCGCGGCGTGCTCGCGCTGCGCAAGAAAGAAATTCTGCAGTCCCGCGCGCCGGCGGCCGCGCCGGGCGAAGAGGCGGGCGACGCCGCCAGCCCGGCCGAGGCCCAGGCGCCGGCGATGAGCCGGCAGGCGCTGGCCCGCGAGGCGCGGGTGAGCAGCAACACCCTGACCCAGATCGACCGCATTCGCCAGCAGGCCGCGCCTGAGCTGGTCGAAGCGGTGCGTGCCGGCGAGGTGTCGATCAACGCGGCCGCGGCCGTGGCGACGCTGCCGGTCGAGCGCCAGAAGCAGGCGGTGCAGGGCGGGCGTAAAGAGCTGCGCATGACCGCGCGCGAGGTGCGCCAGACCGTGCAGGCCGAGCGGCTGCGCGCCCGTCGCGATGCCCGCGGCGAGGCCGAGCCCGAGGCCGGCGCGGACGGCGATCCACCATTCGATCCGGATGGCTCGACACCGGTCATCACAGACTATCCGGCCGAAGTGGCGCGCTTGAACAAGGTGATCCAGCGCCTGACCGAGGAGCGCGACGGCCTCAAGCAGCGCGTGATGCACCTGACGGTGGCGCTGGCCGAGGCGCGCAACAAGACGTGAGCGCGCCTTCGGCTTGCTGCCCCCCGAGGGGGCTTTTTTTTCTTGGGGCGGCCCGGCGAAAAAAGGCCCCCACGCTGCGCCTTCGGCTTGCTGCCCCCCGAGGGGGCTTTTTTTTCTTGGGGCGGCCCGGCGAAAAAGGGCCCCCACGCTGCGCCTCCGGCTTGCTGCCCCCCGAGGGGGCGCGCCCGCCTTGAGGCGGCTCGGCGGCGGGCGGGCCCCCACGCTGCGCCTTCGGCTTGCTGCCCCCCGAGGGGGCGCTTTTTTCTTGGGACGGCCCAGCGAAAAAAGGAACCCGGCTTTGAACTGACCATCCAACTTCTGGGGGTCAGTTCAAGGCCGGGTTTGTTTTCTTGCGAGGCGGAATCAGCCGCAGCGGATCGCGCTGATCTTGCCTTGGCCGTCGACGATGATGTTGACGCGCGTGGCGTTGTACTCGAGCGTCATGACCTGGCCCGGCTTCAGTACTCGCACGGTGTCCGACGAGGCGCTGCTGCGGACCTTTTGAGCGGCCGAGTCGTTGAAGGTCTGGCCGAGCATGTTTTGCGCGGGCTGGGCATCGCAGGTGCGGCCGCTGCCGGGCATCGCGCCAGCGCTGGGCTGGGTTGCCGAAGGGGCCACGTCCGCGGAGGGCGAGGCGCCCGTGCCGCCGCTCGAGCTCGAGCCCGATCCGCCGGGCGAGGCGCACGCGGTCAGGCCGGCGAGCAGGGCGAGGGGGATGAATTTCCAGATCATGCGGACTCCTTCGATCGAACGGGGTAAAGACGACCTATAGTAGCGCGCCGCGGGCGGTTGCGGCGCGCCCGCGCGCCGGTCATTGTGACCGGGCGCGCGCGGGGTCATTCGGCGTTGCCGTTGCTCTTGGCGCGCTTGTTCGGGCTCTTGGTGGTCTTGGTGGCGCGTTTGCGCGCGGGCTTGGCGGGCGCCTCGATCACCTCCACCGGCTTGACGCTCACCCAGTAGGAGTTGCCGGCCTGCTGCAACACCAGTTCGGGGAAGTTGCGCAGCATGTCGACGAGGCCGGAGTAGCCGAAGGTCTTGGGCGAAAACGCCGGATCGGTGCGCTTGAGGTACTGACCCAGTTCGCCCACCCCCACGCGGCCCTCGGAGGTGTCGCCGGCGAGCAGCGCCACTGCGGCGACCATGGCCTTGGCGGGACGCGGTGCGCGGCGTGCGCTGGCGCGTCCGGCGCTGGCGTATTCGACCGGCTCCGGCGGGGTCCACTCGAAGAATTGATCGCTGGCATTGCGCAGCGCGTCGGGTGTCTTCGCCTCGCCCACGATGCAGACGGTGGCGCCGCGCTCGCGCAGCTTGCGGCACAGATAGGCGAAATCGGAGTCGCTGGTGACCAGGCAGAACGTGTCGGCGCGGTTGTCGAACATCGCTTCGAAGGCGTCGAGCGCGAGCGCGATGTCGGCGGTGTTCTTGCCGGCGGCGTACTGATACTGCAGGCAGGGCGTGAAGGCCAGGCGGACCAGCGCCTCCTGCCATTTATTGGCCAGCGTGCTGTGATTGCCGTAACCGCGGCGCAGCACGACGCGCCCGAACTGCGCGACCACGCGCAAGGCGTACTCGAGGATCTCGGGGGTGGTGTTGTCGCAGTCGACCAAAACGGCGACGCGGCTTTCGTGAGGTTCCGGATTCAAAGGCATGGGTTATTCCAGGGGCAGGGCGCGAAGGAGACGGCGGGCGCGGATTCAATCCACATGCTGGAGCAGGTTGACGAGCTTGCCCAGCGGGTCGCGCACGTAGAAGCGACGCACCCCCCAGGGCTCGAGGACGGGCCCGTATTCGACCGCGTAGCCGCCGGCGCGCACGCGTTCCAGGGCCTCGTCGAGGTCGTCCACCTCGATGGAGAGGTCCGGCACGGGCGTGTCGCTGCCGCCGTGGGCGGCGATGCTGAGCTGCGGGGTCGTGTCGTGGTCGGAGCCATAGGTGGCGATCCAGCCCTGGTCCATCAGCAGTTCCAGGCCGAGCACGTCGCGATAAAAGCGTTCGGCCTGGGCCGGGTCGCGGGCCGCGAGATTGGCAACGATACGTTTGATGCGCATCGGGAAGTCTCCTGGGTGGGGCCGGCCGGGCGTGCGCCGCGGCCAGGGAGGTGGCGGGTCGGGACGGCCGGCATGGGCAACGGCCTCCGACTCCGATGATAGGGGCTGATCATGATTCTGCCAGGGGGGCCGGGCCGCTGTCTTGATCCTGGGCCAAGGATAAGCCACCTCCCTGGCGCCCGGGGTCGGCCAGCGGCCGTAGCGCCCGCCAAAGAATAAGGCCCGGACGCGCGTGGCGCCCGGGCCCCCGGCACGGCGGTGACCGCGGCGCTCAGCGGCTGGCGGCGCGCTCGCGGCGGGCGCGCACGGCGCGCGCCAGGTCGTCGAGCACCGGCAGCGTCTGCGGCCAGCTGATGCACGCGTCGGTGATCGACACGCCGTGCGCCAGCGGCACGCCGGGCTTGAGATCCTGGCGGCCGGCGTTGATGTTGCTTTCGATCATGATGCCCGTGATGCGCTGATCGCCGCCGGCGATCTGCTCGGCCAGCTCGCGCGCCACGTCGATCTGGCGATCGTGGGACTTGTTGGAGTTGGCGTGCGAGCAGTCGACCATGACCTGCTCGCGCTGACCCGCGCGGGCCAGCGCGGCGCAACAGGCGTCGATGCTGGCAGCGTCGTAGTTCGGGCCTTGCTTGCCGCCACGCAGGATCACGTGCGTGTCGATGTTGCCGCGGGTCTCGAAGATGGCGGCCATGCCCATCTTGGTCATGCCCATGAAGGCGTGCTTGGCGGCGGCGGCCACCATCGCGTCGGCGGCGATCTGAATGCCGCCGTCGGTGCCGTTCTTGAAGCCGAGCGGGCAGCTCAGGCCCGATGCGAGCTGGCGGTGGCTCGGGCTTTCGGTGGTGCGCGCGCCGATGGCGCCCCAGGCGACCAGATCGGCGATGAACTGCGGGCTGAGCAGGTCGAGGAATTCGGTGGCGATCGGCAGCCCCAGGCCCGAGATCTCGAGCAGCAGGCGGCGCGCGCGGCGCAGGCCTTCGTTGATGGCAAAGCTGCCGTCGAGGTGCGGGTCGTTGATGTAACCCTTCCAGCCCACGGTGGTGCGCGGCTTCTCGAAGTACACGCGCATGACCACCAGCAGATCGTCGCTCAGGGCATCGGCGGTCTGCTTGAGCTGACGCGCGTATTCCATGGCCTGGCCGTGGTCGTGGATCGAGCAGGGGCCCACCACCACGATCAGGCGGTCGTCGCGGCCGTGCAGCACGTCGGCGATGCGGGCACGGCTGGTCTCGACCAGATCCTGCACCGGCTGCGGCGTGGGCAGCTCGTCCTGCAGCAGGGCCGGCGAAATCAGCGGACGCACCGCGCCGATGCGGGTGTCGTCGATGCGGGTGGTGTCGTGGGTGGAATCGGCAAGACCGACTTCGCGGTCGTGCAGGGGGTCGTCGATACGGGTCAAAGCATTCTCCGGGCGCAGCGCGCGCATCCCCGGGATTATCGCACTTTGGCAAGGGCGTCCGCCCGGCGGGGTGACGCGCGGGCCCCTCCGGCCGGCGCGAGCGCCCCGGGGGCGGGCCTGGCTCAGCGGCGGGCGTCGAGCGCCATGCGGACCGCGAGCGCGCCGAGCAGGCTGCCCATGATCATGCGCTGCGCCACCATCCAGGCCGGGCTGCGCGCGAAAAACGCCGACACCCAGCCGGCCGCCAGCACGATCATGGCGTTGAACGTGACGCTGATCGCCGCCTGCGTGAACCCGAGGATCAGCGACTGCGCCAGGACGTGGCCGCGGGACGGGTCGATGAACTGCGGCAGCAGCGAGAGATACAGCACCGCGATCTTGGGATTGAGCAGGCTGGTCAGGAGCCCCATCGAGAACAGGCGGCGCGGCGAACTCACCGGCAGCTGACGCACTTCGAAGGGCGAGCGGCCGCCCGGACGCAGAGCCTGCCAGGCGAGGTACAACAGGTAGACTGCGCCGCCGATGCACAGCGCCTCGTAGGCATAGGGCACCGCCATCAGCAGCGCGGTGATGCCCAGCGCGGCACACAGCACGAAAAACATCAGACCCAGCGCCACGCCCGCCAGCGAGATCAGGCCTGCGCGCCGCCCCTGCGAGAGCGATCGCGAAATCAGGTAGACCATGTTGGGTCCGGGCGTGAGGACCATGCCGATACAGATCAGGACAAAGCCGAGAAAACTGCCGAAGTCGAACATGGTGGCACGCGCGTCGAGTGAGGTACGCACCGGCGGGATGCGGTGCGAGCGAGAGGCAGATTAATCCAGAACTGTTCCGGAACAGCGAAATGTCGCGGGGACGCCACGGACGCTGGCCGACGGGCATCGGCGGCCGTGGCAGGCGGGCCGGGAATGCGGAATGCTAGGGCGCAGAGAAGTGCATCAACGGAGCAGACATGGTCACCACCCGCAACACGCCAGCCAGCCCGTCACGCGCCGCATCGGCCGCGCGCCAGGCGCCCATCCGCGTGGGCATCGGCGGCTGGACCTTTCCGCCCTGGCGCAACGGCGTGTTCTATCCCGCCGACCTGCCGCAGTCGCGCGAGCTCGAGTATGCCGCCAGCAAACTGACGGCGATCGAGGTCAATGGCACCTTCTATGGCTCGCAGAAGCCCACCACGTTCGCCGTCTGGGCGGAGCAGGTGCCGGACGACTTCATCTTCAGTCTGAAGGCGCCGCGCTACGCCACGCATCGGCGCAACCTCGGCGAGGCGGGCGAATCGGTGCAGCGCTTCATGGACAGCGGTATCGCGGAGTTGGGCGACAAGCTCGGTCCGCTGTTGTGGCAATTGCCGGCGACCAAGCCGTTCGATGCCCAGGAGCTCGAGGCATTCTTTGCCCTGCTGCCCGAGCAGGTGCAGGGGCGTGAGCTGTCGCATGTGCTGGACGCCCGGCATCCGAGCTTCGCCTGTGGCGCCTATGTGCGGCTGGCGCGCAAGCACGGCATCGCCACGGTCTATACCGACAGCGAGGAGTATCCGAACATCGCCGATCGCACCTCGGACATCGTGTACGCCCGCCTGATGCAGGCTAGCGACCGGTATGCCAACGGCTATGCGCCCGCGGCGCTGACCCGCTGGCACGAACGGGCGCTCGAATGGGCCCGCGGCGAAGCGCCGGCCGATCTGGCACGCCTGGTGCCCACCGCGCCGCGGGGCCGCGTGCGGCAGGTGTTCGTTTATTTCATCAACGGCGAGAAGGCGAGGGCACCGCGCGCCGCGCAGGCCCTGCTGGGACGGCTGCGCGGCTGAGGTTGCCCGCCGCGCGCGGCGCACGCATGCACTCGCGCGCCGGGCCCAGGTCTTCGAGCCGCCTCAGGCCGCGACCGGCGTGCGCATGGTCACGAACTCTTCGGCGGCGGTGGGGTGGATGCCGATCGTGTCGTCGAACACCGCCTTGGTCGCGCCGGCCTTGAGCGCGACAGCCAGACCCTGCACGATCTCGCCCGCATCGGGGCCGACCATGTGGCAGCCGAGCACGCGGTCGGTTTCGGCATCGACCACCAGCTTCATCAGGGTCTTTTCCTGCGAATCGGTGAGGGTAAGCTTCATCGGGCGGAAGCGGCTTTCGAACAGCTTGATCTTGTGGCCTTGTTCGAGCGCCTGCTCGGCGGTGAGGCCCACCGTGCCGATGTTGGGCAGGCTGAACACGGCGGTCGCGATATGGGTGTAGTCCACCTTGCGATATTCATCGGGCTTGAACAGGCGGCGGGCCACGGCCATGCCCTCGGCCAGCGCCACCGGCGTCAGCGGCACGCGGCCGATCACGTCGCCGATGGCGAGGATCGAGGGTTCGGTGGTGCGGTACTCGTCGTCCACCTTGATGAAGCCGTTGGCGTCGCGCTCGACACCGGTGTTCTCCAGGCCGAGGTTGTCGGTCATGGCGCGGCGGCCGGTGGCGTAGAACACGCAGTCGGCCTCGATCACCGAGCCGTCGGTCAGGGTGGCCGCCAGCGTGCCGTCGGGCAGCTTGTCGATGCGCGAAATGTCGCTCTGGAAGCGCAGCGTCATGCCCTTTTTCTGCAGCTCGTCGCGCAGGTGCTCGCGCACCGAGCCGTCGAAGCCGCGCAGGAACAGCTCGCGGCGGTAGATCAGCGTGGTCTGCGCGCCCAGGCCGTTGAAGATCGAGGCGAACTCGACGGCGATGTAGCCGCCGCCCACCACCAGCACGCGGCGGGGCAGCTGCTTCAGGAAGAAGGCCTCGTTCGACGTGATCGCGTATTCCTTGCCCGGGATCTCCGGCACGAACGGCCAGGAGCCGGTGGCGATCAGGATGTGCGCGGCGCTGTATTGGCGGCCATTGACCTCGACGGTGTGCGCGTCGAGGATGCGTGCATGACCCTCGTGCAGCGTGACGCCGCTGTTGACCAGCAGGTTGCGATAAATGCCGTTCAGGCGCTCGATTTCACGGTTTTTGTTCTGGATCAGCGTGGGCCAGTCGAAGCCGGGGTGCCCGGGCGTCCAGCCGTAGCCGTTGGCCAGTTCGAAGTCTTCGCGGTAGTGGGCACCGTAGACCAGCAGCTTCTTGGGAACGCAGCCCACATTGACGCAGGTGCCGCCGAGATAGCGGCTTTCAGCCACGGCGACGCGCGCGCCGTAACCGGCCGCGAAGCGCGCCGAACGCACGCCACCCGAGCCCGCACCAATTACATACAGATCGAAATCAAAAGCCATGAATACGGTTCCTTGCGTAGCCTGGGCCGCCGCGCCGCGCGCCGCGCCTGGGCGCGGGCCGGGTTGCGATGGCCGGAATGAACGGATCGGGCTCTATTAAACCCGAGACTGCGCGCCGCCGCCCGGCTTGCCCCCAGACGGGGATGGGATATAAAGAGGAATTCAGGATTCGGGGGCGTGTCCCCATTGGCATATCCATGCAGGACGATAGTTTCTTTTCTTCCGCCGGCGCGATGCTCGGCGGCATCATCCGCGCCATCGTCGATGGGCTGCGCTGGCTGTTCGGCGGCCTGGGCGGGGCGTTGTCGGACTTCTTCAATGGCCTGGCGCAGGCCATGGGCATGAGCGCCAGCGTGTTCAATTTTGCGCTGCTCATCCTGGGCCTGCTGTTCGTGTGGGCCGCCATCAAGGCGTTTCTGGGACGCTCGATCTTCAGTGGCCTCTTCTGGCTGCTGCTTGCGATGCTGCTGCTCGGCGCATTGATCGGTGGCTGAGCGATGTCTTTTTACGGTCTGTTGGCGGACGCCGTCGTTCTGTTTCATGGGCTCTTCGTGCTGTTCGCCGTGCTGGGCGGGCTGCTGCTCGCGCGCTGGCCGCGGCTGATCTGGCTGCACCTGCCGGCAATCGCCTGGGCCGTGGGAATCACCGTGACCGGCGGCATCTGTCCGCTCACGCCGCTCGAAAACGACCTGCGCTGGCGCGCCGGCCAGGAGGGTTACGAAGGCGGCTTCATTGCGCACTACGTATGGTCGCTGCTGTACCCCGAGGGGCTGACGCGCCCCGTGCAGGCCGGCCTGGGGCTGGCGGCCATGAGCCTCAATCTGTTCGTGTATGCCCGCTGGTGGCGCCGCCGCCGCGCGCTGCAGGCGGCCGGCTGATCTCTCACCCGGACGCGCGTCCCGCCTGGCGCGCGAGCTGCGCCAGCCGCGTCACGATCGTGTCGAAGCGCTCGGCGGAGGTATTGCCGTAGCCCAGCACCAGACCGTTGTCGCGGGCATCGGGCGACAGCGCGAAGGCCGATAGCGCCGCCGGCGCGATCGCGTGCGGCGCGGCCGCGGCCACGATGGCGCGATCCGGATATTCGGGCGGCAGGCGCAGCGTCAGGTGCAGGCCGCAATGGCCGCCCTCGAGCTGATGGGGAAGGTCGAAATGCCGCGCCAGCGCGGCACGCAGCGCCGTCTGGCGTTCGCGATAGAGCCTGCGCATGCGGCCCAGATGACGGCTGAACTGGCCGCTCTCGATGAAGTCCGCCAGCGCGAGCTGTTCGTGCCGATGGCCGCCGCGCAGCAGCTCGCCCAGCGGCGCGGCCACGGCCGGCGCCAGCGCCCGTGGCAGCACCAGAAAGCCGATGCGCAGCGACGGGAACATGGTCTTGGAGAAGGTGCCGACGTACAGCACGGGCGCCGCGTCGACCAGGCCCTGCATGGCCGCGATCGGCTCGCCGTGATGGCGGAACTCGCTGTCGTAGTCGTCTTCGATGATCCAGGCGCCGTGACTGCGCGCCAGCGCGATCAGCTCGAGGCGCCGGGCCGCCGAGAGCACCGCGCCCGTGGGGTATTGATGCGAGGGCGTGGCGTAGATGAGGCGCGGCGGGCGGGTGCGCCAATCCTCGGCGCTCGCGGCCAGGCCTTCGGCGCCCACCCGGATCGGGACCATGCGCAGATCGCCGGCCGCGAACGCGGTCTTGGCGCCGCGATAGCCGGGCTCTTCGACCCAGGCGGTGTCGCCCGGATTCGACAACAGTTTCACGCACAGCGCCAGCGCCTCCTGGGCGCCTTCGGTGATCACGATCTGGCTGGCGTCGCAGCGCACGCCGCGCGCGATGCCCAGGTGGCGGGCAATCGCCGTGCGCAGCGCCGGCTCGCCCACGGGGTCGCCATAGCCCAGCGCCGCAGCGCCGCTGCCGCGCACCGCGCGCTCCAGGGCGCCGCGCCACGCGGCCTGCGGAAAGTGATTCAGGGCGGGCGTGCCCGGGCGCAGCGCCAGATGCACGTCGTGCCGCACCGGATGCGGCGCGATTTGCGCGAGCCGGGCCGACAGGGCCGGCAGCGCGCTGACCGGCGGCGGTGGGGCGCTGGCAGCGGCCGGTCGGGCCAGCGCCGCGACGCGCGTGCCTTGCCGATCCGCCAGCACGTAGCCCTCGGCGGCCAGATGGTCGTAGGCGATCGTGACGGTGTTGCGAGAAATCCCCAGCGATTCGGCCAGCGCGCGCGAGGCGGGCAGGCGCGTGCCGGGCGCCAGCCGGCCGCTCAGAATGGCCTGGCGCAGCCGCTGCTGCAGTTGCCGCTGCAGCGAGACCGGCTGGCCGGCGGCGCCGGGGTCGTCCAGCGGGGCATCGAGCAGGTCCAGGGCGGAGGCGGCGAGGGCGGAGTCGGACATGGCGTGCAGGCAGGCGGAGCTGCGTGGCTCTATCAGGTTGGGTTGGCGTGGTCTTTTTATCATGCCACGAACCACGCTACCGTAGCAGCTGGCCCGGTCGTGTCGACCGAGGCGCCGCTGTCTGACAAGGAAAAACATGTCTTCGGTGCTCAACCCGTTTGGTCAACCCATCGGCGAACCGCTGCCCGGCTGGACCGCGCGTCCGGTGCCGCCGCGCACTTCGATCGAGGGCCGTTACTGCCGCCTCGAACCGCTCGACGCGGCGCGCCACGCCGCCGAGCTGCACGCCGCGTATTCGCAGGCCCCGGACGGGCGCGACTGGACCTATCTGTCGGTGGGCCCCTTCGAAGACGCCGCGCGTTATCGGGATTTTGCCGAGCGCGCCGCCGCGAGCAACGATCCGCTGCACCACACGGTGATCGATCTGGCTACCGGCCGTGCCGTGGGTACGCTGGCGCTGATGCGCATCGACCCGCCGGCCGGCGTGATCGAGGTGGGGTTCGTGACCTACTCGCCGCTGCTGCAGCGCTCGCGCGCGTCGACCGAAGCGCAATACCTGCTGATGCGGCGCGCCTTCGACGAACTCGGCTATCGCCGCTACGAGTGGAAATGCGACAGCCTCAACGCGCCGTCGCGGCGCGCGGCCGAGCGCCTGGGATTCGAGTACGAGGGGCTGTTCCGCCAGGCCACGGTCTACAAGGGCCGCAGCCGCGACACCGCGTGGTTCTCGATACTCGATTCGGAATGGCCTGCCGTGAAGGCCGGCTTCGAGGCCTGGCTGGCGCCGTCGAACTTCGACGCCGACGGCAATCAGCGGCAGTCGCTGGCGGCGCTGCGCGCGGGGCACCGCGCCGCCGCCTGACCGCCCCGGGCGGCCTCCCGCCGCGGGGGCCGCTCAGCGTGCGCGCAGCCGCGCCCACTGCTCCTGGATCAGGCCGGCCGCGCTCACGAGCATGATGCCGGCCAGCACCAGCACCGCGCCGGCCGCGAAGCTGGCGTCGAGCGGCTCGTCGAGAATCCACACGCCGAATCCGACGCCGAAGAGCGGCGTGAGAAACGACAGGATCGACAGGCGCGACGCGAGGTAGCGGCGCAGCAGCCAGAACCAGGTGAGGTAGCTGGTGAGGGCCACCACCACGCACTGGAACAGCACGCTGGCCACGGCCAGCGCGGTCCAGTTGGGCGGCGCTGCCGGGCCGGCGGCCCAGAACGCGGGCAGTACGATGCCGGCCATCACCATCTGATAGAACAGCGTCTTGGCGGCGGGTGCCTCCGACAGGCGTGAACGGCGGATCGCGACCGTGGTCATGCCCCAGGCGGCGCCGGCCAGCAGACCGAGGAAGTCGCCCAGCAGCATATTGGGCGCGGCCGCCGTCGCGGCGGGCACGCCCTTGCCCAGAAACGCCAGCGCGATTCCGCCGAACGCCACGACCACGCCCAGCCATTGCAAGGGGCGCAGGCGCTCGTCGGGCACGAGCACGTGCAGGCCGAGCGCGGCGAAGATGGGCGCGGTGTACAGAAACACCGACATATGCGATGCCGTGGTGTAGTTCAGACCCAGCGCCACCAGCACGAACTCGCCGGCGAACAGCGCGCCCACCAGCAGGCCCGCGGGCAGGGTGCCATCGCGCAGCTCGGCGAGTCCGCGCTTGTGCAGCACATAAACGCCCAGCACTACCGCGGCGAAGGCGGAACGCAGACCGATCTGCAGCATCGGCGACACGTCGGCCGCGATGAGCTTGATGGCGATCTGCTGAGAGCCCCAGCAGATGCACAGCATCAGCATCACGCTGGTTGCGAAGGCGTCCAGGGGCAGGCGTTTTTGAGCGGCGGTGGCGGGCAGGGCGGCCTGGCCGGCGCGGCTCACGGCAGCTCCCCCGGATAGCTGTCGAAGGCCAGGCCGATCTGCTGGCGCAGATCCCAGTCGGCGAGCTGCGCGCTCACCGGACCGTAGAACGCGCCGTCGCGCACCACATAGAGCGCCGGCAGGTGGAACACCTCGTAGCGCTGGACCAGGCCGCCGTTGTGGCCGGCATCGATCCAGCACAGGCGATCCACTGGCAGCTCGAACTCGGGCAGGCGTTCGCGGGCCACGCGGCAATTGGCGCAGGTCTTGCTGTGAAAGACCAGCAGCGAGACGCCCGGGGCGTCCAGCAGGAAGCGGTCGGCGGTGCCGTCGTCGAGATCGATCTGTTCCATGGTGTCCATCGCAAGGTTGCCGTGAGCATACCCAAGCCAGGGCGGCGCCACCGGCCTGGGCCACGCGCCAGCAGGGTTATCGGCCGGACGGCAGCGTGGCGTCGAGGTCGCGCAGCGTCTGGTACAGCACGCGCGTGCCATCCAGCAGTTGCGCGGGCTCGATCCATTCTTCGGGGCAATGGCTGCGACCGTTCAGGCACGGGATGAAGATCATGCCGATGGGCCCACTGGGCGCCATGTAGACCGCATCGTGGCCGGCGCCGCTGGGCAGGCGCATATGGGCATAGCCCAGCGCATTGGCGGCGCGCTCCACGGCCTCCATCACGACCGGCTGGCAGTCGGTGGGGCGCGCCCGGCTCAGCGCGCTCATCGAGGCCGACAGGCGCAGCGCGGTGAGGTCCGCCTGGACCTCGGCCAACACCTGCTCCGGAAACTGTTCGAGCACCGCATCGCTGTCGCTGCGCACCTCGAGCACCATCTCCACCTTGCCCGGCACCGCGTTGGGCACGTTGGGCGTCATGGCGATGCGGCCCACCGTGGCGACCACGTAATGCGGATTGCCGCTGGCCCGCGAGGCCAGCCGGTGCGCGGCGTCGATGACGCGGGCCGCGCCCACCAGCGCATCGCGGCGGATATCCATGGGGGTAGTGCCGGCGTGATCGGGCTGGCCCAGCACCGTGATCGCCACGCGCCGGATGCCGACGATGTTGGTCACGACGCCGATGGGCAGGCCGCGGGTTTCGAGCACGGGCCCCTGTTCGATATGCAGTTCGACGAAAGCGGCGGTGCTGCCCGGCGGGCGGATGGCGTCGACGATGCGCAGCGGATCGCCGCCCGCGCGGGCCAGCCCCTCCGCGAGCGTTTCGCCAGAGGGGTTGCGCGCGGCCAGCATGTCGGCGTGCAGCACGCCGGCGAGCGCGCGGCTGCCCACGCACGAAATGCCGTAATCGCTCGGCTCTTCGGACAGGAAGTCGATCACCTCGAGCGGGTGGTCGAGTTCGATGCCTTGCTCGTGCAAGGTATGCGCCACTTCGATGCCGGCCAGCACGCCGATGATGCCGTCGAATCGGCCGCCTTCGACCACCGTGTCGCAGTGCGAACCCGTGACGAGTGCGGGCGCGCCCGCGCGGCGGCCTTCGCGCCGCCCGACCAGATTGCCGCCCGCGTCCACGTGGGTCACGAGCCCCGCGGCCTCGAATTGCGCGCGCAACCATTCGCGGCTTTCGGCCCACAGGGGCGTGAAGGCGCGGCGCGTCCAGGGTTGATCGGGCAGGGTGAAGCGCGACAGGGCGTCGACGCGCGACCAGAGGCGGTCGGCGTTCAGGGGAGGCTGAGGCAGGGACATGAGGCGGCGTTGCGAACCAGAGAAATGCAGCGGCGGCACGCGGGGCGCGCGCCGTGGCGGTGGCTTGGGGAACCGGCCGATTATGTCATAGCGCCCATGTTGCACTGCGGGCAGAAAAGTCGCAGGGGTTAACCCGTAGCAAGAGACGTGACTAGGGGTAAAGGCGGTTTGACCGGTACTGGCCCGCAAGTAATATCGGTCCTGATCGCCCGGCGGCCTTGGCCGCCGGGCCGGCTTTTTTGGCAATGCCCCATAGCGGCGCGCGCCTGCCGGATCCTTGGCTGGCGCGTCGTTCCGCTTTCGCAACCCCTACAGGAGACGCTTCCCATGAATCATGCTTCCGAGGCCGCAGCCATCGCGCTCAACGTGCCCGCCTACGTCAAACATCCGCGCCTTATCGAATGGGTGCGCGGTGTCGTGGCGCATACCCAGCCCGACCAGGTGGTCTGGTGCGACGGTTCGCAGGAAGAGTACGACCGCTTGTGCGAGCTGATGGTCGAGGCTGGCACGATGCAGCGCCTCGATCCGGTCAAGCGTCCGAACTCGTATCTGGCCTGGTCCGATCCGTCCGACGTGGCGCGCGTCGAAGACCGTACCTTCATCTGTTCCGCGCGCGAAGAAGACGCCGGCCCCACCAACAACTGGGCCGATCCCGCCGAGATGCGCGCCACGCTCGATGGCCTGTTTGCCGGCTCGATGCGCGGCCGCACGCTCTACGTCGTCCCGTTCTCGATGGGCCCGCTGGGTTCGCCCATCGCCCACATCGGCGTCGAGCTTTCCGACAGCCCGTATGTGGCCGTCAACATGCGCATCATGACCCGCATGGGCAAGGCCGTGTACGACGTGCTGGGTACCGACGGCGAGTTCGTGCCGTGCGTGCACAGCGTGGGCAAGCCGTTGGCGCAGGGCGAGGCCGACGTGGCATGGCCGTGCAACGACACCAAGTACATCGTGCACTTCCCCGAGTCGCGCGAGATCTGGAGCTACGGTTCGGGCTACGGCGGCAACGCGCTGCTGGGCAAGAAATGCTTCGCGCTGCGCATCGCCTCGACCATGGGCCGCGACCAGGGCTGGCTCGCCGAACACATGCTGATCCTGGGCGTGACCTCGCCCAAGGGTGAGAAGCGCCACATCGCCGCCGCGTTCCCGTCGGCCTGCGGCAAGACCAACTTCGCCATGCTCATCCCGCCGCAAGGCATGGATGGCTGGAAGGTCAGCACGGTGGGCGACGACATCGCCTGGATCAAGCCGGGCCCCGACGGCAAGCTCTACGCCATCAATCCCGAGGCCGGTTATTTCGGCGTGGCGCCGGGCACCAGCGAGAAGACCAATCCCAATGCGATGGCCACGCTCAAGGCCAACGTGATCTTCACCAACGTGGCGCGCACCGACGACGGCGACGTGTGGTGGGAAGGCATGACCGACACGCCGCCCGCGCACCTGATCGATTGGCAGGGGCAGGACTGGACGCCCGAGATCGCGGCCAAGACCGGCCGCAAGGCGGCGCACCCGAACGCGCGCTTCACGGCGCCGGCCTCGCAATGCCCCTCGATCGATCCCGCCTGGGAAGATCCCAAGGGCGTCGCCATCGACGCCTTCATCTTCGGTGGCCGCCGCTCCAACACGGTGCCGCTCGTGACCGAAGCGCGCAACTGGGTCGAGGGCGTCTACATGGCGGCCACGATGGGCTCCGAAACCACCGCCGCGGCCGCCGGCCAGCAGGGCGTGGTGCGGCGCGATCCGTTCGCCATGTTGCCGTTCTGCGGCTACAACATGAGCGACTATTTCGCGCACTGGCTGCGTCTCGGCAAGCGCCTGCAGGATGCCGGCGCCGTGCTGCCGCGCATCTACTGCGTGAACTGGTTCCGCAAGGGCCCGGACGGCAAGTTTGTCTGGCCGGGCTTCGGCGAAAACATGCGCGTGCTGAAGTGGATTCTCGGCCGCCTCGAAGGCACGGCAAACGGCGCCGATCAGGTGTTCGGCATCTCGCCCAACTACGGCGACATCGACTGGACCGGCCTGGAGTTCAGCCCGGATGCGTTCCAGCAGGTGATTTCCGTGGACGGTCCGGCGTGGCGCGATGAGCTGGCCTTGCACGCCGAGCTGTTCGATCAGCTGCAGCAGGGCCTGCCCCAGGAGCTGCCGCACACCAAGACCGAGATCGAGCGCCGCCTGGCGGCCTGATTGATCGCCCGGCGCGCGGGCCGTTCACCAGGTCCGCGACAGCCAATCCTCGACGGCCGCCGAGCTTGCCCCGGCGGCCGTTGTACATTGCAGGCATGACCGATTCCGCTTCCGACCTCCGCCGCGCCAGCGCCGGCACCCTGGCCGACTACGCTTCGAACGCCGTGTCGTTCGAGGCCGGCACCCGCGACCACGACGTAAGCCAGAACATCGACGCGCTGCTGCGTCATCTGCCGGCCGACCGTGCGCTCGACATTCTCGATTTCGGCTGTGGCCCGGGCCGCGATCTGCGCGCGTTTGCCGCGCGGGGGCACCGCCCGACCGGGCTCGATGGCGTGCCCGAGTTCGCCGAGATGGCGCGCGCCACGGGCGCGGGCCCCGTGCTGCTGCAGAATTTTCTCGAGCTCGATCTGCCCCGCGAGGCGTTCGACGGCGTCTTCGCGAACGCGAGCCTCTTCCACGTGCCCGGCGAGGCCTTGCCGCGCGTGCTGGCGCAGTTGCGCGATGCGCTGCGGCCCGGTGGCGCGCTGTTCTCGTCGAACCCGCGTGGCACCAATCAGGAAGGGTGGCTGCGCGGGCGCTACGGTGTGTGGCACGACTGGCCGCAATGGCAGGCGCTGATGATCGGCGCCGGCTTCGAGCCGCTCGAGCATTACTACCGGCCCAAAGGCCTGCCGCGTGAGCAGCAGCCGTGGCTGGCGAGCGTGTGGCGCCGGCCTTGACCCCGGTCAGCGTGCAAGGCTTCGGCGCCGTGGCCGATGCGCGCGCCCGCGTGCTGGTGCTGGGCACCATGCCGGGCGCGGTGTCGCTGGCCGCGGGGCGCTATTACGCCAACCCGCGCAATGCCTTCTGGCCGATCATGGCCGAGCTTTATGGCATCGATGCGGCGGCCGGCTACGACGCGCGGCTCGCGCAGCTGAGCGATGCCGGCGTCGCGCTGTGGGACGTGCTGGCCCAGTGCGAGCGGCCGGGCAGCCTGGACTCGGCCATCGTGGCCGACAGCGCGCGCGCCAATGATTTCGCCGGCTTTCTGCAGGCGCATCCCGGCATCGTGCGCATTGCCTTCAATGGCGCGAAAGCCGCGGCGCTGTTCAGGCGCCACGCGCTTCCGGCGTTGGCCGGCGTCGGCCGGCCGCTGGACTACGTCAGCCTGCCGTCCACCAGCCCCGCGCACGCGGCGCAGCCATTCGCGGCCAAGCTCGCGGCCTGGCGCGCGCTGACGCGGGACTGAGACCCGGCTGCCTCAGGCGATCGCGCCGTAGATCTCGCGTGCCTGGTCGGCGTCGGCAATCGGCCGGCCCAGCGCGCGGCCGCCCGTGACGGCCTGCGCGACCAGCGCCGCGTTGCCGGCCGCGATGCTGCCGTCCTGCAGGGTGAGGTTGTTCTCGAACCCCACTCGCATATGGCCGCCGAACGACGCGGCCGAGGTGACGCAGGCGTTTTCTTCGCGGCCGAACGCGCACACGGCCCACGGCAGGGTGAAATCGTAGGCGTTGAGGAAGGGCAGCAGATCGTGGGGCGAAGACTGCTGGCCCGCGCTGTAGCGGCCCAGCACGAACAGCGTGGACCAGGCGCCGGGCGGAACGAGGCCACGCGCGCGCAGCGATTGCCACTTTTCGACGTCGGCCACGTCGTACAGAATGATCTGCGCCATGATGCGCTCGGCGGCGATCCAGGCGAAGAACGCGGCCAGCTCGCTCTCGGGCACCTCGGGCACGGCGATCTCGCGCAGGCCCATCGACACCGCGCGCGGACGCAGGTCGCGCACCATCGCGATCTGGGCGGGCGCCTTGTACACGCCGGCGGCCTCGCTGGTGACCTGCACCAGCAGGCGCTCGCCGACGGAGGCTTCGACGGCCGCCAGCGCGTCGCGGTAGGCCTGCACGTCGAGCGAATGCTTGCCGTCCGGCGTGCGCACGTGCATGTGCATCATGGCGGCGCCGGCGTCCAGGCAGGCCTGCGCCTCACGCGCGAGCGCGGCCGGCGTCATCGGCACGGCGGGGTGCTGCTCGGCCGTTTTGTAGGCGCCGTTGGGCGCCACGCACACGATGAGCGGGGATTGCGACAACAGGGCGGGGGTGCTCATGGCTGGATCTCCGGCAGTTCGTCGTTGAGCAGGTCCAGGCCGGCGCGCAGCAGGCGGTCGTAGCGTGCGCGCTCGGCGGCGATCGTTTCGGGCGTCCAGGCATAGAAGCCTTCGCCGGCCTTCATGCCATGACGGCCATCGGCCGCGCGCTCGGTGAGGCAGCGCGCCGGATGGTCGTCGTTGCAGAACGTCGGGTACATGGTAGCGCCGGCGGCGGCGTGCACGTCGATGCCGGCGTGGTCGCGCTGCAGCACGGGGCCCGCGGCCAGGAACCGGAAGCCGAAGCCGAAACGCACGGCGGCGTCCACGTCTTCGGGCGTGGCGATGCCGTCGTCGATCAGCTTGAAGGCCTCGCGCGACAGCGCGTGCTGCAGGCGATTGGCCAGGAAGCCGGGCAGGTCGCGCGCCACGCGCACCGGCACCATGCCGCAACGGCGCATGAACGCGATCAGCGCGTCGGCGCTGGCGGGCGCACTGGCCTCGCACAGCACCACCTCGACCAGCGGCACCAGGTGCGCCGGCATGAAGAAGTGCAGGCCCAGCATGCGGTCGCGCGTGTCCAGGCCGGCGCCGATGGCGCTGATCGGGAAGCTCGAGCTGTTACTGGCCAGAATGGCTTCGCGCGGGGCGCGCTTGACCAGCTCGGCGTAGAGCGACTGCTTGATGTCCAGGCGCTCGGGCACGCATTCGATCACCAGGCCCACGTCCTGCCATTGCACGGCGTCGAGGCTGGGCGCCACGCTGACGTGACGGGCATAGTCTTCATGGCCGATCGCGGCCAGATTGGCGGCCACGCGCGCGGGCAGCGCGGCGGCGCGCTCGGCGTGCGGTTCGATCACGGTCGTGCGGCATTGCGCCCGGGCCAGCACCACGGCCACGTCGGCGCCCATCGTGCCGCCACCCACCACCACCACGTGTGCCGTGCTGGGACGCGCCAGCGGCGCGGAATTCGTCGTCTGCATCGATCGCTCCTTTCTCGATCCTCGTATGGGGCGCAAGTTTAGGGAACGGCCGTTGATTGATGAATCAGATTTTTTTTATAGAATGATCGAATTACAAGATCAATGGCAGGAGACGCCGCATGAAGATCAACCTCTCGATGCGCGATATCGAAACGGTGCTGGTGCTGGGCCGCACGCTCAATTTCCGCCAGGCGGCGGCACAGCTGCACCTGTCGCAGTCGGCGCTGTCCACGCAGATCCTACGCATCGAGGAATCGCTCGCCGTGCGCCTGTTCGATCGCACGACGCGCAGCGTGCGCCTCACCGCGCCTGGCGAGGTGTTCATGCAGCAGGCGGCCGCCCTGCAGGTGGCGTTTCGCGAGGCGATCGCGGCCGTGAGCGGCAGCGCCAGCGCCGATCGTGGCCAGGTGGCGGTGGCGGCCCTGCCATCGTTGGCGGCACGACTGCTGCCGCGCGTGCTGATGGCGTATCGCCAGTCGCATCCCGGCGTGGCGCTCAAGGTGCACGACACCCTGTCGGGCCCGGCCTTCGATCTGGTGCGCGCCGGCACCGTGGATTTCGCGCTCACCGCGGCCGATCCGCAGCAGGCGGATCTGCACTATGTGCCGATGATGTCGGACAGCTTTATGCTGCTGATTCCGGAGGGCCACGCCCTCGCGCGTTCGACGGGGCCGCTGCGCTGGGCCGACACCGTGGATGCGCCGCATGTGTCGATGGTGCAGCCCAGCAGCGTGCGGCAGTACACCGAGTGGGCCTTTCTGCAGAACCGCATCCGTTTCCAGCCGGCCTTCGAGGCGGAACATCTCGCCACGATCGTGGCCATGGTGGAGTGCGGCTTCGGCGTGGCGGCGCTGCCGGAGATCGCGGCACGCGCCGTGGCGCACGGGGGCGTCGTGGAACGGCCGCTGGTGGGGCCGGTGGCGGAGCGCTCGATCGGGCTCGTGACCTCGCGCAACCGCAGTCTGTCACCCGCGGCGCTGGCGCTGGTGGACGAGCTGCGGCGGCATCTGCCGGCGCCGCCGGCGGGCAAGCGGGGTGGGGCGGGCGCTCAGGCCGCGCGGCCGGAGCGCAAGCGTTCGGCGGCGAGATAGGCGTCGCGCGAGGGCAGGATGTGCTGGCGGCACAGCGCGACGAGCGCCTCGCGGTCGCCGGCGCGCAGCGCCTCGATCATGGCCCAGTGCTCCTGGCGGGCGCGCTCGCGGTACCCGGCCGCGGCCAACGTGCCGAAGCGGATCGGATGGGTGCGGCGCGCATATTCTTCGATCGCGTGTTGCAGCACCGGATTGTCGGTGAGCGCGAACAGCTCACGATGGAACTGATGATTGCAGCGGAACACATGGCGCGCATCGCCCGCGGTGACCGCGGCGTCGTGCTCACGCTGTATCTGCATCAGGGCGTCGAGGCGCGGCGGCGCGACCGGCAGCGGGATCAGTGTGGCCGCGCGCGACTCGAGCAGCTCGCGCAGCGCGTAGAGCTCCATCACCTCGGCCGTGTCGAAGGCGCGCACCTCGGCGCCCACGTTGGGCCGGCGTTCGATCGCGCCGATCTGCTCGAGCCGGGCCAGCGCCTGCCGCACCGCATGGCGCTTGAGACCGAAGCGGGCCATGAGCTCGTCTTCGGTCAGACGCTGGCGCGGATGCAGCCGGCCGAAGACGATGTCTTCTTCCAGTGCGGCGACAGCGTCGTCCAGGGTCCATTCGGTCGGGGCGGCAGGCAGGCTCATGGCAGGGTCGGTCAGGCGCGCGGCACCTTGTCGTGGGTTTCGGTGGCGCGCAGGAAGTCGAAGTCTACCCCCTGGTCGGCCTGCGTGACGGTCTCGAGGAACAGCTTGCGGTAGCCGCGTTCGGCCGAGGGGCGGACCTGCGGCGCGGCGGCCGCGCGCTGCGCCAGCTCCGCCTCCGAGACCAGCAACGAGATCTCGCGCGACTTCACCGACAGCCGGATGCGGTCGCCGTTCTGCACGTAGGCGAGCGGTCCGCCGATGGCGGCTTCGGGCGTGACGTGCAGGACGATGGTGCCGGCCGCCGTGCCGCTCATGCGGCCGTCGGAGATGCGCACCATATCTTTCACGCCGGCCACGGCCAGCTTCTTGGGGATGGGCATGTAGCCCGCCTCGGGCATCCCGGGCGCGCCGGTGGGTCCGATGCGCTTGAGCACGAGCACGTCGTCGGCGGTCACGTCCAGGTCCGGATCGTCCATGCGGCGGGCCATGTCCTCGGCGTCTTCGAACACCACGGCGCGGCCTTCATGCTCCATCAGCTCGGGATTGGCGGCCGATTGCTTGATGATCGCGCCGCCCGGGGCCAGGTTGCCGCGCAGCACGGCCAGGCCGCCCACGGGATAGATGGGGTTGTCGAACGGCCGGATCACATCCTGCTTGAACGGCGGCGGCGCGGCGTCGAGCTCTTCGCGCAGGGTGCGGCCCGACACGGTCATGACGTCGAGGTGCAGCAGCGGACGCAGCTCGCGCAGCAGCGCCAGCATGCCGCCCGCCTTGTGGAAGTCTTCCATATAGTGCTGACCCGACGGCTTCAGGTCCACGAGCACCGGCGTCTCGCGGCTCATGCGGTCCAGGCCGGCGAGGTCGATGTCGATGCCCAGACGGCCGGCGATGGCCGTCATGTGCACGATGCCGTTGGTCGAGCCGCCGATGGCCAGCAGCACGCGCAGGGCGTTTTCGATGGCCTTGCCGGTCAGGATCTGATCGGGCGTGCGGCGCGCCTTGGCCATCGCGACGGCGGTCGTGCCCGTCTGTTCGGCGATGCGCATGCGGTCGGCCGTCACGGCGGGCGCCGAGGCGCCACCGGAGATCATCATGCCCATGGCTTCGGTCAGGCAGGCCATGGTGGAAGCCGTGCCCATCACGGAACAGGTGCCCACGCTGGCCACGAGCTGATTGTTCACGTCGGCGATCTCGACCGCGTCGATTTCTTCGGCGCGGTAGCGGCCCCAGTAGCGGCGGCAATCGGTGCAGGCGCCCACGCGTTCGCCGCGGTGGCCGCCCGTGAGCATCGCGCCGGTCACGAGCTGGATCGCCGGCACGCCGGCCGACGAGGCGCCCATGAGCTGGGCCGGCACGGTCTTGTCGCAACCGCCGATCAGCACCACGGCATCCATGGGCTGCGCGCGGATCATCTCCTCGGTGTCCATGGACATCAGGTTGCGCAGATACATGCTGGTGGGCTGCGAGAAGCTCTCGTGCACCGAGATCGTGGGGAAGTCGACCGGCAGGCCGCCGGCGAGCATCACGCCGCGCTTCACGGCTTCGACGAGCTGCGGCGCATTGCCATGACAGGGGTTGTAGCTGCTGCCGGTATTGACGATGCCGATCACGGGACGGTCGAGAGCGTCATCGGTGTAGCCGGCGCCCTTGATGAACGCCTTGCGCAGGAACAGCGAGAAGCCGATGTCCCCGTAGTTGGTGAGACCCTTCTTCAGGCCGGTGGCCGCCGCCGGAGCGGGCGATTGCGCGTCTTTTTTCTTGTCCATAACCATCCCGATAATATTATCGATAATCAGCGCGAGCATCATAAATCCTAGGGATTTGACGCGGCAAGCGGTATTTCACTTGTGTTTGATTGATCTGTTTATGCGATCAAATCATCGAAAAATACTGATTAATTTATCAACTTCGGGTGCTTACACTGCGCCGGAAGTGAGCCGGGCACCTACCTTCATTCTCAACCCGGCAAGTAGAGGAGACACTGATGTCCGACCGTCGCACGACGGCCGGTGTTGCGCGCATGCCGCGCCGCGCCGTGCTGAACTCCCTTCTGGCGCTCTGTGCTGCCGCCACGCTCGGTACCGGCGCGTCCGCGCTGGCCGCCGAGGCCTACCCCGATCGCCCGATCCGCATGGTCGTGCCGTATCCGCCCGGAGGCGCAACCGACGTGATCGGCCGCGTTCTGGCACAGCAGCTCACCGGTGCGCTGGGCCAGACCGTCGTGGTCGAGAACCGTGGCGGCGCCGCCGGCAACATCGGTGCCGACGTGGTGGCCAAGGCCACCCCGGATGGCTACACGCTGCTGATGGGCGCGCTCACGAGCCACTCGATCAATGCCGTGCTGTACGAAGGCCGCGTCAACTACGACATCGAGAAAAGCTTCGCGCCGATCTCCATCGTCGGCACCGTGCCGCTCGTGTTCGTGGTCAATCCCAAGGTGCCTGCCAAGACCTTGCCCGAGCTGATCAACGAAGCCAAGAGCAAGCCGGGCAGCCTCACCATCGCGTCGGCCGGTAACGGTTCGCCGCAGCATCTGGCCGCGGAGATGTTCAAGCGCGTGGCCGGCGTCGACATGCTGCACGTGCCGTACAAGGGCAGCGGTCCCGCCATGACCGATCTGATGGGCGGCCAGGTGCTGACCATGATCGAGACCGTGCCCGCCGCTCAGGCGCACGTGAAGGCAGGCAAGCTGAACGCGCTTGCCGTCACCTCGAAAGATCGTGCCGCGGCGCTGCCCGACACGCCCACGGCCGCGGAAGCGGGCCTCGCCAACTTCGAGGTCAGCTCGATGTTCGGTATCGTCGCGCCCGCCGGCACGCCGGCGCCGGTGATCGAGAAGCTCAACACGACGCTCAAGACCATTCTTGCGAAGCAGGAAGTGAAGGACGCGCTGGAACGCCAGGGCGCCATCGCCACCTGGACCACGCCCGCGGATGCCGCCGCGCGCATCAGCGCCGAGCGCAAGCAATGGGCCACGGTCATTCGCGACGCCAACGTCAAGGCGGAGTGATCGACCGGTAAGGCGCGGGCCGCCGAGAGGCGACCCGACGCAACAAGGGCGACCCGAGGGTCGCCCTTGTTGCGTCTGGCGTGCGCCATTTATGCCAGACGCAACAAAGCGGGTTGCCCCCACGCTGCGCCTTCGGCTTGCTGCCCCCCGAGGGGGCTTTTTTTCTTGGGACGGCCCGGCGAAAAAAAACCGGGAGCCCGCAGGGGCTCCCGGTTGCGTCTGCAAAGCCGCCAGCGTGAGCCGGCGGCCGTCGATCACTTGCCGTTTTGCAGGCGCTTTTGCAGGCGCGCGGCGCGGTCCGGCGAGGACGGGTGCGAGCTGAACATGCTGCTTTCGCCGCCGTCGAGCTTGGCCAGCTTTTCGAAGGCCGTGATCAGGCCCTTGCGGTTCATCTTCTTCTCGGTCAGCAGGTCGAACGAGTAATCGTCGGCCGCGGTTTCCTGCGATTGCGAGAACTGGGCGTTGACGAGCTTTTCGGTCATCTCGCCGAGTTGCGACGACGACAGGGCCGAGACGGCGCTGTTGCCGGCCGAGGTGGCGGCGCCGCGGGCAGCGCTCACCGCGTAGGCGGTCTGCATGGCCTTCTTGCTGTGACCAAGGGCGACGTGGCCCATTTCGTGGCCGATGACGCCGCGCAGTTCGTCGTCGTTCATCATGTCCATCAGGCCGCTGTAGACGCGCACGCAACCGTTGCCCATGGCCCAGGCGTTCACGTCCTTGGTCATGTAGACCTTGTAGTTGATCTTCTGGCCATTCAGATCCATGTTGCCGAAGCCGCGCATCAGCGTGTTCAGGCGCTTCGTGTACTTGCTGTTGGCCGGGGCGATTTTTTCCTGCGAATCGCTTTCTTTGCAGGCTGCGTCAGAGAGTTGGACGATGTCCGCATCCGTCAGGCTCATTGCCTTCGCCATGTCGCTACCGGCGGACATCAGGCCGTCGGTGTTCATGCTGCTCAGGTTTGCGCAACCGGCGAGCAGAAGGCTGGCCGTCAGTGCGGAGAGCAGAGCGGTTTGCTTTTTCATTCTGGATTTTTCCTCTTTCTCGTGAAACAGATTAGGCACACCCCATATCGGTATAGGAGTGGATGTGCCACAGGCGATTGAAAGCTTCGCGGCCTAAACTGTAATGAGGGCCGCGCGGGGGCGTGGTTTGGGTGCTTATCAAATCGCTACAAATAATTAGCGGGCGCCCAAAATGTGGGAATCAGACATGTCGTTCGCGTCCACGCGCGAGCGGCTGGCGTGCATGACGCCGCGATTGACTCGAGTCGACAAACCCTCGCGCAGCATGTCCGCGGCAAGCACCCGCGCGCATGTGCCGGCCCCTTGACGAAACCCATCTACGCCAAGGAGACCCGCCGTGAGCAATGTTTATATCGATAAGCGGCTCGATACCTCCGCGCGCTTGTATTGCCGCATGAACTTTCGCGAGCTGATGGAACTGCTCGAGTTCGAGCAGGTGCGTTTTCATGGACGCAACACGGTCTGGCCCGCCAGCCAGACCTTGTCGGCCGGCCTCGCCTGTGGGCAGGCCGTGCAAGTGCCCGCGGTCTGGCGCGAACGTCTGGTGCCATGGCGCGGCCAGGCCGATCTCGACGGCGCGCAGGCCCTGATCGGCATGCAGCGTTGGTTTCTCGGCGGCGAAGCCAACGCCGCCGCCACCTCGTCGGACGCCGCGCCCGAAGGCACGGTCATCGTGCAGTCATCGGTATCGGCCATTACCGAAGCGGCCCTGGGTGCCGAAGGCGTACGCCTCGTCATCGCACCGGTCCGCTATGCCGCGCCCAACCTGCTGCGCAACGGCATCCGCCGCCTCCCCGATCTGCTGACGGGCCCGGCCCAGCGGCGCCGCGATCGCGAAGCGCGCGTGGTGGCGATTCAGGAAACCGAGCCCGCGCCCGAAGCGCTGCACCTGCCGCCCGGCGAACCCGCGCCCGCGCGAGTCAGGCGCGCGTTGACCTTCGATCTGCGCACCATGATCCAGGGCGTGGCCGTGTTGCGCGATGCGCCCGCGCACTTCCACGATCTCGTCAGTCGCGTGGTGCAGACCCGCGTCTGGGTGGGCGTGGGCAGGCTGTAGGAAAGCAGCGGGCGCGCGCCTGGGCGTGTAGCAGGCGCGCGCATCAGGTGCCCGCAGCAGGCGCGTGCAACAGACGCGCGCAGCAGGCGCGTGCAACAGACGCGCGCAGCAGGCGCGTGCAATCAGTTGCCCGCGAATCAACCCTGCGCGCGAGCGCGCCGCCAGCGTCCGGGCGGCTCGCCCAGCACGGCCTGGAACGCCTTGCCGAAAGCCGCTTCGGAACGATAGCCCACGGCGTCGGCCACGTCGGCGACCGATCGGCGCGAGTCCTGCAGGAGTTCGCAGGCCTGCATCATGCGCAGCCGCGACACCAGTGCGCCCGCCGCCGTTCCCGCCACCGCCTGCACTTGCCGTGCATAAGTGGCGCGCGACATCGCGGCGCGCTCGGCCAGCGTATCGAGCGTCCAGTCCGCCCCCGGTTCGCGCAGCAGTGCCTGAATCGACGGGGCGAGCCGCGCGTCGGCCAGAAGCCGCAGCATGCCGGGCGGTGCGTGCGCCGCGCGGCCATGCGCGCGCAGCGCAAGCGCCAGCAGGGCCTGACCCAACGCGTTGATCAAGGCATGCGCGCCGGGCCGCGCGGTGGCCGACTCGGCGCGCAGCAGCGCGATGAGCGCATCCAGCGGCGGGCTCTCCGTCGCCGCGGCAAGCGTGGCGTGCAACACCGGCGGCAGCACCTGCGTGAGCAGCGCGCCGGCGCCGGGGGGATGCACATAGCGGCCACAGACCAGATCCACGCTGGCGCGGGCCTGCGTGCCCAGGTTGCTGACCAACGGCAGCGTCGCATGCTCGCCGGGCGTGCTGCGTGTGAGGGCGCGGCCGGCGCTGCGAACGCGCGCGGCGCCGCTATGCGCCATCGTGTGCGCCTGCCCGTGGCTGATCAGCACGAAGTCACCGGCCTGCATGGGGATCTCGCCCGAAGCCGTTCGCACCGTGCACTGGCCCGAGAGCAGCAGGTGAAAGGGCAGCTCGTTGGTGGGCATGGCGTCGTGCGGCATGACGAACGGGCCGTCCAGCAGACAGCGCACGTCCATGCGCGCTTCGAAACGGCCCAGCGTCAGCAGCTGGCTCAGTGCATCCATGTTCTTGTCTCCTTCCCGCGTCCGGACCTCGGGCTTGAGACGAATTCGCTAGAGAATGAGGATTCTAAGTCTTAAAGGCGCGTGCCGTCGGGCGCAGAATGACTCCATCACCTCGCCGGCACGAGCCGGCGGGACACCTCGAATCCCACCGGCCATGACGGCCGGTCTCATGAAGGAGCCTCACCATGCTGGACTGGAACGACTACCGCAAACAACTCGGCGGCCGCATCGGCGAACTGGGCAAGCTCACGCCGGACACGCTGGCCGGCTACCAGACGATCGCGCGCGCCGGCGAAAAAACCGGCCACCTCGACGCCAAGACGCGTGAGCTGATCGCGCTCGCCGTGGCCGTGACCACGCGTTGCGATGGCTGCATCGCCGTGCATGCGGCGGCGGCCGACAAGGCGGGCGCGACGCGCGAAGAAGTCGCCGAGGCGCTCGGCGTGGCCGTCGCGCTGAACGCGGGCGCCGCCATGGTGTACTCGGCGCGCGTGATGGACGCGCTGGCGGAACTGCCGCCCAAACAGGGCTGACGCTCGCCGCCCCGGCTTGCCTCTATAATGGTAATTATTATCAATTACAGGGCCCGGGGCCCGCGTGCGGGATGTCTTCCGATCTCACCGATCGTTCGCTGCATACGCTCTTCAAAGAGAACCATCGGTGGCTGACCTCGCGCCTGCTGCGGCACGTGCGCGACCACGGCGAGGCCGAGGATCTGTGCAGCGATACCTTCACCGAGCTGCTGTTCCGCAAGACCGATCTTTCGGTCATCCAGCATCCCCGCGCCTTTTTGATGCGCATCGGCCAGCGGCTGGTGTATCGGCGCTACCGTGAGCGCGAGCTGGAGCGGGCCTGCCTCGATACGCTGGCCCAACTCGCACCCGAGGTCGCGCCTTCGGCCGAAGACGTGACCTTGATGATCGATGCGATTCAGCGTCTGGACCATGCCTTGCACGGCCTGTCGGCGCCCGCGCGCGCGGCGTTTTTTCACAGCCAGGTCGACGGTCTGAGCTATGACGAAATCGCGCAGCGCCTGCAGGTGTCGTTTCGCACCGTGGTGCGGTACATGAAGCAGGCCCTGCAGTGCTGCGAAAAGAACGGTCTTTTCTGAGCGGGGCCCCGGACACCATGGAACGCGCAATCGATCAGGCAATGGACTGGATGGTGCTCTTGAGCTCCGGCCGGGCCACCACCAAGGACCAGGCCCGCTTCGATGCCTGGCTGGCCGCATCTCCCACGCATGAATCAGCCTGGCAGCGCCTGCAAAAAGGGCTGGCCACGCCGTTGCACGCCATCGCCGCGGTGGATGGGCGCCTGCCGGGCCGCGAGCAGGCGGCATTGCGGCAGATGCTGCGTCAGCCGGCGCGCCGCTCCGCGCTCAAGTCGCTGTTGCTGCTGGCCGGCGTGGGGGCAGGCGCGTGGGGTACTGATCGTGTCGTGCCTCTGGGAACGCTGGCGGCTGACATGGCCACGCGTACGGCGCAACGCAAGTCGTTCGACCTGCCGGATGGCAGCCATCTGATGCTCAACGCCCGGTCCGCGGCCGACGTGCGGTTTGATGCCACGCATCGGCAGGTCAGGCTGCGCGGCGGCGATGTGATCGCCGAGGTGGCGCCGGCCGCTCGCGAGGCCTGGCCCGCGTTCGAGCTCATCGCTGGAGACGTGCGCGTGCAGGCCGCGCAGGGGCGCTTCGTGGCGAGCCGGCTCGACGCCGCAGTGCGCATCTTTGCGCTGCGCGATGCCGTGGAGGTCGCATGGCGCGGCACCGCGGCGCATCGCGTGGAGCAGGGCGAAGGGCTGCTGATGGGCGAGGACGGCCATGCCCTGGCGTTGCGAGGAGCGGTCACCGGTGCGGAATGGGAATCGGGCTATCTCTCGGCGGCGCCTTTGCCGCTGGGCGAAGTCGTGGCCGCGCTGCGCCGCTACACCCCCGGCATTTTGCGTGTCTCGCCCGCCGCGGCGCGTCTGCCCGTGCACGCGAGCCTACCGCTCAACGATGTACCGCGCGCCCTCGATGCGCTGGCCGACACCCTGCCCATCCAGATCCAGAGGATCGGGCCGTGGTGGATCACCATCGATCTCGCGGCAGCGGCTTGAATGTAACTTTTTGAAAATGCCTGTCCAGTGCGCCTGATGGTTTTGCACTCCATCAGGAACGCAACGCGACAGGAGTTTTCTTCATGCATTACCGGATTGCCCCGATCCTGGCCATCGTGGCCACGGGGGCGCTGCCCTGGCAGGCCCCGCTGGCCCAGACCCTTCCCGCCGATACACGAACGACCGAAGCTGACGCGGCCCGGCCTGACGCGGCCCGGCCCTATGTGATCGCGCCGGGGGCGTTGGGCGATGTGCTCAACGCCATCGTCAACGGCAGCGGTCTGGCGCTCGCGGTGCCGGCGCAGCTCGTCGAGGGGCGCCAGAGTCCGGGCGTGAACATCACCGCCACGCCGGCAGAGGCCCTGCGGGCCGCGCTGCGGGGCACCGGTCTGGAGCTTGTCCATACGCCGAGCGGGGCGCTGAGCCTGCGCGCGCTGCCGTCCGCCGCCGGTTCGCCCGCCGCGGAATTGGCGCCGGTCGTGGTGTCCGGCCGCTGGAATGATCCGGTCAGCGAAGGCACGGGCGAGTACACGGCGCGTGCCGTGTCGATCGGCAAGGAAGAGGTGCCGCTGAAGGAAATTCCGCAGTCGGTCTCGGTACTCACACGCGCCAACCTCGATGACCGCAACGCCGTGTCGCTGGGCGACGCGATGGAGCATGTCACGGGCATCCGGGTGTTCGCCACATCCACCGGCGTGGTCAATCTGCGCTCGCGGGGGTTCCGGCTGAACAACTATCTGGTCGACGGGATGCCATTGCGTGGCGGTCAGGGCATGTGGGGCAGCGCGCTGCTCGACATGGGCCTGTATGACCGCGTGGAAGTCTGGCGCGGCCCCGCGGGCCTGCTCGAGGGCGCGGGCGAGCCCAGCGGCACGATCAACCTGGCGCGCAAGCGTGCGCATGCCGAGACGCGCATCGCCGGCGCGGCGATGGTCGGCAGCTGGGACCGCTATCGCGGCGAGCTCGATCTGACCAGCGGCCTGAACGCCGACGGTTCGCTGCGCGGGCGCATCGTGGCGATCCACGATCAAGGCCGCAGCTTTGTCGACGAGGTGAGTCAGCGCACCCAGACGGTGTACGCCACGCTCGAGTACGACTTCACCCCGTCCACCACCTTGTCGGCAGGGATGACGCAGCAGCGTGGCGAGTCGGTGGCATTCGCCGGCCTGCCGCTGATCGCGGGCGGCCGCACGCCGGACTACTCGCGTTCGACCTTCCTGGGATCGCGCCATGGCGTGAAGGAAGACCGTGGCCACAGCGCGTTTGTCGAGCTCGATCATCGTTTCGAGAGTGGCGCACGGTGGCGCACCACCGCCAACCAGTACGTGACACGCAACACCATGGACCGCTTCATCTCGAACAGCATGGTCAATCCTGTCACGCGCGAGTTCGACCTCGAGGGCGCATGGCAGAAGTCCACCCAGATCAATCGCGGCCTCGACACCTTTGTGACCCAGCCGTTCGAAGCCTGGGGCCGCACGCATTCGTTCACAGTGGGCGCCAATCTGCAGGAGTTCAAGGGCGGGCAGATCCAGGAGCGCTATCGCATCTGGCGCCAGAACGTGGACACGCCCGACAATGATCTGCACTTGCCCGACAATGACCTCGGCGATCCGCCCGAGCCGCGCACGCTGGAATACGGCACGTACGCATCCACGCGCATCAAGCCGATGCAGGATCTCACCGTGCTGGTCGGCGGCCGGCTCGCCTGGTGGAAGTCGCGCGATCCCGACGCGCCGCAAAACGATCAGAGCATCAACGCGCGTTTCGTGCCGAACGTCGGCGCAATCTACGATCTGACCAGCCAGGTATCGGCCTACGCCAGCTACAACCGGATTTTCGCGCCGCAAACGGAACGCGCGCTGGGCGACACGTTCCTGTCGCCCCGCACCGGCGCGCAGGTCGAACTGGGTCTGAAGGGCGCGTTTCTCGATGATCGGCTGAATGCGCACGTCGCGGTGTTCCGCATCGATGACAAGGGCAGGGCGGTCGATGACCCGCTGAACGAAGACTATTCGATCGCGGCGGGCAAGGTGCGCAGCCAGGGTTTCGAGGCCGAGCTCACGGGCCGCGTCACGCCGCGCTGGGACATCACCACCGGCTACGCCTACACCCAGACCAAGCATCGCGACGGCCTGCCCGAGGTGGTCGGCACTGCCTTCGACTCGACTTTTCCGCGTCATCAGTTCCACCTCTGGACGCGCTACCGTTTCTCGGATCAGCTGGCGCACGGCGCGTTCGTGGGCATGGGCATGCGCACGTCGAGCGCCACGTATGCCGACTACGGCAACGTTCGCTGGCGCCAGGGCGGCCACTCGGTCTTCACGGTGCAGGCGGGGTACGCCTGGAGCGAGCGTCTCTCGGCCACGCTCACCGTGAACAATGTATTCGACAAGCGCTACTTCGAACGCTATGCCGGCGGGTCGGCGCGCCAGACCTACTACGGCGAGCCCGCCAACGTGATGCTGACGGTGCGCGCGCAGTATTGAGAAAGTGAGCGAGCCGGGGGCAGCCGTGTCAGGTGGAGCCTGCCCGCCGCGCGCTCAACCTCACGCGCGATCTCAAGCGCAAGGGACATCCGCGTCCGCTCGTTCGGGCCGGCGTCCCTGGTAGACCCAGACCGGCCCGAGGGGGAATGCCAGCCGGCCCAGCGCCTGCACCTGCTGCAGGCCGGCGGCCAGTATCGCCGCCGGAATCTCGCCTGCCCGCGGCAGCACGTTGCCGCGCTCGACCTGCTCGAGGCGGGAAAACGCGTGTCCACCGTGACCCACAAGGTGGGCTACCAGCACCTGGGCAGCTTCACCGCCTACGGCCATTCGCCCAAGTCGATGCGGATGCGGTGAACCCGGAGCGCGGGGCGCGGCGGCAAATGCCATCAACCAAAGAAAAAGGCCTCCGACGAATCGGAGGCCTTTATGCTGAATTTGGTGGAGCGGAGGAGGATCGAACTCCCGACCTTCGCATTGCGAACGCGACGCTCTCCCAGCTGAGCTACCGCCCCAAATCAAGCAAGAGCAAAACTATACCCGAAAATTTTCCGGGCGTGTAGCGGCTCGTGGGGTGCTCAGAATTTGAGCGTGGCCGTGACCGGCGCGTGGTCGGAGGGCTGTTCGTTGGCCCGCATGGCCCGGTCGATGACCACCGACGTGCAGGCGTCGCGCAGCGGATCGGAGAGCAGCACGTGATCGATGCGCAGGCCGGCGTTGCGGCGGAAGGCGAACTGCCGGTAATCCCACCAGGTGAACGATTTTTCGGGCTGATCGAAGAGCCGGAACGAGTCGGCCAGGCCCAGATCCAGCAGGGCGCGGAAGGCCGCGCGCTCGGGCTCGGACACGAGCACCTGGCCTTCCCATTTTTCGGGGTTGTGCACGTCGGCATCGGCGGGGGCGACGTTGTAGTCGCCCAGGAGCGCCAGGCGCGGGTAGGTGCGCATCTCTTCCTCGACCCAGTGCCGCAGCTTGCCGAACCATTCCAGCTTGTAGGCGTATTTGTCGCTGCCTATGGACTGGCCGTTGGGACAGTAGGCGCAGATCACCCGCACGTCGCCGGCCGGCGAGGGCAGGGTGACGGCCAGGATGCGCTGCTGCGGATCGTCGTAGCCGGGGATGTTGCGGGTGAGGGCGAAGCCCGGCTCGCGCGACAGGATCGCCACGCCGTTATACGTTTTCTGGCCCGCCCACGCCGCGTGATAGCCGAGCTGCGTAAAGGCCTCGACCGGAAACTTGTCGTCGGTGAGCTTGAGCTCCTGGATGCACAGCGCGTCGACCGGATTGGCCTCGAGCCAAGCGAGTACCTGTGGCAGGCGGACATTCAGGGAATTGACGTTCCAGGTGGTTAACTGCATGGCGTTCGGTGTTCTTTATGGTTTGTCGGCGCGCGGCAAGCCGGTTCGGGCGTGGGCCGCGGGCGGCGGCGGATCGCATGGCCGGGCCAGTGCGCCGCGGGCGATCCCGGGTCGGCACATGATACCGCGCGGGAGGGGACAGGCCGCCGTTCGCGGGCGTGCCTAGCGACGCGCCGCCGCTCTATACACCGCGTCGCGGTCTCGCTTGCCGACCGCGACCACCAGCACCACCAGTGCGCCGTCGCGCACTTCGTAGACCAGCCGATAGCCCTCGCTCCGGAGCTTGATCTTGTATCGGTCGGGATGGCCCGCCAGTTTTGCGGGCGGCACCCGTGGATTCAGGAGGCGTTCCAGCAGCTTGTTTTTGAAGTGCGCTCGCACGGTGGCGTCGAGATCGTGCCATTCCTTCCAGGCCGCGGCTTTAAACCTCAGCCTATAGCTCATCGGGCGACACCTCGATCTCGCGGTCGTCGTGGCGCGCGTCGGCGGTCGCGTTCAGTTGGAGATCTTCGAGGCGATCGAGCAGTGCCTCATAGGCCTGCGCGGGGATGCAGTAAAAGGCGGGCTCGTTGCGGTTGAGGATCGCCACGGGAAACCCGCCGCCCGCCGCGACGGTGCCCATCGGGTCGCGTTTCAGATCTGTGACGCTCGCGGCAATCTCAGCGAGGATGACGTGGGCCATGGCGAACTCCCGGGGCGGCTTGAGCGCAATTAGTGGTGCCATCAATGGTACTCCTATGGATACGTAAGAAGGCACCTTCCCGAGCTAAGCTCAGACTGATGCGCGCCCGCGCCTGCCGCCGGCGTACAGCATTGGGCCCGATGGGACGCAACGAGAGAGCGCGTGTGCACGGAATGCGCACAGCGGGTTCGTACTAGCGGAGGTCGACGCCCCAGGGCGGGGCGCCGCGTTGACCGTTCTCAGTCTCCAATCTGCTCGAAGCGTTCGGCCATGAAGTCGATCAGCGTGCGCACCGAGGGCAGCAGGCCGCGGCGGGAGGCGAAGACGGCGTGCACGATTTCGCGGCGGGGCGCCCAACCCGGCAGCAGATGCACCAGTTCGCCGCGGGCGAGCTGTTCGTGCACGATCATGTTGGGCAGCTGCACCACGCCCACGCCGGCCAGCGCCGATGCGCGCAGGGCGAGCATGGAGCGGGTGATGAGGCGCGGGCGATGCGGCACCGTGGCCGTCTGGCCGTCGGGGCCGATCAGATGCCAGGCTTGCTCGGCCTGCGCCGCGCCGAGGCCGAGCGCGAGGCTGGGCAGGCGGGTGAGATCCAGCGGCGAGGTGAACGGCTCGGCGCCGATCTGCTTGAGCAGGGTCGGGCTGGCCACCAGGCATTGGCCGCGTTCGGACAGGATGCGCAACACCAGATCGCTATCCTGCAGCGGCCCGGGGCGCACGCGCAGCGCGACGTCGATGCCTTCGCCCACCACGTCAACCTGGCGGTTGGTGTCTTCGAGGTGCACGTGCACCAGCGGGTGGGCCACCATGAAGTCGGCCACCATGGCGCCGACCTGTGCCTCGAGCAGGGCCACCGGGCAGGTCATGCGGACCACGCCGCGCGGCTCGGCGCGGTTCACCGCGATGGCCTCGTCGGCGGCCTCGGCTTCGACCAGCATGGCGCGGCAGTGGCCGTAGTATGTCTGGCCGATGTCGGTCACCGTGAAGCGCCGCGTCGAGCGCTGGATCAGGCGGGTGCCCAGGCGCTCTTCGAGCAGCGCGATGCGGCGGCTGAGTTTGGACTTGGGGATGCCAAGGGCACGGCCCGCCGGCGCGAAGCCGGCGTGGTCCACCACTTGGACGAAGTAATAGAGGTCGTTGAGGTCTTGCATCCGGTAGACCCGCGTGCGGCGCGGCCAGGAAGGTAGGCGAGAATGAACCGCACTATATCGCAGCCGATGCGCGGCGCGCGCCGCGCGGGTCCGCTGGGCCGCCGGATCGGGCGTTCACGGATACGGCGGCAGTCGGCCGGTACCCGCGAAGCGTCTCGTTCGAAGCCCCCGGGGCCGGCTGCCAAGGGGCCTGGTGCCAGGACCACGTTCAGCGTACGGCGCGCAGCAATCTGAGCCCGTTGGCCACCACCAGCAGGCTGGCACCCACATCCGCGAACACGGCCATCCACAGGGTGGCGTGGCCGGTGACGGCCAGGGCCAGGAACACGGCCTTGATGCCGAGCGCGAGGATGATGTTCTGCATCAGCACGCGGTGCGTCGCGCGCGACAGGCGCACGAAGGTGCCGACCTTGCGCAGATCGTCGTCCATCAACGCGACGTCGGCCGTCTCGATCGCGGTGCCGGTGCCGGCCGCGCCCATGGCGAAGCCGATGTCGGCGCGCGCCAGCGCCGGCGCGTCGTTGATGCCATCGCCGACCATGCCGACCTGGCCTTCGCGGCCCAGGGCGCCTTCGATCTGCGCCAGCTTGTCCTCGGGCAGCATGTCGGCGCGCACCTCGTCGATGCCGAGTTCGGCGCCGATGCGCGTGGCGACGCGGACGTTGTCGCCGGTGAGCATCAGCGTCTTCACGCCGAGCGCGTGCAGGTCGGCGATGGCCGCCGCGCTGGTCGGCTTGAGCATGTCGGCCACGCTGGCCAGCACCAGCACGCGCTGCCCATCCGCCAGCGCGATGGCGGTGGCGCCGGCGTTCTCGGCCTCGTCGATGTAGCGCTCGGCCGCGTCGGTGAGCACGCCGAGCTCGGCCATGAGACGGCGGTTGCCCAGGTGATAACGCACGCCGGCGATCGTGCCGGCCACGCCGCGACCGGCCAGGGCCTCGACGTCCTGCACCTCCAGACGCGTGGCGGCATCGGCCGTGTCGGCCTGGACCAGCGCCCGCGATACGGGGTGATCCGAACGCGCGGCCAGGCTCACCGCGATGCGCGCGGCATCGGCGTGATCCTGCGGCGCCACGACGGTCAGGTCGCGCTGTACCGGCCGGCCCTGGGTCAGCGTGCCGGTCTTGTCGAGCGCCAGCCAGCGCAGCTTGCGGCCTTCTTCGAGGTAGACCCCGCCTTTGATCAGGATGCCGCGGCGCGCGGCGGCCGTGAGACCGCTCACCACGCTTACCGGCGTCGAAATCACGAGTGCGCAGGGGCAGGCGATGATCAGCAACGCGAGTGCGCGATAGATCGAGTCGAGCCAGCCGTGGTCGAGCAGCAGCGGCGGCACCAGCGCCACCAGCGCCGCCAGCACCACCACGGTGGGCGTGTAGACCCGCGAGAAACGGTCGATGAATCGCTGGGTGGGCGCCCGCGCGGCCTGGGCCTGCTCGACCGCATGAATGATGCGATCGAGCGTGGTGTTGCCCGCGGCGGCCGTCACCTGGTAGTCGAACGAGCCGGAGGCGTTGACCGTGCCGGCATACACCGCGTCGCCCGGCGCCTTGTCGACCGGAATGCTTTCGCCGGTGATGGGTGCCTGGTCGACCGTGGAGCGGCCTTCGGCGACCTCGCCGTCGGCCGCGATGCGCTCGCCCGGACGCACGCGCACCCGGTCGCCGATGCGCAGCGCCGAGGCGGGCACATCGCGCCACTGGCCATCCGGCTGGCGCACATGCGCCGTCTGCGGCGCGAGATCCATCAGGCCGCGCACGGCATTACGTGCGCGGTCCAGCGCGCGGCCTTCGATCAGCTCCGCCACATTGAAGAGGAACATGACCATGGCCGCCTCGGGCCATTGGCCGATCAGTACCGCGCCGGTGACGGCGATGCTCATCAGCGCGTTGATATTGAGATTGCCGTTGCGCACGGCAATCCAGCCCTTGCGGTAGGTCGTGAGGCCGCAGGCGGCAATGGCGGCCAGCGCGAGCACGGCCGTAACGCCGGACGGCAGGCCGGCAAAGTGCGCGACTTCGGCCGCCACGGCGAGCACGCCGCCCGCCGCGAGCCAGCGCCATGCGCCGGACGGCGCGGGCTCCGCCGCGCGCGCGGGCGCATCTTCCGCCAGCAATTCCGGCGTCATGCCCAGCGACTTGATGGCGACCAGCACGCGATCCAGCGCCGCTTCGGCATGCACCACGGTCAGAATCCGCTGCATCAGATTGAAGTCCAGCGCGTGCACGCCGTCCATGCCGCCCAGCTTCTTGCGAATCAGGGTTTCTTCGGTGGGGCAGTCCATCTGCCCGATGCGCACACGCGCCACCGCCTGTCCCGGACCGGCCTGGAGCGCGGCGGCGGGGGCGGCGGCCACGGCGGCCGGCGCGCAGCAGCCGCCATGCCGATGCGCGGCAGGGTCGGCGTGCGCGCCGGAACCGTCCTGACCAGGTTCGGGTTCAGCCGCGTGCTCGTGCCGGTGCGCATGACCGTGCTCGGGATCAGGCGCGTGCGCGTGCCGGTGCGCATGACCCTGTTCGTCGTCATGGGTGTGGCCGTGCCCGTGCGCATGATCGTGACCGCAGGTGGCCGCGTGGTCGTGGTCGTGCCCGTGCGCATCGCGGGCGTGGTCCTGGGCATGGCCCGCGCGATCACGGTCGTGCGCCTGACCGGCGTGATCGCGGTCGGCGCCGGAGCGGGGTGCGGCGCCGGACAGCGGCGCCGTAGCGGATTCAGAAAGTCGGGACATATCGCATTCCACGGCAGCGTCTCCAACGAGACGGGGGCCGTCCTGTTGGGGACCGGCCGGGGTATGGTGCGATTCAACACCCTGGAGTTACTATAGGGTCAAGCGGGGTGCCGATATTGCGGCGCCCGGCATTCAAGGGAGGTCCCATGAAGATCGGTGAACTCGCCAAGGCGGCCGGCACGACGGTCGAGACGGTGCGCTATTACGAGAAGGAAGGGCTGTTGCCGGCACCCGAGCGCGGCCTGAACAACTACCGTAGCTATGGCCAAGTGCATCTCGACCGGCTGCGCCTGATCCGCAATTGCCGCGCGCTCGACATGACGCAGGACGAGATCCGGCAGATCCTGACCCTGGCCGACAATCACACGACGGGGTGCGGGCCGATCAACGAGCTGTTCGACGAGCACATCGCCCACGTCGACGAACGCATCGCCGAGCTCACGCAGCTGAAAGCCCAGCTCGATGAGCTGCGGCAGCGTTGCCTCTCGGCCCATCCGGACGCCGAAGACTGCGGCATTCTGCACGGGCTGTCCGAGATGCAGGTGGAAGAGCGGCCCGAGCGGCACACCCACCTGGGTTGAACGGCCCGACTCCGTTCGAAGTCCCTGTCACCGGGCGGGACTTGTCCGCGCCGGGCACATGCCTGGCGTAATATGAGAATCTATCTTTTTTGCATTTGGCTCTGTCACCCATGTCCCTGACCGATACCGTTTCCCCGCTCCACGCCCTGAGCAGCCGCCGTTCGATGAAATTCCTGCGTGCGCCGGCGCCCAAGCCCGACGAGCTCGAACAGATTCTGCAGGCCGCCATGAGCGCGCCGGACCACGGCGCGCTGCGGCCGTGGCGCTTCAAGATCATCCGCGGCGAGAACATCGCCAAGCTGGCGGACATGGCGCTCGACGCGGTCAAGCGCAGCGGCGATCCGCGCATGACGCCCGAGAAAGAGAAGTCGGTGCGCGAGTGGATGGCGAGCGTGCCGCTCTTCCTGGCCCTGGCCGCCAAGATCGAAGACGGCAAGATCCAGGAGCAGGAGCAGATCCTGGCGGCCGGTACCGCCGTGATGAACATCCTGAACGCGGTCCATATGCTGGGCTACGGCGCGTTCTGGAGCACGGGCCTGGGCACCTATGTCGAAGAAGTGCAGGAAAAGCTCGGCTTCGATTCGCTGGATCACCGTTTCCTGGGCTTCCTGGCGATCGGCACGCCCGGTTGCGAGGTGCCGAAGATCGAGCGCCCGGATTTCCGCAAGTTCACCAGCGAGTGGACCGGCGTCTGAGTCGGTAGCGGCCCGGCCCGGTCAGGCCCGGCCAGGTCAGGCCCGGCCCGGTCAGGTCAGGTCAGGTCAGGTCAGGTCAGGACAGGTCAGGTCAGGTCAGGACAGGTCAGGTCAGGACAGGGCAGGCCAAGCCAAGCCAGGCCCGGCCCATCGGCCGCGGGCAGTACCCTTAAGCAAAAGCCCCGCCATGGCGGGGCTTTTGCTTGGTGCCGGCGCGTCGGCCCGCGATCGGGCCCGCACGCGCCGCGCGGCCGGACTCAGGCCTGGGCGGTCTGGTCCAGCACGCGTTGGGCCTCTTCGCGCACGCGCTCAGGGGCGGTGCCGCCGATGTGGTTGCGTGCCGCCACCGAGCCTTCGAGCGTGAGCACTTCGTGCACGTCGTCGGCGATGGCGGGGTTGTACGCCTTGAGCTCGTCGGTGGTGAGGTCGGCCAGATCGCAACCGCGCTGCTCGCAATCCCGCACAGCGTGGGCCACGACTTCGTGGGCGTCGCGGAACGGCAGGCCGCGCTTGACCAGGTAGTCGGCCAGATCGGTGGCGGTGGCGAAGCCCTGCAGGGCCGCGGCGCGCATGTTGTCGGGCTTGACCTTGATGCCGCCGGCCATGTCGGCGAACAGCGTGAGCGTGTCGCGCACGGTGTCGACGGTGTCGAACAGGCCTTCCTTGTCTTCCTGGTTGTCCTTGTTGTAGGCCAGGGGCTGGCCCTTCATCAGGGTCAGCAGCGCGACGAGGTGGCCGTTGACGCGGCCGGTCTTGCCGCGTGCCAGCTCGGGCACGTCGGGGTTTTTCTTTTGCGGCATGATCGAGCTGCCGGTGCAGAAGCGGTCGGCCAGGTCGATGAAGCCCACGCGCGGGCTCATCCAGATCACGAGCTCTTCCGACAGGCGCGAGACGTGGGTCATGATGAGCGCGGCGGCGGCGCAGAACTCGATGGCGAAGTCGCGATCCGACACGGCGTCGAGCGAGTTGCGGCACACCCCGTCGAAGTCCAGCGTCCGCGCTACGCGCTCGCGGTCGATCGGGAAGCTGGTGCCGGCCAGCGCGGCGGCGCCCAGCGGCAGGCGGTTCACGCGCTTGCGCACGTCGGCCAGGCGCTCGGCGTCGCGGCCGAACATCTCGGCGTAGGCGAGCAGGTGATGGCCGAACGTGACCGGTTGCGCCACTTGCAGATGGGTGAAGCCCGGCAGGATGGTGCCGGCGTTGTCCAGCGCCACGGTCGCCAGCGCGCGGCGCAGCTGGCGCAGCAGCTCGATCAGGCCGTCGATTTCGTCGCGCAGCCAGAGGCGGATGTCGGTGGCCACCTGATCGTTGCGCGAACGGCCGGTATGCAGGCGCTTGCCGGCATCGCCGACGAGCTCGACCAGGCGCTTTTCGATGTTCAGGTGCACGTCTTCGAGGTCGAGCAGCCACTGGAACGTGCCCGCGTCGATTTCGCCGCTGATCTGTTGCATGCCGCGCTGGATGGCGGCGAGATCGTCGGCCGAAATGATGCCCTGGGCGGCCAGCATGTCGGCATGCGCCAGCGAGCCACGGATGTCGTGACGCGCGAGGCGCTTGTCGAAATCGACGGAGGCCGTGTAGCGCTTGACGAGATCGGAGACCGGTTCGGAGAAACGGGCGGACCAGGCGCTCGCCTTGTTGGCGAACTGGTTCTGATTGGAGTCGGGAGTATTTGCCATGATGGCGGGATTATAGGGCCAGCGGCGACGCCCTTGCGAGCCGCCGCCACAGTCTGAAACCCTTCGCGGCGGCCCGATGGCGGATAATCTGGGCCCGGATTGTTAGAAGGAATGCTGTCTTGGCCATGCAATGGGAAAACCTCGTCGACGTGCTCGACCACTCGGTGCCGTCCCAGCCGTGGGCGCAAACCCTGGTCGGGGTGGGGGCGCTGGTGCTGACGGCGCTGTTTGCCCAGTGGGTGGTCGCGCGCCTGGTGCTCTACTTCGCGCACCGGCTGCTGGTGGCGACGGGCCGCGATGATTGGGACAAGGCGCTCGCGAAGCGGCGGGCGTATCACAACTTCTGGTATGCGGTGCCGTTCGCCGTGGTGTCGTTGGGCATCGATATGGTGCCGCATGCCGAGCGGGTCGTGACCGTGGTCGGGCGGCTGTCGCACGCGGCCGCCTGGATCTGCGTGTTCATCGGCGTGAGCGGCCTGCTCAGCGCCTGGCAGGACACCTACTCGGCCACCACGCGCGCGCAGACGCGGTCGATCAAGGGTTACATCCAGATCGGCAAACTGATGCTGTACGCGGTGTGCACGGTGCTGGTGCTGTCGATCATGATCGACCGCTCGCCGCTGTGGATGATCTCCGGTCTGGGTGCGCTGTCGGCCGTGCTGCTGCTGGTGTTCAAGGACACGCTGCTGTCCCTGGTGGCCAGCACCCAGCTCACCTCCAACGACATGCTGCGCATCGGCGACTGGATCGAGATGCCGCAGGCCAACGCGGACGGCTTCGTCAAAGACATCGCGCTGCATACGGTGAAGGTGCAGAACTGGGACAACACGGTGACCACCGTGCCGACCTACAAGCTGTTTTCCGAGAGCTACCGCAACTACCGTCAGATGTTCGAATCGGGCGGCCGGCGCATCAAGCGCACGCTGCGCATCGACGCCACCAGCGTGCGCTTTCTGGACGAGAACGACGCCCGCGGCCTGAAGGGCGTGCATCTGCTGCACGATTACCTGATCGCCAAGGAAGATGCGATCACCGAGACGAACAACAAGCTCGGCGAGCTGGCGTCGGTGCCCGCCAACCGGCGCCGCCTGACCAACATCGGCACCTTCCGCATGTACGCGCTGGCGTATCTGCGCCAACATCCCGAAGTGCGCCAGGACATGGCGATGATGGTGCGCATGATGGAGCCGCAGACCGAAGGGATTCCGATCGAGGTGTATTGCTTCACCGCGATCACCGCCTGGGTCGAGTACGAGCGCATCCAGGGCGATATCTTCGACCATCTGTTGGCCGTGCTGCCCGAACTGGGCCTGCGTCTGTATCAGGCGCCGTCCGGAGCTGACTTCGGCAAGTTCGCCGGCGACATGCGCGCCGCCGCGCTCAACGAAGCGCAGCGCGAGCAGATCGCGTCGACGGAGCGTTAGGGCAGGGCGAGGCCCGTAGCCGCCCGCGCTCCCGCATGCACCAAACCGGGGCGTTTTCACCGGTTTCCGGCCCTGTTGCGCAGGCGGATCGAGGCGGTTCCACGCCGTGCGCCCCGTGCGATAATCGCCCCCGCCTTTCATACCGTCAGCGGGAATCGTCGTTCATGAGTGCAGTCCGGGTCGCCATCGCCCAAATCAACGCCTGTGTGGGCGATCTCGATCGCAATGCCGGCAAGGTGCTCGCCGCCGCCCGCGATGCCCACGCCCAAGGCGCGGATGTGCTGGTCACGCCCGAGCTGGTTCTGGTCGGTTATCCGCCTGAAGACCTGCTGCTGCGTCCGTCTTTCGTGACGCGTCAGCTGGCCGTGCTCGAGCAGCTGCGCGCCGACCTGGCCGGCCTGGCCGGTCTGCATGTGGTGGTGGGGCATGTGGCGGCCGACGCCCAGGGGCTCTACAACGCCGCGTCCGTGCTGTGCGAGGGCCGGCTGATCGGCACCTATCGCAAGCAGGAGCTGCCCAACTACGCGGTCTTCGACGAGCAGCGCTATTTCGAGGCGGGCAGCGAGCCGCTGGTCTTCACGGTCAAGGACGTCCGCCTGGGCGTGGTGATCTGCGAAGACATCTGGTTCGACCGCGCGCCCGTGCAGAGCGCGCGCGCCGGTGCGCAGGTGCTGCTGGTGCCGAATGGTTCGCCCTACAACACCGGCAAGCAGGAGGCGCGCCAGGCCGTGGCCGCGCGCTGCGTGCAGGCCACTGGCTGCGCGCTGGTCTATGCGAATCTGGTGGGCGGCCAGGACGAGCTGGTGTTCGATGGCGCGTCGTTCGCACTCGACGCGCAGGGCCGTTGCGCCGCGCGTCTGCCGGATTTCACCGAAGGCGTGAACCTGATCGAGGTCGACGCGGCGGGTGCTGTGCGGCCTCTGAGCGCCGGCGCCGATGTCGCGCCGTACGCCCTCGAGGAGCAGGTCTGGAACGCGCTGGTGCTTGGCGTGCGCGACTACCTCGGCAAAAACGGCTTTCCGGGCGTGATCATCGGTCTGTCCGGCGGGATCGATTCCGCCGTGGTGCTCGCGGTGGCGGTCGACGCCATCGGCGCCGACAACGTGCGCGCGGTGATGATGCCGTCGCGCTACACCGCCGACATCTCGCTCACCGACGCCGCCGACATGGCGCGCCGCGTCGGCGTGCAATACGACGAGATCGTCATCGGGCCGGTGGTCGAGGCCTTCGAGGCCGCGCTCGCGCCGCACTTTGCCGGCCGCCCCGTGGACGCCACCGAAGAAAATATCCAGGCCCGCGCTCGCGGCACGCTGCTCATGGGGCTGTCGAACAAGACGGGCCGTCTGGTGCTCACCACCGGCAACAAGTCGGAGATGACCACCGGCTACTGCACGCTGTATGGCGACATGGCGGGCGGCTTCGCGGTCATCAAGGATGTGCCCAAAACGCTGGTGTACCGCCTCGCCACCTGGCGCAATACGCGCGGCGACGTGATTCCGGAGCGCATCATCACGCGTGCGCCATCGGCCGAGCTGCGCCCCGACCAGACCGACCAGGATAGCCTGCCGCCGTACGACGTGCTCGACGCCATCATGGCCCGCTATATGGAGCAGAACGCGGCGCCGGCCGAGATCGTGGCCGAGGGCTTCGCGCCGGAGGCCGTCGAGCAGGTCGTGCGGCTGATCCGCATCAACGAATACAAACGGCGCCAGGCGCCTCCCGGCCCGCGCATCACGCCTCGCGCGTTCGGCCGCGATTGGCGTTATCCTGTCACCAACGGATTCCGGGAACGCCATTGAGCCGACCCGTTCAACATCTCCAGGACTGCAGAACGTGAAACAAGTCACCGCCATCATCAAACCGTTCAAGCTCGACGAGGTCCGCGAAGCGCTGGCCGAGGTCGGCGTCAGCGGCCTGACCGTGACCGAAGTCAAAGGCTTCGGCCGCCAGAAGGGTCACACCGAGCTCTACCGTGGCGCCGAATACGTGGTGGACTTCCTGCCCAAGATCCGGGTCGAGGTCGTGCTGGCCGACGAGCTGGTCGATCAGGCCATCGAGGCCGTGCTGAAGGCGGCGCGCACCGGCAAGATCGGCGACGGCAAGATCTTCGTCACGCCGGTCGAGCAGGCCATCCGCATCCGCACCGGCGAGGCCGACGAGCAGGCGCTCTGATCCGCGCACGCAGGGCGGCCCGGGCCGCCACGCTCTACAAAAGCGGCCGCATTCCGGCCGCTTTTGCTTTGGGGCGGCCGTGATCAGGCGCTGGGCTGGCGCGCCCGGAACACCGGCAGGCAGGCTTCGCAGATCGCCGCCGTGATGTGCTGGCGCGCGTGTTCGCGCCGTTCGAGCATGCCGATCGTGCGAGCCACCGCGTCCAGATCGGCGGGCAAACGCCACACCCGCAGATCCGGCGCGTTGAGCCAGTGGCTGCCATTGAGCAGCGGCAGCAAGGTGACGCCGGTTTCCTGGCGCACCAGTTCCACCAGCGTTTCGATCGCATTGAGCTCGAGGAAATCGTCCACCGTCACGCCCAGGCGGCGCAGCACGCGGTCGATCTGCAGGCCGGTGCGCTGGGTACGGTCGAAGCGCAGAAACGGGTTCTGCATCAGCAGCTCGCGCACGCCGCTGCCGGTGGCCGAGGGATGCGACAGCACCACCAGCGGCTCTTCATAGAGCGGCGTCCAGCGCGTGCTGGCCATCTTGCGGCCGGCCTCCACCACGAAGGCGGCATCGAGTTCGCTGGCCTCCACCTTGCCGGCCAGCTCGCTGGCCTTGCCCGAGAACACCCGCACGTCCAGACCCGGATGCTCGCGCTTCATGCGCGTGACCACCTTGGAGAGCGTGCCCATGCAGGACACGATGGCGCCCACGGACACGGCGCCCGCCAGTTCGTCGGCGGGATTGCGCGGCACGCGCAGTCGGTCGTAAAAATCCACTAACTGCTTGATTTCGGGCAGCAGCTCGCGGCCCGCGGCGTTCAGGATGGCGAGACGGCCGCTGCGATCGAACAGCTCGCGTCCCAATTCGGCCTCCAGCGCGCGCATCTGAAAACTCACGGCGGCCTGGGTGAGGGCGACCTGCTCGGCGGCCTCGGAAAAGGTGCCGTGGTGGGCGACCGCCAGAAAGGTCCGCATGAAGCGTAAAGAGCTCATTCGGGTATACCCGTAAGCGTGGCGTTATATAAAAAATTCTTTGATGACGGATCAACAAATCAAATTGATTTAATTAAAGCACGGGAGTACCTTCGCCAGCTTCCTTTGCTTTGAGCCGTGGGGCTGCTGCCATGAAATCCTTCGATTGGTCCAATCCTTATCCTTCCCATCGGATTCCGCTGTTCGCGCGCAACGTGGTGTCGACCTCGCACCCGCTGGCGGCGCAGGCGGGCCTGCGCATCCTGCTCAAGGGCGGCAACGCGGTCGACGCCGCGATCGCGGCCGCGGCCACGATCGTGCTGACCGAGCCGGTGTCGTGCGGGCTGGGCGGCGACTGCTTCGCGCTGGTCTGGGATGGCAACAAGCTGCACGGCCTGAATTCCTCCGGCGTGGCCCCGGCCGCCTGGAACGTCGACTACTTCAAGCAGAAGTACGGCACGGGCCCCGATGGCTTTGCCAAGCAGCCCAAGCGCGGCTGGGATTCGGCGACGGTGCCGGGCGTGGTGGCCGGCTGGGCCGCCCTGCACGAGAAGCTCGGCAAGCTGCCGTTCGACCAACTGTTCGACCCGGCGATCGAAATCGCCGAGCGCGGCTACACCGTGCCGCCGGTGGTGGCGCACAAGTGGGCCGCCGCCGCGTCCGAGCTCAAGGACCAGCCCGGCTACGCCGCCGCCTTCATGCCCGAGGGCCGCGCACCGGCCGTGGGCGAGCATTTCCGCTTCCCCGACGCGGCCAACACGCTGCGCCGCATCGCCGCCAGCAAGGGCCGCGACTTCTACGAAGGCGAGCTGGCCGAGCGCATTGCCGCCTTCAGCAAGGAGTGCGGCGGTGCCATGACGCTCGACGACCTGCGCAACTACAAGCCGGAATGGGTCGAGCCGATCAGCAAGTCCTATCGCGGCTACGAGCTCAACGAGATCCCGCCGAACGGCCAGGGCATCGCCGCCCTGATCGCGCTGGGCATCTGCGAGCGTTTCGATCTGGCCAACATGCCGGTGGACTCGGTGCAATCGCAGCACGTGCAGATCGAGGCGATGAAGCTCGCCTTCTCCGACCTGTATCGCTACGTGGCCGATCCGCGCAGCATGGAAGTCACGCCCGAGCAGATGCTGTCCGACGCCTACCTCGACAGCCGCGCCAAGCTGATCCGTCTGGATGGCGCGACGCATTTCGAGGCTGGCCGTCCGCATGCCGGTGGCACGGTCTACCTGACCGCCGCCGACGAAAACGGCATGATGATCTCGTTCATCCAGTCCAACTACATGGGCTTCGGCTCCGGCGTGGTCGTGCCGGGCACCGGTATCAGCATGCAGAACCGCGGCGTGGGCTTCTCCATGAACCCCGCGTCGGCCAATGTGGTGGAACCCGGCAAGCGCCCCTTCCACACCATCATTCCGGGCTTCCTCACCCGTGGCGGCAAGCCCGTGATGAGCTTCGGCGTGATGGGCGGCGACATGCAGCCCCAGGGTCACCTGCAGACGGTTATCCGCATGCTCGATTACCACCAGTCGCCCCAGGCCGCCTGCTGCGCGCCGCGCTGGAAGGTCAACCGCGATTTCACGCTTGACGTCGAGTCGTCCATGAATCAGTCTGTCGTCCAGGGTCTGAAGGACCTGGGCCATGCCCTGAAGTCGGTCGACGATCCCTATATGGATTTCGGCGCCGGCCAGTTCATCTGGCGCCTCGACGAAAGCGACAACGAACGTGGCTATGTGGCGGCCAGCGACAGCCGCCGCGACGGCCAGGCCGTCGGCTTCTGACGGCGCGCGGCGCGGCCCCGGCCGCGCCGCCACACTCTCTCCACGCAATCAGTCAACGACATCCAAGGGGAAACGGATAATGAAACTGAAGCAACGATTTGGTCTCGCGCTCGGCGGCGCGCTGCTGGCGATGATCGGCGGCACCGTGGCGGCGCAGGATCTGCGCATCGGCCTGCAAGAAGATCCCGACGTACTGGACCCGCACCGCGCGCGCACCTACGTGGGCCGCATCGTGTTCACCTCGTTGTGCGACAAGCTCGTCGACATCGACCAGAAGCTGCATTTCGTGCCGCAGCTGGCCACCTCGTGGAGCTGGTCCGAAGACAACAAGGTCCTGACCTTCAAGCTGCGCACCGACGCCGCCTTCCACGACGGCAGCAAGTTCGACGCCGCCTCGGCCAAGGCCAACCTCGAACGCGCCATGAACCTGCAGGACAGCATGCGCAAGGGCGAGCTGGCATCGGTCGAGAAGATCGACGCGCCGGCGGCCGACACGCTGGTCCTCACGCTCAAGCGGCCCGATGCCACGCTGCTCGCGCAGCTGTCCGACCGCGCTGGCATGATGCTCTCGCCCAAGACCTTCGAAGGCGACTCGGCCAACGTCGGCCGCAAGCCGGTCTGCTCGGGCCCGTACAAGTTCGTCGAGCGGGTGCAGAACGATCGCATCGTGCTCGAGAAGTTCGACCAGTACTACGACGCCAAGGATTACGCCTTCAAGCGGCTGGTCTTCCTGCCGATCCCCGACACCACCGTGCGCCTGCAGAACCTGCGCGCCGGCGGCCTCGACATCCTCGAGCGCCTGAATCCCTCCGACGCGCCGCAGGTCAAGGACGACAAGAGCGTGCAGTTCGCGCCCGTGGCCGGCCTGGGCTTCCAGGAAATGTTCTTCAATCTGAACAACGGCAAGCGCGCCGACAACGCCTTCAAGGATGTGCGCGTGCGCCGCGCCCTGGAGCTGTCGATCGACCGCGACGTGATCAATCAGGTCGTCGGCGGCGGCATCTTCGATGCGGCCAGCCAGCCGTTCCCGCCCGCCAGCCCCTACCACAGCGACAAGTTCCCGGTGCCCAAGCGTGACGTGGCCAAGGCGCGCGCGCTGCTCAAGGAAGCCGGCCTGAACGAAGTGCGCGGCGAGTTTGCCTTCGGCAACAACACCACCACGTCGGCCATCGCCGAGATGATCCAGGCCATGGCGGCCGAAGCGGGCTTCAAGCTCAACCTGCGTCCGACCGAGTACGCGGCGCTGCTGAACGAAGCCTCCGCCGGCAACTTCGAGATCATTCTGCGCGGCTGGTCCGGCCGCGTCGATCCCGATGGCAACATCTATCAGTTCGTCACGTGCAAGGGCGCGCTCAACGACGGCCGCTACTGCAACGCCGAGGTCGACAAGCTGCTCGCCGACGCGCGCACGGTGCCCGATGAAGCGAAGCGCAAGGCCATTTACGACCAGGCGCAGACCATCCTGCACAACGACGCGCACAACATCTACCTGTACTACCAACCCTGGCCCTTCGTGCTGGCCAAGAACGTGCGCGGCTTCGCGCCGTACCCCGACGGCATGATCCGCCTGAAGGGCGTCACGCTGGCCCAGAAGTAAGAGCCTGATCGCCCGGACGCGCCGCTGCCTGCGGGGCGCCCGGGCGTGTTTCGTTGTTTTATGGTTTTACGCCCATGTTGAAACTGATCCTGCGCCGCATGGTGGTCGCGATCCCGACACTGATCCTGGTGTCGATGATCGTGTTCATGCTGCAAAAAATTCTGCCCGGCGACCCGGTGCTGACACTGGCCGGCGAAGAGCGCGACCCGGCCGTGCTCGACTATCTGCGCGACAAATACCGGCTCAACGATCCCTTGCCCATGCAGTATGTGGCCTGGGTCTCGCAGGTGATGCAGGGCGACCTGGGCAAGTCGATCCGTACCGATGTGCCCGTGACCTCGCTGATCGCCCAGAAGCTGCCCGTGACGCTGCAACTGGCCGCCATGGCCATGTTCTTTGCGGTGCTGGTCGGGATTCCGCTGGGCATCATCGCCGCGGTGCGCAAGGGCACCTCGGTCGAGATGGGTGCCAACGTCGCGGCGCTCTCAGGCATGTCGATACCGAATTTCTGGCTGGGCATCATCCTCATCATGGTGGTGTCGGTGCAATGGAAGCTGCTGCCTGCCTCGGGCTATGTGCCGCCGTCCGAGGATCTCTGGCTCTCGTTCAAGACCATGCTGATGCCGTCGCTCGTGCTGTCGACGGCGATCGCGGCGTATCTGATGCGGCACACGCGCTCGGCCATGCTCGAGGCGCTGTCGGCCGACTATGTGCGCACCGCGCGCGCCAAGGGCGTGTCGGCGCGCAAGGTGGTGCTGCGCCACGCGCTGCGCAATGCGCTGATGCCCATCGTGACGCTGGTCACGCTGCTGTTCGGCGAGCTGCTCGCCGGCGCGGTGCTGACCGAGCAGGTGTTCACGATTCCGGGCTTCGGCAAGCTGATCGTCGATGCGGTGTTCAACCGTGACTACGCGGTGGTGCAGGGCGTGGTGCTCTGCGTGGCCGTGGGCTTCATCGTGATGAACCTGATCGCCGACGTTCTCTACATTCTCGTCAATCCCCGCCTGAGGCACCAATGAGCGCAACGACCGCAACGGCGCCCGCCGTGCCGCCCCGCGCCGGCAACCGCGCGTGGAACAAATTCAAACGCAACAAGGTGGCCCTCGTCGGCGCCTTCATCGTGCTGTTCTTCGTGATGCTGGCGATCTTCGCCCCGCTGCTCGCGAGCCACGATCCCTTCCAGACCAGCTTCATGACCATCCGCAAGGCGCCTTCGTCGGCGTTCTGGCTGGGCACCGACGAGCTGGGCCGAGACATCTATAGCCGCATGATCTACGGCGCCCGGGCGTCGCTGATGGCCGGCATGGTCTCGGTGCTGATCGCGCTGGTGGTCGGCGTGCCGTTCGGGCTGGCCGCCGGCTACTTCGGCGGCTGGACCGACAGCGTGATCTCGCGCGCCACCGAAGCGCTGCTCGCGATTCCGTTCCTGATCCTGGCGATCGCGCTGGCCGCCTTCCTGGGCCCCAGCCTGATCAACGCGATGATCGCGATCGGCGTGTCCGCCGCGCCGAAGTTCATCCGGATCACACGCGGCCAGGTGCTGGCGGTGCGCAACGAAGATTACGTGCAGAGCGCGCGGGCCCTCGGGGCCTCCGACCTGCGCATCATCGGCCGCCACATCTTCCCGAACGTGATGCCGCCGCTCATCGTGCAGGCCACCATCACGATCGCCACGGCCATCATCGCCGAGGCCAGCCTGTCGTTCCTGGGCCTGGGTCTGCAGCCGCCGAACCCGTCCTGGGGTTCGATGCTGAACACGGCGAAAAACTTCATGACGCAGGCGCCCTGGATGTCGATCTTCCCCGGATCGGCGATCTTCCTGGCGGTGCTGGGTTTCAACCTGCTCGGCGACGGGCTGCGCGACGCGCTCGATCCGCGCCAAGAGAAATGAATACGATGGCAAGCATGGATTCTCAACGCGTGGTGCAGGTCCAGGACCTCACCGTGCGGTTCAATACGCCCACGCGCACGGTCGAGGCCGTGCGCAATGTGTCGTTCCACGTCGATCGCGGCGAGACGCTCGCCATCGTCGGCGAGTCGGGTTCGGGCAAGTCGGTCACCTCGCTCGCGCTGATGCGCCTCGTCGAATACGGCGGCGGCCGCATCGCCTCCGGCGACATGCTGCTGCGCCGGCGCAGCGGCGAAGTGCTGGATCTGGCGCGCGCCGAAGAGCGCACGCTCGAACGCGTGCGCGGCGCCGATGTCGCCATGATCTTCCAGGAGCCGATGACCTCGCTCAACCCGAGCTTCACGGCCGGCAACCAGATCGCCGAGGCGCTGCAGCTGCACCAGGGCCTGGACGCCGCCGCGGCGCGCGCCGAGACGTTGCGCATGCTGGAGCGCGTGCGCATCCCCGAAGCGAAGGCCATCCTCGACCGCTACCCGCACCAGTTGTCGGGCGGCATGCGCCAGCGCGTGATGATCGCGATGGCGCTCTCGTGCAAGCCCCAGCTCCTGATCGCCGACGAGCCGACCACCGCGCTGGACGTCACGATCCAGGCTCAGATCCTGCAGCTGATCCGTCAGCTCCAGGAAGAGATGGACATGGGCGTGATCTTCATCACCCACGACATGGGGGTGGTGGCCGAGGTCGCCGACCGCGTGCTCGTGATGTATCGCGGCGACAAGGTCGAAGAGGGCACGTCCGACGACGTGTTCGCCGAGCCGCGTCATGCCTATACCCGCGCGCTGCTGTCGGCGGTGCCGCGCCTGGGCGCGATGCACGGTACCAATCAGCCCGCGCCGTTCCCGCTGCTGCGGGTGGACGGCGTGACCGAAGCGCAATCCGACGCCGAACCGCTCGATACCGTGCGCCGGGAGGCGGGCCCGGTGCTGAAGGTGCGCGACCTCATCACCCGCTTCGACATCCACGGCGGCATTTTTGGCGGCGTGCAGAAGCGCGTGCATGCGGTCGAGAAGGTCAGTTTCGATCTGTACCCCGGCGAGACGCTCTCGCTGGTGGGCGAGTCCGGCTGCGGCAAGACCACCACCGGGCGGTCGCTGCTGCAACTCGTGAAGAGCCAGGGCGGCAGCATCGAGTTCGATGGCCAGAACATCGGCGCGCTGCGCGGCGCGGCCATGCAATCGCTGCGTCGCCACATCCAGTTTATTTTCCAGGATCCCTTCGCCTCGCTCGATCCGCGCATGACGGTGGGCGATTCGATCATGGAGCCGCTCCTGATCCACAAGGCGGCGAGCGGCAAGGCGGCCCAGGAGCGCGTGCGCTGGCTCATGGACAAGTGCGGGCTGCTGCCGGAGATGATCGATCGCTATCCGCACGAATTCTCGGGCGGCCAGCGCCAGCGCATCTGCATCGCGCGAGCCCTGGCGCTCAACCCCAAGGTCGTGATCGCCGACGAGTCGGTCTCGGCACTGGACGTGTCGATCCAGGCGCAGATCGTGAATCTGCTGCTCGACCTGCAGCGCGAGTTGGGCGTGTCGTTCCTGTTCATCTCGCACGACATGGCGGTGGTCGAACGCGTCAGCCATCGCGTCGCGGTGATGTATCTGGGGCAGATCGTGGAGATCGGCCCGCGCCGCGCGATCTTCGAGAACCCCCAGCATCCTTACACCAAGAAGCTCATGGCCGCGGTGCCGATCGCCGACCCGCAGCGCCGCCATCGTCAGCGTTCGCTGCTGGTCGACGAGATTCCGAGCCCGGTGCGCAAGGTGGGCGACGAGCCGCGCGTGGAGCCGCTGGTGCAGGTGGGCGAGGGCCATTACGTGGCACGGCACTCGGTGGGGGTCTACTAGGGGACATATCACGCGGCTGCCCCGAGCGGGCGCCGCGCGCGCCCGGGCCAGCCCGGACGATGTTCTGATACGGCGGCGCCTCGGCACCGCCGTTTTGATTGGGCCTGAGCGCATGCCGAGGCGCGGCGGCCGGGGTGGGGCAGGGGCGCCACACATCCGCCGCGCGGGCTTGGTACACTACCGGGTTTCGCATGCGCGTTCCCGGCGGCTTTTCCGCGGGTCTGGCGCGCTGCCGCAGCCTCCTTCATACACCGTGATCTCCACAGCCAATCTCACTATCCAGTTCGGTCCCAAGCCCCTCTTCGAAAACGTCAGCGTCAAGTTCGGAGAAGGCAACCGGTACGGGCTGATCGGCGCCAACGGCTCCGGCAAGTCGACGTTCATGAAGATCATCGGCGGTGACCTGGAGTCGAGTGGGGGCAACGTGTCGCTGGAGCCCGGCGTGCGCCTGGGCAAGCTGCGCCAGGACCAGTTCGCGTTCGAAGACAAGCGCGTGCTCGACGTGGTGATGATGGGCCACACCGAAATGTGGAACGCGATGTCAGAGCGCGACGCAATCTACGCCAACCCCGAAGCCACCGACGACGACTACATGCGCGCGGCCGACCTCGAAGCGAAGTTCGCCGAGTTCGACGGCTACACGGCCGAAGCGCGCGCCGGCGAGCTGCTGCTGGGCCTGGAAATCGCGGTCGACCAGCACAACCTGCTGATGAACGAAATCGCGCCGGGCTGGAAGCTGCGCGTGCTGCTGGCGCAGGCGCTGTTCTCGAATCCCGATGTGCTGTTGCTCGACGAACCGACCAACAACCTCGACATCAACACGATCCGCTGGCTCGAAAACGTGCTCAACAGCTACCAGAGCACGATGATCATCATCAGCCACGATCGTCACTTCCTGAACCAGGTCTGCACCCACATGGCCGACCTGGATTACCGCGAGATCCGGATCTATCCGGGCAACTACGACGACTACATGCTGGCCTCCACCCAGGCCCGCACCCGCGTCTCGGCCGATAACGCCAAGGCCAAGGAACGCATCGCCGAACTCCAGGACTTCGTGCGCCGCTTCGCGGCCAACAAGTCCAAGTCGCGTCAGGCCACCTCGCGCCTGAAGCAGATCGACCGCATCAAGGCCGACCAGGTCGAGGTCAAGCCCTCGTCGCGCCAGAATCCCTACATCCGCTTCGAGCAGAACAAGGTCATGCACCGCCTGGCCGTCACGGTCGAGCGCCTGTCCAAGTCGTACGACCAGCCGGTTATCCGCGACTTCTCGGCCATGGTCGACGCCGGCGAGAAGATCGCCATCATCGGCGCCAACGGCGTCGGCAAGACCACGCTGCTGCGCCTGCTGGCCAATGATCTGGCGCCCGACTCGGGCAGTGTCAAGTGGTCGGAAAACGCCGATCTGGGTTACATGGCCCAGGACGTCTCCGATCAGTTCCAGCAGACCGACATCAACCTGTTCGACTGGATGGCCGAGCATCGCCAGCCGGGCGACGACGACCAGGCGATCCGTTCGGCGCTGGGCCGTCTGCTGTTCGGCAACGACGATCTGCCCAAGGCGCCCAAGGTGCTGTCCGGCGGCGAAAAGAACCGCATGACCTTCGGCCGCCTGATGCTGGGCCGCCACAACGTCCTGCTGCTCGACGAGCCCACCAACCACCTGGACATGGAATCGATCGAATCGCTGCAGTTTGCCCTCGAGAAGTACGAAGGCACGCTGATCTTCGTGTCGCACGACCGCGAATTCGTGTCGGGCCTGGCCACCCGCATCATCGAGATCCTGCCGTCCGGCGAGCTGATCGATTACCGCGGCAACTACGAAGACTACCTCTCCTCGCGCGGCATCGACGGCTGATCCGTCGCCGCGCCGGCCTGGCCCCAGCGCCCGGCCCGATGAAGCCCGCCCGGCCCCGCCGTGGCGGGCTTTATTACTTATGGGTCTTAAAAAAGAAGATATTTATAGTTTGGGTTCATATAACAGATTGTTAGATTAGGGTCTTCACAAACCCTGGCGCCCCGTGCGCCGGCCGCGCGCGACCCGCGCCCTTTGCCCTATGAACCTGACTTTCGACCACGTGCACAAACAGTTCGGCTCCCTCCAGGTCGTGGACGGCTTTTCCAGCGAGTTCAAGACCGGCGAGCTGGTCGCGCTGGTGGGCCCCTCGGGCTGCGGCAAGTCGACGCTGCTGCACCTGGCCGCCGGCCTCGAGAAGGCGACGGACGGCCGCGTGCTGGCCGATGGTCAGCCCGTCACCGGACCGCACCCCAGCCGCACGCTGGTGTTTCAGGAGCACGCGCTCTATCCCTGGCTCACGCTGCGCGACAACGTGGCCCTGGCGCTGGAATTCCAGAATGTGCCGAAGAAGGCGGCGCGCGAACGCGCCGACGGCTGGCTGGCCCGCGTCGGCCTGGATGGTTTCGAAGCCTATTACCCGCATCAGGTGTCCGGCGGCATGCGCCAGCGCGCCGCGCTGGCCCGCGCCTTCATCGCGCAGCCCAAGACCATGCTGATGGACGAGCCCTTCGGCGCGCTGGACGCGCTGACGCGCCTGTCGCTGCAGGACGTGCTGCGCCAGCTCATCGAGCAGGAAAAGCCCACCGTGCTGCTGGTGACGCACGATGTCGACGAGGCCCTGTTCCTGGCCGACCGCATCGTGGTGTTCAGCCCGCGGCCCGCGCGCGTGCTGAAGGAGTTCAACCTGCGCCATCGCGCCAAGACGCACGATCTGGCCGATCTGGCCGGCGAGAAGCGCGAGATCCTGCGCCTGCTCGGCATCACCGTCGATGCCCACGCCCAGGCCGCCCCGCAGGTCCTGGCCGCCTGAGCGTTCTCCCCACTTTCATCGCGCCGCCCTCGCGCGGCGTCATGCCCCTTATTGCCCGATCCTTACCGGAGTTCCGAAGATGAAACTGAAGCAATGGCTTTCCCTGCCGCTCGCCGCGGCCCTGCTGGCCGCCGCGCCCGTGATGGCCGCCGAGAAGTTCCGCGTGGGCTATCTGCGCGTGATGGACGACGCGCAGGCGATCGTGGCGCAGGAAGGCGGGTTCTACAAGAACGCCGGTCTGGATACGGAGCTGATCGAATTCAAGTCGGGCACCGACCTCATCAAGGCCATCGTGGGCGGCCAGCTCGACATCGGCGTGCTCGGCTTCACCAATGCCGTGGCCTGGGCCTCGAAGGGCGCCGACCTCAAAGTGGTGGGCGGCGCGCAGCAGGGCTATCACTCGCTGCTGGTGCGCGACGATGCCGGCATCAAGGACATCGCCGGCCTGAAGGGCAAGACGCTGGCCTCGCAGGCCGAGGGCAGCACGGCCGACGTGGTGCTCAAGGGCGTGGTGCTCAAAGAAGGCGGCCTGAAGGCGGACGACGTCAATGTGATGGGCGTGAGCCCGGCCGTGGCGGTGCAGTCGCTGGTGGGCAAGCGCGTCGACGCGGCGTTCCTGTTCGAGCCCTATGACCGCATCGCGCAGCTGATCGCGCCGGTCAAGCAGATCTACGAAGTGGGCGAGGCCTGGCCGTTCCCGTGCATGGTCGTGATCACCTCGGGCGAAACGCTGACCAAGCGCAAGGACGACGTCTGGAAGGCGCTCGACGCGCAGAAGTCGGCCATCGACCTGCTGCAGCAAAAGCCCGCCGAGGCCTCCAAGCTGATCGCCTCGTACTTCATCGCCGAGCCCACGCTCAAGACGCTCAAGCGTGGCGACCTGCCGCGCGAGACCGTGATCACCGAAGCCATCACGACGCAGGTGTTCACGCCCAAGCTCACCGACAAGGACACCAAGCGCATGCAGGAGATCGCCGACATCCTGCAAGCTCAGGGTTCGCTCAAAACGCGTGACGGCAAGCCGTACGACGTCAGCTCGATCGTCGACCTGTCCTGGCAAGAGGCGCGCAAGCTTTGAGTTCCGCTACCCGAGTCACCGGCACGCGCAAGTACCTCGCGGGGGTACTTGGCGTGCTTTTCATTCTTCTGCTGTGGCAGTCGGCCGCCTGGGTGCTGCCCGACTTCCTGATGCCGGGCGTGCCCAGCGTGCTCGCCCGCCTTGCCGAAGACATCGGCAACCCGGCCTTCCATCAGGCGCTGATGGGGACGCTCACGCGTCTGGGCGCGGGCTACGGGCTGGCGCTGCTCGCGGGGATCGGCTTCGGCCTGGTCGCCGCGTTGCTGTTCTTTTTCCGTGAAGTGCTGCGCAGCGCCATCGTCATTCTGCAGTCGATTCCGTCGATCGCCTGGGTGCCGTTGTTCCTCATCGTGATGGGCTTCGGCAATACCCCGATCATCGTGGTGGTGGCGCTGTCGGCCTTCTTCCCGGCCGCGCTGTCCGTGATGAACGCGACCGAATCCGTGCAGCGCGTGCACGTGTCGGCCGCGCGTGTGATGGGCGCCACGCCCTGGGGGCTGGTCAAGCGGGTCTACCTGCCGGCCGTGATGCCCGAGCTCATCACGGGTGCCCAGCTTGCCTTCGGCAATGCGTGGCGCGCGCTGATCTCGGCGGAAATGCTGATCGGTTTCGGCAAGGGCCTGGGCCGCTCGCTGGCCTATTCGGGCGAGATCGCCGACATGACCGGCGTGATGACCAACATCCTGGTCATCGCGGTGCTGGCCGCGCTGATCGATCAGTTCGTGCTCGAGAAGCTCAAGCACCGGCTCCTGCGCTACCAATACGTCTGAGGCTCATCATGCGGCGCGCCTCCCGATTCCTGCTGCCCGTGCTGGTGAGCGCCTGCGCGGCGGTCGCCACGCTCGCGCTCGCCGACGGGGCCACCGCCACCGCCGCCGACGGCGACCCGTGGCAGGCGGCGCGCGCGCGCGGCGAGCTGCGGGTGGGCGTGGCGTATGTCACGCCCGTGCCGGCCGCGGGCGCCAAGATCCGCACCGCCGAGCGCCTCGACGGCCCGGTCGCCACGCGCCTGGGCGAGCGGTTGGGGCTGCCCGTGCAATGGGTGCAGGTCGATCCGGCGGCGGCCGCGCAGGCGCTCGCGCAAGGCCGCGTCGACGTGGTGCTGGTCAGCCGGCCCGCGCAGGCGCAGGGCAAGGCCGCCGGGACCGACGCGGCGGCGTCGTGGGTGGCCACGGGCTATGCGCCGCGGCCCAAGGCCGTGATCCGCAGCGACACCCCGTTGCGGCAGTGGGAAGACGTGCGCGGCAAGATTGTGTGCATGACGAGCGCGGCCACCGCCGCGCAGCGCCTCGCCGGGCAGCACGGCGCGACCCTGCAGATCCACAAGGTGCCGTCCGATGCCCTGGTCGCCGTGCGCGAGGGCAGCTGCGACGTGGGCGTGCTCGACGACACGGTCTGGGCGCCGCTGATGGCGTATCCCGAATGGCGCAAATTTTCCGCGACGCTGACGGCCGCGGGGCCGCGCCAGGAGCTGGGCTGGTACGCCCCTCCCGCACAGGCCGCGTGGCTGAAGGGCGAGATGCAGCGCTGGACGCGCGACGGCGCCTGGAAAGCCATGACCGACAAATGGGCCCGCGACGTCGCGTTCGACGTCTATCTGGATCAGGAAGTGCCGGACTGCCACGGCTGATGCCCGTGGGCGTCGAGCGCGCGGCGGCCTGTGCCGTCGCGGTCTTGGCGCCGCACCCGTTCCGCGCACCGGCCCGAGCCTTGCCTCGCCCCGCCTGATCGGATCGCGCTGCGGCCCACCCGCTACAATCGCGGCGTATGACGCACACGCTCACCGCCGCCTGCACGCACCAGGAAGACATCAAAAAAAGCCGCTTCGTGGCGCATGCCGCGCCCGTGGCGGACGTCGACGCGGCGATAGCTTTCTTCGCCGCGCACAGCGTGCCCGATGCCACCCACAACTGCTGGGCCTATCGCATCGGCCAGAGCTACCGGTACAACGACGATGGCGAGCCCGGTGGCACCGCGGGCCGGCCGATCCTGCAGGCCATCGACGGTCAGGATCTGGACCGCGTGGCGGTGCTGGTGATCCGCTGGTTCGGCGGCATCAAGCTGGGGGCGGGCGGGCTGGTGCGCGCCTATGGCGGCTGCGCGGCCAATTGCCTGCGGGCAGGCGTGCGCACCGAGATCGTGGCCCTGGCGCGCGTGCATTGCCGCGCCAGTTTTGCCGAGCTGCCGATCCTGCAGGCCAGGCTGGCGGAGGGCGGCGCGCAGGTCGTGAGCGAAGACTACGACGGCGAAGGCGCGCAACTCGTGCTGGAGCTGCCACGCGCGGCCCTGGAGGGGCTGGCCCAGACGGTGGCCAACATCACGCGTGGACGCTCGGGCTGGCGCGTCGAGGACGAGCACGTCCCCGACTGACGCCTGCCGGATCAGGCCTGCTCGCCTTCCTGGTCGCGGGCCTGTTCGATGTCGCGATGGACCTGCGCCATATCGACTTCCTTGACCTTGGCAAGCAGCTCATCGAGCTGACCGGCCGACAGCGCGCCCGGTTGCGAGAACAGCAGGACCTTTTCGCGGAACACCATCAGCGTGGGGATCGAACGGATACCCAGCGCGCCGGCGAGCTCCTGCTCGACGTCGGTGTTGACCTTGGCGAAGGTGACGTCGGCATGCTTGGTGGCGGCCTGCTCGAACACGGGCGCGAAGCCACGGCAGGGGCCACACCACGGTGCCCAGAAGTCGACGATCAGGGTGCCGTCGGGCGTGATGGCATCCTGGAAGGAATCTTTGGTGAGTTCAACGATACTCATAGTGTCGTCCTTGCCGTGTCGTGCACGGCTTTTCGGGCTGAGCCCTGGTTGCGTGATGCCTCGCGGCCATCACGATACTGAAATCCGATGGTCACGCCGCTTGCGCGGCCACCGCATCCTGCTTGAGATTGGCCACGATCTCGTACGAACGCAGCCGATGGGCGTGCTCGTAGAAGTCGGAGACGATCATCACTTCGTCGGCCTCGGTCTGCGCGATCAGCGCTTCGAGCTTGCGCTTCACCGTCTCCGGGCCGCCCACGATCGAGGCGCCGAGGCGTTGGGCCACGGCCGCGCGTTCCATCTCGTTCCAGTGGTTGTCGATGTCCTGGACCGGCGGCTGCAGCTGCAGGCGATTGCCCCGGATCAGCGACAGGAACTTGAGCTGCTGCGTGGACGACAGGAACTGCGCCTCTTCGTCGGTGGGGGCGGCGATCACCGGCACGCCGATCATGGCGTAGGGTTTGGCCAGCGTGGCCGAAGGCTTGAACAGATGGCGGTACAGCCGCATCGCGGCCATGCCTTCGGGCGAGAAGTGCCCGGCAAACGAGAACGGCAGGCCCAGTTCGGCCGCCAGCCGCGCCGAGAAATCGCTCGAGCCCAGCAGCCAGATCGGAATGTCCAGGCCCGCGCCGGGGATCGCGCGCACCGGTTGGCCGGGACGCTCGGGCGCGAAAAATCCGCGCAGCTCGTCGAGCAGTTGCGGAAACTCGAGGCCGCTGCGCGGTCCGCGGCGCAGCGCGTGCTGCGTGGCGCCGTCGCTGCCGGGCGCACGGCCCAGGCCCAGATCGATGCGGCCGGGGTAGAGCGTTTCGAGCGTGCCGAACTGCTCGGCGATGATGAGCGGCGCGTGGTTGGGCAACATGATGCCGCCGGAGCCCACGCGCAGCGTCTGCGTGTGGCTCGCCACCAGGCCGATCAGGACGGCGGTCGCGCTGCTCGCGATGCCGTTGATGTTGTGATGCTCGGCGAGCCAGTAACGGCGATAGCCCAGACGCTCCACATGACAGGCCAGGTCGACCGTGCTGCGGAAGGCGTCGGCCGCGGTCTTGCCCGCCACGATGGGGGCGAGGTCGAGGACCGAGAAGGGCACGCTGGCCAATGCGCTCATGAGGGACTCCAGTGTTCTACGCCGCGCGCCTGAGCGTGCAACTATGGGATTCGTCGAATGTATATGGGGAGTGTATCGGCGAATTCAATGCAGCCACCGAGCAACCTTACCCTTGGCCGGGTCGATAGTCATCCTGTATGGCCGTCATTGAGCGGCCTGCATGCGCGAGCATGTGGCGTGCCCGCGCCCGGGTCGCGGGGGCGGGATTTTCGGGGGGCGCAAAAGCAAACGGCCCGCCGGAAGGGCGGGCCGCGGATCGCGAGGCGCGTGCGCCCTTACTCCGGGAAGAAGGCGTAGCGGATCACGAACAGCACGGCCACGAGCCACGTGGCCGGGTGGATCTGGCGCCAGCGGCCGGTGGCGGCCTTGAGCACTACATAGCTGATGAAGCCGAACGCCAGCCCGTTGGCGATCGAGTAGGTGAACGGCATGATCAGCGCGGTCAGGGCGGCCGGCGTCGCTTCGGTGACGTCGTTCCAGTCGATGTCGATCAGCTCGCGCATCATCAGGCCGGCCACATAGAGCAGGGCAGGCGCGGTGGCGTAGGCGGGCACCGAGCCCGCGAGCGGCGAGATGAAGAGGGCCGCCAGGAACAGCACGGCCACGACGAGCGCGGTCAGGCCGGTGCGGCCGCCCGCCTGCACGCCCGAGGCGCTTTCGACGAATGCGGTCGTGCTGCTGGTGCCGAGCATCGAGCCCGCCACGATGGCGCTGCTGTCGGCGAACAGGGCGCGGCCGAGGCGATTGGGCTTGCCTTCCGGAATCAGGTTGGCGCGCTTGGCGACCCCCATCAGCGTGCCGGTGGCGTCGAACACCTCGACCAGCACGAACACCAGGATCACGTGCACGAAGCCCGTGTGCAGCGCGCCCATGATGTCGAGCTGCATGAAGGTCGGCGCCAGGCTGGGCGGGGCGGCGAACACGCCCTTGAACTCGTTGTAGCCCAGCAGCATCGACAGCACCGTCACGACCAGGATGCCGATCAGGATGGCGCCGCGCACGCGCATGGCGTCGAGCGCCGCGATGATGAAAAAGCCCAGCACCGCGAACAGCGGGCCCGGCTGGCGCAGATCGCCCAGCGTGACCTTGGTGGCCGGGTGGTCGACCACGATGCCGGCCGTGGAGAGGGCGATGATCGCGAGGAACAGCCCGATACCGGCGGCGATGGCACTGCGCAGGGAATGCGGAATGCCCTTGATCAGCCACGCGCGCACGCCGGTCACGGTGAGCAGCAGGAAGATCACGCCGGAGATGAAAACGGCGCCCAGCGCCTGCTCCCACGTGTAGCCCATCGTCTTGACCACGGTGAATGCGAAGAAGGCATTCAGACCCATGCCCGGCGCCATGCCGATCGGCCAGTTGGCCAGCAGCGCCATGATGAGCGAGCCGAGCGCCGCGGCCAGGCAGGTGGCCACGAACACGGCGTCGCGGTCCATGCCGGTGGAGGACAGGATGTCCGGATTGACGAAAATGATGTACGACATCGTGAGGAAGGTAGTGATACCCGCCACGACTTCGGTGCGCACACTGGTGGCGTGCGCCTTGAGTTGAAAGAGCTTCTCCAGCATTGCTAGGTCCCCGGATGGATGAGTCGGGCACGGCGGGCTTGGCCCGGCCGCGGCATGTCCCCGTTGTTACGCGTCATTCCGCGTTGGCGCGTATTTTCGCACCAGTTGTAAAATACCGGCCCATGATTATTCTCGGTTTTGAAAGCTCGTGCGACGAGACCGGCGTTGCCGCCGTCTGCACCGAGCGCGGGCTCCTGGCCCACGCCCTGCACAGCCAGGTCGCCATGCACGAAGAGTATGGCGGCGTGGTGCCCGAGCTCGCCTCGCGTGACCACATCCGCCGTGTCGTGCCGCTCACACGCGAGGTGCTGGCGCGTGCCGGCATCGCGCGCGCCGACATCGGCGCCGTGGCGTACACCGCGGGCCCGGGCTTGTCGGGTGCGTTGCTGGTGGGTGCGAGCGTGGCGCAGGCCTATGCGTGGTCGCAGGGGCTGCCCGCGATTCCCATCCATCACCTCGAAGGCCATCTGCTGTCGCCGCTGCTTGCCGAGCCGCGGCCCGAGTTTCCGTTCGTGGCGCTGCTGGTGTCGGGCGGCCACACCCAGCTGATGCGGGTCGACGGTGTCGGGCGCTACGAGCTCCTGGGCGAAACGCTCGACGACGCCGCGGGCGAGGCCTTCGACAAGTCGGCTAAGCTGCTGGGCCTGGGCTATCCCGGCGGGCCCGCGCTCTCGCGCATGGCCGAGCAGGGCGACGCGAGCCGCTTCGAGCTGCCCCGGCCCATGTTGCACAGCGGTGACCTGGACTTCAGCTTCAGCGGCCTCAAGACGGCCGTGCTGACGCGCGTGAAGGCGGCTCAGGCCGACGGCGCCATCGACGACCAGACCCGCGCCGATCTGTCGGCGGCCACGCAGGCCGCCATCGTCGACGTGCTGGCCGCCAAGGCCGTGCGCGCGCTCAAGCAGACCGGCCTGCGCCGGCTGGTGGTGGCGGGCGGTGTGGGCGCCAATCGTCTGTTGCGTGCGCAACTCGACCGCTCGCTCACCGGCATGAAGGCCACGGCATATTTCCCGCCGCTCGAGCTCTGCACCGACAACGGCGCCATGATCGCCTTCGCCGCCGCCGAGCGCGTGAAGGCCGGTCTGGTGGATCTGCGCGACACGAGCCATGCCTTCACGGTGCGGCCGCGCTGGGATCTGGCCGACATCTGCACGGCCTGAGCCGCGCCGCCTCAGGCGGCGGGCGCGGCTTCTCCATAGAGCAGGGCATGGAGGTCGAGCTCGCGCAGCAGCGCGGCCGTCGCATCGGCGAGCCGGGTGGCCGGCCGCTGGCGCGGCGTGGCCAGCACCAGCCGATTGCGGATCACCGGGGTATCGATGCGGCATACCGCCAGCGCCGGCCAGGCCAGGGCCGCGGAGCGCGGCAGGATGGCGCAGGCCTGGCCCTGCGCGGCCAGCTCCAGAATCGTCTGCACGGCATCGACTTCGGTCACGACGTTGAGCCGCACCCCGGCACGGCGGCACACCCCTTCCACCAGCGTGCGGATGGCATTGGGCAGACTGGGCAGGATCAGCGGATAGGCGGAGAGTTGCGCCACGCCCAAGTGGGCAGGCAGCGCCGGATAGGCGTGGGTCGCCGCCACCAGCACCAGCTCCTCGCGCAGCAAGGATTCCATGCTGATCTGCGGCGTGGCGGGCGGATCGTAGAGCAAGGCCAGATCGACCCGGCCACCGAGCACCCATTCCCGTACCTGCGCGGACAAGCCTTCGGCGACGGCGATCGAGGCCTGCGGAAAGGCCTGGCGAAAGCGCGCCACGAGCGGGGGCGTCAGCACGCGCGCGATGCGCGGCGGTAGCCCCACCACCACCTTGCCGGCCGGGGTATCGCCCAGCGTGCGCAGGTCTTCGCGGGCGCGCTCGGCCAGGTGCAGCAGGCCGCGCGCGTGGCCGAGCAGGCGTGTGCCTGCCTCCGTGGGCTCCACGCCCCGGCCATTGCGATAGAGCAGATGCTGGCCCAGCTCGAGCTCCAGCAGGCGCACCTGCCGGCTGAGCGTGGGCTGCGCCACGTCCAGCGCCTCGGCCGCGCGCGAAAAGCTGCGGCGCTCCGCCACCTCGACGAAATAGGCGATCTGCTTCAGGTCCATGGATTGCGCCAACAAGCTATAGAGAAAACAAATATCTGAAATAAAAGATATAGCATTGTTGGCGGCATCGCAATCCTCCACCATGGCGCTTTGCACGGAGTTTCGATGCCCGATTGCCCGCCGCCCCTCTCTCACCCGAGCGTGCCCGTCTCGCGCCTGCCCGCCGGCGCCTGCGACACGCACTGCCACGTATTCGGACCGGCGGAGCGCTTTCCGTATGCCGCGGGCCGCAGCTATACGCCGCCCGATGCGCCCTTCGAGAAGCTGGCCGCGCTGCATGCGCACCTGGGCCTCGAGCGTGCCGTGATCGTGCAGGCGGCCTGCCACGGCGCGGATCACGCGGCGCTGCTCGACGCGATCGCGCGTGCCGAGGGCCGCTATCGAGGCGTGGCCGTGCTGCGCGCCGATGCCACCGACGACGAGTTGCGGCGCCTGCATGCCGGCGGCGTGCGGGGCGCGCGCTTCAACTACGTGCCGCATCTGGGCACGCCGCCCACCGACGACGCGGTGCTGGCGCTGGCCGCGCGACTGGCACCCCTGGGCTGGCACCTGTGCCTGCATGTCGACGGCGCGGCGCTCACGGGCCTGCTGCCCCTGCTGCGCCGGCTGCCCGTGCCCTTCGTGGTGGATCACATGGGCCGCATCAAGGCGGCGCGCGGCCTGACCGATCCGGCGTTCACCGCGCTGTTCGGCCTGGCCGCGCAGCCCAACGCGTGGGTCAAGATTTCGGGCATCGATCGCATCGGCGCAGGAAAGCGGCCGTTTCACGAGGGCATCCCCTTCATGCGCGCGCTGGCCGAGGCCATGCCCGAGCGCACCCTGTGGGGTACCGACTGGCCTCATCCCAACGTACGCGGCGACATGCCCGACGACGGCGAGGTCGTGGATGCCCTGTTCGAGGCCGTGCCCGACGCGGGTCTGCGCCAAAGCATCCTGGTCGACAACCCGGCACGGCTCTATGGCTTCGACGCGCGCTGACCGGTCGCGCAGCCAGACCTACACATACTCATATCAATACGCAGAGGAGACATCATGAAAATCAAACACCTGCTCTCATCGGGGCTGTTGGCGGCTTCCGTCCTGGGTGGCTTCGCGCCGGCGGCGCATGCGGAGGCGCCCGTGCGCCTGATCGTGGCCTTCCCGCCGGGCGGGCCGGTCGACATGGTGGGCCGCGTGCTGGCCGAGCGGCTCGGCAAGGCGCTCGACCGCCAGGTGATCGTCGAGAACAAGGCGGGCGCCAATGGCAACATCGGTGCGGCGTTCGTGGCCAAGGCCCCGGCGGACGGCTCGGTGCTGTTCCTGACGAGCGTGGGCGCCGTCGCGATCAGCCCCGCGCTCTATAAAGAGTTGCCCTACAAGCCCGACCAGGATTTCGCACCGGTGTCGCTGGTGGTCAACAACGCCACCGTGTTCGTCGTGAATCCCGACAATCCGGCCAAGGACGCGGCCGATTTCGTGAAGCGGTCCCAGGCCGCGTCGCAACCGGTGGCGATCGGTTCGTCCGGCGTGGGCAGCATCCCGCATCTGACGCTCGAGATGTTCACCGATGCCAGCAAGGCCAAGGTCATGCATGTGCCCTACAAGGGCGCGGCGCCGGTCATCAACGACGTGATGGGCAATCAGGTCGCCGGCTTCTTCGGCGATGTGCCTGGCCTGATCGGGCACATCCAGGGCGGCAAGCTCAAGGCCCTGGGGCTGGCCGCGCCGCGCCGTCATCCCTTGCTGCCCGACGTGCCCACGCTGGCCGAGCAGGGCATCGCCGGCGTCGAGTCCAACAACTGGTACGGCCTGCTGGCGCCGGCGGGTACCCCGCCCGCCACGGTCGATAAACTCAATCAGGCCGTGCGCGCCGCGCTGTCCGACGAGGCGACGCGCAAGCGCTTGCAGGCCTTCGGCGCCGAGCCGGCGCCGTCGACCGCCGCCGAGCTGGCCACGCTGATGCAGGCCGACCGCGCCAAGTGGTCGAGCCTGATCGAACGCAAGCAGATCCGTCCGGAGTAAACGATGTCCGATTCCTCGCAATCCCGCCTGACGCCGGTGGCGCCGGGCAGCCGCCCCGAACTCGCGCCGCTCGAAGCGCGCATCCAGGCAGCGCGCGGCCGCATCTCGCCGCTGTATCAGGTGTTGCTCAACAGTGCCCCGATCTGCGAAGGCTGGGAGGCCATGCTGAGCGCGGTGCGCAACCGCAACTCGCTGCCGGCGCGGCTGCGCGAACTGGTGATCCTGCGCGTGGCGGTGCTCAACGGCGCGCCGTACGAGTTCGACGCGCACGTACCGCACGCCGAGACCGCGGGCGTGGCCCCGGCCACGATCGCGGCCCTGCGCGATCATCCCGCGCCCGGCGCGGTGCCCGGCCTGGCGCCGGGCGAGGCCGAGGCGCTGGCCTACACCGATGCCATGACGCGCGCCATCGAGGTGCCGGATGCCGTGTTCGACCCGCTGCGCGCACACTTTTCGGACCAGGGCCTGCTCGATCTGACGGCCACCGTGGCCGCCTACAACATGGTGTCGCGCCTGCTGGTGGCGCTGCGCGTGGGCCACTGAACGAGGACACGTCATGCAAACCCTGTTGTTGCGAGTCCCCGGCGTGGTGTTCGACGTCGACGCCGCGCGCGCGCTGCGCACCCGGCTGCAGGCCGCCAGCCCCGGCATGCAGGTCGAGATCTACGCCGCCGCCGAGGCCGACGCGCCCGAAACCTACGTCTATTGCACGCCGGCCTCGGCCGATAACGCCGCGCATGAATTCGCCGCCGTGCGCGCCCAGGCCACCGCGGACGGGCTGGCGGGCGACGCGCGGGTGCTGGACGCGCTCGCCGATCTCGAAGGCGCGAGCGCGGGGCAGGCGAGCGCCTGGCATTACGTGGTCGAAACCGACGTGCTGCCCGAGGCCGAAGACGATTTCAATGCCTGGTACGGCGAGGAGCACATGCCGGGTCTGGCCGCGGTGCCGGGATCGGTGCGGGCACGCCGGTGGCGCGCGCCGGAGGGTGGGCCTCGCTATCACGCCTGCTACGACCTCGTCAGCCGCGAGACCTTCGGCAGCCCGCCGTGGCTGGCCGTGCGCGCCACCGACTGGAGCTCGCGCGTGCGCCCCGCGTTTCGGGCGACCAAGCGCACCATGTTCCGGCGCGTGCCGGCCTGAACGCCGCGTCCAAAGCAAAACGCCGATGGCGCGTGCCATCGGCGTTTCGTTATGCGCGCAAGCTCGTGCGGCGGTTATTTCTTCTTCGAGCCGATCCGGCTTTCGGTGCCCTTGATCAGGCGCGAGATGTTGGCGGCGTGGCGATAGAAGAGCAGCGCGGTGATGACCACGATGGCGAGCGTGATGTGGGTATGGGCATACCAGGCCATGCCGCTGCCCAGCACGTAGAAGAGGGGGGCGCAGAACGCGGCCACCAGCGCCGACAGCGACGAGTAGCGGGAGATCACCGCCATCAGCAGCCAGGTGACCACCACGGCCAGGGCCAGCCAGCCGCTGATCGCGGCCAGCACGCCCAGCGCCGTCGCCACGCCCTTGCCGCCCTTGAAGCCCAGGAAGACCGGATACAGGTGGCCCAGAAACACGGCGATCGCCACCAGGGCGAAGATGCCCGGGGTGATGCCGGGCACCAGCACGCCGGCCAGCCACAGCGCGAACCAGCCCTTGGCCGCGTCGCCCAGCAGCGTGAGCGCGGCCGCCTTCTTGTTGCCGGTACGCAGCACATTGGTGGCGCCGGGGTTCTTCGATCCATAGCTGCGCGGATCCTGCAGCCCCATGAGCTTGCTGACGACCACGGCGAACGGAATGGACCCGATCAGGTAGGCCATCAGGATCAAGCCGGCGGCGATCGCCATGGAAGGAGGGGTGGTCAGCATGGTGGAAGGGACGTCCTTGTTGTTGTGTGAGTCTCCCCCGTTCGGCCTGGGGCCGGGCGCCGGGGGCAGGCGATTCTACCGCGATGACAGGCGGGCAGGCATCGGGCGCAACCCGCCCCGCGTCGTCCGCCATGTGGATGACGCGCCGCGCGTCTCCGGCGCGGCAAGTCTGACGGTACAATCCGTGCCTGTCGGATCGCGGCTGAGCGGTCCGGGTGTTTCGGAGGGGTGATGCGTATATTGGTTTCCAACGACGACGGCTACAACGCGCCGGGTCTGGAGGCGCTGGTCGAGGCCTTGTCCGGGCTGGGTGACATCACCGTCGTTGCGCCCGAAACCAATCACAGCGGCGCCTCCAATTCGCTCACGCTCAATCGCCCGCTGTCGGTGCGCACCGCCGCCAATGGCTTTGTCTATGTCAACGGCACGCCCTCCGATTGCGTGCACGTGGCGCTCACCGGCCTGATGGATGCCCGGCCCGACCTGGTCGTCTCGGGCATCAACAACGGCGCCAACATGGGCGACGACACGCTCTATTCCGGTACGGTCGCCGCCGCCACCGAAGGGTATCTGTTCGGCATTCCCGCGATCGCGTTTTCGCTGGTCGACAAGGGCTGGGAGCATATCGAGTCCGCCGCGCGCGCCGCGCGGCAGATCGTCGAGCGCCAGATCGCCGATCCGCTCGGCGCGCCGGTGCTGCTCAATGTGAATATCCCCAACCGCCGCTTCGAAGACCTGCACGGCGTGCGGGTCACGCGGCTGGGCAAGCGTCATCCTTCAGAGCCGGTCGTGCGCAGCACCACGCCCTACGGCGAACCGATCTACTGGATCGGCCCCGTGGGCCTGGCGCTCGACGCCACGCCCGGCACCGATTTCCATGCCGTGACCGAGGGGGCGGTGTCCGTCACCCCGTTGCGGCTCGACCTGACCCACACCGGGCAGCTCGACGAAGTTCGCACCTGGGCGGGGCCGTTATGCGCAAGCGTCTAGGTCCGCAAGAGTCGCCCACGCCCACGCGCCTGAGTTCCTCGTCGCGCTACGACGGCCGGGGCCTGGCGCCCGGCATCACGGCCACCAACAGCAACACCCGGATTTCCGCCGCCACGCTGCAGCGCCCGGCGCCCAGCGCGCCGGCCGCCGCCAGTGGCAACAACATGGGCCTGAACTCGGATCGCCTGCGGCAGGCCATGGTCGAGCGCCTGCGGGCGCAGGGCGTGTTCGACGAGCGGGTGCTCAACGCCATGGCCGCCGTGCCGCGTCATATCTTCGTCGACGAAGCGCTCGCCAGCCGGGCATACGAAGACGCGGCGCTGCCGATCGGGCATTCGCAAACCATCTCTCAGCCCTGGGTCGTGGCGCGCATGATCGCGGCCGTGTGCGAGGGCCGCACGCCCACCCGCGTGCTCGAGGTCGGCGCCGGCTGCGGCTACCAGGCGGCCGTGCTGTCGCAGTTCATCCGCGAGGTGCATGCGATCGAGCGCATCCGCGGGCTGTACGAGCTGGCGCGCACCAATCTGCGCGCCTTGCGCCTCACCACCCGGGTCCGCTTGATTTACGGCGACGGCATGCTGGGCGTCCCCGGCGTCGCGCCGTTCGATGCTATCGTTGTGGCTGCGGCCGGACTGGCCATTCCGCAGGCGCTGCTCACGCAGCTGGCGCCCGGCGGACGCCTGATCGCCCCCGAGGGCACCACCAGCCAAAGGCTGGTCCTGATCGAACGAACCGGCACCGCAAGCTGGAAACGCACCGAGCTCGAGGCGGTGCGTTTCGTGCCTCTGAAGGCCGGAATACAATCTTGAGCAAACAGGAGAATCGTATGCTCAACGGGCAGTTGCAACTGACCGAACCCCATCTGCGCGGCGCGCTTGTCGCGCGTCTGCGTCGTCCTGCCCTGATTGCCGGCGTGCTGAGCCTGGCGATCCTGGCGGGATGCGCCTCCAAGGGCACGCGTGCGCCGGTCGTCGACATGACCGGCGGCCAATCCTCCGGCGGCAGCCAGGCGAGCGGCGGCTCTTACGTCGTGAAGCCGGGCGACACGCTCTACAAGATTGCACGGGCGAACAACGTCGACATCGAGACCGTCAAGCGCCTGAACAACATCGCCGATCCCAACCAGATCCACGTGGGTCAGGTACTGCGCCTGTCGGGTACGGCCTCCGCGAGTACCGGTCCGAGCACCGCGCCGGTCGGCACCACCAAGACCGAACCGCGTCCGCTCGATCCCGCGCCCGGCACCGACACCGCCGGCACCACGCCGCCGCCCACCGAAACCGATCCCAACGCGCAGGCCTCGGCCACGCCGCCGCCCGTCGACACGCCCAAGCAGCCGCCCCGCGCGGCCGATGCCAGCGTGATCAGCTGGGGCTGGCCGGCCACCGGCCAGGTCATCCAGACCTTCAACAGCAACAGCAAGGGCATCGATTTCGCCGGCAATCCGGGCGATCCGGTGATCGCGGCGGCCGACGGCAAGGTCATGTACAGCGGCAACGGCGTGCGCGGCCTGGGCAACCTGATCATCATCAATCACCAGAACGGCTTCATCACGGCCTATGCGCACAACCGCGCGCTGCTGGTCAAGACCGGTCAGAACGTCAAGCGCGGCGTGAAGATCGCCGAGATCGGCCAGACCGATGCCACCTCGCCCCGGCTGCACTTCGAGATCCGCCGCCAGGGCACGCCGGTCGACCCGCTGCAATACCTGCCCGCGCGATGACCCCCACGCTGGTTTTCGACCTCGAAACCCTGCCCGACGTGCCCGGCCTGCGCCGGCTGCACGGCTGGGGCAGCGAGGTGAGCGATCTCGAGGTGGCCGAGCGCGCCTTCGCCGCCCGGCGCGAGGCCGTCGGCCACGACTTCCTGCCGCTGCACCTGCAGCGCGTGGCGGTGGTGGGCTGCGTGTTTCGCGACGACCAGGGCTTTCGCGTCAAGACGCTCGGCCAGCCCGATGATCCCGAAGAAGTGCTGCTCAGCCAGTTTTTCAAGACCATCGAGCGCTACACGCCGCGTCTGGTCAGCTGGAACGGCTCCGGCTTCGATCTCCCCGTGCTCCATTACCGCAGCCTGATCCATAAGATCCAGGCGCCGCGCTACTGGGACCTGGGCGACGAAGACCGCGACTTCAAGTTCAACAACTACATCAGCCGCTATCACAATCGCCACACCGATCTGATGGATGTGCTGGCCAAGTACAACGGCCGCGCCAATGCGCCGCTCGACGAGCTCGCCAAGCTGTGCGGCTTTCCGGGCAAGCTCGGCATGGACGGCAGCAAGGTCTGGCAGGCCTGGAACGAAGGGCAGGCCGACGCGGTGCGCGCCTATTGCGAAACCGACGTGGTCAATACCTGGCTGGTGTATTGCCGCTTCCGCTTCATGCGGGGCGAGATCGACCATATCGCCTACGACCAGGAAATCGCGCTGGTGCGCGACACCCTGGCCGCCAGCGATGCGCCGCACTGGCGCGAGTACCTCGCCGCCTGGGACGCGCCCTGAGCGCGTGAGGCGAGCGGGCCCGGCCGAGTGCCGGGTTGCGCCGCGGCCGGTGGCCCCTCGCCGGGCGCCCGGCCAGGGGCGCCCCTCGCCGGGGGCCCCCGACGTGCTGCTTCAGACGATCCGCCGCCCGGCGAGCAATCGACTGAAACACAACGGGCGCAAACGAAACTTCACTGAAATCGGGCCTGGCCAACAATGGTCTCGCGTTCCAATCACTCAGGAGTTTCCAACATGTCCCGTAATCGTTTCGCACTGCGCAGCACGCTGGCCGGCCTGGCCATGGTCATTTCCGCTGGCGCCGTCGTTGCGCCGGCCGTGGCTGCCCCGCAAGAAGGCAAGCCCGCCGCCGAAGCCCATCACAAGGGCCCGCGCCACCACGGTGAAATGCGCGACGGCGCATTCATCCCGGGCGTGGGACCGCTTTCCAAGGCTCAGATCGACGCGCTCAAGCTCGACGCCAAGCAGCAGGCGCTGTTCGACACCGCCAAGAAGTCGCAGGGCGAGCTCATGAAGCAGCGTTTCGAGGCCAAGCGCGCCGAGCATAAGCTGCTGCAGGAGCAGCTCGCCGCCGGCAAGCTCGACCCGCGTGCGCTGTCGGCCGCCAACGAGAAGGGCCGCGACCAGTTCGGTACCGAAGGCGGCAAGGTGCGCGATCAATGGCTGGCCCTCTGGGACAGCCTGAACGACGCGCAGCGCGCCCAGGTCACCGAAGTGGTGAAGGCCCGTGCCGCCAAGATGCAGGAGCGCATGGCCAAGGCCCCGCACCATCGCGGCGCGCCCGGTGCCCCTGGCGCTCCCGGCGCACCCGCCGCCACCAACTGATCCTCACCCTCTGGGTCTCGATGCCCCGGCGCAAGCCGGGGCATTTTTCATGGGCGCGCGCGCCGTGCCTCGCGATGCCTGTTTATGGCGCGGGCTGCGCCATGAAGGCGCATGCAGACGGGGGATTTGGCGGGCTTTTGCACCGCGCCGGTGCGCGCCGGGTCGTGCCGCGTTTGCCGGCTACCGTATGACGCAATTGTTAAAAGTTGGCATGGAAAGTGCTTGAGCCAGGATGGGCCGATCGGGGAGGGGAGCAGTGCCGCGATCGGCTGGACAGGCGTGATGCGCAGCCCACATCCGCCCTGGTAGCCATCCCATCAGGATCTCGCAAATGAAAAAGTCCTTTCTTGCCCTGCCGTTCGTTTTTGCCGCATGTGCCGCCACCGCGCAGGCCGAACCCACCGACCTCGGCGCCGGCTTCTCCCTCAGTGGCAACGCCGCCATCGTGAGCGACTACCGTTTCCGTGGCTACTCGCAGACGGACTTCCGGCCGGCCGTGCAGGTCGGCTTCGATCTGGCGCACAGTTCGGGCTTCTATCTCGGCAACTGGAACTCCAACGTCTCGAGTTTCGTGTTCACCGACGGCAATCTGGAAATGGACTTCTACGGCGGCTGGAAGGGCGACGTGGGCGGCGGCCTCGGGCTGGACGTCGGCGTGCTGCACTACTACTACCCGGGCTCGAGCTCGCCCAAAGGCGGCAACTACAACAACACCGATCTGTACGTGGGCCTGAGCTACGCCAACTACTCGTTGAAGTATTCCTACACGCCCAGCGACTTCTTCTCCGCGCCCGATACCAAAGGCACCTGGTATCTCGATGGCACGGCCACGTTCGACCTGGGCGACGGCTGGGGTCTGGTCGGCCACCTGGGCTACCAGAAGCTCAAGAAGCAGGTCGACATGGACGGCGATGGCATCGGCCACTACGTCGACTACAAGCTGGGTGTCACCAAGGACCTGAAGGGCTGGGTCGTGGGCCTGGCCGCCGTCGGCGCCACCAAGGACAACTGGCTGCCCACGAAGTATGGCCATCCCTCGGGCCGGCTGGGTGCGGTGTTCTCGGTGTCGCGCGCGTTCTGATCGCGGCGCGGCGGGCGGGGCGCCGCGTGCGCCCCGGTTCGCCGGCCCGCGCCGGGCTGCGCCCCACGCTTCGGCTGCGCCGCGCGCCTCGGTGTCGCCCGTGCTCCGCTCAGACCGGCACGGCGCGCCGCCGTGGCCCGTGGCCCGGTGCGCCCGCCGCGTGCGCGTCGTGCAGACACTCGATAAAACACCGGGCCGCCGGCGTGGGCGGCGAGTCGGCCCGCGTCAGGATGGCCACGCGCGCCGCCGGCAGCGCGTGCGCGAGCGGCACCATGCGCAGTCCGCGCGGCAGCAAACGATGCTCGAACAGATTGCGCACGAAGATGCCCAGCGCATCGCTCTCGGCGATGATGGCGAGCGCCACCGCGATCGACTGGCACGCGATGATGTCCTGCGGCGCGGGCAGTCCATGCGCCGCGAAGGCTTCCCGCAGCAGGTTGGCCGGCGCCTGGATGTTGCCCGGCAACAGCCACAGCGCGTGATGCAGCTCGCTCAGGTGCCGGGCTTCGCGTAAAGGATGACCGGCGCGCGCGCCGACCGCGAGCGGCAGCGCGAACAGCGTGCTGCGGGCGAAGCCGTCCTGGATTTCTCCGTCGTATTCCGTCTGCACCAGAAAGTCGTAATGGCCTGCCTCGAGCTGGTCGTGGCTATACGGCGGGGCGACCTCATTGAACGAGACCGCCACGCGCGGCATGCGGGCGCGGAACGCCGCCAGTGCCGCGGGCAGCACGGTGAGCGCGGCGGAGCTGATGGCGAGATTCAGCGTGCCGCCCGCGCCATCGCGCATCTGGGCGATTTCTTCCTGGGCCCGGCGCGCCTCCTGCAACATGAGCACCGCGCGCTTGTACAGCGCCTCGCCGTAGGGCGTGAGTTCGATGCCGCGGACGCTGCGCTGGACCAGTTCGGCGCCCACGCTGGCTTCGAGCTCCCGCAGGCTGCGCGTCGCCGCCGGCTGCGTGATGAACAGCGCGCGGGCCGCCGCGCGGATGCTGCCGTGTTCGGCGATGAGCACGAAGGCGCGTAGTTGGCGCAGATTCATGAGACGTGTCCTGGCTGGCCGGTGGGGCTATGCATAAAAGTATTCACTGAGACGAAAATACTGTCTTTTCCTTATTGTTTGCCATCCGTATATTCACCGCCATGGGAGAGGGGGACCTCGCCCGCCACAACACGGACATAGGGGAAAAGCATGTCTATCGCCATCGCCGCCGCGCCCGCGGCGCCGGGCCTGCATACGCCGGGCATGCGCCGGCGCGTGATCGCCGGCACCACCATCGGCAACGCGCTCGAGTTTTTCGACTTCACGGTGTTCACCTTCCTGATGCTGGTCATCGGGCCGTTGTTCTTTCCCGCGGCATCGAGCTATGGTCAGCTGTTGCTCACCACCGCCACTTTCGGCGTCGGCTTTCTGATGCGGCCGGTCGGCGGCATGCTGATCGGCTCGTATGCCGACCGCCATGGCCGCCGCGCCGCCCTGACGCTCACGCTCTGGTTGATGGGGATCGGCTGCGCGCTCATCGCCGTCGCGCCGACGCACGCGCAGATGGGCGTGGCCGGGCCGGTGCTGATGGTGATCGCGCGCCTGATTCAGGGCTTCGCGGCCGGCGGTGAGGTCGGCGCGTCCACGACGCTCCTGGTCGAACACGCGCCGGCGCACAAGCGCGGCTTTTATGCGAGCTGGCAGTTCGGCAGCCAGTCGCTCGGCGTGATGCTGGGGGCGCTGACGGTGGCGCTGCTGACGGCGTCGCTCACCGCAGAACAGATGCAATCCTGGGGCTGGCGCGTGCCGTTCGTGTTGGGCGTGCTCACGGTGCCGGTCGGCGCCTACATCCGTCGCCACCTCGAAGAAACGCTCGAGACGGCCGCCCCGGTGGGGCAGGCCCGGGCGGACGGCGCGGCGGCGCAACGCCAGCCGGCGCGTCAACCCGTGCGCCAGGTCTGGGCCGAGCACAAGCCCGCCATCGTCAAGGGCATCCTGCTCGTCATCGGCGGGATGGTCTGCGCGCAGATCATCGGCTTTTACATGCCGGCCTATGCCAGCAAGGCGCTCGGCCTGCCGCCCACGTCCACCTTGTTCGCCAGCGTGGTGCTCGGCGCCATCGGGTTCCTGATCGCGCCGCTGGTCGGCATGCTGGCCGATCGGGTCGGCCGCAAACGGGTCATCTTCTGGTCGCGGGCCGCGACCGTGGTGGCCCTGCTGCCGTGCTTTCACTGGCTGGTGGCGGCGCCCAGCTCGGCGCGCCTCATGACGGTGATCGCCTTGCTGGCGGTGCTGCTGGCACTGCAGATGACGCCCGCCATCACCATGCTGCCCGAGCTGTTTCCGAAGGCCGTGCGCACGACCGGCATGTCGGTGGTCTATGGCCTGGGCATCTCTGTGTTCGGCGGCTTTGCGCAGTTTTTCGTGACCTGGCTGCTGCAGGTCACCGGCAATCCCATGGCGCCCGCCTGGTACCTGATGGTCACGGTCACTTTGTCGACCGTGGTGCTCTTCTGGATCCAGGATCGGACCGGCCACGATATCGACGCCCAGGAGACGGCAGCATGACGCGCAGTTCCGACTACTTCCCCAAGAACTACCGGCAATCGCGCGAGCGGTTTCTGCAGGAGGCATCGCGCCTGGACGCGACGCTCACGTCCTATCCCATCGAGGCGCGTGGCCGCGAAGGCGAGGCGCTCGCCACCGATGTGGCGCTGCTCGGGCCGCGCGATGCCGAACGGCTGTTGATCGTGACGTCGGCCACGCATGGCGTGGAAGGCTTCTGCGGCGCGGGCTGCCAGATGGCGCTGATGGACGACGCGCCCATGCTCGAGCGCGCGCGCCGGGCCGGGGTGGCGTTGTTGCTGGTGCATGCGGTCAATCCGCACGGATTTTCCTGGCTGGCGCGTACCGACGAGGACAACGTCGACCTCAATCGCAATGCCCAGCCGTTCGGCGCCAAGCCGCTGCCCGAGAATCCGGCTTACGCCGGGCTGCATCCGCTGCTGCTGCCCGCCGAGTGGCCGCCCACCCAGGAAAATCGGCGCGCGCTGGACGCCTACGTGGCCGAGCACGGCCACGCGGCGTACGCGCAGGCGGTGTCGCGCGGTCAGTACACGCACGCCGACGGCCTGTTCTATGGCGGCGCGCGTCCGGCGGCGTCGTTGCAGAATCTGCGGCGCATACTCGAAATCCACGCCGCGCGTCACGCGCACGTGGGCTGGATCGATGTGCACACGGGCCTCGGGCCGCGCGGCCACGGCGAAAAAATCTACGCCGGCCGGCGCAGCGACACCGAAGTGGCGCGGGCGCGGCAGTGGTGGGGCGCCGACATCGCCGTGCCTTACCTGGGCAGCTCCGCCTCGGTCGACATCACCGGGCACCTCGCCTCGCTGATCTACCAGGCGTGTCCGGACGCCACGCCCACCCTGATGGCGCTGGAATACGGCACGGTGCCGTTCGGCGGCATCATCGAGGCGCTGCGGGGGCGCAATTGGCTGCGCGCGCATCCGGACGTGCCCGAGGCCCGGCGCGACGCCATCCTGCAGGCGACCCTCGACGCGTTCTATTGCAACGAGCCCGACTGGCACGGCAGCGTGCTGGGCCAGTGCCGCGTGGCGGTGCTGCAGGCGGTCCAGGGGCTGGAGAGCGCGGGCGCGGCATAGGGGGCCGGATCAGCGGCGCGCCGCGCGGGGGGCGGTCTTGCGCGCGTGGCGGGTGTCTTACAATGCCCGCCTGCTGCTGAACCTGGATGTGTGCGAGATGCTCGACGTATTGACTATCGAATCCCTGGACCTCGAAGCCCGGGGTATCGCGCGCCGTGACGGCAAGGTCGTGTTCGTGGAGGGTGCTTTGCCCGGCGAGCGCGTCACCTCGACCACGGTGCGCAAGAAGCCCTCTTATGAAATTGCCCGCGTCGACGAGGTGCTGCGCCCGTCGTCGCAGCGCGTCGTGCCGCGTTGCCCGCACTTCGGCGTCTGTGGCGGCTGTGCGATGCAGCACCTGGAGCCCTCGGCCCAGGTGGCGATCAAGCAGCGCGCGCTCGAAGACAGCTTCTGGCACGTGGGCAAGCTGCGTCCGGCGCGCATGCTGCCACCGCTGCAGGGGCCGACGTGGGGCTATCGCTATCGTGCGCGCCTGTCGGTGCGCAATGTGCCCAAGAAGGGCGGTGTCCTGGTCGGCTTCCATGAGCGCAAGAGCAGCTATGTGGCCGACATGCGCGAATGCCACGTGCTGCCGCCGCACGTGAGCGCGCTGCTGGTGCCGCTGCGCGAGATGATCGGATCCATGTCGCGGCCCGACCGCATGCCGCAGATCGAAGTGGCGCTGGGCGAGAATTCGACCGCGCTCACGCTGCGGCATCTCGAGCCGCTCACGGATAGCGACATCGCCATCCTGCGCAGGTTCGCCGCCGAGCACGACGTGCAATGGTGGCTGCAATCCAAGGGCCCCGAGACCGTGATGCCGCTGGAGCCGGCCGATGCCGAGCGCCTGGCCTACACCATGCCCGAGTTCGGTCTGCGCATGCCGTATCGCCCGACCGACTTCACGCAGGTCAATCACGCCATCAACCGCGCCATGGTGTCGCGAGCGCTGCAGCTGCTGGATGTGCAGCCCACCGACCGCGTGGCCGATCTGTTCTGTGGCCTGGGCAACTTCACGCTGCCGCTCGCCACGCAGGGACGCGAAGCCGTGGGCGTGGAAGGGAGCAAGCAGCTCACCGACCGCGCGCACGAGGCGGCCGCCCGCCATGGCCTGGCCGACCGCACCAGCTTCGCCACGCTCAATCTGTTCGAGGTCGACGTGTCATGGCTGCGCGGCCTGGGTTACTTCGATCGCATGCTGATCGATCCGCCGCGCGAAGGCGCGCACGCCGTGGCTCAGGCCCTGGCGCTGCTCGGGCCCGAAGAGCGTCCGCGCCGCATCGTGTACGTGTCCTGTGCGCCGAGCACGCTCGCGCGCGACGCCGCGATCATGGTGCACGAAGGCGGCTACAGCCTGAAGGCCGCGGGCGTCATCAACATGTTCCCGCACACCGGCCATGTGGAGTCGATCGCGGTGTTCGAATCGCTCGAACCCGAGGCCGTGCTGGCCGCGCAGGCGCAGGCCCGCGAAAAGGCAGAGCTGGCTGCGCTGGCCGAACAGGCCGCGCTGGCGGAAAAGGCCGAGAAGGCCGCTCTGGCGCAGGCCGAGGGCGAGGCCTCGCAGGTCTGAGCGTTCAGGCCGCAGGCTGCCCCAGATCCGCGAGGATGGGGCAGTCGGGCCGCGCATCGCCATGGCAGTGCCGCGCCAGATGCTTGAGGGTGTCGGCCATCGCATGGAGCTCCGCGGCCTTGCGCTCGAGCTCGGCGACATGCTCGAGCGCGATGCGCTTGACGTCCGCGCTGGCCCGGCTGCGATCGCGCCACAGCGCGAGCAGCTCGTGCATCTGTTCCACCGAGAATCCGAGATCACGCGCCCGCCGCACGAAGCGCAGCGTGTGCAGGTCGGCATCGGTGTAGACGCGATAGCCCGAAGCGGTGCGCGTGGCGGAACCAATCAGGCCGATGCTTTCGTAATACCGGATCATCTTGGCCGAGATGCCGCTGGCGGCCGCGGCTTGCCCGATATTCATCTGGTCGGTGGCAGGCATGTGAAGCTCCGGGGTCAGGCCGCGCGCGGCGGCGAGTAGGCTTTGAGACGCAGCGCATTGGCCAGCACGAACACGCTGGACGCCGCCATCGCGCCCGCCGCGAACATGGGCGAAAGCGAGATGCCGAACGCCGGATCCAGCACGCCGGCCGCCACGGGAATCAGCGCGGCGTTGTAGACGAAGGCCCAGAACAGGTTCTGGCGGATGTTGCGCAGGGTCGCGCGGCTGATGGCCAGCGCGTTCGAGACGCCCTGCAATCCGGGCGACATCAGCACCACATCGGCCGCCTCGATGGCCACGTCGGTGCCGCTGCCGATGGCGATGCCGACGTCCGCCGCGGCGAGCGCCGGCGCGTCGTTGATGCCGTCACCCACGAAGGCGATATTGCCGTGCGTCGCGCGCAGCGAGGCGATGGCCTCGACCTTGCCGTCGGGCAGCACCTCGGCACGCACGTCGTCGATGCCGAGCTGACGCGCCACGGCGCGGGCCGTGTGCGGGTTGTCGCCGGTGATCATGGCGGTACGGATGCCTTGCGCATGCAGCGCCGCGATGGCGGCCGCGGCCGAGGGCTTGATCGGATCGGCGATCGCGACCAGCGCGGCCAGGCGGCCGTCGACGGCCACATACACCGGGGTTTTGCCGGCCTCGCCCCATTGCGCGATGCGGGTCTCGAAGCCGTCGTGCGCCACCCCCGACTGCTGCATCAGGCGCGCGGCGCCCGCCAGGATGGCGTGGCCGTCCACCGTCGCACGGACGCCCGCGCCGGTGATGGCCTCGAACGCGCTGGCTTGCGCCAGCGTCATGCCGCGCTCTTCGGCGGCGCGCACGATGGCGTGGGCGATGGGATGCTCGGAGCGCGCCTGCACGGCCGCGAGCCAGGCCAGCACCTGATCCGCGTCGACACCCGGCGCCGCTTCGATGTCGGTCAGCGTGGGCTTGCCCTCGGTCAGCGTACCGGTCTTGTCGAAGGCCACGACGCGCACGTCACGCAGCGATTGCAGCGCGTCGCCCTGACGGAACAGCACACCCATCTCGGCCGCGCGGCCCGTGCCGACCATGATGGACGTGGGCGTGGCCAGCCCCATCGCGCAAGGGCAGGCGATGATCAGCACCGCCACGGCGTGCACCAGCGCGTAGGTGAGCGCGGGCGAGGGCCCCCACACCAGCCAGGCCAGGAAGGTGAGCAGCGCGAGGCCCATCACCACCGGAACGAAGACGCCGGTGACGCGGTCCACCAGGGCCTGGATCGGCAGGCGGGCATTCTGCGCGTTCTCGACCATGCGGATGATGCGGGCGAGCACCGTATCTGCGCCGGTGTGCGTGACACGCAGCGTGAAGCTGCCCGACGTATTCAGCGTGCCGCCCGTGGCGGCCATGCCCGCTTCCTTGGCGACGGGCACGGGTTCGCCCGTGAGCATGGATTCGTCGACGTAGGAGCTGCCCTCGATGATCTCGCCATCCACCGGCACCTGCTCGCCCGGACGCACCAGCACCAGGTCGCCCGCGCGTACCGACGCGATGTCCACGTCCTGCGTCTTTCCGTCGCGCAGCACGCGCGCGGTGCGCGCCTGCAGGCCGATCAGACGCTGGATCGCGGCGCCGGTGCGGCCCTTGGCGCGGGCCTCGAGCATGCGGCCGAGCAGGATCAGCGTCACGATCACCGCGGCCGCTTCGTAATACACGTTTTGTGCGCGCGCCGGCAGCCAGTCCGGCGCGAAGGTCGCCACCACCGAGTAAGCCCAGGCGGCCGACGCTCCCAGCGCCACCAGCGAGTTCATGTCGGGCGCGCGGCGCCACAGGGCCAGCGCGCCCTTCACGAAGAAGGGGCGGCCCGGCCACGCGAGCACCAGCGTGGTCAGCGCGAACTGCAGCAGCCAGCTGTTGCGCTGGCCGACGTGGTCGAGAATCCAATGGTGCAACGGCGGGATCAGGTGACCGCCCATTTCGATCAGAAACACCGGCAGGGTCAGCGCCAGCGAAACGATGAACGCGCGCCGCAGCGCGGCGGCGTGCGCGTCGCGCTGTTCGGCCTGGCGGGCGGCGTGATCGTCGTCGGCCTGTATCGGATGGGCCTCATAGCCGGCCTGCACAATCGCCGCCACGAGGGCGTCCGGGGTGACCGCCGCGCCGGCCTCGACCTGCGCGCGTTCGGTCGCGAGGTTGACCTGCGCCTGCGTGACGCCCGGCACGCCGCTGAGCGCGTTCTGGACACGCTTGACGCAGGACGCGCAGCTCATGCCTTCAATGGCGAATTCGAGTTGACGAGGGGTGGCGGTAGTCATGGAGCGAGGAGGGTGGATGTCGATGAAGCCAGTATGAACCTTCCCATTATGGCAAGGTCAAGCGTCGCAGAATCCGGCATCCGACGCCTTGCGCGGCGCAGAGGGTCCGCTTGACCTTACCACGATGGGAAGGTCTAACATGGGTCATACCGTCATGCGCCGTGCGTGGTTTTCGCTTGCGGCGCGCCCTTTTTTCAAGGAGTTTTCCATGGTTACCTTCGTCGTCCCCGATATGACCTGCGGCCATTGCGTCAAGACCATCACGCAGGCCGTTCAACAGGCCGCGCCCGATGCCACGCTGGAGTTCGACCTGCCCGCGCATCATGTGAAGGCGGCGCCCGACGCGCTCGCCGCGCAGGTCGAGGCCGCGATCCGCTCGGCGGGGTATGATCCCAAACAAATCTAACGAATTCTCCTGGGTGATAGCTTCAGGCTAACGATTGCTTAAAATAATTGAATTAGCCTGAACGATAGCTATTAGTTAAAGTTCTATTTACGGTGGCGCGACGCCACAGACACCCAGGAGAATTTCGAATGCTGCAAAACCGTGAAGGCCAACGCGTACCCAATGTTGTTTTTCCCGTTCGCGAAGGCAACACGTGGAAAAAGCTGACGTCCGACGAGCTGTTCAAGAACAAGACCGTGGTCGTGTTCTCGCTGCCGGGCGCCTTTACCCCCACCTGCTCCTCGACCCATCTGCCGCGCTACAACGAGCTGGCTCCGGCCTTCCGTGCCGCCGGCGTCGACACCATCGTCTGCGTGTCGGTCAATGACACCTTCGTCATGAACGAGTGGGCCAAGGACCAGGAATCCGAGAACATCACGCTGCTGCCCGACGGCAACACGGAGTTCACCGCCGGCATGGGCATGCTGGTCGACAAGAGCGATCTGGGCTTCGGCAAGCGCAGCTGGCGCTATTCGATGCTCGTGAAGGATGGCGTGGTCGAAAAGATGTTCATCGAGCCCGAGAAAGAAGGCGATCCGTTCGAAGTGTCGGACGCCGACACGATGCTCGCCTACATCGCGCCGAACGCGAAGAAGCCCGACCAGGTCGTCGTGTTTTCCAAGCCGGGCTGCCCGTTCTGCGTCGAAGCCAAGTCGCTGCTGGATGCCAAGGGCTATGACGCCATCGAGATCCCGCTCGAGCACAAGGTGCGCGGCCGCGTGATCGGCGCCGTGTCGGGCAAGGCGACCGCGCCCCAGGTGTTCATCAACGGCAACCTGATCGGCGGCCTCGAGGATCTCAAGGCGCACTTCGCCTGAGCCAGGTCCGCGCGGGCGGCGAGCCCGTCCGCGCGGCGCTTTTACCGCACTCATCAAGACGAACCCCGGCGCGGCGGCCTGCGGCCGCCCGCGTCGCGGCATGGTTCGCGCCCTTCACCCACAGGATAATCATGAAAACGCTGCATACCGACATCGCCGTGATCGGCGCCGGCACCGCGGGCCTGGCGGCCTATCGCGCGGCCCGCGCCGCCGGCAAGCGCGCCGTGCTCATCGAAGGCGGCCCCTATGGCACCACCTGCGCCCGCGTGGGCTGCATGCCGTCCAAGCTGCTGATCGCGGCCGCCGAGGCAGCGCATGCGGCCGCGCATACCGACGCGTTCGGCGTGCGGGTGGAAGGTCCGGTCAGCGTCGACGGCGCCGCCGTGATGGACCGGGTCAAGCGCGAACGGGATCGTTTCGTGGGCTTCGTGCTCGAAGGCGTGGAAAACATCCCCGCGCAGGACAAGCTGCATGGGTATGCGCGTTTCGTGAGCGACACGGTGCTGCGCGTCGACGATCACACCGAAGTGCAGGCGGCCAGCGTCGTGATCGCCACGGGCTCGCGCCCGGCGGTGCCCGCGCCGTTCCAGGCCCTGGGCGACCGGCTCGTCGTGAACGACGACGTGTTCGCCTGGGACACGCTGCCGCGCCGCGTGGCGGTGTTCGGTCCGGGCGTGATCGGTCTCGAACTGGGGCAGGCCCTGTCGCGCCTCGGCGTGACCGTGCGTGTCTTCGGCGTGAGCGGCAGTCTGGGCGGGATCACCGATCCCAAGGTGCGTGACAGCGCCCGCAAGGTGTTCCAGCAGGAGTTCTATCTCGATCCCGACGCCCGGGTACTCGAAACCACCCGGGTGGGCGACGAGGTCGAGGTGCGCTACGTGGGGCTCGACAACAGCGAGCGCACCGAGCGCTTCGACTACGCGCTGGTCGCCACCGGCCGCCGCGCCAACGTGGATGGCCTGGGGCTGGAGCACACCTCGCTCAAGCTGGATGCGCGTGGGGTCCCGGTGTACGACCGCGGCACCATGCAGGCGGGCGCCAGCGCCATCTTCATTGCCGGCGACGCCAATGCCGACGCGCCCTTGCTGCACGAGGCGGCCGACGAAGGCCGCATCGCCGGCGACAACGCGGCGCGCTTTCCGGAAGTGCGCCCGGGTCAGCGGCGCGCGCCGCTGGGCGTGGTGTTCTCCGACCCGCAGATTGCCCTGATCGGCACGCCGTTCGCGCGGCTGCCCGCCGGCACCACGGTGACGGGCGAGGTCGACTTCGGCGACCAGGGCCGCTCACGCGTCATGCTGAAGAACCGCGGCATGTTGCGGGTCTACGCCGATATCGAGTCGGGCCGCTTCCTGGGTGCCGAGATGGTCGGTCCGAGCGCGGAGCACATCGGGCATCTGCTGGCCTGGGCCGTGCAGCAGGAGATGACGGTGGCGCGCATGCTCGAGATGCCGTTCTACCACCCGGTGATCGAAGAAGGCCTGCGTACGGCGCTGCGCGACGCGGCGGCCCGGTTGGCCGCGGCCCAGGCCCGCCTGCAGGAGGCCGAGGCCGAGCGCAAGGTCGCCTGAAGCATCGTTGCGCGCCAAAGCGAATCGCCCGGCCGATGGCCGGGCGATTTGCATGGCGGGTGCCGTGGCGCGCTGCGGGGGGCTCCGCGCGCCGTGGCGCGCTCAGGGATTCTCGCGGTACTGCAGCGTGAAGGTGGCGCGATCGTCCTGGGCGAGCTCGCGCGCCAGGAACGGCATGACCGGCTTGAGCGCGGCATCGAGCGTCCAGGGCGGATTGACCAGGAACATGCCGCTGCCGTGCAGGCCGAAGCCGTCGCCGGCCGGCCGCTTGACCGACAGCGTGGCGTGCAGCCAGCTCTTGACCGGCAGGCGCTCGAGCTGGCGCGTCATCTCGGTCACCTCGCGCCGCTGCACCAGCGGATACCAGACGGCGTAGGTGCCGGTGGCGAAGCGCTTGACGCCTTCCTTCACGGCCGTCAGGGTACGGCGATAGTCCTGTTTATCCTCGTACGACGGGTCGATCAGCACGGCGCCGCGGCGGGTGGGCGGCGGCAGCATGGCCTTCAGGCCCTCGAAGCCATCGGTGCCGTAAATCGTGGTCTGGCGCTGGATCTGGCGATCGCGCTGGTCCAGGTTGCGCGCGAGCACGCCCGATTCGGTGGGGTGCATCTCGAACAGCCGCAGGCGGTCACGGTCGCGCAGGGCATCCATGGTGAGCCAGGGCGAACCGGGGTAGTGGCGCAGTCGGCCGTCCGGGTTGTAGTCACGGATGCGCTCGACATAATCGGCCAGCAACGGCGGCAGATCATCGCGGTCCCAGAGCCGGGCCACGCCGTCGGCGAACTCGGCGTTTTTGTTGGCCCAGTCGCTGTCCAGCGCATACAGGCCCGCGCCGGCGTGGGTGTCGATCACCCAGTAGGGTGCGTCCTTGCGATTGAAGTAATCCAGCACGTGGACGAGGATGGCGTGCTTGAGCACGTCGGCGTGGTTGCCGGCGTGAAAGGCGTGGCGATAGCTGAACACGGCGGTGCCTCAGGCGGCGGGCCGGATCTGATCCAGCACGTCGGTGAAAATGCCGTCGATTCCCCAATCGAGCAGCTGGCGCGCGCGCGCCGGGTCGTTCACGGTCCAGGCCGCGATGCGGAAGCCGGCGGCATGCACGGCGTCGATCAACTCGGGGGTGGCATCCTTGTGGTTGATGTTGAGCGCCACGCACTCGTACTTGCGCAGGCGCGCCTCCCAATCGGCGGGCACGGCCTCGACCAGCAGGGCACGCGGCAGCTTCGGCGCCACCTGCCGGGCGACGGCCAGCGACGCCTCGGCAAATGAAGACAGCAGCGGCGCGACGTCGGCGCCCTCCCAATACTGGCTGCACAGCCGCGCCACGATGGCGCCGGTCTCGACCTCGCGGCCCGGGCAGGGCTTGATCTCGACATTGCAGGCGATGCCATTGGCGCGGGTGTAGCGTGCGACGGCGGCAAAACTCGGGATCGGCTCGCCTGCGTAGTCGGCCGAGTGCCAGCTGCCGGCGTCCAGCAGCGAGAGCTGCGTGTAGCTCAGGCCGGCGGCCGGGCCACGGCCGTCGCTGGTGCGGTCGACCGTGTCGTCATGCATCACGATGGCGACGTTGTCGGCCGAGAGTTTCACGTCGAACTCGAACATCGTGAAGCCTTGCGCCGCGCCCACGCGCATGGCGGCCAGCGTGTTCTCGGGAGCCAGGCGGCCACCGCCACGGTGCGCGATATAGGGGGAGTAGGGCCAGGCCGGCAGGGACGGGCGCAGGGAGGTCATGAACGACAGCCTCGGGATAGAAAAGTCAGCGGAATTCGTAACGCCGCGGCAGGGGCGGGCGCCGGGTACGCAAGCATACTCCGAACCCGCAGTTTATCCGGGGGCGGATGCTCTGGGCAGACGCCCCGGAGGTGGTAAACTCCGGCGGCTAACCGGTACGCAATCCTGCGGCAGGCCGGTTGATGGATTCGGGCGAAACGTTCGCCCTTTTTTATGCGTTTTCTTGGGGCCGGTCGCGGGGCTGCCCCAGAGCTTAGGCAACAGGGGTTCCATGTTTGAGACTATTCGCAACCATCGGCGTTGGCTGCAGTTCATCCTGCTGATTCTGATCGTGCCTTCGTTCGGGCTGGTTGGTATGTCCGGCTACGACAGCTTTGTGAGCCGGGATCCCGAGCTCGCCACGGTGGCAGGGCAAGCGATCACCCGCCCCGAGTTCGACGCGGCTCACCGCAACCAGCTCGAGCAATTCCGCCAGCGCATGGGCGCGCAGTTCGACCCGGCCGTGGTCGACACGCCGGCCATGCGCCAGCAACTGCTCGAGCAGCTGATCGACCAGCGCCTGCTGGCTCAGGTCGCGATCGACAACCGCTTCTCGGTGTCCGACGCCACGCTGCGCAACACCATTGCCGCGATCCCGCAGGTCCAGGACGAAGGCCGCTTCTCGCCCGAGCGCTACCGCCAGGTGCTGGCCGCGCAGGGCATGTCGCCCACCTCGTTCGAAAACGGCCTGCGCCGTGATCTGGCCGTGGCCCGCGTGCTCGAGCCCGTCGGCACCACCGCGCGCCTGCCCGGCGAAGTGGTGGGCAGCCTGCAGCAGGCCCTGTCGCAACAGCGCACGCTGCAACTGCGCGTCTTCACCGCCGAAGACTTCCGCTCCAAGGTCACCGTCACGCCGGAAGACATCCAGACCTGGTACGACGCCAATCAGGAATCGCTGCGCGTGCCCGAGCAGGTGCAGGCCCAGTACCTCGTGCTCGACGAAGCCGCCGCCACGCAGGGCGTGCAGGTCAGCGACGCCGACGTCACCGCCTACTACGAGCAAAACAAAAACCGCTTCGGCACGCCCGAACAGCGTCGCGCCAGCCACATCCTGATCCAGGTGCCCTCGGGCGCCAACGAGCAGACCCGCAAGGATGCGGAAGCCAAGGCCAAGACCATCGCCGCCGAAGCGGCCGCCAACCCCGCCGGCTTCGCCGAGCTCGCCAAGAAAGAGTCGCAGGATGCCGGCTCGGCCGCCACGGGTGGCGACCTGGGCTGGATTTCCGGCAACGCGGTGCCCGCCGAGCTCATCAAGGCCGTCGCCGGCCTGGCCAAGGATCAGGTGTCGGACGTGGTGCGCAGCCCCTACGGCTACCACATCCTCAAGCTGACCGACCTCAAGGAAGGTCAGGCCAAGCCGCTGGCCGAGGTGCGTGAGCAGATCACCACGGAAATCCGCCGCCAGATCGCCGCGACCCGCTTTGCCGAGATGGCCACCAAGATGAACACGCTAGTCTACGACACGCGCGACAATCTGCAGCCCACCGCCGACGCGCTCGGCCTGAAGCTGCGCAGCGCCGCCGGCATCACCCGCACGGGCCTGCTGTCGGCCGAACAGGCCGGCCCGGGCGCCGCCGCGACCAGCGCCGATGCGCAGCTGCTCGACAACCCGCGCGTGCGTCAGGTGCTGTTCTCGCCCGAGGTTCTGCGCGACAAGCTCAACTCCGGCGTGATCACGCTCTCGCCCGACACCATGGTCGCCGTGCGCGTGGCCCAGGTCACGCCGTCGCAGATTCCGCCGCTCGACAAGGTGCGCGACGCGATCCGTGCCCGTCTGACCGACGAGCGTGCCGCCGCTGCCGCCAAGGAAGCCGGCGAGGCCGCCCTGAAGGCCGCGCAGGCCGCCCCGCAGACGGTTCCCGAAGGTTTCGGCGAGGCCATGACCGTGTCGCGTCAGGCGCCGCTGAATCTGCCGCGCCCGGTGCTCGATCTGGTCATGCGCCAGCCCGCCGGTTCGCTGCCCGCTTATGGCGGCGCCGCCGTGGGCGTGGACTACGTCGTGGTGCGGGTCGAGAAGATCGAGCCGGGCACCGCGCCCGAGCAGGATCGCGACATGCTGGCGCGCCAGCTGAGCGGTGCCTGGGGCGAAGCCGAAGACCAGGCCGTGCTCAAGATGCTGCGCGAGGCCTACAAGGTGCAGACCCTGCCGGGCGCCAACGACGCCATCAAGGGCGAAGCCACCGCCGAAGGTTGAGTGCGGCGAGTCGGGGCCGCACGGCCCCGGCCCTGGCCCGTTCCCGCCAGCCAAAAAAATGCCGGCCCCGACGAGGGGCCGGCTTTTTTTTGACCGCGCTGGCTTCGGCGCGGCTCGGGCGCGCGCCCGGTGGCACCGACGCCGCAAACTCCGGATCAGCCCTTCGACGCCTTGAGCAAGGGCTCGAGCTCGGGCCAGACGTTCTCGAGCAACGCCGGCTGCGCGGCCTCGTTGGGATGAATGCCGTCGGCCTGGAACATGGCGCGGTCGGTGGCCATGCCATCCATGAAGAAGGGCACCAGGCGGGTCTGTTCGTCCTGGGCCACGCGCGAGAAGAGCTGCCCGAAGCGCTGGGCGTAGTCGCGCCCGTAGTTGGGCGGGATCTGCATGCCCAGGATCAGCACTTGCGCGCCGGCCTTCTGCGAGGCCGTCGTCATGGTGCGCAGGTTTTTCTCGGTCATGTCGAGCGGCAGGCCGCGCAGCGCGTCGTTGGCGCCCAGCTCGAGCACGACGATGCCGGGCTTGTGCTCGCGCAACAGCGCGGGCAGGCGCGCCACGCCGCCACTGGTGGTGTCGCCGCTGATGCTGGCATTGACGACGCGGTAGTTGGGGTATTGTTCGGATAGCCGCTGTATCAGCAGCGGGACCCAGCCGGTGCCACGCTTGATGCCATATTCGGCCGACAGACTGTCACCGACCACGACGATGGTGTTTGGGGAACTGGCGGGCTGGGCCTGGGTCTGAGCCAGGGTGGCCGGCACGGCCGCCGCCGTCATGACTGTCGCAACGAGTACACGGAAAAATAGGCGCATGGATAGCAAGAACTCGATCGAAGTGAAGGGGTTGGGCAAAGTGGTCGCTGACGCGGGCGGCGAGCTGGCCATCCTCGATGGCATCGATTTTACGGTGCAGGCCGGTGCCGCCCTTGCCATCACCGGCAGCTCCGGCTCCGGCAAGTCCACCTTGTTGGGACTGCTGGCGGGCCTGGATGTTCCCTCGGCCGGCAGTGTGCAGCTGGCCGGGCAGGATTTGTTCGCGCTCGACGAAGACGGCCGCGCGCGCCTGCGTGCCAATCATGTGGGCTTCGTGTTTCAGTCGTTCCAGCTGCTGCCCAACCTCACCGCCCTCGAAAACGTGATGCTGCCGCTGGAGCTCTCGGGCGAGCCCGCGCGGGGCGCGGCACAGGCCATGCTCGAACGCGTGGGCCTGGGCGCTCGTCTGCACCACTACCCGCGCACGCTGTCCGGCGGAGAGCAGCAGCGGGTCTCGCTGGCGCGGGCGTTCGTGGTGCAGCCCGATCTGCTGTTCGCCGACGAGCCCACCGGCAGCCTGGACGCCGCCACGGGCGCGACCGTGATCGACCTGATGTTCGACCTGCATCGTGAGCACGGCACCACGCTGGTGCTGGTGACCCACGATCAGGATCTGGCGGCCCGCTGCGGCCAGCAGCTGGTGCTGGCAGGCGGCCGGCTGGCCGCCTGAGGGTGTGTGCGGTCCGGGCTGGCGCTCAGGCCCGGGCGGTGGCGCGTGCCTGGGCCCGGCGGCCGCGGCGCCATTCGAGCACGCCGATCACGATGCCGCTGGCGCAGATGATGCCGATGCCGAGCCAGGTGAGGCCGTCCGGGAAGTGATCCCAGAATAGCCAGCCCACGGCGGTGGCGCTCACGATTTGCAGATAAACGAATGGCGCGAGCATCGATGCCGCGGCATTGCGATAGGCGCCGATCTGCAGCAAGTGTCCGAGGGCACCCCAGAAGCCCGTGGAGATCAGCAGCACCCAGTTGCCGAAGCTCAGCTCGCGCAGCACGGGCAGGGCCGCCGGCAGCGTGACCGGCAGGGCCAGCGTGAGGCACAGCGTGCCGACCGCGCCGCTCCAGATCAGGGTGGTGTAGGGATCGTCGGTCGCGACGCGCCGGGTGGCGATGAACTGCGCCGCGAAACAGCAGGCGGTGAGCAGGCCGAACATCACACCCACCGGATGCAGCCCGCCGCCGGGGCGGATGATGATGAGCACACCGACGAACGCCACGCCACAGGCCACCCAGCGCGAGATGCGCGGGGGCTCCTTGAGCACCCAGGGCGCGATCGACAGCACGATCAGCGGGGCGAGGAAGTTGATCGCCGTGGCTTCGGCCTGCGGCAGATAGGTGAGGGTGGTGAAGAACACCAGGGTGGCGAGGAACATCGCGCCGCCCCGCAGCAACTGATCGCGCGGACGCTTGGCGCGCACGATGCGCCAGCCGCGCGTGGGCACGACCAGCCCGAGCACCAGCACCAGATGCACCACGTAACGCACCCAGCACAGAATGAAGAGCGGCACGCCGGCCGCCATCACCCATTTGCCGCTGGCATCGAGCCCGGACAGAACCCACATCGACATCACCAGCAACCCGATGCCCAGCAGGGTGCGGGTGGGCGCGGCAGTGGGGGTGGCCGTGCCGGGCGTCGCTACGCCGGGCGTCGCGACGCCTTGTGGCTTGGCCAGGCCGGTCTGGGCCGGGGGCATGCGTGTCTCCTCGGTGGGACGAGATATTGGAAGCTTAGGCCGTGCAAGGCGATCATGATACGCTCATCGCCTTCGGATGAGCTCATGATAGACCTGCGACAGATCGAGACCTTCTTCTGGGTGGCCACCCTCGGCAGCTTCCGCGCCGCCTCCGAGAAGCTCAACACCACTCAGCCTGCGATCTCGCAGCGCATCGCTTCGCTCGAAGAAGACCTCGGCGTGCGCCTGTTCGAGCGCGATGCGCGCGGCGTCACGCTCACCGGCAAGGGCCACGAGCTCCTGTCACACGCCGAGCGCATGCTGCAGGTGCGCAGCGACATGCTCGAGGCCGCTCGCGCCCAGAACGTCATGAGTGGCCGCGTCCGCATTGGCGTGGCCGAGACCATCGTGCAGACCTGGCTGCCCGAGCTGCTCGAAGCCGTGCATGCCGCGCACCCCGCGCTGGTGCTCGAGATCGAAGTCGACACCTCCAATGTGTTGCGCGCGCAACTGATCGGACGTCAGATCGACGTGGCCTTTCTGATGGGGCCCATTCTCGAAGACCGCATGGAGAATCTGCCGCTCTGCACCTATCCGCTGGCATGGGTCGCCAGTCCGTCGCTCGACCTCGGGCCCGGGCCGCTCACGCTCGAATGCATGGGCCGTCATCCCATCATCACCTATCCTTCGGCGAGCGAGCCGTATCGCATGGTGCGCGATATGTTGATGCGCGCCGGCGTCAAGGCGCCGCGCATGTACGGCAGCGCCTCGCTGTCGATGGTGGTGCGCATGGCCGCCGACGGCATGGGATCGAGCGTGATCGCGCCGATCTTTCTCGACAAGGAGCTCGCGCGTGGCGAGCTCTGCGTGCTCGACGTGCAGGCCGACCCCTTGCCCGGCCTGTCGTTCACCGCCACCTGGATGCAAGGGCCCGACAGCCACGCCGCGCGCGCGGTGGCGCAGATGGCGCAGGCCGTCGCGGCGCGTCATGGCGGCTCGGTGGACCCCGCGGCCACCTAGGGATTTCCCGTGGGCGGCGCGCGCAGGCGCGTCGCGCCCGGTCCGTCCCGCGATTCCCCTCTTATCGCCGAAACCCGCGCCAGCATTGGCGCTGCGGGCATTTGGCCGGCCGGGATCGAGCCACCCTTAAGAGGAATTTATACCTCCTCCTCCAAACTAATGATTGGCTCTGGCGCGGGGGCTGCGGTGCAATGGCCCCGCCAACTGGCCGGTCGTGTGCCGGTGGGGCAGGGGAAGCCAGCATCGCGCACGCGCGGCGCTCCCTCCAAGCAAGATCAATCCACGGCGCCACGGGCAGCGGGGCCCGGCGCCCATTCGAAATCCCGCTTGCAAGGAGAAGTTCACATGAAGCACATTCTGATCGCGGCCGCGCTGGCCATCGGCGCCGCAGGCGCCGCCCAGGCGCAGGATCTGCCCAAGACCCAGCTCAAGGTCGTGGGTGGTCTGTCGAACCTGACGGCCTACAACGACTACGAAAAGCCGTTCTGGACCAAGACCATTCCCGAACAATCGAAGGGGCAGGTGACCGCGGACATCAAGGGCTTCAATGAAATGGGCCTCAAGGGTCCTGAGCTGATGCGCCTGATGTCGCAAGGCGTGATCGAGTTCGGTACCGCCACGCTCTCGTACTTCGCCAGCGACAACCCCATCAACGAAGCCATCGACCTGGCCGGCCTCGCGCCCGACGTCAAGACCGCGCGCGAAGTCACCGACGCGTTCGAGCCGGTCTACGCCCGTCTGTATGGCGAAGGCGCCAACGTCAAGCTGCTCGGCATCTCGACCTACCCGGCACAGGTGCTGTTCTGCAACGCCACCATCAACGGCCTGGCCGACATCAAGGGCAAGAAGGTTCGCACCAGCAGCCGCACGACGGCCGAGTTCGTCGAAGCGCTGGGCGGCACCAGCGTGACCATGGCCTTCGGCGAAGTGGTGCCGGCACTGCAGAACAAGGTGGTGGACTGCGCCATCACCGGCTCGCTGTCGGGTTACTCGGCCAAGTGGTACGAAGTGTCGACCCACCTGTACGCGCTGCCCATCAACTGGAACCAGCAGATCCACGCCGTGAACCAGAAGGCCTGGGACAAGCTGGATCCCAAGGTGCGCACGTTCCTGCAGGCCCAGGTCAAGGGCCTGGTCGACCAGATCTGGGAAGCGGCCGCGCGCCAGACCCAGGAAGGCTATGACTGCAACACCGGCGCCGCCGCCTGCACGCAAGCCGTCAAGGGCAAGATGGTCCTGGTGCAACCCACCGATGCCGACCGCGCGCTGCTCAAGAAGGTCCTGAACGACGCCGTGCTGCCCAAGTGGGCCGCCCGTTGCTCGGCGCAATGCGTCAAGGACTTCAACGAGACGATCGGCACCAAGATCGGCCTGCAAGCCAAGAAGTAATCCGCTTGATCCAAGGTGGATGCGCGCCGGTGCGAATCGGTGCGCGCGTCGCCCGCTGGGCCGCGCCGCGGCATGCGGGCGACGTTCTACCCGGAGGACATCATGAATCAGAAAGAAAAATTCGCCTTGCTCGGCGCGCTGCTGCGGCGCGCCGAAGGGCTCTCTCGCGTGGCGGTATGGGTGGGCGGCGCGCTCACCATCGCCAGTGTCCTGCTCATCTCGTTCGACGTGCTGGCACGCAAGTTCGCCGGCATCACGATGGGCGGCGCGGACGAGCTGTCGAGCTACGCGTTCGCCATCAGCACGTCGTGGGCGTTGGCCTTCGCCACGCTGCAACGCGCCAACGTGCGTGTGGATGTGGTCTACCAGTATCTGCCGGTGCGCGTGTCCGCGCTGCTGGACTGGATTTCGCTGGTGGCGTTGGCCGTGTTCATGGTCGCGCTGTCGTACTACGCCTTCGACGTCGTGCATACATCCTGGCTGCAGAAAGCCACCGCCAATACGCCGCTCGCCACCCCGTTGTGGCTGCCGCAGGGGCTGTGGCTGCTGGGTCTGTTCTGGATGTGCATCACCGTCGCCTTGATGCTGCTGCGCGCCAGCGCCGCGCTCGTCACCGGCGACATCGAACTGGTGAAGCAAATCTGCGGCGTGCGTTCGGCGCAGGAAGAGGCCGAGGAAGAAGCGGCCGCCGGTGAGCGTATGGTCAAGGGAGGCCAGGCATGATCTCGACCACACTTATTCTGCTTTTGGTGCTGATCGGGATCTCCATTCCCGTCGGCGCCGCCCTGGGCGTGCTCGGGCTGATCCTCGACCCGATGTTCTCCATGCTGCCGCTCACGCGCGCCATGGGCGAGCTGGCGTGGAGCACCAACAACGAGTTCCTCCTCGTGGCGATTCCGTTGTTCATCATGCTCGGAGAGGTGCTGCTGCGCGCTGGCTTCGCCGAGAAGATGTACAGCGCAATGGCACTGTGGCTGTCGTGGCTGCCGGGCGGTCTCATGCATGCCAACATCGGTGCATCGACGCTGTTCTCGGCCACCTCCGGCTCGTCGGTCGCGACCGCCGCCACGGTGGGTACCGTCGCCATCCCGCAAATCAAGAAGTACGGCTACAACGAGCCCCTCTTCCTGGGCAGTCTGGCCGCGGGCGGCACGCTCGGTATCCTAATCCCGCCCTCGATCAACCTCGTGATCTATGGCGTCCTGACGAACTCGTCGGTGCCCAAGCTGTATCTGGCCGGCATCATCCCGGGTTTCCTGATGGCGGCGCTGTTCATGCTGACCGTGGTGGTGGCCTGCATGTTCAAGCCGTCGTGGGGCGGCAAGAAGATCCAGGCCAGCTGGGGCGAGCGTATCGCGAGCCTGATTCACCTCGGCCCGCCGCTGGGCATCTTCCTGCTGGTCGTGGGTTCGATCTACGCCGGCCTGGCGACGCCGACCGAAGCCGCCGCGCTGGGCGTGCTGGGCGCGCTGATCCTGGCCGCCTGGTTCCGCCGTCTGACCTGGACCATGCTGCGCGAGGCCATCGAAGGCACGATGCGTTCGACCGCCATGATCATGCTGATCGTGCTGGCCGCGGGCTTCCTGAACTTCGTGTTGTCCGCGACCGGCGTGACCGATGCGCTGACGCAATCGATCACGAATCTCGGCCTGTCGCCCGCCATGATGCTGCTCATCATCATCGTGTTCTATCTGGTGCTGGGTTGCTTCATGGAAACGCTGTCGATGATGATCACCACGATCCCCATCGTGGCGCCCATCATGATCGGCCTGGGCTACGACCCGATCTGGCTCGGCATTCTCATCATCGTGCTGGTCGAGGCCGCGCTGATCACCCCGCCCGTGGGTCTGAACCTGTTCGTCGTGCAGAGCCTGCGCAAGAGCGGTTCCATGACGGCGGTGATCAACGGCGCGCTGCCGTTCGTGGCCGCAATGTTCGTGATGCTGGCGTTGCTGGCGCTCTTCCCGGGCCTGGCGCTCTGGTTGCCGCAAGTCTTCAGTTGATCGTCACGGGGCGCCGCCTGCGCGGCGCCCCGTCTTCCGGCGCCGCGCGAGCGGCGCTTCGTTTTCCCCGGACACGGCGCATGCGGTGTCCGTTCCAGATACCCCGGGCGCGCCCGTCGGCGCGCCGCTCACGTTGTGCAGGTGCTATATGAAAGCGAGTTTCCAAGTCCAGGGCGCCGATGCCCGCACCATCGACATCGATTTCGACCAACTCGTGGTGGCTGGCTGGGCCGGCCGTGACCGCGACGCCATCGAACACCACATCGAAGAGCTGGCCGCGCTGGGCGTGCCGCGTCCCAGCACCGTCCCGCTCTACTACCGCATTGCCGAAAACCAGCTGACCCAGGCCGCGCAGGTCCAGGCGCTGGGCGAAGAATCGTCGGGCGAAGCCGAAACCTTCGTGTTCAAGTTCGGCGGCGAGCTGTATGTCAGCCTGGCCTCCGACCACACCGACCGCAAGCTCGAAGCCGTGAGCGTGGCCTTCTCGAAGCAGACCTGCGTGAAGCCCGTGGCCCGCGAGGCCTGGCGTCATGCCGAGGTGGCCGGCCACTGGGACGAGCTGGTGCTGCGCGCCTACATCGTCGAAGGCGGCAAGGAAGTGCTGTATCAGGACGGCACCCTGGCCAGCCTGCAGAATCCGCTCGACCTGATCCGTGGCTATGCCGGCGAGGCCGGCCTGGCCGAGGGCACGGGCATGACCTGCGGCACCGTGGCCGCGATCGGCGGTATCCGCCCGTCCACGACCTTCATCATGGAGTTGCATGACCCGCGTCTGGGCCGTACGCTTCGCCATCGCTATGATGTGACGACGCTGCCCGTCGTGGCCTGATCCGGACAGCCTCTGTCGCGTTTCCGATACCGATCATCCAGCTTGCCGCGCGAGCGGCTACCGCCACCATGTATCCCACGCTCACCGACTCCCAGCGCGCCCTGCAAGACGGGCGCACCACCTCCGCCGAACTGACCGAGGCCGCGCTCGCGCGGGCCGCCGATCCGGCCGGCGAGGGCGCCCGCGTCTTCACGCAGCTTTACGCCGAACAGGCGCGTGCCGCCGCCCGTGCCAGCGACACGCTGCGCGCGGCCGGCCTGGCCCGTTCGCCGATCGAGGGCCTGCCCATTTCGATCAAGGACCTGTTCGACGTGACCGGCGGCACCACGCTGGCCGGCTCGGTGGCGCGCGAGGGCGCGCCCGCCGCCACCCGCGACGCGGTCGTGGTGGAACGCCTGCGCGCCGCCGGTGCGGTGCTGGTGGGCCGCACCAACATGAGCGAGTTCGCCTACTCGGGCCTGGGTCTGAATCCGCATTACGGCACGCCGCGCAATCCCTGGGATCGCGCCACGGGCCGCATCTCGGGCGGATCCTCGTCCGGCGCCGCGATCTCGGTGACCGACGGCATGGCCCTGGCCGGTATCGGCTCGGACACTGGCGGTTCGGTGCGCATCCCCTCGGCGCTGTGCGGCCTCACGGGCTTCAAGCCCAGCGCCCAGCGTGTCTCGATGGAAGGCGTGCTGCCGCTGTCGGTCAATCTGGACTCGATCGGTCCGCTGGCCGCCAGCGTGCGCGACTGCGCGATCCTCGACGCCATCCTGGCCGGCGAAGATCCCGCCGACGTCCCGCAGGCCGCCCGTCTGCGTGGTCTGCGCCTGGCCCTGCCCGTGACGATCGTGCTCGACGGCATGGACGATCACGTCAAGGCCACCTTCGATGCCGCCGTCACGCGCCTGGTCGCGGCCGGCGTGCAGATCGACGAGATCGAGGTGCCCGAGTTCGCGAAACTGGCCGAGATCAACAGCAAGGGCGGTTTCACCGCTTCCGAAGCCTGGGCCTGGCATCGCGAGCTGCTCGAGCGCGCTGGCGACAAGTACGATCCGCGCGTGCGTACCCGCATCCTGCGCGGCAAGGAGATGTCGGCGGCCGACTTCATCGACCTGCTGGAAGCGCGCAAGCGCTGGATCGCGGGCGTGTCGGCGCGCATGGCCGGCTACGATGCGCTGCTGATGCCCACGGTGCCGGTGGTCGCACCCGAGATTGCGCCGCTCGAGGCCAACGACGAGCAGTTCGGCAGCACCAACCTGCTGATCCTGCGCAATCCCACCTTCATCAACTTCCTGGATGGCTGCTCGCTGTCGCTGCCGTGCCATGCGCCCGGCACCGCGCCCGTGGGCCTGATGGTCTCCGCGCTCAACGGCGCCGACCGCCGCGTGCTCGAGATCGGGCTGGCCATCGAGGCGCTGCTGGCCGCTCAGGGCTGAGCCCGGGGCGCGACCCACGCGCGCGTCATACACGAAGCCCGCCGGAAGCGATTCCGGCGGGCTTTTTGTCGGGTGCGGTATGAGGCCGGGAGCGGGTGTCAGCCCAGGAAGGCGCGCAGTTGCGCGACCAGGAACTCCGGCGCCTCTTCGGGCACATAGTGGCCGCAGGGCGCGATCACGCCGGTCACGTCGTCGGCCACACGGCTCAGCATGGTCTCCATCATGCCGCCCAGCGCCGCCTCGCCGCCCATGGCCAGGACCGGCATCGTGAGCCGCGCACGCGCGTGGGCGCGGTTCTGCTCCATGTCCTGGAACAGCGCGCGGTAGTAGCTCGCGCCCGCGCGCCAGCCGCCCAGCCCGCCGTAGCAGCGTGCGTATTCGTCCAGCGCGTGCGGCTCGATCCATTGCACCCCGGCGCTCTTGGACTGAAACAACCAGCCGAGGAACTCGCGCTCACGGCCGGTCAGCAGCGCTTCGGCGAGATCGGGCATGGCGAAGAAGTAGAAATGCCAGTTCTTGCTGATGCGCTGCGGTTCGAAGGCATAGGCCTCCGGCGGCGTGAGGCCGGGTATCGTGGCGTCGATGAGCGCGAGCTTGTTCAGGGTATGGCCGTGGCGGCTGGCGTAGGCGTAGCCGATCCACACGCCCACGTCGTGACCCACGTAGTGAAAACGGTCCCAGCCCAGGGATTGCGTGAACGCGTGCAGGCGGTCCGCCGCGGCGTCGGTGTCGTAGCCGCCCGGCGGCCGGTCGGAGTCGCCCAGGCCGGGCGGGTCGATCGCCACCACGGTGTAATGCCGCGCCAGCGCGCGCATGGTCTTGCGCCAGGCATACCAGGTCTGCGGCCAGCCGGGCACCAGCAGCACCGGTTCGCCCTGGCCGCCGATCACGTAGTGCAGCCGCTGGCCCGGCTCACCCTGCATGCGATGTTCGAAGTGCGGGCCGGGCTCGTTCAGCCGGCGGCTCGCCCGGTGGGCGCCGCCGTCGTCGCGCGCGCCGGCCAGGGCGGCGCTCAGCGCATCGGTGAGCAGGTCGGTGGCGGCGTAAGTCATGGATGCATCCAGGTCGTCATATCGCCTTCGATGCTAGCGGCAGGCGCGCGAGAGATCATCGGCGCTGGCGTAATATCACTCATCACTGTCCGTGATGAATGGAGCCGGCATGGACCTCGATCTACGAACCCTGCGCATCTTCGTGAAGGTGGCGGAACTGCGCAGCTTCGTGCGCGCCGCGGAGGCGCTGGCCATCACGCAAGCCGGCGCGAGCAATGCGCTCAAGCGGCTGGAGGCGCAGCTGGGCACGGCGCTGTTGTTGCGCACCACGCGCAGCGTGAGCCTCACGCTCGATGGCGAGGCCTTCTATCACCGCTGCCGGCAGGTGCTGGCCGACCTCGAAGAGGCCACGCAGGTGCTCACGCGCGCGCGGCGCAAGCCGGCGGGCCTGCTGCGGTTGAGCCTGCCATCCTCGTTCGGCCGGCACTGCGTGGTGCCGGCGCTGGGCGAGTTCCAGGCCCGGTATCCCAAGGTCGAGGTGGATGTGGGCATCACCGATCGCGAGGTGGATCTGGTGCAAGAGGGCGTGGACGTGGCCGTGCGCTTCGGGCCCTTGCAAGACTCGAGCCTGATCGCGCGGCCGCTGCGCCGGGTGCGGCGGCGGCTGGTGGCCGCGCCGGCCTATGTCGCGAAGCACGGCACGCCCGTCACGCTCGACGATCTGGCCGCGCACAATGGCCTCGCGCTCACCTATCACGAGACCGGCCGGCCGCGCCGCTGGCGCTTTCAGATCAACGGCGAGCCTTGCGCGCACGCGCCGGTCGGCACGATGCGCATGAACGACAGCCACGCGCTCCTCGCGGCCGTGCGCGCCGGATTCGGCATTGCCCAGATTCACGACTATTACGTGCAGGACGACCTTGCCGAGGGGCGCCTGGTTTCGCTGCTGGACAGCATCGAGCCGGTGCCGGACGAGCTCTTCATCGTGTACCCGAAGTCGCGGCATCTGTCGCCGCGCGTACGGGTGTTCGTCGACTTTCTGGTGACGGCGCTGCGCTGATAGGGGCGCGGGGCAAGCGTGCGCGCGCCCGAACCTATTCGGCCGTGCAACGAAAAAGCCCCCTGACCGTTGCGGTGCAGGGGGCTCGTGTTCAGCCGAAGGCGAAGCAGCGGCTCAGAGCGTCATCTTCGTGGGCAGCCAGGTGGCGATGCCCGGGATGAAGTAGAGCAGCAGCACCGCCACGATCATCAGGAAGAACATCGGCAGGGACACCTTCGCGACGTACGGCAGCTCGCGGCCCGTCATGCCCGAGAGCACGAACAGGTTGAAGCCCACCGGCGGGGTGATCTGTGCCATCTCGACCACGAACACGATGAAGATGCCGAACCAGATCAGGTCGATACCGGCACTCTGCACGGTGGGCAGCAGCACGCCCATGGTCAGCACCACGATGGAGATGCCATCGAGGAAGCAGCCGAGGATGATGAAGAACACCATCAGCGCCATGATCAGGCCGAATTGCGACAGACCGAGCCCGCCGATCCATTCCGCGAGCGCGCGCGGCAGGCCGATATAGCCCATCGCCAGCGTGAGGAATTGCGCTCCCGCCAGGATCAGCGCGATCATGCAGTACAACCGGGTCGCGCCCAGCAGCGACTGCATGAAGGTGCTGCGCGAGAGCGAGCCCTGCAGGCCGGACAGCAGCAATGCGCCGACCACGCCCACCCCGGCCGCCTCGGTGGCGGTGGCCACGCCGGTGTAGATCGAGCCGAGCACGGCGCCGATCAGCAACATGACCGGGATCAGATGGCGCGATTGCTTGAGCTTCTGGCCCAGGGTCATGCCGGGATCGGCGGCGGGCACTTGCTCCGGATTGCGCAGGCCCCACCAGGCGATGTAGCCCATGAAGAGCAGCGCCAGCACAATGCCCGGCACGATGCCGGCGATGAAGAGCCGCGCGATCGACACGTCGGCCGCCACCCCATAGACGATCATGATGATCGAGGGCGGGATGAGCAGGCCCAGCGTGCCGGCGCCCGACAGGGTGCCGAGGATCTTGGACTCGGGATAACCGCGGCGCGTGAGCTCCGGGATGGTCATCTTGCCCACCGTGGCCACGGTGGCCGCCGACGACCCCGACACGGCCGCGAAGATGGCGCAGCCGATGACGTTGGTGTGCAGCAGACGACCGGGCAGGCGGTTGAGCCAGGGCGCGAGGCCGCGGAACAGGTCTTCGGAGAGCCGGGTGCGGAACAGGATCTCGCCCATCCACAGGAACAGCGGCAGGGCGGTGAGGGTCCAGGACGACGAGGCGCCCCAGATCGTGACGGCCATGGCATCGCCCGCGGGGCGGCTGGAGAAGAGCTCCATGCCGATCCAGGCGGTGCCGGCCAGGGTCAGCCCGACCCACACGCCGCAACCGAGCAGCGCGAAGATCGAGACGACCAGCATCGTGATGACGAAAATTTCACTCATAGGTCTGCTGCGAAGTGGGGGCGGCGTGACCGCGGATGCGGCGGACCAGTTCATCGACGAGCGCAATGAAGAACAGCACCGTGCCGATGGCCATGCTCAGTTGCGGGATCCAGAGGGGCGTGGCGTCGTTGGAGGTGGACACGTCGTTGAACGTGTGCGAATCCAGCGTGAGCTTCACGCTGAAGAACGCAAAGGCCGCCGCGAGCAGCACGCCGGCCGCCAGCGCGAAAATGTCGAGGCCGCGGCTGGCGCCCGGTTTGAGCGAATTGAGCAGCAGTGTGACGCGGATGTGTTCGCCATGCTTGAACGTGCTGGCCAGGGACAGGAAGCCCGCGGCGGCCATGAAATAGCCGGCGTAGGCGTCCGTGCCCGGGATGTTCCATTCGAACTGGCGGGCCAGGATGGCCGCCAGTACCGACACCAGCACACCGATGGTGCAAAAGCCGGCCAGCAGGCCGGCGGCACCGTACAGCGTATCGAGAAAGCGGCGCATGTTTACTGCTTCTTGTAGGCCGCGATGATTTGTTCACCTTCGGAGCCGGCCTTCTTGAGCCAGTCGTCGAGCATGCGCTTGCCCACATCGGTCAGGCCCTGCTTGAGCTCGGCGGTGGGCTGGATGATTTCCATGCCGTTGGCCTTGAGCTGCTCCTTGTACCACTCGTTTTTCTCGCGCGAGATCTTCCAGCCGCGTTCTTCTGCCTGAGCGCCAGCCTTCTTCAAGGCTGCCTGCGTTGCCGGATCGAGGGCATCGAAAGCCTTCTTGTTGACCAGGATGGCATTCTTGGGCAGCCAGGCCTGGGTGTCGTAGAACTTCTTGATGTACTCGAAGGTCTTGGTGTCGTAGCCGGTCGAGCCCGACGACATGTACGAGTCGATCACGCCGGTGGCCATGGCTTGCGAGAGCTCGGCCTGTTGCACGGTGACCGGCTGGGCGCCCACGAGCTCGGCGATCTTGGCGGTCACCGGGCTGTACGCGCGCCACTTCAGACCCTTCATGTCGCTGGTCTGCTTGATGTCGCGGTTGGCGAAGATGCCCTGGGGCGGCCAGGCCACCGCGTACAGCAGCATCATGCCCTGCGATTCGAGCTTCTTCTCGAGGAAGGGCTTCTGGGCCTGATAGAGCTTGAACGAGGCGTCGTAACCCGTGGCCAGGAAGGGCAGGCCGTCGAGTTCGTAGATGGGGGCTTCGTTGGCGAAGTTGGTCAGCAGGATCTCGCCGATCTGGGCCTGGTTGCCCTGGACCGCGCGCTTGATCTCCGGCGCCTTGTAGAGCGACGCATTGTTGTGCAGCTGGATCTTGAGCTTGCCGCCCGACAGCTCATCGACTTCTTTGACGAACTGCGTCAGGTTTTCGACGTGCAGGTTGCTGGCCGGGTAGGCCGAGGGCAGATCCCATTTGGTCTGAGCGATGGCGCCGGCGGAAAAAGCCAGGCCGATGCTGCCGGCGAGCAATGCGATGCGTTTGAACATAGGGTGGATCCTTCGTGCTGAGACTAGAAGAACCGCTTGCGCGCGAGCCGGCGCGATGGCGGTTTGTTACCAGGAGAGGAGCCGGGCGCCGAACCTGCGCGCGCCGTCGAAAACGCTGCAATTCTATGTTGAGGCCGCGTGCGACAGCGCTGAAAAAACGCTGTTTTGCGGGTAAGTCCTAACGTTGCACGCGCATCGATGCTTCAGGCATCAACGTTCGATAACGATGCGCGAAATCGGGTGACCCGATGCGAATGGCCGTCCCGCGAACCGCACCGGCGTGCCGTCGCGAAGCACGTTGCCGGGCTCCCGTATGGCGCATTCCGCACCGCGACGGTGAAGAACCCGGTGCGCGCGCCTCGAACGACCGCGATCGAGGGAAAACCATGAGGCGTTTCCTGGTTTCTGAGTCGTTATTTTGTTGATGAAACGTTGATAAATTATTAGTATTTCGCCATTGAAGGATTGGCGACGCCAGTCATGCCTGGGAATCACAGCGTGAAAAGCAATCTGATCGCGTCTTCGGCGCACCTGGCCAGCGGGCGCGCGCCCGATCTCTCCGAGGTCGAGTTCGGCCTCATGATCGCGAGCCACGCGTTCGACCGCTGGACGGTGCGCTGCATGGCGGCGGCGGGCCTGCCCGATCTCACGCCGACCGACGTCATGGTCATGCACCACGTCTATCACCGCGAGCGTCCCAAAAAGCTCGCCGACATCTGCTTCACGCTCAACGTCGAAGACACGCACATCGTCAACTATGCGCTCAAGAAGCTAGAGCGGCAGGGCGTGGTGCGGGGCGAGCGCAGCGGCAAGGAAGTGTTCTACAGCGTCACGCCTGAAGGCGCGGCCTATATCGAGCGGTACGCGGCCATCCGCGAGCAATGCCTGATCGACGGCATGGAAGCCGGCGCGGGTGGCGGTCTGGAGTTCACGCGCCAGTTGGCCAATACGCTGCGCGCGCTGTCCGGCCTGTACGACCAGGCCGCGCGGTCGGCGACGTCGCTCTGAAGAATCCGTCGGCCGCCGCCGCGGCGGCCGCGCATGCAGCTGAGCTGCGCTATTCCTACATTCCGAGGGTGTTATGAAGTGGCAATTCTGGGTGGACCGTGGCGGTACGTTCACGGATATCGTGGCGCGTCGCCCCGATGGCAGCATGACGACGGCGAAGATGCTGTCGGAGAATCCCGAGCAGTATCGCGACGCGGCCGTCGCGGGCATCCGCAAGCTGCTGGGCATCGCGCCCGGCGAGCCCGTGCCCGCCGAGCAGGTCGAGTGCGTCAAGATGGGCACCACGGTGGCGACCAACGCGCTGCTGGAGCGCAAGGGCGAGCGCACCGTGCTGGTCACCACCCGCGGTTTCCGCGACGCATTGCGCATCGCCTATCAGAATCGCCCGCGTCTCTTCGAGCGTAACGTCCAGCTGCCCGAGCTGCTGTATGAGCGCGTGGTCGAGGCCGACGAGCGCGTGGGCGCCGACGGCGCGGTGGTCGCGCCGCTCGACGAGGCCGCGCTGCGCGCCGCCATGCAGGCCACGTACGACGAAGGCGTGCGCGCCATGGCCATCGTGTTCATGCACGCCTGGCAGTCGCCCGAGCACGAGCAGGCCGCCGCGGCGATCGCGCGCGAGATCGGCTTTACGCAGGTGTCTGTCTCGCACGAGGCGAGCCCGCTGATCAAGTTCGTGTCGCGCGGCGACACGACGGTCGTGGACGCCTATCTGTCGCCGATCCTCAAGCGCTACGTGGATCAGGTGGCGGGCGAGCTGCCCGGCATCCGCCTGATGTTCATGCAATCCAACGGCGGCCTGACCGACGCCCACCGCTTCCGCGGCAAGGACGCCATCCTGTCCGGCCCGGCGGGCGGCATCGTCGGCATGGTGCGCACCAGCGAACTGGCCGGCTTCGAGCGTGTGATCGGCTTCGACATGGGCGGCACCTCCACCGATGTGTCGCATTACGCCGGCGAGTTTGAGCGCGAGTTCGAAACCCAGGTGGCCGGCGTGCGCATGCGCGCGCCCATGATGAGCATCCACACGGTCGCGGCCGGTGGCGGTTCGATTCTGCACTTCGACGGCGCGCGTCTGCGCGTGGGGCCGGATTCGGCCGGCGCCAACCCCGGTCCGGCCTGCTACCGCCGCGGCGGTCCGCTGGCCGTCACCGACTGCAACGTGCTGCTCGGCAAGATCCAGCCCGACTACTTCCCGCGCGTGTTCGGCCCGGGCGCCGACGAAGCGCTCGATCGCGATGCGGTGGCGCGGCAGTTCGAGGCCATGGCCGTCGAAGTGCGCGAGGCCACCGGCCGCGACATGACGCCCGAGCAACTGGCGGAGGGCTTCCTGGAAATCGCGGTGGGCAACATGGCCGAGGCCATCAAGCGCATCTCGGTGCAGCGCGGCCACGACGTGACCGAATACGCGCTGACCACCTTCGGCGGCGCCGGCGGCCAGCATGCCTGCCTGGTGGCCGATGCCCTGGGCATGACCACCGTGTTCGCGCATCCGCTGGGCGGCGTGCTCTCCGCCTATGGCATGGGGCTGGCCGACCAGACCGACATGCGTCAGAAGACGGTCGAGAAGACGCTGTCGGCCGAGCTGCTCGATGAACTCGAGGCGGGCCTGCAGGAGCTGGCCGATCTGGCCGAGGGCGAACTGCGCCGCCAGCACGTGGCCGCGCAGGACATCCGCGTCGTGCGCCGTCTGCATGTGAAGTATCGCGGCACCGATACCGCGCTGGACGTCACGTTCGGCGCGCTCGACGAGATGCGTGCCGCGTTCGAGGCCGCGTATCGCCAGCGTTATTCGTTCCTGATGCCCGGCCGCGAGCTGGTGGTCGAGACCATCTCGGTCGAGGCCACGGGCGGCGGCGAGCAGGCCACCGAAGCGCCGGTCGAGCGCAGCCGCGCCACGCCGCTGTCGGCGCGCGGCCAGGTCCGCATGTACAGCGCGGGCGCCTGGCGCGACACGCCGCTGTATGTGCGCGAGGATCTGGTGCCCGGCGACACGATGCCCGGCCCGGCCATCATCTCCGAGCCCAATCAGACCACGGTGGTCGAGCCGGGCTGGCAGGCCGAAGTCACGGCGCTCGATCACCTCGTGCTCAAGCGGGTGGAAGAGCGCGTGCAGCGCCGCGCCGTCGGCACGCAGGCCGATCCGGTCATGCTCGAGGTGTTCAACAACCTCTTCATGTCGATCGCCGAGCAGATGGGCTATCGCCTGCAGAACACCGCGTACTCGGTCAACATCAAGGAACGCCTGGACTTCTCCTGCGCGATCTTCGACGCCGAGGGCAATCTGATCGCCAATGCGCCGCACATGCCCGTGCATCTGGGCTCGATGGGTGAGTCCATCAAGACGGTGATGAATGCCAATGCCGGCGCGATGCGACAGGGCGACGCCTATGTGGTGAACGATCCGTATCACGGCGGCACGCACCTGCCGGACGTCACGGTCATCACGCCGGTGTTCGACCGCGCGGGCGCAGAGATCCTGTTCTTCGTGGGCTCGCGCGGGCACCACGCGGATATCGGTGGCACGACGCCGGGATCCATGCCGCCCGATTCGCGCACGGTGGAAGACGAGGGCGTGCTGTTCACCAACTTCCAGCTGGTCAAGAACGGCGAGTTCCGCGATGCCGAGGCGCGCGCGATCCTGGCGTCCGGCCGCTGGCCCGCCCGCAACCCCGACCAGAACATCGCCGACCTGCACGCGCAGATCGCGGCCAACGAGAAGGGCGTGCAGGAGCTGCTGCGCATGTGCGACCACTTCGGTCTGGACGTGGTGCGCGCCTATATGGGCCATGTGCAGGACAACGCCGAGGAGGCGGTGCGCCGCGTGATCTCGGTGCTGAAGGACGGCCGCTACGAGTATCCGCTGGATAACGGCGCGGTGATCAAGGTGAGCGTCAAGGTCGACACCGCCGCTCGCACCGCCGTGGTCGACTTCACCGGCACCTCGCCGCAGCTCGAGAACAACTTCAATGCCCCGGGCGCGATCGCGGTGGCGGCGGTGTTGTATGTGTTCCGCACGCTCGTCGACGACGAGATTCCGCTCAACGCCGGCTGCCTCAAGCCGCTAGAGATCGTGATTCCGGCCGGCTCGATGCTGCGTCCCAACCCGCCGGCGTCGGTGGTGGCGGGCAACGTCGAGACCTCGATGTGCGTCGTCAATGCGCTGTACGGCGCGCTGGGCGTGCTGGCCGCCAGCCAGGGCACGATGAACAACTTCACGTTCGGCAATGCGCGCTACCAGTACTACGAGACCATCTCCGGCGGCACCGGCGCGGGTCCGGTGCGCATCGACGCGACGGGCGCCGATGACCCCGGCTTTGCCGGAACCTCGCTGGTGCAGGCGCACATGACGAACTCGCGTCTGACCGATCCCGAGGTGCTGGAGCTGCGGTTCCCGGTGCGTCTGGAGTCGTACGAGATCCGGCACGGCTCGGGCGGGCGCGGGCGTTATCCGGGCGGCGACGGCGGCATACGCCGGGTGCGCTTCCTGGAAGACATGACGGCCGCCATCCTGTCGAACAACCGCCGCTTCGCGCCGTTCGGCCTGGCAGGCGGCGAGTCCGCGCAGATGGGCCGCAACTACGTCGAGCGCGCCGACGGTTCCGTGCAGGAGCTCGGGCCGCAGGACAGCGCGCAGTTGAAGGCGGGCGACGTGTTCGTGGTCGAAACCCCGGGCGGCGGCGGCTTCGGTCGGCCGCGGGCCGCGTAGGCCGGGCCGGGCCGCGTAGGCCGCGTAGGCCGCGCAGGCCGCGTAGCCCTACAGCACGATCGTCTGCGCCGGCAGCGCCTGACGATCGTGCACCGCCAGCGTTACCTGGCCACCGTCCATGCGAAAGCAGGCGGTGGCCAGCGTGTTTTCGTCGTCCGGATCGTCGGGCGCGCGGCGCAAGATCGGCAACGGCCCGCTGTCATCGTGCAACAGCGCGATCAGATCGCTCGGCTGTGCCATGCCGCCCCAGACGTCCAGTGCGCGCTCGGCCTTGTCGTGGCGGGCGCGTGACGAGTCGCTCACCACCTGAGCCTGCCGGGTGCTGCCGGCGTGCACCAGATGATTGGTGTGAGCGTAGCCGCGCCCGATTTCCAGCACCGAGCATGCGGCGGGCGCCGCCTCCACGCTGTAGAGCCGCTGATCGTGCGCCGAGCCCAGCAGGTGATGAAAGCCGCCCGCGCGCGGCGCGTCGCGCAGCAGGGTCAGCGCGTCGGGCAGGGTGGCGCAGTCGAGCACGGCGCGCGCCAGCAGCATGCGCGGCACGCCGGCATGGCGCTGGCGGATGCGCAGATTGTTGATGGTCTGGACGAGCCCGGCCCGGTTGGCCGCGAAGGTGTGCCCCGGCAGCGAGCCGGGATAGTAGAAGCTGACGTAGCCCGGCGCGTCGTCGGGCTGCACATCGACCAGCTGGCAGCGGCCGTACAGCCAGGGATCGCCGTCCTCGTTATGCGCGATCCAGCGCACCCCGCCGGCGTCGCGCAGCGCGATCGACGTGCAGCCGTCGGTGGTCTTGTGCAGCAGGTCGCCCCGGCAGTGCCAGAGCAGCACGTCATCGAGCGGCAGGCGCAGGCCCTCGGCCAGCCCCTCGAGCTCTTCCCAGATCGCGGGCAGGCGCAGCCGCGCCGTGTCGGCCAGGCTTTCGAGATAGGAATGGCCGCGCCACGGGCGCAGCGCCTGCCAGGTACGGCTCTGGTCGAGATACGGTTCCATGATCGGGCGCGCGAGCTTGCCCAGCGCCGCGCCGATCTCACGGCGGGTACCACGGATGGAGACAGGCTTGAACGGCATGGCAGACCTCCGGGTTGTCGATTCATTGTAGGGGCGCCGGGCGGCGTGCGCGTTCGGCCTGAATATTCGTTACAGCATCGCAGGCGCGGCAAGCTGCGCTAAGATCTTCGAAGCCCCTCGGCCCCTGGCTGAACGAGGCGATGCAATCCAGGCGCCGCAGGCGCGGCGTCGCGGACATAACCAGAGTGAGGAGACTTTCCATGTTCAAGCGTAGTGTTGCTGCGTTGTTGCTGGGGTTGTCGACTTCGGTGGCGGGCGTCACGTCCACCCAGGCGCAGGGGCGTGAATTGGTGGTGGCCACCGACACCGCGTTCGTGCCGTTCGAGTTCAAGCAGGGAAGTACCTACACCGGCTTCGATATCGACCTCTGGGAAGCCATCGCCAAGGAGCTCAAGCTCAAGTACAAGCTGCAGCCGATGGACTTCAACGGCATCATCCCGGGCCTGCAAACCAAAAACATCGACGTGGCGCTGGCCGGCATCACGATCCGCGACGACCGCAAAAAGGTCATCGACTTCTCCGATCCCTACTACGAAAGCGGCCTGGCGATCCTCGTCAGCGAGAAAAACACCGATATCAAATCGGCCGCCGATCTGGCCGGCAAGTCGGTCGCCGTCAAGACCGGCACCGCCACGGTCGACTATCTGCGCGCGCAGGTCCCCAAGGCGCAGCTGCGTCTGTTCCCCAACATCGACAACGCCTACCTCGAGCTCGCCACGGGCCGGGTCGACGCCGCCGTGCACGACACGCCCAACGTGCAGTACTACGCCAACACCGCGGGCAAGGGCCGCGTCAAGGTCGCGGGCACCCTGAAGAGCGGCGATTTCTACGGCATCGCCTTCCCCAAGGGCAGTGCGCTCGTGCCGGAGGTCAACAAGGCCCTGGCCACGCTCAAGTCCAACGGCCAGTACGACGCGATCTACACGAAGTGGTTCGGCAAGAAGCCCTGAACGCAGCGCAACGGTACTGACGGCGCGTCCCGCCGGTCCATCGTGGGCCGGTCGGGGGCCGCCTTCGTTCGAAGGGGACGCTCGTGGAATTCGACTGGTCCGTTATCGAAAATGCCCTGCCCAGCCTGATCGAGGGCACGCGCATGACCGTGTACATCACCGCGCTGGGTCTGGTCGGGGGCGCGCTGCTGGGCGCCCTTACCGGCGTCGTGCGCGCCTACGGCAACAGGGTGCTGGGCCTGCTGGCGCTCACCTATGTCGCGGTGATCCGCGGCACGCCGATCGTCGTGCAGGTGATGTTCATCTATTTTGCGCTGCCGCTGATGTTCGACATCCGGGTCGACCCGGTGATGGCCGCGATTGCCACGCTCATGATCAACTCCGGCGCCTACATCGCCGAGATCGTGCGGGGCGCGCTGCTGTCGGTGCACAAGGGGCTGCGCGAGGCAGGGCAGGCCATGGGCCTGCCTTTCTACAAGATCCTGTTCTACATCATCGGACCCATCGCGTTCCGGCGCATGATCCCGCCGCTCGGCAATCAATGCATCATCAGCCTGAAAGACTCTTCGCTCTTCATCGTGATCGGCGTGGCCGAGCTCACGCGCCAGGGGCAGGAGATCATGGCCAGCAACTTCCGCGCGGTCGAGATCTGGTCGGCGGTGGCCATCATCTATCTGATCCTGACCGGCATGATGGCACTGGGCCTGCGGCTGCTCGAAACCAGGATGCGCATACTATGAGCATGGTCGAGTTCGACAACGTCATCAAGCGCTTCGGCGAGACCACGGTGCTCGACGGGATCTCGCTCGCGATCGACGCGGGCGAGGTCGTGGTGGTGGTCGGGCCCTCGGGGTCGGGCAAGTCCACCTTCCTGCGCTGCATCAATGTGCTGGAGACCATCGACGACGGCGATCTGCGCGTCGACGGCCTCAGCGTGCGGGGCTCGGCGCGCGAGGTGCGCGAGATCCGGCGCGAGGCCGGCATGGTGTTTCAGCAGTTCAATCTGTTCCCGCAAATGACCGCCTTGCAGAACGTGATGTTCGGGCCGGTGCACACGCGCGACATGAGCCGCGACGAAGCGCACGAGCTGGCTCTGGATCTGCTGGCCAAGGTCGGGCTGTCAGAGCGGGCGGGGCACTATCCCGCGGAGCTCTCGGGCGGACAGCAGCAGCGCGTGGCGATCGCCCGGGCGCTGGCGATCCGGCCCAAGCTGATGTTGTTCGACGAGCCCACGTCGGCGCTGGACCCCGAGCTGCGGCACGAAGTGCTCAAGGTGATGCGTGACCTGGCCGAAGAGGGCATGACCATGATCGTGGTCACGCACGAAATGGAATTCGCGCGCAAGGTCGGCAGCAGGCTGCTGTTCATCGATGGCGGCAGGATCGCGCACGACGGCGCGCCGGCCGCGCTGTTGAGCGACCCGCCGAGCCAGCGGCTGCGGGACTTTCTGCAGCACGTGAGCTGAGCGAAACGCGCGCGTTGCGGACGGCCAGTCGCGGACGGCCAGTCGTGGACGGCGAGCTGAGGGCGCGTGCGAAACGCGCGAGCGGGGCGACCCGCTCAGCCCTTCACGCGCACGATCTTCTGTACCTGGGGTACGTGGCGGATGGCGCGGATGACCTGGGCCAGGTGCTTGCGGCTGTCGACCTGCACCGTGAGGTGCAGCGAGACCGTGGATACCGCATCGTCGTGCATCGTGACGTGCACGATGTTGGCGTCGGCCGCGGTGACCTCGGCGGCCAGACGGCCGAGCACGCCGCGCTCGTTGCGCGTGACGATGTCCAGGCGCGTGGCCAGGTGCTTGGCGGTGTGGCTGTCCCACGCCACCGTGACCCAGCGCTCGGGCTCGCGGGCGCGCTGGCGCGCCGCCACGGGGCAGTCGTCGATATGCACGACCAGGCCGTGGCCCAGACGCATGCCGGCAATGATGGGATCGCCGGGCAGCGGGCCGCAGCACGGAGCGAGCTGCACGGCCTGGCCCTCGTTGCCCTGGATCAGGATGGGCGCGCTGCGGGCCGAGGTGATTTCGTCGACGGCCGCGGCAGTGGTGGCCACCAGCGCGTGCTCCGGCGCGAAGCGGCGCGCCACGACGGCGGCGAGACGCTTGCCCAGGCCGATGTCGGCCAGGATCTCGTCGCGCGACGAGGCACCGCTGCTGCGGGCCAGCTTTTCCCACATCGGATCGTCGGCGGGCGCGAGCGGCAGATGCAGCTCCTGCAGGGCCTGCGTGAGCAGGCGTTCGCCGAACGCGACCGATTCTTCGTATTTGACCGTGCGCAGGTAATGCCGGATCTCGGAGCGGGCGCGGCCGGTGCGCACGTAGTTGAGCCACTGCGCGTTGGGGCGCGAGGCGGGCGAGGTGATGATCTCGACCGCGTCGCCGCTGTTGAGTTCGGTGCGCAGCGGCACGAACTCGTTGTTGATCTTGGCCGCGACGGCCTGGTTGCCGATGTCGGTGTGGATGGCGTAGGCGAAATCGACCGGCGTGGCTCCGCGCGGCAGCGAGATGATCTTGCCGCGCGGCGTGAAGACATACACCGCGTCCGGGAACAGGTCGACCTTGACGTGCTCGAGGAACTCGCCCGAATCGCCGGTCTGGCTCTGGATGTCGAGCAGCGACTGCAGCCATTGGTGCGTGCGCTTCTGCAGCTCGTTGAGCGTGAGGTCGGCTTCTTTGTAGAGCCAGTGCGAGGCCACGCCTTCTTCGGCGATGTGATGCATGTCGCGCGTGCGGAACTGGAATTCCACCGGCGTGCCATACGGGCCGACCAGCGTCGTGTGCAGCGACTGGTAGCCGTTCACCTTGGGGATGGCGATGTAGTCCTTGAACTTGCCCGGCACCGGCCGGTAAAGCTGATGCAGCGTGCCCAGCGCGAGGTAGCACTCGGGCAGCGTGTGCACGATGACGCGGAACCCGTAGATGTCCAGGACCTCGGAGAAGGTCTTTTTCTGGTCGGCCATCTTGCGATAGATGCCGAACAGCGTTTTTTCGCGGCCCGTGACCTCGGCCTCGATGCCGGCGGCGGGCAGGGCGGCGCGCACGGCGTCCTCGATCTTGCTGATCACTTCGCGGCGGTTGCCGCGCGCGGCCAGCACGGCCTTGTACAGCACCTGATAGCGATTCGGATACATCGCCGCGAAGCACAGATCCTGCAGTTCGCGGAACAGCAGGTTCAGGCCGAGGCGGTGCGCGATGGGCGCGTAGATCTCGAGCGTCTCGCGCGCGATGCGGCGGCGCTTCTCGGGATTGACCGCGTCCAGCGTGCGCATGTTGTGCAGGCGGTCGGCCAGCTTGATGAGGATGACGCGCACGTCGCGCGCCATCGCCAGCAGCATCTTGCGAAAGCTCTCGGCCTGCTGCTCGGCCTTGGTGGCGAAATCGAGACGGTCGAGCTTGGACAAACCATCGACCAGTTCGGCCACCTCGGGGCTGAAGCGCTCGGCCAGCTCCTGCTTGGTGACGCCCTGGTCTTCGATCACGTCGTGCATGAGGGCGGCCGACAGCGCATTGGCGTCGAGTTTCCAGCCCGCACAGATCTCGGTGACGGCGATCGGATGGGAGATGTAGGGGGCGCCGCTGGCGCGGAACTGGCCCAGGTGGGCCTGATCGGCGAAGCGATACGCCTCGCGCACCCGTTCGACCTCTTTGGGATCGAGGTAGGTGCTGATGATCTCGGTGAGGGGAGCGAGCGAGGCGACCGGCAGCGCGGCCGCCTGTGCGGCCTCTTCAGCCGCCTGCGCCTGGGGCAGGGCCGCGTTTTTCTTCGGGCTGCGCCGGCCCAGTCGAGAGCCGGCGCGCAGCGCCGCGAGCAGTCCTGAAGATGCGTACTTCAGTCCGGGAAAAGCCATGCCTGCCGCCTCCCCGGCCGTGATCAGGTCGGGACTTTACGCAGCATTTCCAGGCCGGTGAGGCCGGAAGCGATTTCGCGCAGCGCGGTCACCGTGGGCTTGTCCTTGCTGTCCAGGCGCGGGGCGTGGCCCTGAGCCAGCTCGCGGGCGCGGTACGTGGCGGCCAGCGTGAGCTTGAAACGATTGGGGATCTGATTCAGACAGTCTTCGACAGTGATACGGGCCATGGAGAAATACCTGATGCTGACGGGTGATAGGGGATCGCTTCAGTGTGCGGCCGGGATGCCGAGTTGTGCGAACAACTGGGAATTTCGGACAGCCTGAGACGAAAAACGTAGCCGTGCGGCGCTGACGATCTGGTTCAGCTCCGCGAGGGCTACGCTAAATTCTTGATTAATAATAACATATTCGCATTCCGGCGCGTGGGCGATTTCGCCCCCCGCCGCCAGCAGGCGGCGCGCGATCACTTGCGGGGCATCCTGGCCGCGCGCCTTCAGGCGCGACTCGAGCTCTTCAATCGAGGGCGGCAGGATGAAAATCCCGATCGCGTCGGGGTAACGCTGGCGCACCTGGCGCGCACCCTGCCAGTCGATCTCGAGCAGGACATCCTGGCCGGCCTTGGTGGCGGCGTCGATCCGGTCGCGCGGCGTGCCATAAAAGTTGCCATGCACCTCGGCCCATTCGAGCAACTGCTGGCCTTCGCGCATCTCATTGAACGCCTCGGGCGTAACGAAACGATATTCGCGGCCATCCTCTTCACCCGGACGCGGCGCGCGCGTGGTGCAGGAAATCGACAGCACGATGGACGGGTCGCGGTCGAGCAGAGCGCGGACCAGGCTGGATTTGCCGGCGCCACTGGGGGCGACGACCATGAAAACATTGCCGGAGTGAGCGGACATGGAGCGGAAAACACACGGAACGAGAGGCGAAGCATAGCAAATCGGCACGGATCGCGGCGCGCCGGCCCCGTGCGGAAGGCTACGCGAAGGTGTTGCAAGGCTGGAGCAAAATCGTCACCGGCGCTTGCAATGCACCCGCGACCTTTGGGGTAGGATGGCGCGGTTACAAATCTACCGCTGGAGCGATCCGTGAATTCCCAAACGTCTGAAACGCCCGAGATCCCGGTTGCCCGGGTCGCCCTGGTCACTGGCGCGGGGACCGGCATCGGCCGCGCCGTCGCGCTCGAGTTCCTGGCCCAGGGATATCGGGTCGTGCTCGCCGGACGGCGCCGCGAGCCGCTGGACCAGACCCGCATCGCGGCGGGCGAAGATGGCGTGCGGGCGCTGGTGGTGCCCACCGACGTGACGCGCGAAGAATCCGTGCGCGAGCTGTTCGAAACGACGCAGCGCGAGTATGGCCGCCTGGACGTGCTGTTCAACAATGCCGGGCGCGGCGCGCCGGCGGTGCCGATCGAGGATCTGCCGATCGAGACCTGGCGCGAGGTGGTCGATACCAATCTGAACGGCATGTTCTTCTGCGCCCAGGCCGCGATCCGGCTGATGAAGGCCCAGAATCCGCGCGGCGGACGCATCATCAACAACGGCTCGATCTCGGCGCATGCGCCGCGGCCGTATTCGATCGCCTATACCGCCACCAAGCATGCCGTGACCGGCCTCACCAAGTCGATTTCGCTCGACTGCCGTCAGTACGACATCGCCTGCGGTCAGATCGATATCGGCAATGCCGCCACCGACATGACCGAGCGCATGGCCAAAGGGGTACTCCAGGCCAACGGCACGACCTCTGTCGAACCGCGCATGGACGTGGCGCACGTGGCGCACGCCGTGGTGGCCATGGCCAAGCTGCCGCTCGACGCCAATGTTCAGTTCATGACCATCATGGCGACCAACATGCCGTTCGTCGGCCGCGGCTGAGCCAGGCCGCGGTCAGGCCTGGGGCCAGGGCGTGCCGGAAAAGCGCAGGCTCTCGGCCAGGTCGACCGACTTCAGCGCAAACGATGCGCTGCCATCCCAGGCGAACGGGCGGCTCGCATCGCACGCGAGCGGCTCGGCCGGCAGGCCCCACGGCCCGCCACAGGATGGGTCGGCGGGCTCGGCGTCTGCATGCGGCGGCAGGCCGCCCGTCAGGGCCGCAAGCGCCAGGCCGCCCAGCATGACGGGGCCGTTCACCAGCAGCGACACGACGCCGGCCATGGCCGGCTGCCAGGCGGGGGGCGGGGATGTCCGGCTCGGCGCGTCGGCGTGCATCGTGCTCCACGGATGCACTTCGGCCTCACCCTCCTGAACGAACGCAATGCGACGCCGGCCCTCGGCGTCGGTCTGCATGCGCAGCACCTGGCGGCTCAGCACGCGCCGATGTTCGGTGACGACGCCGTCGCTCAACGAGGTTTCGCTCTCGCAGACGAATTGATTGCCCGTGAAAGACAGGGTGAGCGAGTGCAGGGTGGGGGCGGCGGGCAAGCCGTCGTCCTGATCGACGCCGAGCGGACGCGGCGCCTTGAGCTGCAGCATCGGGAAGTCGCCCACGAACTCGAAGTCTTCGCGCTGCGTGCCCGGATAGGCAAGGGCCAGCGCAGGCAGGATCAATCTGTCCAGCAGCAGGTGCGGCGAGATCAGCATGGCCGCCGGCTGCTTGTCGGCGATCACGCTGGCCATCACCTGCTGCTTGAGGTGTCCGCCCGGGCGGCCGTTGGTCATGGCCAGAATGGCGAGCACGCCGTCGCCGCGCGCCGGCCGGTCGGCATAGGCGTAGCTGATGGTGGTGGGCTTGAGCCAGGCGTGCGGCGCGTCGGTGCGCGGCGGATCGAGCGCGATGGTGGCGAGCGCATGTCGGAAGGCCCCGGCATGGGTGGCGATCCAGTCGTGCAACGAGGATTCGACCATGGAACGCCCCATCAGCCCGCACAGCGCGCCGAGGTCCGTGCATTCGATATGGAAGGCGGCTTTGTCGTCGTCGCGATCGCTCCGGATCCGCAACGTGTGACCTTCAGCCTCGGCCACGTAGGCCAGGCTGACCGACACCGTGACCGAGCCATAAAAAGTCTGGATGCGGTCGGCGTGCCGCATGCTGGCATGCAGGATGGGAATCTGCAGGAAGATCCGATCCGCCCCGCCGCCGGGCACGATCTGCCATGCGCCCAGCGTGCCCTCGACGGAAATTTCTTCACCGTAGGCCGAGGAAAATTGCCGCGGCGCAGGTTGCCCGGCCGCGATGCGCGCGTTCAGATGCGAGATCTCGACGGCGTATACCAGGTCCCAGCCCAGGGTCGGGACGCCCCGGCGGGGCGCTTGAAGAAGTGAACTCATGCTTGTGTGCCAACTGCGCTGGAGCCCCCGTTGGTGGGGCGCTGTAACAAACGTTATCATCGCCAGATAGCGTTTTGATCTTCGAGGTTTGCTGGAATGCAGGACAGGTTTGCCGCAAGGAAAAATATTCGTGCGGCGGCAGGAGAGATGTCTGTCGCAGTGCGTCCGGCCGCGGGCCGCCGTGGAAGAATGCGCGGCATGAATGACGCCCCCGATCCGCTGGCACCCGGCCAGCTTGCCGGCTTGCGCGTGCTCGTCGTCGAGGATCGCCCCGAAGACCGCATGCTGCTGGTGGACTTCCTGACCAGCCAGGATTGCCGGGTCTATGTGGCCGAAGACGGCAACGACGGCTATCGGAAGGCGCTGCTGGTGCAGCCCGACATCATCCTGATGGATGTCACGATGCCGGTCTGCGATGGCGTCGCGGCCTGCCGCCTGTTGAAGGCCGACCGGGCCACGCACGGCATCCCGATCATCTTCCTGACGGCGGCGGTGTTGCCCAACGAGCGCGTGGCGGGCCTGTCGGCCGGCGCGGTCGATTACGTGACCAAGCCGTTCGACTTCGAAGAGGTGCGCCTGCGCCTCCTGATTCATCTGCGGGTGGCGCCGGCGGCGCCGCCCGAGCCGCGCCCGGAAGAGGGCATGTCGGCGGCCGCCGCCGGCGCCTCGCTCGACGGCGTGCTGTTTCGGGCCGCGCGCAAGCTGCTGCGCGAGCGGCTGGACCAGACGCCGGAGTTGATGCCGCTGGCGCAGGCGCTGGGCACCAACGCACGGCGCCTGAACCAGGCGTTCCGCCGCTGCGCGGGCACCACCGTGTTCGAGTTTTTGCGTGAAGAGCGCATGCGCGAAGCGCGCCGCCTGTTGTGCGAGACCGGCCTGGATATTCAGGCGATCTCGCAGGCGGTGGGCTACGGCAACCGCGGCAATTTCTCCACGGCGTTTCGCGAGCGTTTCGGTATGCCGCCGACGGCGTTGCGCCAGGAGTCGGATCCGCATGCTTGACCGCCACAGCGCGTGGCCGCGGTCGCTGGTCTCTGTTCTCGTTCTTCTGCTCTTGCTGTCCGGGTTCTTCATGCCCGCGCGCGGCCAGCCGCCGCAAGCCGTGGTGGATCTGAGCGCGCTCAGCGGCAGCCTGCGCCTGGAGGGCGTGCTGCGTGGCGTGGAGGATCGCGCCGGCCGGCAGGAAGCCGCCGACATGCTGCACGCTGCCTGGCAACCCGTGAGCGCGGCCTGGCTGAATCGCGGCTACTCGGCCTCGGCATTCTGGCTGCGCCTCGAAGTGAACAATTCCACGCCGGACATCCAGGAGCGCTGGCTGTCGCTGGGCGTGCCGCGGCTGGAAGACGTCCGTTTCTACCTGTTCGACGACGACACACAGCGCCCCTTCAAGACCTTGCTCGCCGGCAACCGCGAGCCCCTGTCGCTGCGCGAAGTGCCCGCCACCGTGTCGGTCCTGCCCTTGCTGCTGGCGCCGGGTGAGCGGATGACGGTGCTGGTCCGGGTGCAGAGCCGCTCGGCGATCAACATGGAACCCGTGCTCTGGACGCCCGCGGCCTTCGTGGGCGTGGAGCAGCGCGGCACGCTGGTGATGGCGCTGTTGATCGGCGCGCTGGCGATGGTGTGCCTCTACACGGCCTTGCTGGGGGTGTCGCAGCGCGATCCGGTGTTCCTGCTGCTGGCCGTGGCCATTCTCGCCGAGATCCTCTACAGCCTGGCGTTTCATGGTCTGCTGTATCGCTACGTGCTGACCGACGGCGGCGAATGGGTGCTGCGTGCCCCGACGGTGCTCGCGACGCTGGCCACGACACTCTTCGGCTACATGGCCATGCGCTTCGCGGATCTGCAGCGCGTGCGGCTGTGGCGCTGGGTGTATCACGCGCTCACCGTCTGCGGTGCGATCGGCTGCGTGTGGGCCGCGCTGGGCGATTACCGCGTGAGCGCACAGGCGATGATCGGGTTGGTGCTGCTGTGGGCCCTGGTCTGGCTGGTGTCGATGGTGGATGGATGGCGCCGGGGTCATGCCAATGCGCGCGTGTTTCTGCTGTCGTTCGCGGTCTATCTGGTGTGCCTGGTGCTGCGGCTGGCCTTTATCCACGGGCTGCTGCCGGGCAGTTGGGGCGGCGGGCCCGAGATTGCGTGGGACCTGATGGCGATCTCGTTGATGTTGGGCGTGCTGTTGCACGGCCGGGCGCGGCAGCAGCGCCAGGAACGGCTGGCGGCCCAGGAGGCCCTGACCCGGGCGCGCGAACGCGAACACCAGCGGCTCGATCAGGCGGTGACCGAGCGCACGCAGGCCCTGCAGGCCGCGCTCATTCGCGCCGACGAGGCAGGGCGGGTGCGCCAGGACTTCCTGGCCCGCATCAGCCACGACCTGCGCACGCCGCTCACGTCCATCATCGGCTTCGCGGATCTGATCCAGGCCGGCGGGCGCGACGACGCGCCGCGCGGCACGATCATTCGACGCAGCGCCGACCATATGCTGGGCATGGTCAACGACCTGATCGATTACGCGGCGGGGGCGGGCGGCCAGGCGCTGCGGCTTTCGCCCGAATACGTGCACGCGCTGCTGGACGTGATTGCGAAGGAGGCCGGCCCGATCGCGGCGCGCAACGGCAATCGCTTCGTGCTGCGCGTGTCGGCCGAGGTGCCGACCGTGCTGGATCTCGACGGCAGGCGCGTGCGGCAGGTGCTGTCCAATCTGATCGACAACGCCGCCAAGTTCACGCAGCACGGTGTCCTGACGCTGACCGCGGACTACCGCGAGGAGGACGGTGCCGCGGCATCGGCGACGGACGCCGTTTCAGGGCATCTCGTGCTCTCGGTGCGCGATACCGGAAGCGGCATCGCGCCGGAAGACCTGCAGCGCATTTTCGAGCCGTTCCAGCGGCTTGCGGCGGCGGACAGCCAGCCCGGCGTGGGCCTGGGCCTGGCCATCGTGCAGCACTGGACCGAGCGCATGGATGGCCACGTTCGCGTCGATAGCAGGGTGGGCGAGGGCACCACCGTGCACGTGACCCTGCCGGTGCGGGTGCTGGACGAGTCCCGGGTGTCGCATCACTACCTCGCGACGGCGGCGCACGCGCTGCCGGCGCTCGAGGGGCAGGGCAAGCAACTGTGGCTGGCCGAAGATACGCCGGAAATCCGCGAGTTCCTGGTCGAGGAGCTGACCAGCCTGGGCTTCGCGGTCGAGAGCGAGGCCGATGGGCTCGGCATGCTGGCGCGCATTCGGCGCGCGGATGCGCCACGGCCGGACCTGATCCTCACGGACCACCGCATGGAAGGTGCCGACGGTGCGGCGGTGCTGGCGGCCGCGCGCGCACGCTGGCCCGAGGTGCCGGTGGTCGCGGTGTCGGCCACGCCGCACGACACGCGCTCGGGCGGCGGTGCGGGTTACGACGCGAGCCTGCTCAAGCCCATCAGCCTGGTGGAACTGAGGCACGTGCTGGCCAGGTTGTTGCGGCTGTCGGTGAACGAGGTGGCGGCACCCGCGCCCGTGTCGGCGTCCGCGCCGCGACTGTCCGCCGACGATCTGCGACAGCTGCACGCGCTGCTCGACAGCGGCGCCATCTCCGACCTGATGGACTGGGCGCGCGCGCTGCGGGCGCGCGATCCCTCACTCGACGCATTGGGCGAGCAGATCCGCGGGCTCGCCCGTCTGGGCGATCTCGGCGCGATCCGTGCGCTGTGCGAGCGCCCGGATTCCGCCTGAACCGCGCGCGGACGAGCGCTCTGCCGGCGCCTGCTCAGCGCAGCGCGGCAGGCGCGCCGGCGTCTTCCCAGCCACCGCCGAGCGCCAGGAACAGCGCCACCTGATCCGACGAGAGCTGCGCCTGCGAGGCGGCCAGCGCGCTTTCGTTGGCAGCCAGCGTGCGTTCGGCGTCGAGCACCGTGAGGTAGTCGGTCTTGCCCAGCGTGAACAGCTGGCGCGCCTGCTGCGCCGCGAGGCGGCTCTGGTCGCGTGCCGCGCTCAGTGCGGCGTCGCGATCGAGCTGACGCGCATAGCTCACCAGCGCGCTCTCGGTTTCGCGCAGGGCGTTGAGTACCGTGCCGTCGAAGCGCGCGAGCGCGGCCTTGGTCGAGGCCTGGGCCTCGGCGATGCGGGCCTGCGCGGCGCCGGTGTTGGGCAGCGTCCAGCTGATCAGCGGCCCGACGCTCCAGCTGAACGTGCCTCGGTCGCCCAGCATGCTGGCCGGTCCGCCCGAGGCGCCGGACAGGCCGAGCGAAATTTTCGGATAGAGGTCGGCCGTGGCCACGCCGATGCGCGCCGTGGCCGCGGCCAGCGTGCGTTCGGCCTGACGGACGTCGGGCCGGCGCCGCAGCAGGGCCGCGCCGTCGCCCACCGGGATCGTCTGCGTCAGGCGCGGGGGCTGCGCGCATTGCAGCAGCGTCGTGGGCAACTCGGCCGGCGCCCGGCCGGTGAGGGCGGCGAGACGGTACAGCGCGATGCGCTGCTGGGCCTGGAAAGGCGGCAGATTGGCCTGCAGTTGTTCGAGCTGACCGCGGGCGCGCGAGACATCGAGGGCGGTGCCGCGCCCCGCCTGCTGCAGCCGCTCGACCGCCTGCAACGAATCGCGTTGCACCTTGACCGACTGCCGCGCGGAGGCGAGCTGCATGCCGGCCGCACACATATCGGCGTAGGCACGGGTGGTCTCGGCGACCAGCGTGACGCGGGCACTGTCGTAGGCGGCCTGCGCGGCGGCCTCGTCGCCCTGCGCGGCTTCGATCGCGCGCCGGATCTGGCCGAACAGATCGACCTGATAGGCGATGCTGACGCCGCTCGAATACGACCATCGGTCTTGCGGGCGGGTGTCGGGCTGCAGTTGCTGGATGCCGGAGCCATGACCGAAGGTCGGCGAGGCGTTGACGCCCAACGTGGGCTCCTGGCCCGCCTGCGTCTCGCGCGTGACGGCCTGCGCGCGCTCGAGATTGGCGGCCGCCACGCGCAGATCGGTGTTCGCGGCGAGCGCCTGTTCGACCAGCCCGTCGAGCGTGGGATCCTGATAGAGGCGCCACCAGTGCGCCGGCAGCGGCGCCTGGCTGACCATCGCCTCGGCCTGCGTGAACGGCCCCTGGGCCGCGTCGCGCTTTACCACGGCCTCGGCGGGCACGTGATAGTCGGGACCGACGGCGGCGCAGCCGGCCAGCGCGAGCGCGAACGCAAGCGGCAGGAGTAGGCGGGTTTTCATGGCAAGACTTCTGTAGGCAAACGATGAATGAAAAGTGCGATCAGCCCGCGCGACCGGACGGCGGCGTGCTGGCCGCCGGGGCGGCCGCGGTAGCCGCGGCAGGCGTGGCGTTGTCGATGGCGACCGTGGCCGTCTGACCGGCGACCAGCCGCACGCCGTCGGGAATGCTGTCGATCTTGACGCGCACCGGGATGCGCTGCGCGAGCCGCACCCAATTGAACGTCGGGTTCACATTGGGGAGCAGGTTGGCGCTGGTGCTGCGGTCCCGATCGGCGATGCCCATGGCGATGCTTTCGACATGGCCGCGGATCTGGCGGTCGTCGCCCATCAGCGTGACGAGCGCGGCATCGCCTTCTTTGATGCGCACCAGCTTGGTCTCTTCGAAGTAGCCCTCGATGTAGAACGAATGGGCATCGACCAGGGCCATGACGGGATGACCGGCGGTGGCATAGGCGCCCACGCGCAGATCGAGGTTGGTGACGCGGCCGTCGACCGCCGCGATCACGCGGCTGCGTTCGAGATTGAGCTTGGCCACGTCGAGCTGGACCTTGGCCTGCGCGAGCGCGGCGTCGGTCTGCTGCAGACGGGTCTGGCTCTGTTCGACCGTCTCGGCCGACACGAGCTGCCCGAGCGAACGATTGCGTTTGACGTCGCGCGCGGCCTGATCGTGGGCGACCTGCTGGGCGCGCACGGCGGCGTCGGCCTGGTCGAGCGCCAGCGCGAATCGGGCGCGGTCGATCTCGAACAGCACGTCGCCGGCCTTGACGTCCTGGTTGTCGTGCACCGGCACCTGGGTGACGAGGCCGGACACGTCGGGTGCGACCTGCACCACGTTGGCCTTGACGCGGCCATCGCGGGTCCAGGGTTCGACTTCGTAGTGCACCCAGAGCTGCCAGCCGGCGTACGCGGCGGCGGCCACGACGAGCGCCGTCACGGCATAACGGCCGAGCGCAGCGGGGCGAAGCATGGTTGGGAGTTTCATACTGCTATCTCTGGAAAAAATAAGGGGAAATCAGGCTGGCGCCATACAGCAGCACCACGAACAGCGCCAGATCGAACAGCGCGGGGTGCCACACGAGGCGGTAGAAGCCGACCCGTGCCAGCACGCGCCGCGTCATCCACGCCACGGCCAGGGTGGGCACGGCCAGCACCAGCAGCCACGGAAAGAAGACGCCGTAGAAATTGAATTCGCCGATCATGATGCATACCCTGCGGAATCAAGACGCCGCGGACGATAGTCTTCGGCATCGGGGAAAAGGGCGCGCCGGATACCCACCAGCGCCACCACGGCGCGCTCGCGGGGGCCGCCCGTGCGGGGTCCGCCCGTGCGGGGGCCGCCCATGCGGGGTCCGCACGTGCGCGGCGCGTCCGTACCGCGGGCGTCCGCACGCGGGCCCTCGGTGTGGTTCGCGCTGGCGCACACGCTGGCCAGTGCCTGATCGATGCGATCGAGCAGCTCGGGCGTGCGCGTGCCGCGCCGGCCCGCGTTGCGCTCGCGAAAGAAATTGCCCAGGCCATCGAGCACGGGCTGGATCGCCACGTCGGCGACCGGCAGATGGCGGCGCGCGCGCTGCAATTCGGCGATGTCCTTGCCCACCCGCAGATCCTTCAGGGCGTCGTCGGCCAACTGATCGTCGGCGCGTTTGCTCAGGGCCAGGCGCGGCTGCAGCAGACCGATGCGATCGAGCATGCGGCTCGCGTAGGCCTGGCGTCCCGGCACGCGGCGATTGCCGGCCAGTGCGATCAGCTCGCGCCAATTGGCGGCCTGGATGCGGCGCGCGCTGGCTTCGACGCTCACGCTGCGGAACAGCGCGGCGATCAGGGCGGCCACGGCGACGCCGATGCATTGGGCGACCACCGTGTCGAGGAAGGACACGAGATCGGCCGTGTTGGTGTCGTGCAGCGCGAGCGTGCCGGTCAGGCCGAAGAACACCGCCATCGCCTTACCCGTGCTGGCCGGCCGCATGATGTACACGCCCGTCACGAACGCCACCGGAAACAGCGTCAGGGCCAGCATTTCGAACGAATGCACGGCGGGCATGATGCCGAGCAGGTACAGCGCCGACAGCGGGACCGAATAGATCGTGTAGGTCAGGAACTGCATGATGCCGGGCACGGGGTTGTCCTGCGCGGCGAAGAAGCAGCTGAAGATCGCGGCCATCATGGCGGCGGTCGCGCCGTTGGTCCAGGCCGTGCCGATCCAGAACAGGCAGCAGATCGAGATCGCGACGCCGGCCGCGAGCGCCGAGAGCAGCGCCATGCCGTGATCCCGATGCAGGGCCTGGCCGCGGGTGAGGCGGCGGGGCCGCGCCGACAGATGCGGCACGCCGTGCAGGCCGTCGCGGATGTCCAGGCGCAGCGCCAGGCACGCATCGTAGGTGTCGACCAGCTCGCGCAGCCGTACGAGCAGGCTGGTGAGCAGCGCGTCCTGCCAGCTGGCCTGCGCATCGAGCGTGGGCTCGAGACGGGTGAGGGCGGCGCGCAGCTTCACCGCCTGATCGCGCGTGACGGTGCGGGAGCCGTCCATCCAAACGGAAATATCGTCGAGCACCTGCGCCACCGGCGCGGGCAGCTCGTGACCCGCGGCGCAGAGCGCCTGGAGCCGGTCTTCGACGGCGGACACGGCCGGCGTGAGCGCGGCGATGTGATCCTGCATGGCGCGCAGCGCGTCGGCCGTCCAGCGGATGTTGCCGTTGTCGAACGGCACATGGGTGGAGAGCAGGCGCAGCTGCGTGATGTCGTTGGCCAGCACGCGGCGGTCGCGCGCATGGCGGGCCTCGTCGCGGCGATTGAGCACGTCCTGAATCCAGCTGCGGGCATCGCGCACCGTGGCGTCGAGCCGACCCATGAGCGGCGCGGCGATGCCGCGCGGCAGGATCAGGCTGTGGGCGAGCGTGGCGCAGAGGATGCCGAGGCTGATCTCCTCGACGCGGGCCAGCGCGGTGTCGAACACGGTGGACGGGTCGGTCACGCTGGGAAAGCCGATCATGGCGGCCGTGTAGCCGGCCAGCATGAAGAGATACGAGCGCGGCGTGCGGTCGAGCACCGCGATATAGAGGCAGGTGCCCACCCACAGCACCATCACCAGCGTCATCAGCACGGGATAGTTGGCGAGCCGCGGCACGCAATACACCGTCATGGCCGAACCGAAGAAGGTGCCGCCCAGGCGGTACACCGCCTTCGAGCGCACGGCGCCCGACCAGGGCTGCGACACCACGTAGGCGGTGGTGACCGCCCAGAAGGGGCGCGGCAATCCGATGGTGTACGAAACATAAAGCGCCAACATGGCGCCCAGGTAACACTTGATCGAAAAGAGCGATTCCTCGGCGGTGGGCAGCTTCATGGCCGGTAGTCCTCCATGGAGGCGGCCGACTGGCGGCCCAGCGCGGTCTTGAGGGTGTCGAACACGCGCAGGCAGACCTCGAGATCGGCTTCGCTCACGCCATCGAACAGCTGCCGGCGCAACTGAATGAGCACGCCCTCGATGCGCTCGCGCAGCACCTGGCCGGCATCGGTCAGGTGGATCGTCTTGGCGCGGCGGTCCTGGGCGTCTTCGCGGCGCTCGATCATGCCGGCGGCGACGAGCTGATCCAGCACGCGCACCAGCGACGGCCCCTCGACGCCGAGCGCCTCGGCCAGCACGCCCTGGCGCACGCCATCGCCGAGCCGTCCGGTGAGGATCACCGGCCAGGCGGTGGCCTGCGACATGCCGAAGTCGGCCAGTGCCTTGTCGGCCGCGCCGCGATAGGCGCGCGAGAGCACCATGAGGTTGGCGGTCATGGCCATGAGGCGGGCGTCGGAAGGCGTGTTCATGGAGTGCATTGTATCCTATTTAGTAGGAAGCTAATAAATAGGAAATCGCAATAATTCTGATCGATTGTGCCTAATGGTGAGCAGGCGTCCCGCCTCACCAAAAAGGGGGCGGATTGACCGGGGTCGGGCAGGGAGGCGGGGAATTGGTGGCGCCGAAGGCGGCGGTCAGGGGAGCAACGAGGGAGTGCCGGCGGCCAGGGCGGCGGCGGGCACGAAGGCAGCGGGCAGGGCGGCAGCGGGGGCAGAGCGAGCGGCGGGCAGGGCGAGCGGCGGGCGCGCCGGCCGGCGCGCCCGTGCCGGGAACTCAGGCGGTGCAGTCGGCCCAGCAGTTGGGCGTTTCGTAGAGGCGCACGCGCGTGAGCCGCAGGTCGGCGCCGTAGTGGCCGTGGTAGTGCGGCGCGAGGATGCCGAAGATGATGGTGGCGAGATTTTCGGCCGTGGGGATGCGGTCGAGCACCACGGTCTTGTGGCCGGGCAGCGTTTCCAGGAACGCGCGCACCGCCGTGTCGCCCTCGAATACCAGGAACGCGTGGTCCCAGACGTCGACGACGTGCGTCTTTGCGATCGACTTGATCTCGGAGAAGTCCATCAGCATGCCGTTGTCGGACTCGCCGGGCGCCTGCACGATGTCGCCCGTGAGGGTGAGCTCGAGCACATAGCGGTGCCCGTGCAGGTTGCGGCATTGGCTGCGATGGTCGGGAATGCGATGGCCGGCGTCGAATTCGAGCCTGCGGGTAACGGAAATCACGACGCGTACCTCGTCGTGCTCATGCGGACGTTCATGGAATGCCTATGTATTTGTGGGTTTGCACGCTCAGCCGCCACTGCGGATGTTGCATGCAGTACTGCACCGCGGCCTCGGTATGGGCCAGCCGCTGCGGGCTGTCCATGGGCTGCAGGAAGAAGTGCTCGAACTCGAGATCGGCGTAGCGCTCTGGCGGCGCTTCGCGCTGCGGATAGACCAGCTTGAGCTCGTTGCCCTTGCGCACCACGATGGTGGAGCTGCCCTTGGGGCTGACGCAGATCCAGTCGATGCCGGGCGGCGGCTCGACCGTGCCGTTGGTCTCGATGGCGATGGTGAAGCCTTCGGCATGCACCGCCTCGATGAGCGGGGTGTCGAGCTGGAGCAGTGGTTCGCCGCCCGTGAAGACCACATAGCGGCCGGCGCGCTCGGGGCCCCAGGTGCGGGCGAGCGTGTCGGCCAGGGCCTGGGCCGTGGCGAACTTGCCGCCGCCCACGCCATCGGTGCCGACGAAGTCGGTGTCGCAGAAGGTACAGACGGCGCTGGCCCGGTCGCTTTCGCGGCCGGACCACAGATTGCATCCGGCGAAGCGGCAGAACACGGCCGCGCGGCCGGCCTGAGCGCCTTCGCCCTGCAGCGTTTTGAAGATTTCTTTGGCGGAGTAAGTCATGCGGGGGCCTCCGGGCGGACAGGCCGGAGGTGGAGAACAATCCCGCATTTTACCGGCACCGGCCAACCTGCGCCCGACCGAGGCGCGGACGCTGCCGCACGCGGCCCGATAAGGGGGTAGACTCACGCCCTATGTTGCATATCAAGGACGCTTTCTACCTGGATCCGCGCGATCTGGTCTTCGGCATGATCCGAGCCCAGGGCGCCGGCGGCCAGAACGTCAACAAGGTCTCCAGCGCGGTGCACCTGCGCCTGGACCTGCGCGCCAGCGGTTTGCCGCCCGAGGTGCAGGACAAGGTCATGGCGCTCGACGATCATCGGGTCACGAAAGAGGGCGTCGTGGTGATCAAGGCGCAGGCGTTTCGCAGCCAGGAAAAGAACCGCGCCGACGCCGTCGAGCGCCTGCTGGTGCTGCTGCGCAAGGCCTTGCACGAAGAGCGCCCGCGCAAGGCGACGCGCCCCACGCGCGCCTCGCAACAGCGGCGGGTGCAGCGCAAGGTCCAGCATGGCGACGTCAAGCGCATGCGGGGCCGCGTGCGCGACGACTGACGCGGCGCGCGCCGCGTCAGCCCGCCAGCGCGGGATAGACGAACAAGCCGAAGTGCACGGTGTTGAGCCCCAGATGCGCGGCCACGGCCGCGGCCAGGCCGCCGTGCCGGTACGCCCAGCCGTAGCAGAGTCCCGCCACGGTGGCGAGCGCGATCATGGCGGGCCCGCCCGCCCAGTGTGCCAACCCGAACAGCAACGCGGCGATGCCGCATGCCGCCGCGAAGCCCAGCCTGCGGCTTAGCTGCTGCTGCACATAGCCGCGAAAAAACGCTTCTTCCGCCAGCGTCACGAGCACGGCGTTGTTCAGCAGCCAGATCCCGCCCTGGGCCGGCCAATGAGGCGACCAGCGCGTGTAGTCGAACAGCCAGGCCAGACCCAGGCACGCGAGGCAGGCGGCGGCGGTGGCCATCCACGCGGCGCGCAGCGTGGCGGCCGCGCTGCGGCCCAGGCAGGGCGGGGCCAGCACCAGCAGGATCCAGGCCGCGACGAGGGGTTTGTCGAAGTTCAGATAGAGCGTGAACGGCACCGCCCGCGGATCGAACCGGACGCCGTCGATGACGCGCGTGTTGTGAAAGCCGGGGAACAGGTGCAGCGCCAGGCCGAGGGCCGTCAGCACGAATACCGCGTGCCCCACCGGCGTGAGCCAGCCGCGCGCGGACGCGCCTTGCGGGCTGCCTTGCCACACCGCCCACGCGGACGCGCCCAGCAGTGCGAGCGGGGCGAGCACGCGCGCGTCGATCTGTCCGCCGATCGCGGCCAGCAGCAGACCGGCGGCGATGCCTATCAGCGCGAGGCGCCGGGTCGCCGGCGGCCAGAGCAGCAGGTAAGAAGGAATCAGGATCAGCCAGGGGGCGTGGGCAGGCATGGCGCGGCAAGGAAAGCCAGGGGTGCGCAGCAGTGTATGCGAGGGCCGTGGGCGGCACGGCGCGCGTTCGGACGAAGGCGCGGAGATCGCGTGCCTGACGCCGCGCGGGCGCATACCTGCCGAAGCGACACCAGCCCGATTGACGCCTTGAAACGGGCAGGCAATCATGTGACGCCCGGCATCCGTCGCCGGAGCAGGAGACAGGGATGCATGTGATCGCGTGGTTGATGGTGGTGGCCGCTGTGCTGCCGATCGTGTCGGCGGGGCTGGCGAAGGCGGGCGGCAAGCGCTTCGACAACAACGCGCCGCGCGAGTGGCTGGCGCGTCAGGAGGGCTGGCGTGCGCGCGCGCATGCCGCGCAGAACAACGGGTTCGAGTCGCTGCCGTTTTTCTACGCGGCGGTGCTGTATGCACTGCACACCCACGCCGATCCGCGCCATCTCGCCGTGCTCATGGGCGCCTGGCTGCTCACGCGCGTCGTCTACGTCGCGCTGTACGTGGGCGGCTACGGCACGCTGCGCTCGCTCATCTGGGCGACCGGCCTGGTGCTCAACGTGGTGATCCTCTTCTCGGGCCGTTGAGCCGGCCTTTGCTGCCGGATAAAAACAGGCCGGCAATATGCCGGCCTGCGTCCTTAATGGCGCACAGCGGTCAGGCGTGCAATCGAATGGGCCCGACGCCGCGGCGCCAGGCGCGTGGCCCGCTTACTTGCTGAGCGGCCACTCGAAGCTGGCGCGGGTGGTGCCGCTTGCGCCCACTTTCACCTTCTGCGTTTTTTCGACACCGCTGGAACTTGCCTTGACGGTGTATTCACCGGCCGGCAGGTTGGCCAGCAGGTACGGCCCCTGGGAGGTGGTGTTGAGCACCGTGGCGCCCTTGGCGTCGGTGATCTGCACGGGCACGTCGGCCAGGTAGACGCCGCGGCCGCCGTCGCCGCGCTGGGCGAAGGTGAGGGCGAGGCGGTATTGCGACGAGGCCTTCTGCAGCGCCTGCGACTGGCCTTCGCCGATCCCGCCCGAGACGAATTGCACCGAGCCCTGGGTCTGTGCCTGCGGCAGCACGGGCAGGGTTTCCTGGGCATGGGCGAGCCCGGAGAAGGCGAGGGTGCCGGCGATCATCGCGGCGGCAATCATCGAACGTTCGTGGTTTTTCTTCATGGCGAACACTCCTATCGGTCGGTTCCGGCAGGTGCGGCGGGGCAGTTCGAAAGCCCGGTCGCCGTTCATCCCGGAATGTCTGATTCGACCATGGGAAGCCATGCAAGTTCGTTGCCGGTTGTGAACAAATCCGGCAGAGCTTTCAGCCTGGACTGACGCGGAAAGCCAGATCGGTTTCGCGCCGGATGCGCGCGTCCGGATCGAAGGTGCGCTCGTGCAGCTCGCCGCGTCCGTCGGCATGCCAGGCGAGCAGCGTGGAGCTGCGCGTGCCGTAATCCGGGCTCACGATGAACGGGCTGCCCAGCAGGCGCTCGCGATCCAGCGGCAGGCCGGTGCGCGGCAGATCGGCGTCGTTGGCCGGGGTGCGGTCGTCGAGCGCCGCGTACAGGGCCGGAATCTGTTGCGCGAAGGCCGCGTTGGCGTGTTCCAGCACGTGCGTGAAAGCGGCTTTGAGGCGGACCAGCTTCGGCCAGGGCGTGTCGAGCAGGGCGTTGGAGACCGCATACACGCCCGGCGCCAGCCGGCGTGGCGAGCCCGGGTCGCGATTGCTGCAATACCAGGCCGAACGCAGATCGCCGACGATGAGATTGAATCCGTTGTAGCGCTCCCCCTCGCGGGCCACACGCGCCACGTAGTCGGCCGGCGCGTCGTCGCCGCGCAGGTAGGCCTCGACCAGGGCGCCGCGCGAGACCGCATCGGTCTGCTGGCGCCCGACCTCGCGGTAGTTCGTGACCAGTGCAAAGCGGCCCCGGTCCGTCGTGCCCATCCAGCTGCCGCCGGCCTGCAGATCGCGGCCGGCATAAAGCACCGGCTGCCCGGGCCAGGGGTGGATGGGCTCGGTGGGGCGGGCATGGAACTCATCGCGGTTGGCCGCGATCAGGACCGGCATGCCGGGCACATGATGAAGGGCGAGGACGGCAAGGCACATGGCGGATCCTAGGTCGCGTCGACGTCGGCCGCGCCGGCGGGCTGGGCGGAAGCGGCCTGCACGGGCGCGGCATCGGCCGGGCGCACCAGGGGGGCCACGCGGGGCCGCGCGATGCGAAAGTAGTCGTCCGCCCGCATCAGGATCGACGCGTCGAGGCGGCCGGCGTTGAAAACGATCTGCTCATGACGGTGCTCGAGCGTGGGATCCACCAGCAGCATCAGATCCGGATTGAACGAAAAGGGCGGAATCGCGCCGATCTCGCAGCCCGTGAGTTCGCGGGCGAGGTCACGCGTGGCCAGCGATGCCTTCTTGCCACCCGCCGCCACGGCGATCGCGTCGAGATCGGCCTGGCCATCGGCCGGGAAGACGGCCAGCACATGCTGGCGCACGGTGGAGCTCATTTTCACGCGGCAGACCAGAGCCTTGGCGCCCTGGCTGACCTGCGTGCCACGGATCGCGGCCACCTCGGCGGAACGGCCCTCCGCCGCGTGGCGCAGAAGCTGATAGGTGGCGCCTTGCGCGTCGAGCAGGTCTTGCAATTGCTGGAAGATGTCCATCGTCGGAGGGGCGCCGCCGCGAAGGCGGAATGAGCTGTCGAACGGGGCTCCATGATACGCCGCCGCGTGCGTAGGGCCCCGCAAGGCGCATGGTGTAAAAGAGAGGGAACGGGCGCGGACAGGTTGCCCGGCCGGCGTCACCGGCCATGCGGACCCGCGCCCACCATGCGCATTGCGCGAGGAGGCTGTATCCGATGACGACATCTCAATCCGCCACGATCAATCGCCGTGTCGTGCTCGCACGGCGCCCGCAGGGCGAGCCCGTTGCCGAGGATTTCCGGCTCGAGACCGATGCGGTGCCCACGCCCGGCGAGGGCCAGGTGCTCTTGCGCACCGTCTATCTCTCGCTCGATCCCTACATGCGCGGCCGCATGAGCGACGCGGCGTCGTACGCCGATCCCGTGGCGCTGGGCGCGGTGATGGTGGGCGGCACGGTCAGTCGCGTCGTGGCCAGCCATCATCCCAAATATCAGGTCGGCGACTGGGTGCTGTCGTATGCCGGCTGGCAGGACTACAGCCTGTCGGATGGCACGGGCCTGCTGCCGCTCGGCGCGGCGCCGGAGCATCCCTCGTATGCGCTGGGCGTGCTGGGCATGCCGGGCTATACCGGCTATCAGGGGCTGCTGGACATCGGCCAGCCCCAGCCCGGCGAAACCGTGGTGGTCGGCGCGGCCACCGGCGCGGTGGGCTCGGTCGTCGCGCAGGTGGCACGGCTGAAGGGTTGCCGGGTCGTCGGCGTGGCGGGCGGCGCCGACAAGTGCCGCTACGCCGTCGAAGTGCTGGGCATGGACGCGTGCGTGGATCATCGTGGCCCGGACCTGGCCGGCGCGCTCGCGGAGGTCACGCCCAAGGGCATCGACGTGTATTTCGAGAACGTGGGCGGCAAGACTTTCGACGCGGTCCTGCCGCGCCTCAATACCCGCGCACGTATTCCGGTGTGCGGCCTGATCTCGGCCTATAACGCCACGTCGCTGCCCGACGGTCCGGATCGACTGCCGCTGCTGACGCGTACCATTCTGACCAAGCGCTTGCGCGTGCAGGGCTTCATCATCATGCAGGACTATCCCGATGGATTCGGCGCGTTCCGGCGCGAGATGACGGGATGGCTGGAGCAAGGCCAGGTCAAGTATCGCGAGGACGTGGTCGAGGGATTGCAGGCCGCGCCGCAGGGCCTCATCGGCCTGTTGCGAGGAGAAAACGCCGGCAAGCGCATCGTGCGCGTCGGCACGGACGAAGGGAGTGCATGATGAAGATCCTGATGGTGCTGACCTCGCACGACCGGCTGGGCGACACGGGCCGCAAGACGGGCTTCTGGCTCGAGGAGTTCGCCGCGCCTTATTACGTCTTCAAGGATGCGGGCGCCGAGCTGGTGCTGGCCTCGCCGGCGGGCGGGCAGCCGCCGCTCGATCCCAAGAGCAGTGATCCGGACGCGCAGACCGAGGCCACGCGCCGTTTCGATGCCGATGCCGAGGCCCAGGCACGCCTGGCCGCCACGGTGCCGCTCGCGCAGGTCGACGCGGCCGAGCATGACGCCGTGTTCTATCCCGGTGGCCACGGGCCGCTGTGGGATCTGGCGGAAGATCGCCGCTCGATCTCGCTGATCGAGACGCTGCTCGCGGCGGGCAAGCCCGTGGCCGCGGTCTGTCATGCGCCGGGCGTGCTGCGCCATGCGAAGGCCGCCGATGGCCGTCCGCTCGTGGCGGGACGGCACGTGACGGGCTTTTCCGATACCGAGGAGCGGGCGGTGCAACTCGAGAAGGTGGTGCCGTTCCTGGTGGAAGACGAGCTCAAGCGGCTGGGCGGGCACTACACGCGCGGACCCGACTGGGCCGTGCACGTGGCCAGCGATGGCCTGCTCATCACCGGTCAGAACCCGGCCTCGTCGGAAGCGGCGGCCCGCGCGTTGCTCGCCGCGCTCGAGAACTGAGTCAGGAATCAACCAAGTCGCGAACGCGGCGGGGCTCCGTGGCCTCAGTGCAGGCGGTAGCCCGCCGCGACGGCCGCGAAGGCGGTCTGCTGGGCCTGCTGCCAGACCGCATCGTGGCCCAGCTCTTCAGCCAGCAGACGGGCCACTTCGGGCGCGGCCGCTTCGGCGGCCGCCGCATCGAGGAACAGCGCGCGGTTGCGCCGCGCCAGCACGTCTTCGACCGTGCGCGCCAGCTCGGCGCGGGCGGCGTAGCGTACGTGAGCTTCGGTCAGGCCGCTGGCCTTGACCAGCATGCGGTCGGCACCCGGCAGGGCGCGCACCGTGGCCAGGTCCGTGCCGTAGTAGCTGTCGGGCGTGCCCTGGGCCGCCGGCAGCGCGGTGCCCGGACGCGGCGCGCCGTGCAGCGGCAGGGCGGCCGTCGCGCAGGGTCGTTGCGGCAGCAACTGTTTTTCGATGGCGGTATCGATCACGTCCTGGGCCATGCGGCGATAGGTCGTCCACTTACCGCCCGTGACCGTGACCAGACCCGAGGCCGACACCAGAATGGTGTGCTCGCGCGACAGGGACTTGGTGGCGGCATCGCCGGTGGCCTTCACCAGCGGGCGCAGGCCGGCCCAGATGCTGGTGACGTCGGCGCGCGTCGGCTTGCGGGTCAGGTAGCGGCCCGCGGTTTCCAGGATGAAGTCGATTTCGCGCTCATCGGCCTTGGGCTCGAGCGGCAGGTCCGAGCGCGGGCTGTCGGTCGTACCGACGATGGTGTGGCCGTTCCACGGCACCACGAACAGCACGCGGCCGTCGTCGGTCTTGGGAATCAGGATGGCGTCGTCGCCCGGCAGGAATTCGCGCGGCAGCGTCAGGTGCGTGCCCTGGCTGGGGGCGACCATGGTCTGAGCCTGCGGATCGTCCATGCGGCGCACGGCGTCCACCCAGACGCCGGTCGCGTTGATGATGCATTTACCCTGCACGGTGTACTGGCCGCCGCCGATATCGTCGCGCAGCGTCACGCCGTCGATCTTGTCGTCCGTGCGCGTCAGCCCTTCGGCGCGCATGTAGTTGATCGCGGTGCCGCCCTGGTCGAACAGCGTGCGCATCAGCGCCAGCGCCAGGCGCGCGTCGTCGAACTGGCCGTCGTAATAGAGCACCCCCCCGCGCAGGCGCTTGCCATTGACCTCGGGCGCGACGGTGGCCGCGTGGGCGATGGTATCGGCACGCGAGAGCCAGCGGCTGGACGCGAGATTCAGCTTGCCGGCCAGCATGTCGTACACCTTGAGGCCGATGCCGTAGAACGGCTGGTCCAGCAGCGTGTAGGCGGGCACCACGAAGCCCAGCGGCCAGGCCAGGTGCGGGGCATTGCGCGCCAGCAGACCGCGCTCGTGCAGGGCCTCGCGCACCAGGCTGATGTTGCCCTGGGCCAGGTAGCGCACGCCGCCGTGCACGAGTTTGGTGGCGCGGCTGGAGGTGCCTTTGGCGAAGTCGGCGCCTTCGACCAGCAGCGTGCGCAGGCCGCGTGCCGCCGCGTCGACCGCGGTGCCCAGGCCCGTGGCGCCGCCGCCGATCACGATCACGTCCCAGGTCTGGGGCTGGCGCAGGGTGTCTAGGAGGGCCGCGCGGTGGGGCAGGGCAGGAGAGGCGTGTTCAGTCATGGAATGGGCGTGCGGAGTATGAGAGGGACGGGCCGATGCGGCCGGCTCAAGGGGTGTCGTTGAAGTCGTCGGTGGCGTGCAGGACATCCTCACCGGGGCCGGCGTCGGAGATCTCGCAGCGCACGCCGGCTTCGCTCAGGGCCTGCGCGAGCTGCGCATGCGGGCGGGCATCGGTGAAAAAGCGGTCGATCTTGGAGATGTGGGCCAGCTCGACCATGGCCTGGCGCTGGAACTTGCTGCTGTCGGCAGCCAGCCACACCTCACGCGACTGCTCGATGATGCTGCGGGCCACGCGCACTTCGCGGAAGTCGTAGTCGCGCAGCGTGCCATCGGCCTCGATGCCCGAGATGCCGATCAGGCCGATGTCGACCTTGAACTGGCGGATGAAATCGATCGTGGCCTCGCCGGTGATGCCGCGGTCGCGCGGGCGCACCACGCCACCGGCGATGATCACCTCGCAATCCGGGTTGTCGGACAGGATGTCGGCCACGTGCAGGTTGTTGGTGATCACGCGCAGGCCGCGATGGCGCAGCAGCGCGCGCGCGATGGCTTCGGTGGTGGTGCCGATATTGATCAGAAGCGAACAGCCATCGGGCACGGCGCGGGCCACGGCCTCGGCGATGCGGCGTTTGCCGTCGGCATGAAGCCCCTGGCGCTTGCGATACGCGATATTCTCGATGGTGGAGGCTTCGATCCGGACGCCGCCATGAAAGCGTGCCAACATGCCAGCCTCGGCCAGCAGATTGACGTCGCGCCGCACGGTTTGCAGCGTGACGTCGAAATGGCGCGCCAGGGCCTCGATCGAAGCCGATCCCTGGCTTCGGACCAGCTCGACCAGGGCGCTTTGTCGTGGATTGAGTGTCATGGTTGCATCATAAAACAACAAAACCGAAAAATGATGACGCAGTGCGGGATTGTTTTTGGTTCGTTTCTTCTGTAAAACGCAAAAAAACAAAAGAAAGCGCACGCAGCACCCTTGAAGTCGCAGCATCGCCGATGGCTGGAGGAGGCCGGATGGAGCTGGTGTTGGATGGCATCGAAGTGCATGCCGGGTCTCAGGTCCACCTGTATCCCATGAGCCTGGCGCCCGTGCCGGGCGCCATGACGGTGCTGCTGGGGGCCACCCTGGCGGGCAAGACCACGCTGATGCGCGTCATGGCCGGGCTCGACCGCCCCAGCGGCGGCCACGTGCGCGTCGATGGCCACGACGTCACCGGCGTGCCGGTGCGCCAGCGCAACGTGGCGATGGTGTATCAGCAGTTCATCAACTATCCCTCGCTCACCGTCGCCGACAACATCGCCTCGCCGCTGCGCCTGCGCGGCGGCAAGCGTGCCGACATCGACGCCGCCGTGCGCGCCATGGCGGCCCGCCTGCGCATCGATCACCTGCTGGAGCGCCTGCCCGCGGAGCTGTCGGGCGGGCAGCAGCAGCGCGTGGCACTGGCGCGGGCGCTCGTGAAGCAGGCGCCGCTGGTGCTGCTCGACGAGCCGCTGGTCAATCTGGATTACAAGCTGCGCGAATCCCTGCGCGACGAGCTCGCCGGCCTGTTTGCCGAGGGCCGCTCGACGGTGGTCTACGCCACCACCGAGCCGGCCGAGGCGCTGTTGCTGGGCGGCCACACCGCGGTGCTGGACGCCGGCGAACTGCTGCAGTACGGGCCCACGGCCGAGGTCTTTCACCGGCCGGCCTCGCTGCGCGTGGCGCGCGCATTCAGCGACCCCCCCATGAATCTGTTCGCGGCCGAGCGCGAGGCGGGCGGCCTGCGCCTGCCAGGCGGGCTGTTCCTGCCGCGCGCGCTGCCCGAGGCGGCGGCCGGCGCATCGGCGCCCGGCGCATCGGCGCCCGGCGCATCGGCGCCCGGCGCATCGGCGCCCGACGCAGCGGCGGCCGGCGCTCCGGCACCCGGCGCTCCGGCGCCCGATGCCTCGCGCCAGACCCTGACGGCCGGCATTCGCGCCGGCGCGTTCCGGGTGGCGCCGCGTCCGGGCGACGTGGCCCTGCCCGGGACGGTGGCCCTGGCCGAGATATCGGGTTCCGACACCTTCCTGCATCTGGACACCGCCGCTGGATCGATCGTGGCGCAGTTGCCCGGCGTGCATCGCCACGCCCTGCAGGCGCCGCTTACGCTGCACGTCGATCCGGCCGACACCTACGCCTTCGATGCGGCGGGCTGGCTGCTGGCCGCGCCCTCGGCGCGGGGGGAGATGCGCTGATGGCACGTATCGACCTCGACCTCGCACACGCCTATGTGCCGCATCCCCAGCGCGACGAGGATTACGCGCTGCTGCCCCTGCGCTTTACGTTCGAGGACGGCGGCGCGTACGCGCTGCTCGGCCCCTCGGGCTGCGGCAAGACCACGCTGCTCAACTGCGTGTCCGGGCTGTTGCGCCCCTCGCGCGGCAAGGTGATGTTCGACGGGCGCGACGTGACGGCGCTCTCGCCCCAGGCCCGCAACATCGCCCAGGTGTTCCAGTTTCCAGTGGTGTACGACACGATGACGGTGGCGCAGAACCTGGCGTTTCCGCTGCGCAACCGCGGCGTGCCGGCGGCCCAGGTGCGCGAGCGGGTCGGCCGCATCGCCGAGATGCTCGAGCTCTCGAACGTGCTCGACCGGCGCGCCAGCAACCTCACCGCCGATGCCAAGCAGAAGATCTCGCTCGGCCGCGGCCTGGTCCGCAACGATGTGTCGGCCGTGCTGTTCGACGAGCCGCTCACGGTGATCGACCCGCATCTCAAGTGGGAGCTGCGGCGCAAGCTCAAGGAAATTCACCACGAGCTGGGGCTGACGCTGATCTACGTCACGCACGACCAGACCGAGGCGCTGACCTTCGCCGATCAGGTGGTGGTGATGTCGCGCGGCAAGGCGGTGCAGGTCGGCACCGCCGACGATCTGTTCGAACGGCCCGCGCACACCTTCGTGGGGCATTTCATCGGTTCGCCGGGCATGAATTTTCTGGCCGCGGTGTGGCAGGACGGCACGCTGCAGGTCGGCGAGTATCGCCTGGACGGGCTCACCGCCGCCCAGGCGCTGCGGCTCGACGCCGAGGGGCCCGTCACGCTCGGCGTGCGGCCCGACTACCTGCGCCAGGTCGCGCCGGGCACGCCGGGCGCCGTGCCGGTGCGGCTCGCGCGGGTGCAGGACGTGGGCACCTATGGCCTGCTCACCGGCGAATTCGAAGGCACGACGCTGCGCGCCCGCGTGCCGCTCGAGCCGGGCCTGCCGGCGGTCGGCCAGACCGTCTGGCTTGCCGTGATCAATCATCACACCTGCTTCTACCGCAACGAGGAGCTGATCCAATGAAACCCCTCGATCATCGCGCGTGGTTCCTCGTGCTCCCGGTGGTGTTGTGCGTTTCGTTCTCGGCCATCCTGCCGCTGATGACCATCGTGAACTATTCGGTGCAGGACATCATTTCGCCGGATCGGCGGGTGTTCGTGGGCACGGAGTGGTACGCGGCCGCTTTGCAGGACGAGGAATTGCACGGCGCGCTGTGGCGCCAGATCGGCTTCTCGCTGGCGGTGCTGGCGATCGAGATTCCGCTGGGCATCCTGCTCGCGCTGGCGATGCCGGCGCAGGGCTGGCGCGCCTCGGCGGTGCTGGTGATCATCGCGCTGTCGCTGCTGATTCCGTGGAACGTCGTCGGCACCATCTGGCAGGTGTTCGGCCGCACCGATATCGGTCTGCTCGGCGCCAGTCTCGCGGCGCTGGGCCTGGACTACAACTACACCGGCAATGCGCTCGACGCCTGGCTCACGGTGCTGGTGATGGACGTGTGGCACTGGACGCCGCTGGTCGCGTTGCTTTGCTATGCCGGGCTGCGCGCCATCCCCGATGCCTATTACCAGGCGGCGCGCATCGATGGCGCGAGCCGCTTCGCGGTGTTCCGCTACATTCAGCTGCCCAAGCTGCGCGGGGTGTTGATGATCGCGGTGCTGTTGCGATTCATGGACAGCTTCATGATCTACACCGAGCCGTTCGTGCTCACCGGTGGCGGGCCGGGCAATGCCACCACCTTCCTGTCGCAGTACCTCACCCAGAAGGCCGTGGGGCAATTCGACCTCGGGCCGGCGGCCGCGTTCTCGATCATCTACTTTCTCATCATCCTGCTGCTGTGCTTCATCCTCTACAACTGGATGCAGCGCGCGGGCACGGGCTCGGAGACCGATCATGTCTGAATCGCGTTCGGCCTGGCGGCCGCTGTTCCTGATCCTGTATCTGCTGTTCGCCATCCTGCCGCTGTATTGGATGCTGAATATGTCGTTCAAGACCAATACCGAGATCGTGGGCGAGCTCACGCTGTTTCCGCGCGAGTTCACGCTGGAGCATTACCGCACGATCTTCACGGATCCGGCCTGGTATTCGGGGTATATCAACTCGCTGATCTACGTGCTCATCAACACGGTGATCTCGCTGGCCGTGGCGCTGCCCGCGGCGTATGCGTTCTCGCGCTATCGCTTCATCGGCGACAAGCACGTGTTCTTCTGGCTGCTCACCAATCGCATGACGCCGCCCGCGGTGTTTCTCCTGCCGTTCTTCCAGCTCTACACCTCGGTCGGGCTGATGGACACGCACCTCGCGGTGGCACTGGCGCACCTGGTGTTCAACGTGCCGCTGGCCGTGTGGATCCTCGAAGGCTTCATGTCCGGTGTGCCACGCGAGATCGACGAGACGGCCTATGTCGATGGCTACTCGTTTCCGCGCTTCTTTCTCACGATCTTCCTGCCGCTGATCAAGGCGGGCGTGGGCGTGGCCGCCTTCTTCTGCTTCATGTTCAGCTGGGTCGAACTGCTGCTCGCGCGCACGCTCACTTCGGTAAACGCCAAGCCCATCGTCGCCACCATGACACGCACGGTGTCGGCGTCCGGCATGGACTGGGGCGTGCTGGCCGCCGCCGGCGTGCTCACGATCGTGCCGGGCGCCATCGTGATCTGGTTCGTGCGGCATTACATCGCGAAGGGCTTCGCGATGGGACGCGTCTAGGCGCAGGGAGACACGCGATGTTCGACTGGATGGTCTGGACGCTGCCGGTGGCGATCTTTTTTTCGTGTGTGGTGCTCATGCTGGCCGGCATGACGCTCTGGGAGCTGAAGTCGCCCACCCGCCTGCGCAAGGGGTTTCTGCCGATCGCCACCACGCGCGGCGACCGGCTCTTCATCGGCCTGATGCTGGCGGCATGGATCAACCTGGCGTATGTGGGGCTGGGCGAGCACTTCGTGACGTGGTTCACGCTGGACCAGCCGCCGACGCTGTGGCTGGGGTTCGTGATTTCGATGGTGATGCTGGTGGTGGTGATGCGCAAGGGATGAGGGCGGCGGACGCTATGCACCGCCGCAGTCAGTGAGGATTACCAGGACCACGGCCCCGCCTTCCCGGCCCGCGTCCGGCAGCACAACACGGGAAAGCCCAACGAGGAGACAGTCATGAAAGTGCGGGTGATGCAGTTCCGCGTGCGCGCCATGGTGGCCGCGATCGCGCTCATCGGTTCCTCGGCCGCCTGGGCCGGCGAGCCCGAGGCGCAGAAGTGGGTGGACAGCGAGTTCCAGCCCTCCAGCCTTTCCAAGGACAAGCAACTGGCCGAGATGAAGTGGTTCATCGAGGCCGCCGCCAAGCTCAAGGCCAAGGGCGTGAACGAGATCAGCGTGGTGTCCGAGACCATCACCACGCACGAGTACGAGTCCAAGACGCTGGCGCGCGCCTTCACCGAGATCACCGGCATCAAGGTCACGCACGATCTGATCCAGGAGGGCGACGTCGTCGAGAAACTGCAGACCTCGATGCAGTCGGGCAAGTCGATCTACGACGGCTGGATTTCCGATTCCGACCTGATCGGCACGCATTACCGCTACGGCGCGATCCTGCCCTTGTCGGACTACATGGCCGGCGCGGGCAAGGAGTGGACCAACCCCGAACTCGACCTGAAGGATTTCATCGGCACCAAGTTCACGACGGCGCCCGACGGCAAGCTCTACCAGCTGCCCGATCAGCAGTTCGCGAACGTGTACTGGTTCCGCGCGGACTGGTTCGCCCGCAAGGACCTGCAGGAGAAGTTCAAGACCAAGTATGGCTACGACCTGGGCGTGCCCACGAATTGGTCGGCCTACGAAGACATCGCCGATTTCTTCACCAACGATGTGAAGGAGCTGGACGGCAAGAAGGTCTACGGCCACATGGACTACGGCAAGAAAGACCCGTCGCTGGGCTGGCGCTTCACCGATGCGTGGCTCTCGATGGCCGGCGCCGCCGACAAGGGCCTGCCCAACGGCATGCCGGTCGACGAGTGGGGCATCCGCGTGGCCGACGACAAGTGCACGCCGGTGGGCGCGTCGGTGGCGCGCGGCGGCGCGACCAACAGCCCCGCGGCGGTCTATGCGCTCACCAAGTACATCGACTGGATGAAGAAGTACGCCCCGGCGCAGGCCATGGGCATGACGTTCTCGGAGTCGGGTCCGGTGCCGGCGCAAGGGCAGATCGCGCAGCAGATCTTCTGGTACACGGCATTCACGGCCGACATGACCAAGAAGGGCCTGCCCGTGGTCAACGCCGACGGCACGCCGAAGTGGCGCATGGCGCCGTCGCCATACGGGCCGTACTGGAAGCAGGGCATGCAGAACGGCTACCAGGACGTGGGTTCCTGGACCTTCTTCAAATCGACCGATCCCAACCGGCTCGCGGCCGCCTGGCTCTACGCGCAGTTCGTGACATCGAAGACCGTGTCGCTGAAGAAGTCGATCACCGGCCTCACCTTCATCCGCGACAGCGACATCAACAGCGAGTTTTTCACGAAGAATGCCGACAACTATGGCGGGCTGATCGAGTTCTACCGCAGCCCCGCGCGCGTGGCCTGGACGCCCACCGGCAACAACGTGCCCGACTATCCCAAGCTGGCGCAGCTGTGGTGGAAGAACGTGGCCACGGCCGTGACGGGCGAGAAGACGCCGCAGCAGGCCATGGACACGCTCGCCAACGAGATGGATCAGGTGATGGCCCGCCTGGAGCGTGCCGGCATGGCGCAATGCGCGCCCAAGCTCAACGCCCGAAGCGATCCGGGCAAGTGGCTCTCGGATGAGCACGCCCCATGGAAAAAGCTCGCCAACGAGAAGCCCAAGGGCGAGACGATTCCGTACGACAAGCTGCTGCAGGCCTGGAAGGAGGGCAAGGTGCGCTGATCACGGCCGTACCGGACGGCGAGGGAGCTCCTGCACAAGCGGAGTGCCGTCCGGACGATGCGTGAACCGCCGCGTCTGACGCGGCGGTTTTTTTATTGCGGGTCCGAACCTCGAGCGAGCCTCGGGGTAAGCCGAGGGCGCGTGATTCGTCATGCCGTGTCCGTCGGCGTGCGCCTCCTGCCGCCCGGCTTTTCAATCCGCCGAGCCCGGCGTCGGGTATTCCGGCAAGGTGACGTCGGCGTGGCCGGGGCGGACCCAGCGGGCGCATTCCCGGGTGGCGTCGATGCAGCCGCCTTCGGCGTAGACGCCCTGCGGATCGCGGATGCGCACCATGCGCTCGAGAATGCGCGCGGTGGCGTCGGGGTGGGCGAGGGTCTCGGCGACGCGCGCTTCGACGATGTCTTCGTTGATGAAAAGCTTGCCGTTGGCGTCGTACTGCGCGCCGTGGCGCCAGTGGAAGATTTCGACGCACTTGCCGGTGAAGGTGAACGGCTTGTCGCGCTTCCAGAAATTATTGAAGAGCCCGTTGCCCAGGTAGAAGACCCACGAGCCTTCGTAGCCTTCGACGTTGGACGAGTGCTCGTCGGGGTTGCGGAACCAGAGCCGGTCGCCGGGCACATAGAAGCGCGGCGGCAGGGGCTGGGCCAGCGAGCCGTATTCACGCAGGAAGGCATCGTGGAAGCGGCCCGACATCACGGCGCGCGTTTCCCATTGGCGCTGCAGGCGCCGCGCCATCTCGGGGTTGGCGGCCTCGAGCTCCTGCGCGATGCCGAGCACCGTGACGTACTCGGTGGCGCGATAGCACGAGAAGGCGTAGAGCTCGCCGGAGGCTTCCGGCTGGGTGGCGCGTCGCAGCCCTTCAATGAGCGACTGGCCCGGCAGGATGGTGAAGCCGCGGGCTTCGTCGTAGGTCCAGTAGCCGGCCGGGCGCTCCGCCTGCTCGGTATCGAAGGCCAGCGCGGTCTTGCGGGCGGCCTGCACGGTATAGCGCCTGATGCGCACGGCCGATTCGAGCTCGGCCACGTCGGGAAACGCGAAAGCGACCGGGCAGGCCAGCATGGCGAGCACGATCTCGCGGTCGAGATCGGCTTCGACGGTATCGGTGCGCAGCTTGAGCGCTTCGGCCAGACCCGTGGTGTCGCCGTCGGGCAGATAGCGCGAGGCGAAGGCGGGCATGGCCTGGATGCGCACGCCGGGGGCGCCGTCTTGCTGGGTGACGCTGACCCACGCGGCCAGATCGAGCGCGCGCACGAATTGGCCGGCTTGCTGCAGGGCCAGCGCGGCGCTCGCCGCATCGGCACTGTCGATGCGGATGCCGCCGTGGTCGGCGCGCTCGGGCGTGGAAAGGAGGGGGGACGACATCGGAAACGGCTCCAGGGCCCGGCGAGTGCCGGGCATCGAGCCGGCAGGGGGCGAATCTCGCTCCCTCAGGTGCCGGCGCCTGGCCGGGAGCGTGGGCATCGTGCGCCCATCGCTATCATTGCCAATGCGTTGCTGCGGTGCAACTGGGGCAAGCCTGTGATGACAAACCGCCCCGGCTGTCGTCCGTTTTGGGCGGGGTCAGGGCTGACGGGGAGGGATGTCGGTCGTCGCTGCGCCGGGCGCCGCTGCGCCGGGCGTCGCCACGCCGGGCGTCGCCACGCCGGAGGTCGGCGCGGAGGGAGCGGCACTGCCAGGCGCTACCGCGCCGGACGCCGTTGCGCCGGGCGCCGTTGCGCCGGGCGTCGCCACGCCGGGCGCCGCCGGCGGGCGGCTATGCGCGTCGATCTCTTTCTGCATGGCACCCGCGGCCTCGGCGGCCGCCGGGCCCTGCGCTTCGGCGCGCGCCATCCAGGCGATCAGGGACGAGCGCATGGCTTCCTCGACCGACATCTGAATCGGCGTGACCCATTCCTGCGGCACGAATACCGTATAGCCGCCGATCATGTAGCCCATGGGCAGATAGACGGCGACGCGCTCGCCCGGCAGGAAGCCCTCGGGCAGGCCGTCGGCGCCGCGGCGGGTGATCAGGCCCACCACCTCGAGCGGCTGGTTCGGCAGACGCAGCACCACCACCTGCTGGTTGGTGGTCTTGGCGGAAGGCGTGAAGTAGTCGGCAAAGCTCTTGAGCGAGGAATAGATGCTCTTGATCACCGGCAGATTGGTGAACGGCATCTCGAGGAAGGTCATGAAGCGCTGCACGCGCTCGAGCGAGACCAGATAGCCGATCGCGAGGATCGCAAGAATGCCCAGCATCAGGCCAAGGCCGGGAAAGTAGAAGTTGCCGATGAACGGGCGCAGGAACGCCAGCGCGAACGACTCCGTCCAGGCCAGGAAAATGAACAGCAGATAGAGCGTGAGCGCGATCGGCAGGACCGTGATCAATCCACGGAAAAAGTAACGGGAAAGCTTGGACATCAATTTGGACATGAATCGGGCTCCAGGGCCGCGCACGGGAGGCGGCGGCCGGGCCGCACGAGCGCGGCGAGGTCGGACACGGCAGAATGGTACAGAAAAAGTACCCCCACGCCGCGCCTTCGGCTTGCTGCCCCCCGAGGGGGCGTTTTTATCTTGGGGCGGCCCGGCGATAAAAAGCGCCCCCACGCTGCGCCTCCGGCTTGCTGCCCCCCAAGGGGGCGTTTTTATCTTGGGGCGGCCCGGCGATAAAAAAGCGCCCCCACGCCGCGCCTACGGCTTGCTGCCCCCGAGGGGGCGTTTTTATCTTGGGGCGGCCCGGCGATAAAAAGCGCCCCCACGCTGCGCCTACGGCTTGCTGCCCCAGGGGGCTTGTTTGTCTTGGGCGACAATATTGCGGCAGCTGTCAGGGTCGGGAAGCCGCGAGCGGGATTCCGGCAGGCTGCCGCCGTGTTGTTCTAGAGGTTATTCGTGCTGCCCATCCTGTATTCGTTCCGTCGTTGTCCTTACGCCATGCGGGCGCGCATGGCGTTGTTGATCGCGGGCCAGCGCTGCGAGTTGCGCGAGGTGGTGCTGCGCGACAAACCGCCCGCGCTGCTGGCCGCGTCGCCCAAGGCGACGGTGCCGGTGTTGGTACTGGCCGGCGGCCACGTATTGGAACAGAGTCTGGACATCATGCACTGGGCGCTGGGCCGGCACGACCCCGAAGGCTGGCTCGAAGGCGGCGCGGGCGCGGACTGGATCGCGCGCTGCGACGGCGACTTCAAGCATCACCTCGACCGCTATAAGTATGCCGGACGCTACCCGGGCGCCGACGCCACCGTACACCGGGAGCAGGCCGCGGGCCTGGTGCGAGACATCGACGCCGCGCTGCGCGTGGCGCCCTGGCTGGGCGGCGCCCGGCCGCGTCTGGCCGACTTCGCCGTGATGCCGTTCGTGCGGCAGTATGCCCATACCGACCGCGACTGGTTCGACGCTCAGCCCTGGTCCGCCGCCATCGCCTGGCTGGACGCGCTCACGCAGGCGCCGCTGTTCGAGGCCGCGCTGCGCAAGTTCGACGCCTGGCGCGAGGGTGCGGCGCCGGCGCACCTGGAGGGGTTCAGCGGTCCGTCGGTAGATAAAGCGACTCCTTGATTTCTTCCATCACCACGTAGCTGTGGGACTCGGCCGAGGCCGGCAGACGCTTGAGGATCTCGCCCAGCAGGCGCCGGTATTCGTTCATTTCCGAAAGCCTGGCCTTCACCAGATAGTCGAAATCGCCCGAGACCAGATGGCATTCCATCACTTCGGGCACATACATCAGCTCTTGCTTGACCTTGTCGAACACGTCGCCCGACTTGGCCGAGAGCCGGATTTCGAGGAAGACCAGCAGCGTCTTGCCCAGGGCCGCCGGGTTGATGCGCGCATGGTAGCCGGTGATCACGCCCTCGCGTTCCAGGCGCTTGACGCGCTCGGAGCAGGGCGTGGCCGACAGGCTCACGCGGTCGGCCAATTCGGTGATCGAAATCCGGCCCTCGCGCTGCAGGATTTCGAGGATTTTGCGGTCGGTACGGTCGAGCTCGCGCATTTTCACTTTGGGACGGCGGAAAAGCCGGGGTCGGCAGGATTAAATCGGGTTGGCTGGGCCAATTTTAGTGGTTTTCACTGGCATATGACTCCTAGACTACAAGAATTCACGTAAACGCAATAACGAGCGAGACCTCTCATGCACGTCATCGTCCTGGGCAGCGGCGTCATCGGCATCACCACCGCCTATTATCTGGCTCGCCAGGGGGCGAGCGTCACGGTCATCGACCGCCAGGGCGGTCCGGCCGACGAGACCAGTTACGCCAATGCCGGGCAGGTGTCGCCGGGCTATTCCACGCCCTGGGCCGCGCCCGGCATCCCGACGAAGGCCTTCAAGTGGCTGTTCCAGAAGCATGCGCCGCTTGCATTGCGTCCCGATGGCACCCTGTTCCAGTGGCGCTGGCTCGCCGCGATGCTGGCCAACTGCTCGGCCGACCGCTACTCGGTCAATAAAGAGCGCATGCTGCGCCTGGCCGAGTACAGCCGGGATTGCCTGCGCAGCCTGCGCGCCGACACCGGTATCCAGTACGAGCAGCGCACGCAAGGCACGCTGCAGTTGTTCCGTACCGAAAAACAGATGGAAGCGGCGCGCCGCGACATCGCGGTGCTCGAAGAAGTGGGTGTGCCTTACGAGCTGCTCGACGCCAACCGGCTGCCGGTGGCCGAACCGGCGCTGGCGCGCTCGCTGCACAAGCTGGCCGGCGGCCTGCGCCTGCCCAACGACGAAACCGGTGACTGCCGCCGCTTCACGCTCGCGCTGGCCGACATCGCCCGCTCGCTCGGTGTGCAGTTCCGCTTCAACACGCCCGTCAAGGGCCTGCTGCGCCAGAAGAACCGCATCACCGGCGTGCGTCTGGCCAACGACGAGGTTCTCACCGCGGACTGCTACGTGACGGCGTTCGGCAGCTACAGCCGTGGCTTTCTCGAGCCGCTCGGCCTCGACCTGCCGGTGTACCCGGTCAAGGGCTACTCGCTCACGATTCCGCTCACCGACGAATCGGCCGCGCCGGTCTCCACCGTGCTCGACGAAACCTACAAGGTCGCGGTCACGCGCTTCGATCAGCGGATCCGGGTGGGCGGCATGGCCGAGATCTCCGGCTTCGACCTGCGCCTCAAGCCCGCGCGCCGCGCCACGCTCGAGTTGGTCGTCAACGATCTCTATCCCGATTCCGGCGACGTGGCCCGTGCCGAGTTCTGGACCGGCCTGCGGCCCATGACGCCCGACAGCACGCCGATCGTTGGCGCCACGCGCTACGACAATCTGATCCTCAATACCGGTCATGGCACGCTGGGCTGGACCATGTCGTGCGGCTCGGGCAAGCTCACCGCCGACCTCGTGATGGGCCGTCAGCCGGGTATCCGCGCCGACGACCTCGCGCTCTCGCGTTACGGCAAGGAGCGCGCCGCGCCGCGCGCGATGGTGGCCGGTCCGGCCTGATCGCCGCAGCGTCTCGCGCAGCGCCCGCCGCCTCCCGGCCGCGGGCGCTGTTTCATTGCGGCGCGCCGCTTATCCGCCTCCGGAGCCAAGCCCCGGCCCGGGCGGAAGCCGGGCAGGCCGGCCGCCGCGTGCGCCTATGCCACAATCGCACCAAACCGGGTACTTCTGAGGTCCGCCTTGGCTCATTTTCTACATACCGCCGATTGGCAGATCGGCCGGGTCTACGGTCAGTTCGAGTCCGACGACGCCGCCGTGCTGGCGGAAGCGCGCATCGAAACCGTGACGCGCATCGCGGCGCTGGCCCGCGAGCGCCGGGTCGACGCCGTGCTGGTCGCGGGCGACGTGTTCGATACCCAGGCGGTCTCCGATCGCACCATTCGCCGCCTGTTCGACGCGCTTGCCGCCTTCGATGGCCCGTGGGTCATGATCGCCGGCAACCACGATGCGGCGCTGGCCGACAGTGTCTGGTCGCGTGCGCGCCAGCTGAACTGCGTGCCGGCCAACGTGCATATTCCGCTCACCACGCAGGCCGTGCTGCTGGACACGTTCAGCGCGCTCGCCGCGCCGCTTACGCAGCGTCATACCTATGACGACGTGAGCGCGGCCTTCGATCATCTGGATACGCCGGACGGGCTGCCCCGCGTGGGCCTGGCCCACGGCAGCGTCAGCGGCCGCCTGCCCGAATCTGCCGACGCCGCCAATCCGATCGCGCCCGACCGCGCGGCGCGGGCCCGCCTCGATTACCTGGCGCTCGGCGACTGGCACGGGTGCCTCGAGATCGATGCGCGCACCTGGTATGCCGGCACACCGGAGCAGGACCGCTTTCGCGGCAACGATCCGGGCCATGTGCTCGACGTGCGCATCGCGGCGCCGGGGCAGGCGCCGCAGGTCGAGCGCGTCGCGATAGGCCGGTTTCGCTGGCAGTTATGGCAGACGCCGCTGGCGCTGCCGAGCGATCTGGAAACGCTGGGCGTGCGGCTCGCGCAGCTCGGCGCCGACGACGTGCTGCGGCTGGAGGTCAGTGGCAGCGTCACGCTCGCCGACTGGGAGGGCTTGCAGCAGGCCGTGGGCCAGGCCGCGGCGCGTGCCCGCAGTCTCGACATCGACACCGCCGCGCTGACCATCGCGCCGGCCGAGGCCGACCTAGCGGCCTTGCGCCTGGATGGCTATGTGGCCGAGGTGGCCGAGCGTCTGCAAGCCATGCAGGCGCGGGCCGGCACCGCGACGGAGGCGGCCGAGGGCGCGGTGGCGCGTACGGCCTTGCGCTTGTTGCTGCAGTACCAGCGCAACCTGGCGCGGGAGGCCGCATGAAGGTCTCGCGCATCGCACTGGCCGAGTTCCGCAAGTTTCACGGCGCGGCCGAGCTCGACGGGCTCGAAGCCGGGCTCAACATCATCGTCGGCGCCAACGAGGCGGGCAAGAGCACGTATGCGGCGGCGCTGCGGGCGGCGTTTCTCGAGCGCTATGGCACATCGACCGTGTCGCACCTCGCGCCGCGCGGCGTGGCCGGCGCGCGTCCGTCCGTCGAGGTCGCCTTCGAGCACGACGGCCATGACTACCTGCTGCGCAAGCACTTCCTGTCCAGGGCGCGCTGCGAGCTGTTGATCGACGGCGGCCGGCAGCGCCACGAGGGCGAGGACGCGGAGCAGGTGCTGGCGACCCTGCTGGGTTTCGACCTGCCGAAAAAAGGCCTGAGCAAACCCGAACATGCGGGCATCCCGGGGCTGCTGTGGATCGAGCAAGGCGAAGGACAGTTGCTGGCCGGCCCGGCCGGCCATGCGGACACGTATCTGCGCGATGCCCTCACCGGCATCAGCGGCGAGCTCGCCAGCCAGGACGGCGACCGGCTCTACGAGCAGGTACAGGCGGATCGCGCCGAGTTGCTGGATGCGCGCGGCAAACCGCGCGCCGCCTATCGCGACGCCGAGGCCGAGCTCGCCCGCCTCGCGCAGCAGGAAGACGAGCAGGCGCGCGCGCTGGCGGCGCTCGAGGCCGATGTCGATCGCCTGACGCGGCTGCGTGGCGAGCACGAGCGGGATGAGCGCGAGGCGCCGTGGGTAGGTCACGAGGCGCAGGCCATGCAGGCACGCCAGCGGCTCGAGGCGCTGGCGCGTCTGCGCGAACAGGTGGCGCGGCTGCAGAGCGATGCGCAGCGCGCGGGCGAGACCGCCGCGCTGACGCGTGCCCAGGTGCAACGCGATCAGGACGACGCCCAGGCCCTCGCCGCGCTGGCCGACACGCTCGCGCGTGAGCAGCAGCGGGCGAGCGAGCAGGCGCAACACGCGCAGACGGCCGCCGCCGCGCTGGCGCAGGCCGAGCAGGAGCTGGCCGCCGCGCGTGAGCACCATGCGGCCCGCACGGCGGCCGAGGCCGCCGCTCAGGAACTGGCGTCGCTGACCGCGAGGGTGCGCGACGCCGAGGCGGATATCGCGCGGCTGCGCCAGGCGGTGGCGCAGGCCGAGGCCGCTCAGGCCGCGGCCGAAGCGGCCCGCGCCGCCCGCGAGGGCCAGGTTCGTTTCGAGGAGCCGCGCTTGCAGGCGCTGCGCCGCGCGCAACAGGCGCTCGATGCCTTGCGCGTGCAGCAGCAAGCGGTGGCGACACGGCTGAGCTATACATTTTCGGCACCCGGGGCCCGGCTCGAGGGGCAGCCGCTGGACGGCGAGGGCAGCATGCTGCTCACCGAGGCCGCGCGGCTCGACATTCCGGGCGTGGGCTGGTTGCGCATCGAACCGGGCGGGCGCGATCTGCAGGCCCTCGCCAGCGATCTGGTGCAGGCGCAGGGGGCGCATCAGCAGTTGCTGCGCGAGCTGGGCGTCGAATCGCTCGCGCAGGCGGAGCAGGCCTGGCTGCGCCTGGCCGCGTCCGAGCGCGACCTCAACGACGCGCACAAGGCGCTGGCCATTCATGCGCCGCAGGGGCTCGACGCCCTGCGGCGCGAGTTGCAGAGCCGGGAGCAGACCGCCGCGCGCGACCAGGAACGACTGGCCACGTTGCGCGCGCAACAATCGGCGGCCGCGCCCGCCGCGCCGGCCGGCACGGCCACCCTCGCGCAGGCGCAGGAGCGCTACCAGCAGCTGGCGCAACAGGCCCGGCAGACCCAGGCCGCGCACGACACCGCCGCCGCGCGCGCACAGATGTTGAGCGAAGACTTGCGCACCCGCCGTAATGCGTTCGATGCGCCCGAAGAGAGCGCCCGGCGCGCGGCGCGCGGCGACGCGTGGCTGGCGGCGCGCACGGCGCAGGAGGCGCTGGAGCGCGACCACGCGCAGCAGGCGCAGACGCTGGCGGCCGAGCGGCCCGACGTGGCGGAGCAGGATCTTGCGCGTTTCACCCGCTCGGCGGAAGTGGCGCGGCACCGGCATGCCGAACGGCAGGCCGAGCTGCTGCAGCTGCAAGGCAGGCTGCAGCAGGCCAATGCCCAGGGCATGGGCGAGCAACTCGCGCTCACGCGCGCCGAGCGCGAGCGCTGGACGCGCCGCCGCGACGAGTTGCGCGAACGCGCCCAGGCGCTCGATCTGCTGGCGGGCCTGCTGCAGTCGGCGCGCCAGCAGACCACGCAGCGCCTGCTCGCGCCGCTGTCGCAGCGGCTCGAGCATTATCTGGGCCTGCTGCTGCCGGGCGCGCGCCTCGCCTTCGACGCGCAACTGCAACCGGTGGCGCTCAGCCGCGGGGTCGAGGAAGACCTCGCGAGCCTGAGCTTCGGCACGCGCGAGCAGCTGGGTCTGCTGGCGCGGTTCGCCTACGCCGATCTGCTGCGAGAGGCGGGCCGGCCCACGCTGCTGGTGCTCGACGATGCGCTGGTCCACGCCGACGATGCGCGCCGCGATCTGATGAAGCGCGCGTTGTTCGACGTGGCCACGCGCCACCAGGTGCTGCTGTTCACCTGCCATGGCCGTGCCTGGGAAGACATGGGCGTGCCGCAGCGCCAGCTCGCCTGAGCGCCGCCAAACAAAACGGCGGCGCGTCTGCATGACGTGCCGCCGTCGAAAGCTTATGGCCGCGGGCCGCCAGCAGGCGGCCCGCGCCGTTTCATTTACTGCGTGAGCTTGATGTTCTGCTCGCGCGCGATCTTCTGGCGCAGTTCGAGTTCGCGCTTGATGAGCGCCGCGTAATCCTGCGAGCTGCCGCCGTCGATGAACGAGCCGCCATCGATCAGACGCTGGGCCGTCTTGGGATCCTTGAGCGCCTTGACCGCCGCGTCGTGCACGCGGGCGACCACGTCGGCGGGCACACCGGCCGGCGCCACCAGTCCGTACCAGGCCATGTTGTTCATGGCGGGCAGGCCGGCCTCGGCGAAGGTCGGTGCGTCCACGCCCTTCACGCGTTCGGTGGATGCCACCGCCAGCGCGCGCAGCTTGCCCGCCTGGATGTGCGGCATGGAAGAGGGCAGGTTGTCGAACTGGGCGCTCACCTGCCCGGCGATCGTATCGTTCAGGCCCGGGCCCGATCCGCGGTACGGCACGTGGATCATGTCCGTGCCGGTCAGCGATTTGAACAGCTCGCCATCCAGGTGCGAGATGCCGCCGGTGCCGGCCGAGGCGTAGCTGTATTTGCCCGGGTTGGCCTTGAGCAGGGCGATGAACGCCTGCAGGTTCTCGGCGGGCACCTTGGGATTGACCGTCAGCACGTTCGGCACATTCACCAGATTGATGATGGGCGTGAAGTCCTTGAGCGGGTTGTACGGGGTGGCGGGATTGGTGGCCGGGTTCGTCGCCATGGTGCTGACCGTGGCCATGCCCAGGGTGTAACCGTCGTTGCTCGCCCGCGCGAGCGCTTCGGCGCCGATCGCGCCGCCGCCGCCACCGCGGTTTTCGACCACCACGGCCTGGCCGAGCTCACGGCCGAGGCCCTCGGCGACGATCCGGGCCACGATATCCGTGGTGCCGCCGGCCGCGAACGGCACGATGAGGCGGATCGGGCGGTCGGGATACTTGGCCTGGGCGCCAGCCATGACGCAGGTGCTCGCCAGGACGGCGCCGAGCAGCAACTTGAGCTTGGGCAACTTCATTCGACATCTCTCCTCGGTACGGGTCCGGTCTGTCTGCCGGCTGGCCGTGGGTTGTTGCGCCCGCCGGGTCGCGGGGGCACGTGTCCGCAGGTCGCGGGAGCGCCATTGCAGCGAAAAAGCGGTGTCCCCGATATGGGTATCTACCCGCAGCGCAACAAACAGGGCGGGATGGACCCGGCGGTGGTGCGACGCCATACTGAGCCGCGGGGGCCGGGGAAGCTGGCCCGGGAACCGGTCCGACGCTGCGGGCGGGCCGCCTTCGAAAGCCCGATCAAGCCGGCAAAACCGGTCTTTTCCGTCCCTCAATCTGCCGCCTGGTGGCACCGGTTTCGCGCTTGCGCCGGCCAGCTTTTTGTAAGCTGAGCGAAATAAAGCGACGTTGGGCGAATTTGACACATTCCGAGTGCCGAAATGGGCTGTCAATCCACTGTCATTCGCTTGTTCGATTCTTGCGGGAATCGGTGCGCATCCCGCAGCGATTGGCTGCTATCCGTGCACAACTTACAAGAATCTGATATTTTTCACGTAAGAATTCCTGGCGCTTTCCGCCGAAACCCTTGTCGTATCCTGTCGCCGCAGCGGCGCGTCCGCGGGCGGTGCCTGCCCCTGCCGGGGGCCGGCGGTGGGCGGTTGCGTGGTCTCGTGCCAGGGATTTACCGACTGCCATCCCTGGCTTCATGCTCTCGCGGTGCACGCCACGCCGTCTGGAGCCGGATTTTCCCCGGAGCGCCATGTCGCTGATTCTCATCCTCGCTCTGCCGTTCATCGGCAGTCTGTGCGCCGCTTTGCTGCCAACCAACGCCCGCAATGCGGAATCCTGGCTGGCCGGCATCACGGCGCTGGTCTGTACCGTCCTGGTGGCCAGCCTGTATCCCCAGATCGCGGCCGGCGAGGTGGTACGTGCGAACTTCGAATGGGCCCCCGCGCTCGGCCTGCAGTTCTCGCTGCGCATGGACGGCTACGCCTGGCTGTTCTCGCTGATCGTGTCGCTCATGGGCACGCTGGTGGTGCTGTATGCGCGCTACTACATGTCGCCCGAGGACCCGGTCCCGCGTTTCTTCTCCTTCTTCCAGGCCTTCATGGCCGCGATGCTGGGCGTGGTGCTCTCCGGCAACCTGATCCAGCTGGTGATGTTCTGGGAAATGACCAGCCTGGCCTCGTTCATGCTGATCGCCTACTGGCATCACCGGGCCGACGCCCGCCGCGGCGCCCGCATGGCGCTCACCATCACGGGCGCGGGCGGCCTCTGCCTGCTGGCCGGCGTGCTGATCCTCGGCCATATCGTCGGCAGCTACGACATGGATCGGGTGCTGGCCTCGGGCGATCTGGTCCGCGCGGATCCCTGGTATCCCGCCGTGCTTGCCCTGGTGGCGCTGGGCGCCCTGACCAAGAGCGCCCAGTTTCCGTTCCAGTTCTGGCTGCCCAACGCCATGGCGGCGCCCACGCCGGTCTCGGCCTATCTGCACTCGGCCACGATGGTGAAGGCCGGGGTGTTTCTGCTGGCGCGTTTCTGGCCGGTGCTCGCGGGCACCGAAGAGTGGTTCTGGGTCATCGGCGGCGCCGGGGCGATCACGCTGGTCCTGGGTGCCTACGCGGCCATTTTCCAGCGTGACATGAAAGGAGTGCTGGCGTACTCCACCATCAGCCATCTCGGCCTCATCACGCTGCTGCTCGGCCTGAACAGCACGCTCGGCCTGGTGGCCGCGATCTTCCACATGGTCAACCATGCCACGTTCAAGGCCTCGCTCTTCATGGCGGCCGGCATCGTCGACCACGAAACCGGCACGCGCGACATGACCCGCCTGTCGGGCCTGTACAAGGCGATGCCGATCACGGCCACGCTGGCCATGGTGGCGGCCGCGTCCATGGCGGGCGTGCCGCTGATGAACGGCTTCATCTCCAAAGAGATGTTCTTCGCCGAAACCACCTTCATCTCGGGCGATCGCGCGCTCGAAATCGGCCTGCCGCTGCTGGCCACCGTGGCCGGCGCGTTCTCGGTGACTTATTCCCTGCGCTTCATCCTGCAGGTGTTCTTCGGCCCGCCCGCCACCGACCTGCCGCGCGCGCCGCACGAGCCGCCGCGCTGGATGCTGTTCCCGAGCGGTCTGCTGGTCATGATCTGTTTGATCGTGGGCATCATTCCCGGCCTTACCGTCGGGCCGTTCCTGCACCTGGCGGCGCAGAGCATCCTGGGCGAGCGCATGCCGGAGTACAGCCTGGCCGTCTGGCACGGCTTCAATCTGCCGCTGGCGATGAGCTTCGTCGCGCTGATGGTGGGCATCGCCCTCTATCTGGTGCTGCGTGCGCACCAGCGCAATCACCCGGGCCGCGTGCCGTTCATCTATCGCTTCGACGGCCGCCGCAGCTTCGAGTATCTGGTCGACTCGGCCTCCGTCCTGGCGAGCCGGGCGGTCCGCGTGCTGGCCTCGTCGCGCCTGCAGGTGCAGATGCTGGTGATCGTGATTGGAACCCTCGCGGTGGCCTGGCTGCCGCTGCGGGTGGGCGGCTGGCTCTCGGGCGACGGTCCGCGCACGCCCGCAGATCCGGTGTTTCTCATTCTCTGGCTGGTGGGTGGCGGCTGCGCGCTGGGCGCGGCCTACCAGGCCAAGTACCACCGGCTGGCCGCGCTCACGCTGTCGGGCGGCGCCGGTCTCATGACCTGCCTGACCTTCGTGTGGTTTTCGGCGCCCGACCTGGCGCTCACGCAGCTGGCGGTCGAGGTCGTGACCGTGGTGCTGTTGCTGCTGGGCCTGCGCTGGCTGCCGCGCCGGATGCTGGCCGGCACCGATGACGACCGTCCGGGCCTGAAGGCACGGGCGCGCCGCCTGCGCGACCTGCTGGTCGCCGGTGTGGCCGGCGTCAGCCTGACCGCGATCACCTACGCGATGCTCACGCGTCCGATCGGCGACACGATCTCGTCGTTCTTCCTGGAGCAGGCCTTGCCCGAGGGCGGCGGCACCAACGTGGTGAACGTGATCCTGGTGGACTTCCGCGGCTTCGATACGCTGGGCGAGATCACCGTGCTGGGCATCGTGGCGCTCACGGTTTACGCGCTGCTGCGGCGGTTCCGTCCGGCGCAGGAGAGCGTGGAACTGCCGCGTCAGCAGCTCGAGCAGGATGGCCGCGCGGCGCTGCTGCCGCCCGACATCAAGGCGCCGCTGCCCGAAGGCCAGATGCGCGTGCCCGCCGTGCTGGTGCGCATGCTGCTGCCGGTGGCGGTGCTGGTGTCGGTCTATCTGCTGCTGCGTGGTCACAACCTGCCGGGCGGCGGCTTCGTCGGCGGGCTGGTCATGGCTACCTCCATCATCCTGCAATACATCGTGGGCGGCGTGTACTGGGTCGAGTCGCGCAGCCGCCTGAACCCGCAGCACTGGGTCGGCCTGGGGCTGGCGGCGGCGGGGATCGCGGCGATGTCGTCGTGGTTCGCGCTGCGGCCGTTCCTGTCGGCGCTGGCCTGGGACGTGCATGTGCCGCTGGTCGGTCACCTGCATCTGTCGAGCGTGCTGCTGTTCGATCTGGGCGTCTACATGCTGGTGGTGGGCGCGACCGTGCTGGTGCTGGTGGCGCTCGCTCACCAATCGCTGCGTGCACAACGCCGCGCGGCCGCCGAAGCCGAGGCCGAAGACGAGGCTGCCGTGGACCTGCCCGCCGCGGGCGGCGCGGCACCCCAGCCCGAAGGAGCTTGAACATGGAATGGATATATGCGCTGGCGATCGGCGTCCTGACCGGATCCGGGGTGTGGCTGCTGCTGCGGCCCCGGACCTTCCAGGTCATCATGGGGCTGTCGTTGCTCTCTTATGCGGTCAACCTCTTCATCTTCAGCATGGGCCGGCTCACCGTGGGCCGTCCGCCCGTGCTCGAGAATGGCGTGCCGGCCGATCCGAGCCTCTACGCCGATCCGCTGCCGCAGGCCCTGGTGCTGACGGCCATCGTGATCGGTTTCGCAACGACCGCATTGTTTCTCGTGGTGCTGCTCGCTTCGCGCGGGCTGACGGGCACCGACCACGTCGACGGCCGGGAGCCTGAATCTTGATTGATTGGCAGCAACATCTTCCCATTTACCCCATTGCCGTCCCGCTGATCGCGGGCGCGATCATGCTGCTGCTGGCCGACACGCGTCGCCGTGTCCGCGCCGGCATCGCGGTCTTATCCACGCTGATACAGCTGGGCAGCGCGATCGCGCTGCTGGCCATGGCGGGCGGCGCGCTCGGCGCCTGGCCCGAAGGCATCGGCGTCTATCTGCCGGGCGACTGGCCCGCGCCGTTCGGCATCGTGCTGGTGGTCGACCGTCTCGCGGCCGTGATGCTCACGCTCACCGGCGTGCTCGGCCTGGCCACGCTGATCTACTCGCTGTCGCGCTGGGATCGCGCCGGGGTGCACTTTCATTCGTTGTTCCAGTTCCTGCTGATGGGGCTGAACGGCGCCTTCCTGACCGGCGACCTGTTCAACCTGTTCGTGTTCTTCGAGGTGCTGCTGGCCGCGTCGTACGGCCTGATGCTGCACGGCTCGGGCGTGGCACGCGTCAGCGCGGGCCTGCAATACATCGCCGTGAATCTGGTGGCGTCGTTCCTGCTGCTGATCAGCATCGCGCTGATCTACGGCGTGACCGGCACGCTCAACATGGCCGATCTGGCCGTGCGCGCCGGCACGCTGACGGGCAATGACCGCAGCATGTTCGAGGCGGGGTGCGCGATCCTGGGGGTGGCGTTCCTGGTCAAGGCCGGGGCCTGGCCGCTGAACTTCTGGCTGGTGCGCGGCTACGGCTCGGCGTGCGCGCCGGTGGCCGCGATGTTCTCGATCATGACCAAGGTCGGCATCTATTCGCTGCTGCGCATCGGCTCGCTGCTGCTGCCCACGGGCGCGCCGTCGGCCTTCAGCCTGGACTGGATGTTCGCGGTCGGCCTGGCCACGCTGCTGTTCGGCGGTATCGGCCTGCTGTCGACCCAGGGCCTCGAGAAGCTGGCCGGCTACTGCGTGATCGTGTCCGCCGGCACGCTGCTGACCGCGCTCGGCATGCCCGGCGTCGCGCTCACGGGTCCGGCGCTGTTCTATCTGGTGAGCTCGGTGCTCGCGACCGGCGCGCTGTTCCTGCTGATCGAGCTGATCGAGCGCACCCGCACCTTCGGGGCCAACGTGCTGGCCATCACGATGGACGTCTTCGATCTCGACGACCCGTCCACGCCCAACAAATCCGACGACGTGGTCGGCGTGGCGATTCCCGCGGCGATGGCGTTTCTGGGGCTGGCGTTCGTGTCCTGCACGCTGCTCGTGACGGGCCTGCCGCCGCTGTCGGGCTTCGTGGCCAAGTTCTCGCTGCTGTCTGCGGCCGTCACGGCGGCGGATTCGGCCGCGGTGCCGTCGATGGATGCCTGGTTGCTGGTGGCGGCCGTGCTGCTGTCCGGCCTGGCCGGTCTGATGGCGCTCTCGCGCACCGGTATCCGTGTGTTCTGGGCCTCCGACGACCGCAGCACGCCGCGTCTGCGCGTGCTCGAGGCCGGCCCGGTGGCCGTGCTGATCCTGCTGTGCGTGGCGCTGGCCGCGGGCGCGGGTCCGATTTCGGCCTATCTGGATCAAGCGGCGCAATCGCTGGATCAACCCACTCACTACATCGACGCCGTGCTGTCCAAGCTGCCCGTGCGTCCCCTCGAAGGAGTGAACTGATGCGCGACTCCTTCCTGAAAATGCTGTTGCCGCTGTGCATGTTCGTGCTGTGGCTGCTGCTGAACCAATCGGCCTCGGCGGGCCAGATGCTGCTGGGTCTGGCGCTCGCGCTGTGGCTCGGCTGGGCGTCCAGCCGGCTGCGGCCGTTGCGGGCCAAGCCGCGCCGCTTCTGGCTGTTGCCCGGCCTGTTCTGCAAGGTCGTGGTCGACATCGTGCATTCGAACTGGTCGGTGGCCAAGCTCATCTGGGTGCCGCGCGCCGAGATGGCGCCGGGCTTCATCACCATTCCGCTCGAGATGCGCGATCCGCATGGCCTCGCGTTCCTGGCCTGCATCCTGACCTACACCCCCGGCACCGTGCTGGTCGATATCGCGGAGGGCGGCGACATGACCCTGCACGTGCTCGACCTGCAGAACGAGCAGGAGTGGATCGACCTGGTCAAGAACCGCTACGAACGCACGCTCAAGGAGGTATTCGAATAATGGACGTTCTGCTTTTCTGGTCCGCCTCGTTCGCGCTGCTGTGCTTTGCCGTTGCCATGGGCTGCGCGGCGCTGCGCGTGGTGCGGGGCCCGACCGCCCAGGACCGGGTGCTCGGCCTGGATGCCATGTATATCCAGGGCATGCTGATCATGCTGGTATTCGGCATCCGCTCCGGTACCGGGGTGTATTTCGACATCGCGCTGCTGATCGCGCTGTTCGGCTTCGTCGGTTCGACCGCGCTGGCCAAGTTCCTGCTGCGCGGGGAGGTGATCGAGCCATGATCGGAGCCGAAATCCCTTGGTGGATCGCCGTCCCGGCCAGCCTGTTTCTCATCATGGGCGGCATCCTGGCTTTGACGGGCGCGGTCGGACTGTTGCGGTTCGGCCACTTCTACGCCCGGATCCACGCGCCCACGCTGGGCAACACGCTGGGCGCCTGCTTCGTGCTGGGCGCGTCCGCGCTGGTGTTCTCCTATCTGTCGTCGCGCGCGGTTTTTCACGAAGTCGTGATCGTCATCCTGCTGATCCTGACCTCGCCGGTCACGGGCATGCTGCTGATGCGCGCCGCCGTCTACCGTAACCGCTCGGCCGAAATCGGGCCGAACGAACCGCATCAGGAACCCTGAACCGGGCAGGGCGGGCGCCCCGCTTTACGACTCGACAGAGCTGTAACAATTCGGTCGCCCGCCTGTCTTCTCTTTTTCGTATCTTGATCGCAAGGGCTGCGCCCGGACCCGCGCCGCGGGCCGGGACCGGAACTTGCTAAGGGAGGCAGTCACCCCTGCCACGAGAGGAGAAAACCATGGAGCCGTTCACGATGCGTAGCAGCCTGTACACGATTCTGGGCACCACCGGCGGCGCGATCGCGCTGGCCCTGGCGTCCACCTGGATGGTTCAGCCCGCCCAGGCCGCCGACCCCAGCGCCAATACCGCGCCGCGTCCGGCGCAAAGCGCCTATGACCGCGAAGTCGCCCGCTGCAACAGCGGCACGAGCGGCCAGGACCGCGCCACCTGCCTGCGCGAGGCCGGTGCGGCCCGCCAGGAATCGGGCCGTGGCACGCTCAACGAGCCTGCCTACGAAACCAACCAGACCCGCCGTTGCGACAATCTGCCGGCCGGCCAGCGCCAGGACTGCATCACGCAGATGAATGCGCCGACCAACACGCAAGGCAGCGTGAAGGGCGGCGGCATGCTGCGCGAGACCGTGATTCCGGTGCCGGCCGCCACGCCGGGCACGCCGGCCGCGCCCGCCGCGCCGATGACGGCGCCGGCGCCGGCCACCGCGCCGATGCCGGTGCGCTGAGCCCTCGCGCCAGCCTCACGGCAGACGGGTGGTACGCGGTTCGCCGCGCGCCACCCGTTTTTTCTTGCGCGCCGCCCGGCAGCGCCGCCCGGCGCAATCAGGCAAAATGACGCCTGATTCGATTTTCCGCGGTCGCGCCGCGCTCCCACATGTCCGACGTCATCGCCCTGGTATTCGATTTCGACGATACGCTCGCGCCGGACAGCACCACCGGCTTTCTCGGCAGCATCGGCGTCGATACGGCGTCGTTCTGGAAAGACGAGGTCGATCCGCTGCTCACGCGCGACGACTGGGATCCGGTGCCGGCCTATCTCTACAAGATGATCGAGCTCAGCCAGCGCGGCGCGCTCGGGCCCATCACGCGCGAGCGCCTGCAGGACTGGGGCCGGCGGCTGCCGCTGCACGAGGGCGTCACGACGCTGTTTTCGCGCCTGCGGGCCGCGGTGCGCGCCAGCCATCCGCGCGTGCAGCTCGAGTTCTATCTGATATCGAGCGGCATCGGCGATATCGTGCGCTCCACCCCGATCGCGCATGAGTTCACCGACATCTGGGCATCGGAGTTCGTCTATGGCGAAGACGGCGGCATCACGTTTCCCCGGCGGATCGTGAGCTTTACCGACAAGACGCGCTACCTGTTTCACATCCAGAAAGGCCTGGTCGGCACGGAATTCCGCAACAAGCCCTTCGAGGTAAACCGCAAGGTGCCTCAGGAGCACCTGCGCGTGCCGTTCGACCAGATGGTGTTCGTGGGCGACGGCTATACCGATATCCCGTGCTTCTCGCTCATCAAGCGCGCCAATGGCTACGCCTTCGGCGTGTGGGATCCGAAGCACCGCGACAAGCGCAGCCGGGCCTGGGGCTTCGTGGAGCAGGGGCGGGTGTCCAACCTGAACTTCGCACGCTACGACGAAGAAGCCGAGCTTTACCAACTGCTCGAGGCCGCGCTCACGGCCCTGGCCGGCAATCTTTCGCTCAAGTCGAGGGCCTACGGTGGCTGAGTCGGATCTGCTCCCGGCCACGGTGGCGCAGCCCGAGGTGAGCGCCGCCGACGCCGAACAGGCCGCGCGCGACGAGGCCTTCATGGCCCAGGCGCTGGGGCTCGCGCAGCAGGCCGCGGCACTCGGCGAAGTGCCGGTGGGGGCCCTGGTGGTCGACGCCAGCGGCCAGGTGCTGGGCACCGGCTTCAACCGCACCATCATCGATCACGACCCGACCGCGCACGCCGAAGTGGTGGCGTTGCGTGCCACCGCGGCACGGCTGGCCAACTACCGGCTGCCGGGGCTCACGCTGTACGTCACGCTCGAGCCCTGCGTGATGTGCATAGGCGCCATGCTGCATGCCCGGCTCGACCGCATCGTCTACGGCGCGCACGACCCCAAGACCGGCGCCTGTGGCAGCGTGCTGAACGTCGGCGCGGTCGCTCAACTGAACCATCACACCTCCATCGTGGGCGGCGTGCTGGCGGAACCCTGCGGCGAGATGCTGCGCGATTTCTTCCGTCAACGCCGCCAGAAAGTATCCCGGGAACCCCGCGCATGACCCAGAAATCCAAACGCTCCAGCAAGGCCGCCGCCTCCCGGCAGCCGGCCACCCGTCACGAGCACGACACGCTGCACGGCCATGACGATGATCATGAGCACGGCGATGCGCATGAGCACGATCATGCTCACGCCTGCGGTCCGGACTGCGTCCACGACCACGCCCCCTCCTCGGGCATCTATCTGGTCTCGCCCTCGTCGGCCGTGCGCGACGCCGCCGAGCTCGAGCTGGCGCGCGAGCGCCTGGCCGCAGAAGGCTTCAAGACGGCGGTCGACCGCGCCGCCCTGGCGCAGCACCAGCGCTTCGCCGGCACCGACAAACAACGCCTGGCGGGTCTAGCGCGGGCGATCAAACAAAAGCATCCGATCGTGATGGCAACCCGCGGCGGCTACGGCCTGACGCGCCTGTTGCCGGAGATCGACTGGAAAGCCATGGCCGACAGCGGCAAGCGCTTCGTCGGCATGAGCGACTTCACCGCCTTCAATCTGGCGCTGTTGGCGCAGACCGGGGCCGAGAGCTACTCCGGCGTAACGGCCGTGCGCGACTACGGGCTGAAGAAAACCGACGAGCTGACGCTCGCGCTGTTCGGCGAACTGATGCGCGGCGAACTCGAGATCCTGAGCTTCGAGACGCGTGACGCGGATCCGGTCGATGCGCGCGGCGTGCTGTGGGGCGGCAACCTCGCCACCCTGGTGGCGCTGCTGGGCACGCCGTATTTCCCGCGCGTGCGCGGTGGCATCCTGTTCCTGGAAGACGTGGCCGAGCATCCCTACCGCGTCGAGCGCATGCTGATCCAGTTGCATCAGGCGGGCGTGCTGGCGCGCCAGAAGGCCATCGTGCTGGGCCACTTCAGCGAGTATCGGCTCGCGCCGCACGACCAGGGTTACGACATGCCCGAGGTCGTGAAGTGGCTGCGCCGCGAGGTCAAGGTGCCGGTCGTCACGGGCCTGCCGTATGGTCATATCGAAACCAAGGCCACGCTGCCCATCGGCCGCAAGATCGGTGTCGCCACCGAGCGCGGCCTGGCCCATCTGGTGCTCGACGAGCACACGCACTAGGCGGAGGTCACTGCGCCTGCCCGCCAATGGCGGCGGGCTCAGGGCCGTCGAGCTTCATTCATCCTGCGACGGCGCCCAATTCGGGCGCCGTTTTTCCAGGAAGGCCGCCATGCCTTCGCGGCCGTCCGCGCTGGCGCGCTGGCGCGCGATGCGCGTTGCCGTGTCTTCGAGCAATTCTGCCGCGAGCGGCCGGCCCGTCACCTCGCGGATCAGCGTCTTGGTCTGCGCCAGCGCATCCGGTGACGCCTGCATGAACTGCGCGAGCAGGTGCTCGATGCGCACGTCGAGCTGGTCTTCGTCGCACCAGTCGTGCAGCAAGCCGATCCGGCGCGCGGTCTCGCTGTCGAAGACCTCGGCAGTCAGAAAGTAGCGGCTGGCCGCGCGCGCGCCGATGGCGCGCAGCACGTAGGGCGAGATCATGGCCGGGATGAGGCCCAGGCGAACTTCGCTCAAGGCGAAACGGGCCGCGGGCGTGCCGATGGCGATGTCGCACGCCGCGGCCAGGCCCATGCCCCCGGCCATGCACGGGCCGTGAATGCGCGCGATGGTGGGCTTGGGGCAGGTGGCGATGGTCTGCAGCAGCGTGGCGAGCGTCAGCGCGTCGTCGCGGTTCTCGGCTTCGCCGGCCTGCGCGCTGGCGCGCATCCAGTTCAGATCCGCGCCCGCGCAGAAAGCCTTGCCCCGGCCGCCCAGCACGATGGCGCGCACGGCGTTGTCCTGCGAGAGCGTCATGAAGGTTTCGGTGAGCTCGGCGATGAGCCGCGGATCGAGCGCGTTGCGCAATTCCGGGCGGGCGAGCCAGACACGCGCGACAGCGTCGCGCCATTCGACTTCGAGGGTCTGCGGCATGAGGGTCTCCGGGAGGACAGCCTCATGCCGTTGTACCACCGCGGGGCGCGTCAGCGCCGTTCGAGCGCCAGCCGCAGGCCGAAGGCGATGAAGACGCCGCCCGTGAGGCGATCGAGGCCGCGGGCCACGGACGGGCGGGCGAGCCAGCGTGCCACCGGACGCGTGGCGGCCACCAGCAAGGCGAACCACAACACGCCCATGGCCGCGTGCAACACGGCCAGGAGCAGGCTGAACTGCAGCACATCGGCGCCCTGCGGGATGAACTGCGGCAGAAAGGTGATGTAGAACACCCCTACCTTGGGATTGAGCACGTTGGTGAGGCAGCCCCGCAGAAACCAGCCCATCGCCGTGGTGTCGTGGGCGACGGGGGAGACAGGGGCGGCGGGCGATCCGGCGGCGGGCGATCCCGCGGCCGGCGCTCCGGCGGCCGGCGACCCGGCGGCGGGCGATCCCGCGGCGGGCGCACCCGCCGCCCTCGCCGTAGCGGCCGCGGGGTCTCCGATTGCCAGCTCGCCCGCCGGGGCCCGTGCCGATGCGGACGGGGCGGCCTGCCGGGTGCGCCACAACAGCCGTGCGCCGAGATAGCAGAGATAGATCGCGGCGCCGATGCGCAGGATGTCGTAGGCCAGCGTGGACATGGCGAGCAGCGAGCCCAGACCCAGCGCCGCGCCGGTGCCCCACACCAGGCAGCCGGCACAGATGCCCAGGCCCGCCATCAGTGCGCGGCGTGCGCCCTCGATGACGCTGGTGCGCAGCACGAGGGCCGTGTCCAGCCCAGGCGTGATCGTGAGGATGCCTGCGGCAAGCGCGAAGGCGATGAGAGCGGTGGTCGTGGTCATGGTGTGGGATCCGACAGAAGCAGCGCGCCGGCAGTGTAACGCGGCGGCTCGCGTTACACTGCCGCCCAGTTTCGTCTTTCGAGGAAGTTCTATCCCATGGCCCTGCGCGCCACCATCTACAAGGCCGACCTGCACGTCGCCGATACCGATCGCAATTACTACGGCAGCCATCAGCTCACGATCGCCCGGCATCCTTCGGAGACGGACGAGCGCATGATGGTGCGGGTGGCGGCCTTTGCCCTGAACGCGCACGACGAGCTGGCCTTCACCAAAGGCCTGAGCGACACCGACGAGCCCGATCTCTGGCGCAAGGACCTGACCGGCGCGATCGAGCAGTGGATCGAGGTCGGCCAGCCCGAAGAGCGCCGTGTGCTGCGCGCCTGTGGCCGCGCCGACTCGGTGGTGATCTATTGCTACGGCGGCCATGCCTCGCAGATCTGGTGGGATGGCATCCGCAACAAGGTCGACCGCGCGCGCAATCTGCGGGTGATCAATCTGCCCTCGGGCCAGACCAACGCGCTGGCGGCGCTCACCGAACGCTCGATGCAGCTGCACGCCAATATTTCGGATGGCGTGCTGTATATGTCGGGCGCGCTCGGTCAGGTCACGATCGAGCCCGAGATCTGGCGCTGAGCGCCGGATCGACCGGCGTCGGCCAGGCAGATTTGCCGCCGGCGCTGGCGGCTAGCCGCGGCGGATGACGTGGCGCTTGAGCGGCGGGAAGGGATTGCTCGCGGCCGCCACGGGCCAGAAGCCGGGCAGAAAACACTCCGCCACCAACAGCGGCTGGCCCGCGCGCCAGAATACCGAGCGGCGCGCCCAGAGATGACGCGCGGCGTGTTCACCATGCTGCGCGTCGAGCAGTCCCTGCAGGCTCTGGAAAAAAGGCACGGGCGCGGCCAGCCGGCGCACGGCGAACGGCGACCGCGTGACGGTGCGATCGTGATAGAGCATATCGGCCAGCGGCCGTGTCGACAGGCGCCGCATGCCCTGCCAGGCGCCGTGCGAAGCGGTGAGCGGCGCGAGGCTGCGCGCCGGCACGCTGTCCACCCCATCGACCGACATCAGGACCTCGCGCACCCACACGGGCGTGCCGGGGGCGATGTGCATGGCGCGCGCCTCGTCGGGCAGGGCGCCTTGCGCGTATTCACCCGTCACGCGCAGGCGGACCTGGCCCACCTGACGCAGACCGGCCGTGAGCGCGCCCGGCCGCATCAGCCAGTGGCGCATCAGCGCATCGCACACGGGAGGGCAGTGACGGAGCCAGCCGTCGGCCAGCGGAGGAGAGTTGTGCAGCGGAAGCGTCATGGCTGCGTATTATGCCAAGTCTCCCGCGGTGGGGCGGGTGCGGCCGGCCAGGTGCGGCCGGCGAGGTGCGGGCGGCCCGGCGCGCTTACAATAGCGCCCATGGAAAAAGTACGTATCTCCAAGCTCATGTCCGAGCGGGGGCTCTGTTCGCGCCGCGAGGCCGACAGCTATATCGAACGCGGCTGGGTGCGGGTCGATGGCGAGGTGGTGTCCGAGCTCGGCGCCAAGGCCTTCCCCAATCAGGTCATCACGCTCGAACGCGCCGCGCGCGCGCAGCAGACCGCGCGCGTCACCATTCTGATCAACAAGCCCATCGGCTATGTGTCGGGTCAGGCCGAGGACGGCTACACGCCGGCCGTGGCGCTGGTCGAGGCGCGTAACCACTGGGCGGGCGACCGCTCGCCGCTGCGCTTCGACCGCAGCCAGTTGCGCGGCCTGGCGGTCGCGGGGCGGCTCGACATCGATTCGCAGGGCCTGCTGGTCCTCACGCAGGACGGCCGCGTCGCGCGCCAGCTCATCGGCGAAGAATCCGAGGTCGACAAGGAGTATCTGGTGCGGGTGCAGGGCAACCTGAACGACCGCGGCCTGGCCTTGCTCAACCACGGCCTGTCGCTCGACGGACGGGCGCTGCGGCCGGCCCAGGTGTCGTGGCAGAACGAAGATCAGTTGCGCTTCGTACTGCGCGAAGGCAAGAAGCGCCAGATCCGCCGCATGTGCGAACTGGTCGGCCTGCGCGTGGTGGGACTCAAGCGCGTGCGCATCGGCCGCGTCAATCTGGCCGATCTGCCGCAAGGGCAGTGGCGCTACCTGCGCGAAGACGAGCGCTTCTGAGTCCGGCGCGGCGCATTTCGCCGCCGCGCGCGCTCACACAATCATTTCAGCCGGTTTCAGCGTTCCCGCTACGGGAACAGGCTGGCGCTATCCTGGCCCAGCGGCGCGAGCCGCAGGCGTTCCATCAAAAACTCGATGAAGATCCGCGTCTTGGCCGGCAGCAGACGGGTGTCCGTGACGGCATAGACCGGAAACGGCCCCGCGTGCCAGTCGGGCAGGATGCGTTTGAGCTGGCTGCTCTCCAGATCCGCCTGCACGGCACGCACGGGCGCCAGGATGGCGATGCCGGCGCCCAGGTTGGTCAGGCTGCGCAACATCGAGATGCTGTTCACCGAATAGCGATGGCCGGGCGTGATCTCGATGTGGCGTTCGCCATTGTGCAAAGGCCAGCGCGTCACGCGCCCGCCGCGTCCGGCGCGGAACTCCAGGCACTCATGACGGGTCAGGTCACTGGGGTGCCGCGGTTCGCCATGGCGCGCCAGGTAATCGGGCGAGGCGTACAGGTAAGCCGGAAGCATGCCCAGCGGGCGCGCGATCTGGTTCGAATCGGGCAGTTCGCCGATCTCCACCGAGACGTCGCAGGTCTGGAACACGCGGTTGGCGTGTTCCGGGCTGGCCTGGTCCAGATAGAACGTCACGTCCGGGTACTTCTGCGAAAACGCGACGAACGCTTCGGCCATGAAGTCGGTGCCGAAGTCGGCCGGCATGTTCACGCGCAGCGGCCCCGACGGGGTCTCGACCAGGTTCTGCAGCTCTTCGTGCACCACCTGCGCCTCGGCGACGATGCGCTCGCAGCGTTCGAAGTAGAGCTGGCCTGCCGCCGTGAGCTCCACCTTGCGGGTGGTGCGCGCGAGCAGCTGCAGGCCGACCGAACGCTCGAGCTCGGCCACCTGGCGTGACAGCGTGGATTTGGGAATGCCCAGGTTCTCGGCGGCACGGCTGAAGTTGCGGGTCTTGGCGACCTCGACGAACAGCTCCATGCCCTGCAAACGTGTGTTCATGGCGGACTCGGGAAGGGCGGAAGGACGGCTGCGGGGATGGCATCAACGGGCGTCCAGGCGGAATTATTGTCCCATATTTGGAATGATGTTTTCGCTTGAGCGCACTTTGTTTCTCGGGCGGGATAACGGACAATGTGGCGTTTTGCAATGCAGCAAAGATGCCCATCTTGTCACTCGTAGAAGTTGGAAAAAGAGGCATCACCCGCGGGGCGAGCCCCCCTCGGGGGGCGGCAAGCCGAAGGCGCAGCGTGGGGGCAACCCTGCCGCCGGGCCGCCCCAAGGCAGGGAGCCCCCTCGGGGGGCAGCAAGCCGAAGGCGCAGCGTGGGGGCAAACCCCCCCCCCCCCCCCCCGCTTTCGGCGCAATACAAATTTTTGTTCGGGATATGCACGGAATGAAAAAGAAGAATCTGGTCCGTCGCGGCGCCTTTGCGCTGTCGGCAACCGCCCTGGCACTGGCTCTGGCCGCCTGCGGCAAGCAGGAAGCGCCGCCCGCGGCGGGCAAGCCGCAGGTCAGCGTCGTCACGCTCAAGACGCAGCCCGTTTCGCTGACCACCGAGTTGCCCGGCCGGACCTCCGCCTATCGCAACGCCGAAGTCCGGCCCCAGGTCAGTGGCATCGTGCAGAAGCGTCTTTTCACCGAAGGCGGCGAGGTGCGCGCGGGCCAGCAGCTCTACCAGATCGATCCCTCGCTCTATCAAGCTGAGTTCGACAGCCGCCAGGCGGCGCTCGCCCGGGTCCAGGCGCAGCTGCGCACCGCCAACCTGCTCGTCCAGCGCTACAAGCCGCTGACCGAGAGCCGTGCCGTGAGCCGCCAGACCTACGACGATGCCGTGGCTACCCGCGACCAGGCCAATGCCGATGTGTTGTCGGCCAAGGCGGCGCTCGAGACGGCCCGCATCAATCTCGTCTACACCAAGGTGCTGTCGCCGATCGACGGCATCATCGGTCGTTCGGCCGTGACCGAAGGCGCGCTGGTCACCGCCAACCAGACCAACGCCATCGCCCAGGTCCAGCAGATCGACCCGATCTACGTCGACGTCACGCAGTCGAGCGTGCAGCTGCTGCGCCTGAAGAGCGCGATGGCCAGCGGCTTGCTGCAGCAGGGCAGCAACGGCCAGGAAGCGCGCGTGACGCTCACGCTCGAAGACGGCACGAAGTACGCGCAGGAAGGCAAGCTGCAGTTCTCGGAAGTCACGGTCGACCCGGGCACCGGCTCGGTGACTCTGCGCGCCGAGTTCCCGAATCCCGATCGCCAGCTGTTGCCGGGCATGTTCGTGCGCGCCCGGCTCGCGCAGGGCGTGGCCGCCGAAGGCCTGCTCGTGCCGCAGCGCGGCGTGACGCGCAGTCAGCGCGGCCTGCCGACGGCGCTGGTGGTCAATGCCGAAAACAAGGTCGAGCTGCGTCAGATCAGCGCCGACCGCGCTATCGGCGATCAATGGCTCGTGACCGATGGCCTGAAGGCGGGCGACCGCGTGATCGTCGAAGGTCTGCAGTCCGCACGTCCCGGCGTCGAAGTGACGGCGACGGAAGCCAAGCCGGCGGACGCCACGCCGGCCGATGCCTCGGCGCCCGCCGCCGACAAAGCCGCCGGCGGCGCAAACGCAGCGGCAAACGCGGCTGCAAAGTAAGGAAACCCAGGCATGGCAAAGTTTTTTATCGACAGGCCGGTATTTGCCTGGGTGATCGCCATCGTGCTGATGCTGGCCGGTGCGCTGTCCATCCTGAGCTTGCCGGTCGCGCAGTATCCGAACATCGCGCCGCCCTCGATCGCCATCAACGTGACCTACCCGGGCGCCTCCGCGCAGACGGTGCAGGACACGGTGGTGCAGGTGATCGAGCAGCAGATGAACGGCATCGACAACCTGCAATACATCTCGTCCGAGAGCAACTCCGACGGCAGCATGAGCATCACGCTCACGTTCGCGCAGGGCACCAATCCGGATACGGCGCAGGTGCAGGTGCAGAACAAGCTGTCGGTGGCGCAGCCGCTGCTGCCGCAAGAGGTGCAGCAGCAGGGGATCCGGGTCACCAAGGCGACGCGCAACTTCCTGATCGTGGCGGGCTTCGTCTCCGCCGATGGTTCGCTGGATCGCGCCGACCTGGCCGACTACGTGGCCTCGTACGTGCAGGATCCGATCAGCCGCACCAAGGGCGTCGGTGACTTCCAGCTCTTCGGCGCCTCGTACGCCATGCGGATCTGGCTCGATCCGTCCAAGCTCGTCAATTTCAACCTGACCGCGGCGGATGTCACCGCCGCGATCCGCGAGCAGAACGTGCAGGTCTCGGCCGGTCAGCTGGGCGGCCTGCCGGCCGCGCGCGGCCAGCAGCTCAATGCCACCGTGATCGGCCCGTCGCGCCTGCAGACGCCGGAAGATTTCGGCGCGATCCTGCTCAAGGTCGACACCAACGGCTCGCAGGTGCGCCTGCGCGACGTGGCGCGCATCGAACTGGGCGCGCAGACCTACTCGATCGACAGTAACTACAACGGCAAGCCGGCCGCCGGCCTGGCCATCAAGCTGGCGCCGGGCGCGAACGCGCTCGACACCGCCCAGGCCGTGCGCGACACGATCAACAGCCTCAAGCCGTTCTTCCCGCCCAGCATGGAGGTCGTCTATCCGTACGACACCACGCCGTTCGTGAGCCTGTCGATCGAGAGCGTGGTGCACACGCTGTTCGAGGCGGTGCTGCTCGTGTTCCTGGTGATGTACCTGTTCCTGCAGAACTTCCGGGCCACGCTGATTCCCACCCTGGCGGTGCCGGTGGTGCTGCTCGGCACCTTCGGCGTGCTCGCCGCGTTCGGCTACTCGATCAACACCCTCACCATGTTCGGCATGGTGCTGGCCATCGGCCTGCTGGTGGACGATGCCATCGTGGTGGTCGAGAACGTCGAGCGGGTGATGGCCGAGGAGGGGCTCAGTCCCAAGGCGGCGACCCGCAAATCCATGGGGCAGATCACCGGCGCACTGGTCGGTATCGCGATGGTGCTGTCGGCGGTGTTCGTGCCCATGGCCTTCTTCGGCGGCTCCACGGGCGTGATCTATCGCCAGTTCTCGATCACCATCGTCTCGTCCATGGTGCTGTCCGTGGTCGTGGCCATCGTGTTCACGCCGGCCCTGTGCGCCACGCTGCTCAAGCCGATTCCGAAGGGCCATCACGGCACCAAGAAGGGCTTCTTCGGCTGGTTCAACCGCATGTTCGACCGCTCGAGCGAGCGCTATGCGAACACCGTGTCGCGCAGCATGAACCGCACCAAGCGTCTGCTGGTGATCTATCTCGCGTTGCTGGTCGCCATGGTCTGGATGTTCACGCGCATCCCGACCGCGTTCCTGCCCGAAGAAGACCAGGGCATCCTGTTCGCCCAGGTCCAGGCACCGGCCGGCGCGACCGCCGAGCGCACCCGCGAAAGCATCGACAAGGCGGTCAAGTACCTGCTCGAAGACGAGAAGGACGCGGTCACCTCGGTGTTCGCCGTGTCGGGCTTCTCCTTCGGTGGCCGGGGCCAGAATGCCGCCATCCTGTTCGTGAAACTGCGCGACTGGGGTGATCGCGGTGGCGACGACCTGCGGGCCGGCGCCGTGGCGCAGCGCGCCAATGCCTTCTTCGCGAAAAACATCCGCGATGCGCAGGTGGCCGTGTTCGCGCCGCCGTCCGTGATGGAGCTGGGTAACGCCTCGGGCTTCGACTTCCAGCTGGTGGACCGCGCCGGTCTGGGCCATGACCAGCTGCTGGCCGCGCGCAATCAGCTGCTCGGCGAGGCGCGCCAGAGCCCGATCCTGGCCGCGGTGCGCCCCAACGGCATCGAAGACGCTCCGCAGTACGAGCTCGATATCGACCGCGAAAAGGCGCGTGCGCTGGGCGTGTCGATCGCCGACATCAACAGCACGCTCGCCACGGCGTGGGGCTCGTCGTACGTGAACGACTTCATCGACCGCGGCCGCGTGAAAAAGGTGTTCGTGCAGGGCGAGGCCTCGGCGCGCATGCTGCCCGAAGACCTCGACAAATGGTACGTGCGCAACAGCTCGGGCGACATGGTGCCGTTCTCGGCCTTCTCGTCGGCCGAATGGACCTACGGCCCGCAGAAGCTCAACCGCTATAACGGTGTGCCGTCGTTCAACATTCAAGGCCAGGCCGCACCCGGCTACAGCTCGGGCGACGCCATGGCCGAGATGGAGCGCATCGCCAGTACCCTGCCTGCCGGTATCGGCTATGACTGGACCGGCCTGTCGTTCGAGGAGCGGCTGTCGGGCGCTCAGGCGCCGGCGCTCTACGCGATCTCGCTGATCGTGGTGTTCCTGTGCCTGGCCGCGCTGTACGAGAGCTGGAGCATTCCGACCTCGGTGATGCTGGTCGTGCCGCTCGGGGTGCTGGGGGCGCTCGCCGCCACGCTGGGCCGGGGCTTGTCCAACGACGTGTTCTTCCAGGTGGGCTTGCTCACCACGATCGGGCTGGCGGCCAAAAACGCCATCCTGATCGTCGAGTTCGCCAAAGAGCACTATGAGTCCGGCGCCAGCCTGGTGGAGTCCGCGGTGCACGCCGCACGCCAGCGCCTGCGGCCGATCCTGATGACCTCGCTCGCCTTCATCCTGGGCGTGGTCCCGCTGGCGATCTCCACGGGCGCGGGCTCGGGCGGCCGCCATGCCATCGGCACGGGCGTGATCGGCGGCATGCTGTCGGGCACCTTCCTCGCCATCTTCTTTGTTCCGGCCTTCTTCGTGATCGTCCTGCGCCTCTTCAAGGTGCGCCGCCAGAGCGAGCTGCGCGCCGAAGAAGAAGCCCACGACGCCGCGCTGGCGGCCGAATCGGATGCCTCGCACGGAGGCAAGCCGCAATGACACTCATGAGAACTCTGCTGTCGCTTTCGCTGGCTGGCGCGCTGGCCGGCTGCTCGCTGGCACCGACCTACGAGCGCCCGGCCGCGCCCATCGACGCCGCCTATCCCACCGGCCCGGCCTACGGCCAGCCCGGTGATCCCAACGCCATGTCGGCCGCCGATCTGGGCTGGCGCGACTTCTTCAACGATCCGCTGTTGCAGCAGCTCATCACGCTGAGCCTGGCCAACAACCGCGATCTGCGCGTGGCCGCGCTCAACGTCGAAGTGGCGCGCGCGCAGTACCGCATCCAGCGCGCCGACCTGCTGCCCGGCGTGGGCGTGGGCGGCACCGGCACGGTCCAGCGCACGCCCGGTTCGCTCACGACGACGGGCGAGTCCGCGATCTCGCGCCGCTACGAGGTGGGCGCATCCACCACCTCGTGGGAGCTCGATCTGTTCGGCCGCATCCGCAGCCTGTCGGAGCAAGCCCTCGAGACCTACTTCGCGCAGGAAGAAACCCGCAACGCGGCGCAGTTGTCGCTGGTCGCGGAAACGGCCATCGTCTATTTCACGCTGCGCGCCGACCAGGAGCTGCTCAAGCTCACGCGCGACACGCTCGTGGCCCAGCAGAATTCGTTCGATCTGACCAAGCAGAGCTACGATCTGGGCGTCGCCACCGAGCTCGATCTCAGCCAGGCCGAGGTGTCGCTGCGCACGGCCGAGCGCAACCTGTCGCAGTACACACGCCAGGCCGCCCAGGACAAGAACGCGCTCGTGCTGCTGGTGGGCCAATCCTTGCCCGCGCCGTTGCAGGCCGAGCTCGATGGCGCGACCCAGCTGCCCGACCGGGTGCTGATCGCCGATCTGCCCGCGGGCCTGCCCTCGGACCTGATCGAACGTCGTCCCGATATCCGCGCGGCCGAGCATACGCTGCGCGGCGCGAACGCCAACATCGGCGCGGCGCGCGCGGCCTTTTTCCCGACCATCACGCTCACCGGTTCGGCCGGCACGGCCAGCAACAGCCTGGGCGGCCTGTTCGACGCCGGCAGTGGCGCCTGGAGCTTCATGCCCCAGATCTCGGTGCCGCTGTTCGCGGGCGGCTCGCTGGTGGCGGCGCTCGACGTGTCCAAGCTGCGCCAGCGCATCGAGGTCGCGCAGTACGAGCGGGCCATCCAGGCGGGCTTTCGCGAGGTTGCCGACGGTCTGGCCGGCCGCGCCACGCTCGAAGAGCAGATCCGTGCGCAGCGCCTGCTGGTGGATGCCAACCAGCGCGCCTACACCGTGTCGGATCAACGCTTTCGGGAAGGCATCGACAACTACCTGAGCGTGCTCGACTCGCAGCGCTCGCTGTACGCCTCGCAGCAGGCCCTGGTCGAAACGCGTCTCGCGCGCCTGACCAATCTGGTCAATCTGTACAAGGCGCTCGGGGGCGGCTGGACCGAGCAGACTGTGGCGGGCGGAGCCGTGAGCCGCTAGCGCGCGGTCTGCGCTCGCGCCAGCCGCGAGCGGATCAGCTCGGCGACGGTGCGCTGGCGCTGCGCCTGCATGCGCCCGATGAGGCTGGAGACGCTGACCGCCAGCCGCGGATAGCCGGCGGCATCCAGCACCGGCACACCCACGCCGAGCACGCCCGGCACAGCCGCGTTGCCCACCACGGCCCAGCCGCGATGACGGGTGTTCTGCACCAGCCGCCGCATCTGTTCGGCGGTCATCCCGCCGTAGGCCCGCAGCGCCCGCTCGTTCTGCGTCACGATCTGCTCGCATTCGTCTTCGGGTAGCGCGGCCAGCAGGGCGAGCCCGGCCGCGCCCACGCCCAGCGGCTGCCGATGGCCGATGGTGACCGCCAGCACCTGCACCGGATAGTTGCCCACCTCGCGATGCAGGCACAGCGAGTCGTTGGCCGCGCGGCAGATCAGGAAGGCGGAGTCGCCCGTCACGTCGCTGATGTCGCGCAGGACCGGCCGCAGCTGCCGCACCGCATCGGCATGAGGATCGGCCGCCGGCGCGGCGCCATCCTCGGCGACGCGCCAGCGCGGCGCGCCTTCGTCGCGCACCGCATAGCCCTCGTCGGCCAGCACGTCCAGATACCGATAGACCGTCGAGCGCTGCATGCCGGCCTCGCGGGCGATGTCGACCACATGCAGGCCCGTGGCGCCCGCCTGGCGCAGCACGCCCAGGATGCGCAGGCCTCGGCGCAGGATGCGCGGGCCGGAAGCGTCGGAATCAGGGTTGTTCATTTTTTGGACAAGCGTGATTGTCGGTCTTGCCAAGGCAGCCCAATATGGGACCGGGCAGACAAAGAGCTGTCCAAATATTAGACAAATAATACGGAGACAGACAATGAAAGCATGGACCGGGCGGATCGCATCCGCCGCGGCGGCGCTCAGTGCCGCCTTGCTCGCCGGGGCGCCCGCCACCGCCGCAAAACCCTATCCCGAACGTCCGGTGACCCTGGTGGTGGGATACGCCGCGGGCGGCGCCACCGACATCGTGGCCCGCCTGATGGCCAAATCGCTGTCCGAATCGCTGGGCCAGACCTTCGTGGTGGAAAACAAGACCGGGGCCAACAGCAACATCGGCGCGGAGATCGTGGCGCGGGCGGCGCCCGATGGCTACACGCTCTATGTCGGCTCGATCGCCAACACGATCAACCGCACGCTCTACAGCCAGCTGAACTACGACTTCGTCAAGGATTTCGCGCCGGTCGGCATGATCGCCACGATTCCGAACATTCTGGTCGTGAATCCCAAGGTGCCCGTCAAGACGGTGCAGGAATACATCGCCTATGCCAAGGCGAACCCGGGCAAGCTCACCTGCGCCTCGTCGGGCAGCGGCTCGTCGATCCATCTGTCCTGCGAGCTGTTCAAGATGCGCACGGGCACCGACATCCTGCACGTGCCGTATCGGGGCAGCGGGCCGGCCGTGGCGGATCTGCTGGGCGGGCAGGTCGACTCGATGTTCGACAACCTGCCGTCTTCGCTGCCGCACGTGCAGGCGGGCAAGCTGCGTCCCATCGGCGTCACTTCGCCCAAGCGCCTGCCGGCCACGCCCGACGTGCCCACGCTGGCCGAATCGGGCCTGGACGGCTTCGACGTCGAGTCGTGGTTCGGCCTGGTCGCGCCCAAGGGTACGCCGCAGCCGGTCATCGACCGCCTCAACAAAGCCCTGAACGATGCGCTGGCCAGCCCCGCGCTGCAGGCCTCGTACAAGCAGGGCGGCTTCTACCTGCCGGCCCAGCCCAATACGCCCGCCACCTTCACCACCAAGATCGCGAGCGAGATCGACAAGTGGGGCGCGGTCGTCAAGAGCGCCAACCTCAAGGCAAACTAGTCCAAGGAGTTCCAGGGTGTACCCGATCGACTTTTTTTTCCGGGCCGCCGAGCGTCATCCCGAGCGGGTGGCGCTCGATGGTCCCGCGGGGCAGATCCGCTATGCGCAGCTGGCCGCCGATGTGCGGGCACTGGCCGCGGCCTTGCAGGATCTGGATCCCGAGCCGCAGAGCCGCGTGGCCATCTGCGCGGGCAATACCGCCGAGCACGTGCTGGCCTTTCTGGCCGTGCTGGCGAGCGGCAAGATCTGGGTGCCGCTGAACTACCGCAGCACCGTGTCCGAACTCGGCCGCATCATCGAGGCCACCGCCCCGAGCATCGTCGTGGCCGACGAGCTCGGCCATCCCTTGCTGCCGTCTGCTCAGGGCGTGCGCCGTGTGGCGCTGGACGAGGCGGCCCGCGCGGCCGACGCGGTCTCGGCCTTGCCCGACCTGCTCGCGCGATTCAGCGGGCGGGCGCCGGTGCGGCACGCGCTCTCGCGCGATGCGATTCAGGCGATCAAGTTCACGGGCGGCACGACCGGGCTGCCCAAGGGCGTGATGCAGCCTTATCGCGCATGGAACACCGGCATCATGAATCAGATCGCCGTCTGGTCGCTCACGCCGGAGGATCGCTATGTGGTGGCCGCGCCGATCACGCACGGCACCGGCACCTACGTGGTGCCCGTGCTCGCGCAGGGCGGCAGCCTTCTGTTGCTCGATGGCGCGGGCCCGGCCGCGGTGACCGAGGCCTTTCGCGAACGCGGCGGCACGATGAGCTTCATGCCGCCCACACTGATCTACATGATCATGGCGCAGCCGGGCGTCACGCGCGCGGACTTTCCGCGCCTGCGCAATCTCATCTACGGCGGGGCGCCCATGCCGGTCGAGAAAATCGATCGGGCGCGCGCCTTCTTCGGGCCTGTCCTCGGCACGACCTACGGCCAGACCGAGGCGCCGCAGATCGTCACGGCGCTGCGGCCCGCCGAGCTGGAGAGCGATGCCTGGCGCGGCTCGGTGGGGCGTCTCACCTGGCTGTCGGAGGTCGCCATCCTGGGCGCGGACGGCACCGAACTGCCGCGCGGCGAGATCGGTGAGGTCGCGGTGCGCGGCGATCTGGTCATGACCGGCTATTGGCGCCTGCCCGAAAAGACCGCCGAGACCCTGGTCGACGGCTGGCTGCGCACCGGCGATACCGGCCTGCTCGACGAGAGCGGCTACCTGTTTCTGAAAGACCGGCTGCGCGATGTGATCATCACCGGCGGGTTCAACGTCTATCCGGTCGATGTCGAGAACGCGCTCTCATCGCATCCCGCCGTGTACGAATGCTCGGTGTTCGGCCTGCCCGACGACAAATGGGGCGAGGCGGTGCATGCCGCCGTGCAGTTCCATCCCGAGGCGTCGGCCGATGCCGACGCGCTGAAGGCGCATGTGCGCGCGCTGCTCGGGCCGGTGGCCACGCCCAAACACATCCATGTCCATCAGAGCCTGCCGCGTTCCAGTGTCGGCAAAGTGCTCAAGAATGCCGTGCGCGACGCGGCCCGCGAGGAGACATCATGAAGACCCCTGAAACGCGCCTGTGCGCGCACCACCTGACCGGCATGTCGTATCGCGACGTGGATCTGGTCGAAGACCTGATCGGCAAGAAGAGCTTCACCGAAGTGATGATCATGCAGATCCTTGGCCGCGACGCGCGTCCGGTCGATGTGCACATCGTGGACGCGGTGCTGGTCACGCTGATGGAGCACGGCCTCACGCCCAGCGCCATCGCGACACGGGTGGTCTACATGAGCGCGCCGGAAAACCTGCAGGGTGCCGTGGCATCGGGACTGATGGCCGTGGGCAGCCAGTTTGTCGGCACCATGGAGAATTGTTCGCGCCTGCTCGACCGCATCCGCCACGCCAGCGATCCGCGCGCCGAGGCCCTTGCCATTGCCCAGGACCATCGCGCCAACCGGCGCGCCTTGCCCGGCTTCGGCCACCATCTGCACAAGCCCGACGATCCGCGCGCGCTCAGGCTGATCGCGTTGGGCGAGGCACAGCCGGAGCTGGGCGGCGAGTCGCTGCGCGCGCTGCGCCTGCTCGCCGAGGCGGTGGACAGCACCTACGGCAAGCACATCACCATCAACGCCACCGGCGCGGTGGCGGCCCTGCTGAGCGAGATCGGCGTGCCCACGGAGCTGATGCGTGGCTTCGCGGTGATTTCGCGCGCCGCCGGCCTGGTGTCGCACGTGGCCGAAGAGCAGACCGATCCGTCGGGGCGCTTCATCTGGGAGACCATCGACCACGCGATCCCGTATGTGGGCAAGGGCCGCACGCATCAGACGCAGGGAGAGGGCGAATGAAGTCCGATGTGCTGGTCACCGGCGCGAGCCAGGGCATCGGCCGCGCGATCGCCGAGCGGCTGATCGAAGACGGGTATGCGGTCTTCAACCTGGATCTGCGCGCGCCCGAGGCGCCGCTCGCGGGCGAAACGCATATCGCGGTCGACCTGACCGACGCCCAGGCGCTGCGCGACGCGGTGCGCGAGGTGGCGGGCCGGGGCAGGGTGCTGCGCCTGGTCAACAACGCCGGCATCGTGAAGCCCGCGCTGCTCGAAGACACCACGCCCGAAGATCTCGCCGCGGTCAGCGCGCTCAATCTCACCGCGCCGCTGCTGCTGTTGCAGGGGCTGCTGCCGGGCATGCGCGAGGCGCGCTTCGGCCGCGTCGTGAACATCGCGAGCCGTGCCGCGCTCGGCAAGGGGCGACGCAGTGCCTATGCCGCGACCAAGGCCGGGCTGCTGGGCTTGACGCGGACCTGGGCCCTCGAAACCGCGCCGCATGGCATCACGGTGAACGCCATCGGCCCCGGCCCGATCGCCACCGAGCTGTTCGATCGCGTGAATCCGCCCGACGCGCCGCAGACGCGCCAGATTCTCGACACCATTCCGGTTCGCCGCATGGGCACGCCCGCCGAAGTGGCGCATGCCGTGGCCGGCTTTCTCGACAGCCGCGCCGGGTTCACCACCGGACAGGTGCTGTATGTGTGCGGCGGCATGACGGTCGGTCTGGGGAACGCGGCATGACGGGCGCCACGGAACCCCGCCTCGCGGGCAAGATCGCGGTCGTGGCCGGTGCCGGCGCTTCCGCGGCCGGATGGAGCATCGGCAAGGCGAGCTGCGTCACGCTCGCCCGCCATGGGGCAGCGGTGGTGGCGCTCGACGCCGATCTGGCCGCCGCCGAAGACGCGGCGCACGAGGTCGAAGCGGCGGGCGGCCGCGCGTTGCCGGTGCGCGCCGACGTGGCCGATCCCGACGCCATGCAGGCGGCGGTGCAGGCTGCGCTCGCGCATTACGGGCGCATCGACATCTGGCAGGCCAACGCCGGCATCGGCAAGGTCGGTGGCCCGGAAGATATTTCGCTCGATGATTGGGAGCGGATTCAGCGCGTGAACGTGAGCAGCCTGCTGATCGCCACGCGGCTCATCGCGCCGCCCATGCGTGCGCAGGGCGGCGGCGCCATCGTCACCGTCTCGTCGATCGCGGGCATCCGCTACACCGGCTATCCGCATCTGGCGTATAGCGTCAGCAAAGCGGCGGTGATCCATTTCGCGCGCATGGCGGCGCAGCAGTACGCGGCCGACGGCATACGGGTGAACACGGTAATTCCGGGCCTCATCGATACGCCGCGCGTGGCGGCGAACGTGGCGCGCATGTTCGATCCCGATGATCTGGCGGCGGCCAAGGCCGCGCGGGATCGGCAGGTGCCGATGGGCCGCATGGGCACACCATGGGAAGTGGCCAACGCCGTGGCGTTTCTGGCTTCCGACGACGCGTCGTACATCACCGGCACCGAGCTCGTGGTGGACGGCGGGCTGACCGGTAAATATGCCTGATCCGTATCCAGGTCCGCCAGTCGTCGTGGGCGGACCCCGCAGACGCGAGGGTCGCAGGGCCGCGATCGCGATTGCGTGATTCCTCGCGCACGAACAAAGGGGCGTGTTCCGCGATGGAACACGCCCCTCGTCCGACCCGGCCCCGAGGAGCGCGGCCGGATCAGCCGAACCGATTACTTGCCGCCGGTGTTCGGGTAGTTCGTGCCCGGCGAGTTCGGGTTGACGTCACGCGGTGCGCTGGAATTGGGCGCGGGGATGGTCTTGCCGTCCATGCCCTTGTTGTGGTCCATGCGCTTGTCCTTGTCGTTCGACATCGTGCCGCTGTGCGAGGGCGTGGTCGTCGTCTTGGACGGTTCGCCCGGGGCGGGAGCCTGCTGGCCGGCCGGCAGCGGACGGTTCGGCTGTGCCGCGGTCGAATCGTTCGGCGTCTTGGACGGGCTGGCCGGGGTGGCGCTTTGCGCCATGGCGGCGCCGGTGAAGGCGAAGCCCGCGAGGGCGGCGATGGCCAGTTTGCGATTGAGGTTCAGATGCATGGCGTATCTCCTATGGGGGTGCGTGCGGATGCCGCATGCCTTCATCCGCAAGCGCTGTTCCTGCGCTTTGCACCGCTCCCGTCGGCTCGGCATCGCATGGTCGTCCTCAACCCGCGTGCCCCGATCCCGGGCGATTCCGGCGGCCCAATGAAAAAGCCCCGCGGAACACCGCGGAGCTCTCGTGCCGAAGCGTGGCGGGGTCAGGCGCGCTTGCGCGTGACGAGCCCCACGACGAACAGCACGATGATGGCGCCCACGACCGAGGCGATCCAGCCCGCCGGCTCGCCGGACTGATACCAGCCGAGCGACTGACCGAGGAAACCGGCGACCACCGCACCGACGATCCCGAGGATCGTGGTCATGATGATGCCCATGCTCTGGTCTCCCGGCATGATGGCGCGGGCGATCAAGCCCACGATGAACCCGACGATGATCATGATGATGATGCTCATGCGACCTCCTGGTGCGGTGGGGAAGGGGTGAGCTCATGATACTCAGCCCCTTGTTGCGGCAGTTGTAACAACTGGTGCGCTCCCTCCGCACGTAGCGTGCCCGCGACAGCGGCTCAGCCGGTCTGCGCGAGCAATTGCCGCAAATCTTTGACCATCGCCGCCACGGTATCCGTGTCGGAGGCGAGCAGCCGTGCCCGGCCGCGGTTGTCGAAGATATATACGCCGCGGCTGTGCGTGACGTCGTAGGTGTCGGCGTCGTCGCCGGGCTTGGGCTTTTCGATCTGATAGGCGACGCGATAGCGCCGCGCCAGATCGGCCACCTGCCGTTCATTGCCCGTCAGGCCCAGCGTGTTGGGATTGAAGGCGTTGACATAGGCCTGCAGGATTTCGGGCGTGTCGCGATGGGGATCGACGCTGACGAACACGATGCGCACATCGCGTGCGGCGTCGCCGAGTTCGCCCAGCACCGCCGTGAGCTGCGCCATCGTGGTGGGACAGACGTCCGGGCAGCTCGCATAGCCGAAGAACAGCAACACGGTCTTGCCGGCGAGCGCGTCGGCCGTCACCGTCTGGCCATTGGCCGCCTGCAAGGAAAACTTGAGATCGGGCAGGTGGCCGCGCACGTTGTAGAGCGACCAGTCCGCCGAGCGTTCGCTGCACCCGGCCAGCATCCCGGCGGCGGCGAGCGCGGCGGCGCCGAGCAACACGCGCCGGCGTGCGGGAGAGAAAGAAGACGGACGGACCAGCGGAACAGGCACGAAGGACATGAAATCGGCTCGACGGTGCGCAACGCGGTGAAGGGGACGGGCTGTCTCGATTCTAGCAACCCCGTCCACCTTGCGCGGCCGTCGGCCTGGCGGGCGCTTGCGCTGGAGCAAGCCCGCCCGATCCGGGCGGGCGTCGCGTCAGGCCGGCTGGGCGTCGCTCATGCCGCTGTGACGCAGCAGGGCGTCCATGCGGGGCGCGCGGCCGCGGAAGGCCGCGAACGAGTCGGCCGCGGGGCGAGCGCCACCCACCGCCAGCACTTCCTTGCGAAAGCGCAGACCGGTGGCGGTGTCGAGCGTGTCGGCCTGCTCGCCGGCCGCCCTGGCCGCTTCTTCGAAGGCCTCGTAGGCATCGGCCGACAGCACTTCGGCCCACTTGTAGCTGTAGTAGCCCGCGCCATAACCGCCGGCGAACAGGTGCGAGAACGCATGCGGCAGGCGATGCCAGGCCGGCGGGAACAGCACGGCGACTTCCTTGCGCACGTCCTGCAGCAGCGCGAGCACGTCGGCGATCGGCATGCCTTCGGCGCGGTCGTGCATCAACATGTCGAAGAGCGCGAACTCGATCTGGCGCACGGCCTGCATGCCGCTTTGATAGTTGCGCGCGGCGACGAGGCGGTCGTAGAGCGCGCGCGGCAGCGGCGCGCCGCTGTCGACGTGGGCCGAGAGCTTCTGCACCACGGCCCACTCCCAGCAAAAGTTCTCCATGAATTGCGAAGGCAGTTCGATGGCGTCCCACTCGACGCTCGAGAACGCGGCCACGCCGGGCTCGTCGACTTCGGAGAGCAGCGCGTGCAGCGCATGGCCCGCCTCGTGGAACAGCGTGATGACGTCGTCGTGCGTGAGCAGGGCGGCCTTGCCACCGGCCGGGCGCGAGAAATTGCAGGTGAGGTAAACCACCGGCGTCTGCAGGCCCTTGGCGGTGCGGCGGCGGCTGCGTTCGCTGTCGACCCAGGCGCCGCTCTGCTTGCCGGCGCGCGCATACAGATCGAGATAGAGATGGCCGATCAGGCGGCCATCGGGCGCCTGCACCTGCACGCCGCGCACGTCGGCGTGCCAGGACGACACCGGTACCTCGCGCAGGCGCACGTCGAACAGCGACTCGACCACCTCGAACAGGCCGGAGAGCACGCGCGGCTCGGTGAAGTACTGTTTGATCTCGTCTTCGGAATACGCATAGCGCGATTCGCGCAGGCGCTCGGAAGCGAAGCCCACGTCCCAGGGTTCTAGGGTATCCAGGCCGAGCTCGCGCGCGGCGAACTCGCGCAGCTCGTTCAGGTCGCGCTGCGCATAGGGCTTGGCGCGCGCCGCGAGGTTGCGCAGGAAGTCCGTGACCTCGCCGGCGTTGCTCGCCATGCGCGTCTGCAGGCGCAGCTCGGCGAAGTTGGCGTACGACAGCAGCCGGGCCTCTTCCGCGCGCAGCCCCAGCAGCTCTTCGATGAGCGGCGAGTTGTCGAACTGACTGGCGCCTTGCTCGGACGCCACGGTGCCGTACGCGCGGTACAGCGTTTCGCGCAGGCCGCGATCGCGGGCGTACTGCATCACCGGCAGATAGCTCGGCATCTTGAGCGTGAACTTGTAGCCCGGCTTGCCGTCTTCGGCGGCGGCCTGGCGGGCGGTCTCGATGACGTCGCCCGGAATGCCGTCGAGCCGCTTTTCGTCTTCGATCACGATCGACCACGCATCGATCGAATCGAGCACGTTTTCGGAGAACTTCTGCGAGACCTGGGCCTCGCGATCGGAGATCTCGGCGTAGCGTTCGCGCGCCGGGCCCACGAGCTCCACGCCGCTCAGGCGGAAGTCGCGCAGCGCCAGCTCGATCACGCGGCGGCGCACCGGATCCCAGCTGGCGAAGTCGGGCGCGGCGGCGAGGCGTTGATACTGGCGGTACAGCCCTTCGTGCAGGCCCACCCAGGTCGAGAACTCGGTAACCAGTGGCAGCGCGGCGTTATAGGCCTCGCGCAGCTCGGGCGTGTTGACCACTGCATTCAGATGGCCTGCCACCGACCAGGCGCGCCACAGGCGCTCGGAAGCGCTGTCGAGCGGCTCGACGACGGCTTCCCAGCTGGCCTCGAGCGACGGATCGGCGGCGTGTTCGACGGCCTTGCGCGCCGACGCGAGCAGGTCTTCGATCGCCGGCACGATGTGCGCGGGTTTGACGGCGGCATAGTCGACCAGGTCGGCCACGGGTGCGAGCAGGGGATTGGTCATCGCGCGATTCCAGAAAACAATAAACGACCCGCAAGCGGGCAGGCTTGCAGATCAGATGAGGGCGGGAAGGGAGAAAACAAGGCGCGCGGCCCCCGGGGCGGGGTGCGGCCGGCCGAATCGCCGCGGCCCGGGGCGCCGCCTGCGGCGGCGCCCCGTGGGCGATCAGGCAGCCGAGCCGGCAACGGCATCCGCCGCGCGTTCGGCGGCCTCGACCGTATTCACCAACAGCATGGCGATGGTCATGGGGCCCACGCCACCCGGCACGGGCGAGATCGCGCCGGCCACTTCCTTGGCGGTGGCGAAGTCGACGTCGCCGCAGAGCTTGCCGTCGGCGCCGCGATTGATGCCCACGTCGATCACGACGGCGCCAGGCTTGATCATGTCGCCGGTCACCATGCCGGCGCGGCCGGTGGCCACCACGAGCACGTCGGCGCGGCGCGTCTGCGCGCCGAGATCACGCGTCTTGGAGTTGCACAGCGTGACCGTGGCGCCCGCGGCCAGCAGCAGCATGGCCATCGGCTTGCCGACGATGTTGCTCGCGCCCACCACCACTGCCTCGGCGCCGCGCAGCACGGTGCCTTCGGACTCGAGCATCTTCATGACGCCGTACGGCGTGCACGGACGGAACAGCGGCTGGCCGGTCATGAGCAGGCCGGCGTTGCTGATGTGGAAACCGTCGACGTCCTTCTCGGCGGCGATGGCCTCGATCACCTTGTGGGCGTCGATGTGCTTGGGCAGCGGCAGCTGCACCAGGATGCCGTGGATGGACGGATCGCGGTTCAGCGTATCGATGCGGGCGAGCAGCTCGGCCTCGCTCATGTCGGCCGGGTACTGCTCCTTGACCGAGTGCAGGCCGGCCTTTTCGCAGGCGGCGACCTTGTTGCGCACATAGACCTGCGAGGCGGGATCTTCGCCCACCAGCACCACGGCCAGGCCGGGACGATGGCCGCGCTCGGCCAGGGCGGCGACGCGCTCGGCGACTTCGGTGCGGATGCGCTGCGACAGGGCGGCGCCGTCGATGATGCGTGCGGTCATTGTTGCGAGGCCTCCGGGGCGGCCGCGAAATTCACTGCCTGGGTCATGCCTGGGTCTCCGGCTTGGCCAGAGCAACCTTCATCAGATCTGCTACGGTGGTCACTTCAAGTTTTTCCATGATGTTGGCGCGGTGCGCCTCGACGGTCTTGATGCTGATGCCCAGGTCGTCGGCGATCTGCTTGTTCAAGCGGCCGGCGACGATGCGCTCCAGCACCTGCTGCTCGCGCGCGGTCAGGCGCGCCAGCATGGCTTCGTGGTCTTTCTGGGCCTGGTGCTTGCTCACGCGCTGCACCGCCTGCTCGAGCATGCGCGCCACGATCTCGCGCAGATCGGACTCGTTGAACGGCTTCTCGAGGAAGTCGATCGCACCCTTCTTCATGGTGGACACCGCCATGGGCACGTCGCCGTGGCCGGTGATGAACACGATGGGCAGTGGCGCGTTGCGCGCGATCAGCTGTTCCTGCAGTTCGAGGCCGCTCATGCCGGGCATGCGCACGTCGGCGATCAGCACGCCGACCTGCGAGGCATCGTATTCGTCGAGGAAGGATTCGCCACTCGAGAACGCCCGCACGCGATAGCCATTGGCCTCGAGCAACCAGCGCAACGAATCACGCACGGCTTCGTCGTCATCGACAATGAATACCGTGCTCGACAGGTGGGGGGTGTTCATGCGTGCAACTCCTCGGACTGATCATTCTGCGCATTGGCCTGGGGCGCGGCGCAGGGCAGGGTAAAGCGGAAGATAGTACCGCCGGCGGGATTCGGGTCGGCCCACAGGCGCCCATGGTGAGACTCAATAATGGTACGGCAAATATTCAGCCCCATGCCCAGGCCCTGAGACTTGGTGCTGAAGAACGGTTCGAACAGTCGCTCGGGTTCGGCGAGTCCGTGGCCGCGGTCGACCACGGCGACCTCGATCTGCTGCTCGTGCGGGATCACCGCCACCTTGAGCTCGTCGGACTCGCTCTTTTCCATGGCCTCGAGGCCGTTCTTGAGCAGATTGAGCAGCACCTGCTCGATCAGGATCGGATCGGCCAGCACATCGGGCGCATTGGACGGCACGAAGCTGTCGATGCGGATGCGGCGCTTGCGTGCGTCGATCTCGGCGAAGCCGATCGCGTTTTCGACGATGCGGCCGATGGCCACGCGCTGACGGCGCGGCTCGCTGCGCTTCACGAATTCGCGGATGCGGCTGATGATCTTGCCGGCGCGCTCGGCCTGCGACGCGGCCTTCTCGAGCGCGGGCAGCAGCATGTTGGGGCTGGTGTGGCCGGCCTTGACCAGCGCCACCGCGCCCATGCTGTAGTTGGCGATGGCCGTGAGCGGCTGGTTGAGCTCGTGCGCCAGCGACGAGGCCATCTCGCCCATCGTGGTGAGACGGCTGGTGAGCTGGATCTTTTCCTGCTGTACGCGCGAGGCCTCTTCGTGGCTGCGGCGTTCGGTGATGTCGCGCGCCACCTGCATCCGCACCCGGCGGCCGTCGGTCCAGGCCAGCATGCGGTGATGCACTTCGAACCAGCGCTGCACCGAGGGGGCGAACACTTCGACGGATTCGTCGGTGAAGCGGCCGCGGCGTCCGGCCAGGAGCTCGTCGTGCCCGCCGGTCTGCGCGCCGAACACGCGGCGGTAGGTGCGGTTGGCGAACAGCAGCTCGAGGCCATCGTGGGTATCGGCGGTGACCGAGATCGCGTCGTCCAGGCCTTCGAGCACCGTCATGAAGCGCTCATGGGCGGCGGTGAGCGCCTCGCGGATGCGCTTGGGCTCGGTGATGTCGGTCATGGAGGTCATCCAGCCGATCTGGTTGCCGTTGGGGTCGAGCAGCGGCGACACATACATGCGCGCCGTGAAGCGCGAGCCGTCGCGGCGCTGCGCCTCGACCTCCAGGCCGCTGGAGGGCGTCTTGCCGGACATCAGCACATCGAGCGTGTGCTGATGCTGCTCGTGGCGGCCGGGCACCCAATACGGGAACGGCGGGCTGCGGCCGATCAGATCGGCTTCGTTCCAGCCGATCATGCGACAGAAGGCGGGATTGACGTAGGCGATGCGGCCTTCCATGTCGAGCACGCGCATGCCGGTGGACATGGAGTTTTCCATGGCGCGGCGAAAGCCGGTCTCGGCGATCAGCGCGGCCTCGGCCTCGGACCGGAAGCGGGTGTAGCGCCACAGCATCAGCAGGCTGATGATGATCACGCACGAGAGCGCGAGCACGACCCAGATCAGGCGTTGCTGGCGCAGCTCCTGATCGATCGTGACGAACATCACGCTGTCATCGTGGATGCGCTGCAGCCAGAAGAACATGCCCATCACACATATATAGAGGATGAGCACGAGCGCCGGGGTCACCCAGTACAGCCCACGCCGGCGCAGGCGGGCGTGGTCGTGAAACGAGTTCGGAATGTTGGACTTGTGCGGGCTGGACATGGACTTCGGGCCGTTAGACCGCCTATTTTACGGGCAAAGCCGGGTGCACGACGCCGGAATTGCGGCGGCGCGGGGCAGGGCGGCCGCCACGGTGCGTGGCGCGGGCGGCGCCTCAGTCGGCGGCGCCCCTCCCAAAATCGATGCTGCGCTGCAATATAGAAGGATGGCTGCTCGCATTCTTTCGGGGAACTGCCCGGAAACCCGCGCCACGCCTGGAGCCGGGGCCGGTTGTCACCTTGCCGCGCTTGGCAGGGAGGGGCCGGTTGTGGCACGGTTGAGGCTGCCTGTGCCTGCCTGGCCCTGCACGATAGCGGCCGTTTCCCGGGCAATACGCAGCATTCTCGCGGGCAGATCGCTCCTGATGCGGCTATTTTCATATTATGAAATGCCGTATCGCAACATGAAATATCGCTTGCGGCGGGCGATTCTTGTTTCTTAGAATGCGGGCTTCAGCAGTCCGTCAGAGCCGCCACCGCGTGGGAGCAGGCATCGACGGACCGCGTCCGCATATCAAACCCCGCTACCTCACAAGCCGGGGTGTGGTACCGAAAACCCCATCAGGAGACACACGATGTCCTCTATCGACCAGGCCGGCGGCCTTCTGGCTGCCAACGACGAAGACTCCCAAGAGACTCAGGAGTGGCTGGAAGCCTTGGCGGCAGTCCTCGATCGCGAGGGCCCGCAACGCGCTCACTACCTGCTCGAGCGCCTGATCGACGAGGCTCGCCGCTCCGGTGCGCACATCCCGTATTCGGCCAACACCGCCTACGTCAACACCATCCCCGCCGGCCTCGAGCCCGCCCATCCCGGCAACCTCGAGCTCGAGACGCGCATCCGTTCGTACGTGCGCTGGAACGCCATGGCCATGGTGGTCAAGGCCAACAAGCACAATCCGCCCGATGGCGGCGACCTCGGCGGTCACATCGCCTCGTTCGCTTCGCTGGCCACCATGATCGGCTGCGGCCAGAACCACTTCTGGCACGCCGAGACCGAAGACCACGGCGGCGATCTGGTCTACTTCCAGGGCCACACCTCGCCCGGCATGTACGGCCGCGCCTACCTCGAAGGCCGCCTGACCGAAGAGCAGCTGAATCACTTCCGCCAGGAAGTCGATGGCAAGGGTCTGTCGTCGTACCCGCACCCGAAGCTGATGCCGGATTTCTGGCAGTTCCCGACGGTGTCGATGGGCCTCGGCCCGCTGATGGCCATCTATCAGGCCCGCTTCCTGAAGTACCTGCACGCCCGCGGCATCGCCGACACCAGCAAGCGCAAGGTCTGGGTGTTCTGCGGCGACGGCGAAATGGACGAACCCGAATCGCTGGGCGCCATCGCGCTGGCGGCTCGCGAGAAGCTCGACAACCTGATCTTCGTCATCAACTGCAACCTGCAGCGTCTGGACGGCCCGGTGCGCGGCAACGGCAAGATCATCCAGGAACTCGAAGGCGACTTCCGCGGTTCGGGCTGGAACGTCATCAAGCTGATCTGGGGCGGTTACTGGGATCCTCTCCTTGCGCACGACAAGGAAGGCATCCTGCGCAAGATCATGGAAGAGACCGTCGACGGCGAGTACCAGGCGTACAAGGCCAATGACGGCAAGTTCGTGCGCGAACACTTCTTCGGCAAGCACCCCAAGCTGCTCGAGGCCGTCTCGCGCATGAGCGACGAAGACATCTGGCGCCTGAACCGTGGCGGTCACGATCCCCACAAGGTGTACGCGGCGTTCGACGCGGCCGCCAACACCACGGGTCAGCCGACCGTGATCCTGGCCAAGACCATCAAGGGCTACGGCATGGGCCACGTGGGCCAGGCCAAGAACCCGACCCACCAGCAAAAGAAGCTGGAGCTCGAGTCGATCCGCGAATTCCGCGATCGCTTCGGCATCCCGATCCCCGACGACCAGCTCGAAAAGCTGCCGTACTTCAAGCCGGCCGAAGATTCCGCCGAAATGAAGTACCTGCACGAGCGCCGCAAGGCCCTGGGCGGTTACCTGCCCAAGCGCCGCGCCAAGGCCGACGAGAAGCTCAAGGTGCCCGCGCTCGAGGCCTTCAAGGCCACGCTGGAACCCACCTCCGAAGGCCGTGAAATCTCGACCACGCAAGCCTTCGTGCGCGTGCTGAACCAGATCCTGCGCGACAAGGACCTCGGTCCGCGCGTGGTGCCGATCCTGGCCGACGAATCGCGTACGTTCGGCATGGAAGGTCTGTTCCGCCAGATCGGTATCTATGCGCCGGAAGGCCAGAAGTACACGCCGGTCGACAAGGATCAGGTCATGTATTACAAGGAGTCGGCCGACGGTCAGCTCCTGCAGGAAGGCATCAACGAAGCGGGCGCCATGAGCTCGTGGATCGCCGCGGCCACGTCGTACTCGACGAACAACCGCATCATGGTCCCGTTCTACATCTACTACTCGATGTTCGGCTTCCAGCGCATCGGCGATCTGGCCTGGGCGGCCGGCGACATGCAGGCGCGCGGCTTCCTGCTGGGTGGCACCGCCGGGCGCACCACGCTCAACGGCGAAGGCCTGCAGCACGAAGACGGTCACAGCCACATCCTGGCCTCGACCATCCCGAACTGCGTGTCGTACGACCCGACCTTCGCGCACGAGCTGGCCGTCATCATCCAGCACGGCATGAAGCGCATGGTCGAAGACCAGGAGAACGTGTATTACTACCTGACCCTGATGAATGAAAACTACGCTCAGCCGGGTCTGAATACCGGCGACGAAGAAGGCATCATCAAGGGTATGTACAAGCTGAAGTCGGCCGGCAAGGGCAAGCAGCGCGTGCAACTGATGGGCTCGGGCACGATCCTGCGCGAAGTCATGGCCGCGCAGGACATGCTCGACGCCGACTGGGGTGTCGCTTCCGACGTCTGGAGCGTGACCAGCTTCACCGAGCTGCGCCGCAACGGTCTGGACGCCGAGCGTCACAACCTGCTCAATCCCGAAGCCAAGAAGCCGCAGGTGGCCTACGTGACCGAGCAGCTCGCCAAGAGCGAAGGCCCGATCATCGCGTCGACCGACTACATGAAGCTGTTCGCCGACCAGATCCGTCCGTTCGTGCCGAAGGGCCGCGAATACCGCGTGCTGGGCACCGATGGCTTCGGCCGCTCGGATTTCCGCTCGAAGCTGCGCGAGCACTTCGAAGTGGATCGCCGCTTCGTCGTCGTGGCCGCGCTCAAGGCGCTGGCCGACGAAGGCAAGGTGCCGGCCGCCAAGGTCGCCGAAGCCATCAAGAAGTACGGCATCGATCCGAACAAAGCCAACCCGCAATACGCCTGAGGGTAGACAGACATGAGCAACATCGTGGAAATCAAGGTCCCCGACATTGGCGACTTCAAGGAAGTCGAAGTCATCGAGGTGCTGGTTGCCGAGGGCGACACCATCCAGGCCGAACAGAGCCTGATCACCGTCGAGTCCGATAAGGCCTCGATGGAGATCCCGGCCTCGGCCGGTGGCGTGGTGAAGTCGGTCAAGGTCAAGGTCGGCGACAAGGTCGCCGAGAACACCGTCATCCTCGAGATCGAGGCCGGCGAGGCCAAGGCCGAGGCGCCCAAGGAAGCGCCGAAGCAGGAAGCCGCCAAGGAAGCGCCCAAGGAAGAAGCCAAGGCCGCGCCCAAGCAGGAAGCGGCCGAGTCGGCCGCGCCGGCTTCGTCGGGCCCGTCCGAAATCACCGTGCCCGATATCGGCGACTTCAAGGAAGTCGAGGTCATCGAGGTCATGGTGGCCGTCGGCGACACCATCAAGGCGGAACAAAGCCTGATCACCGTCGAGTCCGACAAGGCCTCGATGGAGATCCCGGCCTCGGCCGGTGGTGTGGTCAAGGACATCAAGGTCAAGGTGGGCGACAAGGTCGCCAAGGGCAGCGTGATCGTCGTGGTCGAGGGCGGTGCCGCCCCGGCCAAGCAGGACGCGCCCAAGGCCGAAGCCAAGGCCGAAGCGCCCAAGCAGGCCGCGGCCGAAGCGCCCCGCGCGGAGGCCAAGAGCGAAGCCCGTCCTTCGCCCACCGCCGCGCTCGAAGACGCCAACCTGAAGCCGGGCCAGCTGCCGCACGCGTCGCCCTCGGTGCGCAAGTTCGCCCGCGAACTCGGCGTGAACCTGAGCAAGGTGACCGGCTCCGGTCAGAAGGGCCGCATCACGGCCGACGACGTGCGCGGCTTCGTGAAGCAGGCGCTCGCCGGGGGTGCCGGTGCCGCCGCGCCCGCGTCCGGTTCGGCCGATGGCGCCGCGCTGGGTCTGCTGCCGTGGCCGAAGATCGACTTCACCAAGTTCGGTCCGATCGAAGCCAAGCCGCTGTCGCGCATCAAGAAGATCTCCGGCGCGAACCTGCACCGCAACTGGGTCATGATCCCGCACGTCACCAACAACGACGTGGCCGACATCACCGATCTCGAAGCGTTGCGCGTGCAACTGAACAAGGAAAACGAAAAGGCCGGCATCAAGGTCACGATGCTCGCCTTCGTGATCAAGGCCGTCGTGGCCGCCTTGAAGAAGTTCCCCGAGTTCAACGCCTCGCTCGATGGCGACACGCTGGTGCTCAAGCAGTACTACCACATCGGCTTCGCGGCCGACACGCCCAACGGGCTGGTGGTGCCGGTGGTGCGCGATGCCGACAAGAAGGGCATCGTGGAGCTGGCGAAGGAAACCGCCGAACTCGCCAAGAAGGCGCGTGACGGCAAGATTTCGCCCGCCGACATGCAGGGTGGCTGCTTCTCGATCTCGTCGCTGGGCGGCATCGGTGGCACCCACTTCACGCCCATCATCAACGCGCCCGAAGTCGCGATTCTCGGTCTGTCGCGTTCGTCGCACCAGCCGGTCTGGGACGGCAAGCAGTTCCAGCCGCGCCTGACCCTGCCGCTGTCGCTGTCGTACGATCACCGCGTGATCGACGGCGCATCGGCCGCGCGCTTCAACGCGTACCTCGGTCAGCTGCTGGCCGACTTCCGCCGCATCGCGCTGTAAGCACCGGGAGACACGATGAGCAATATCACTGAAATCAAGGTTCCCGACATCGGTGACTTCAAGGAAGTCGAAGTCATCGAGGTGCTGGTTGCCGAGGGCGACACCGTCAAGGCCGAACAAAGCCTGATCACCGTCGAGTCCGACAAGGCCTCGATGGAGATCCCGGCCTCGGCGGGCGGCGTGGTGAAGTCGGTCAAGGTCAAGGTCGGCGACAAGGTCGCCGAGGGCAGCGTGATCCTCGAGGTCGAAGCCGCCGAGGGCGGTGCCGACGCCAAGCCCGCCGCCAAGGAAGCGCCAAAAGAAGCCGCCAAGGAAGCCCCCAAGAAGGACGCCGGCGGCGCTGAAGCGCCCAAGGCGGCGAAGGCCGACGCCCCGCAGGCGGCGTCGTACAGCGGCTCGGCCGACGGCGAATACGACGTGCTGGTGCTGGGCGCCGGCCCCGGCGGCTACTCGGCCGCCTTCCGGGCCGCCGATCTGGGCCTGAAGACCGTCCTGGTCGAGCGCTACGCCACCCTGGGTGGTGTGTGCCTGAACGTGGGCTGCATCCCGTCCAAGGCGCTGCTGCACAACGCCGCCATCATCGACGAGGCGCGCGCGCTGGCTGCCCACGGCATCAGCTTCGGCGAGCCCAAGATCGATCTGGACAAGCTGCGCGGCTACAAGGACAGCGTGGTGGCCAAGCTCACCGGCGGTCTGGCCGGCATGGCCAAGGCCCGCAAGGTCACGGTCGTGACGGGCGTGGGCGAGTTCGCCGACCCCCATCACCTCACCGTGAAGGGCGCCGACGGCAAGACCCAGACGCTCAAATTCAAGAACGCCATCATCGCCGCCGGCAGCCAGTCGGTGAAGCTGCCGTTCCTGCCCGACGACGAACGCATCGTCGATTCGACCGGCGCGCTGCTGCTGCGCGAGATTCCCAAGAAGATGCTCATCATCGGCGGCGGGATCATCGGTCTGGAAATGGGCACGGTGTATTCCACGCTGGGCGCACGCCTGGACGTCGTGGAGATGCTCGACGGCCTGATGCAGGGCGCGGATCGCGACCTGGTCAAGGTGTGGCAGAAGATGAATGCGCCGCGCTTCGACAACATCATGCTCAAGACCAAGACCGTGGGCGCCGAGGCGCGCAAGGACGGCATCTATGTGAGCTTCGAGGGCGAGGGTGCGCCCAAAGAGCCGCAGCGCTACGACCTGGTGCTCCAGGCCGTGGGCCGCAGCCCCAATGGCAAGAAGATCGGCGCCGACAAGGCGGGTATCGCCGTGACCGACCGGGGATTCATCGAGGTCGATCGCCAGATGCGCACCAACGTGCCGCACATCTTCGCGATCGGCGACATCGTGGGCCAGCCCATGCTGGCGCACAAGGCCGTGCACGAAGGCCACGTGGCCGCCGAAGCGGCCGCCGGCGAGAAGGCTTTCTTCGATGCCCGCGTGATTCCGTCGGTGGCCTACACCGATCCGGAAGTGGCGTGGGTCGGCCTGACCGAAGACGAAGCCAAGAAGCAGGGCATCAAGGTCGAGAAGGGCGTGTTCCCGTGGGCCGCCTCGGGCCGCGCCATCGCCAACGGCCGCGACGAAGGCTTCACCAAGCTGCTGTTCGACGGCGAAACGCACCGCATCCTGGGTGGCGGCATCGTTGGCACGCACGCGGGCGATCTGATCAGCGAGGTCGCGCTGGCGATCGAAATGGGCGCCGACGTGGTGGATATCGCCAAGACCATCCACCCGCACCCGACCCTGGGCGAATCCGTCGGCATGGCCGCCGAAGTCGCCGAGGGCGTGTGCACGGACCTGCCGCCGATGCGCAAGAAGTAAGACGCGCCACGACGGGCGTCACGCAAAGACAAGGCCGCCCTCGGGCGGCCTTGTTTTTGCTGAGAGCCGCCCGAAGGCGGCCTCTTCGCAGGCGCAGGTGCGCTTATGCGTGGGTATTGATGCGCGAGCCCAGATTGGCGTCGACGGCGGTCGGCAGCGACTGCATCAGGGTGGCCATGGTATCGGCCTGCGATGCAAGCACCTTCTTGAGCAGGGCGACCTGGACTTCCTGGACGGTGTTCACGTCGCGCATGGCGAGGGCGGTATTGACGGCGTTGCTGACGGACATGTCATCCATGGCGGTTCCTTTAAAGGCTGCGCGCGAGACGCGGCATCTGACGATTCGGAAAAAATATAGTCGGGCGTGATGACGTCGGCATGACTATACGCCGTTTTCGCCGCGCCAGCCCAGCAAAACGAGCGGGTTGCCGCCCTGGATCGAGTAGGCCGGCACCTCGCCGCGGACGATCGAGCCCGCGCCGATCACGCAGCCCTGGCGCAGGATCGCGCCGTCGAGCAGCACGCAGTTGGCGCCGATCCAGACGTCGTCCTCGATGATGATCCCGCCCTTGCTCGGGCGAAAGCCCTGTTCGCGGATCGGGACGTCGCGGCGCTTGAACTCGTGATTGGTCGGTGCGAACGTGCAGTTGGCGGCCACGGCGACGCCGCGGCCGATCGTGATGCCGTTGCCGGTGTAGAGCACGCAGCCCGAGTTGATCACGCTGTCGCGGCCGATGATCACATCACCGCTGCCGCCCGCGGGCTTGATCTTGACGAAGGCGTCGATGACGACGCCCGACTCGATCACGATGCGGGTTCCGCGGCGGGAATCCTCGAGATCGGCCAGTCCGGACACGCGGGCAGCAGGGTGAAGTTCGATCATGGCGGGGTCCGGGCGATCAGGCCTTGCGGCGCAGGAAGCCGTCGGGCGCCGAGGTCACGAGCAGGCGGTCTTCGACGGAACGGTCGATTTCGAACTCGGGATGCGACTTGAGGTATTCCCACACGGCGGTCTTCGGGTTGTTGCCCTTGCCCCAGCCACGATCCTGCCAGACGTAGTCGGCCGGCATGTCTTCCACGAAGGTGTCGAACACGACGCAGTAGCTGCCCGGGCTCACCAGCGGCGCGTAGGCCTCGAGCTCGGCCAGCACGTGTTCGTGCGTGTGGTTCGAATCCAGGCACACCAGGATCTTCTTCTTGCCTTCGGCATGCGCACGCACCTGATCGATGACCTTGGCGTCGATGCTGGAGCCCTCGATCAGCGAGATGCGCTTGGCGAGCGGGTGGCTTTCGATGGCGTCGCGGTTGTGCTGACGGATCTCGATGTCCACGCCCACGACCTCGCCGTGGCCCACCAGTTCGAGCATGGAGGCCGACAGGATCAGCGAGCCGCCGTGCGCGATGCCGGTCTCGATCACCAGATCGGGCTTGACCGCCCAGATCAGCTCCTGCATCGCCATGGCGTCCTGCGGCAGCTGGATCAGCGGGCGGCCGAGCCACGAGAAGTTGTTCATGTACTTGCGCTCGAGCGCCATCGTGCGCCAGGCGTTGGAGAGCGCGCGGAATTCGTCGTCGGAAGCGTAGCCTTCGATGCGGGCCTGCTTCTCGTTGCGGTAGTCGGGGTGCCCGTCGGGCGTCGTTTCGAGGTAGGACATCTAGGATCCCCTGTGCTGTCGATACTGATTGAGAAAGGTCGGAAAGTACTCGGCGAATGGCCGGGCCGTCAGGCCCGTCAGCGCCGCCGTATTGCGGGTGTCGATATCGGGAAAGCGCCAGGACGGCGCCTGGTCGCGCACCGTGACGGACCAACCGAATTGCCGCGTGAGCAGCTCGGCGATGTCGCGGTTCTCGATGCCGGCACCGCCCGCCACGTTGTAGATGCCGGTGGCGGGCGATTGGGCGATTGCCGTGATCTGTGCCACGGCGTCATCGATATGAATGTAGTCCTTGCGCGAATCGAGCGCGGTCTGCAGTTCGAGCCGGCCCTGCGGCCAGCCCTCTTCGAGCAGCTGGTCGATGAAGCTGTCGGGCGTATCGCGCAGCCCCACGACATTGGACAGACGCACGACCTTGGCCCGTCCCGCGCCGGCGTGCAGGCACAGCGCTTCGCCGGTGAGCTTCGAGAGGTTGTACAGGTCGCTCGGATCGTTGGGGTTCACGCCAAGGCGCGTGTCTTCGCTGGTGGCGCTGGCGCCGGCGTATACCCGCGTGCTCGACAGATAGGTGAGGCTGTCGAAGCCGCCTTCGGCCAGCAGCTCGCGCAGCACGCACACGTGCGCCTCCACCGTGTCGAGCGGGCGTTGCCGGAAGTCCGAAGTCAGGCCGATGGCATAGATCACGTGACCCAGGGGCCGGACATACTGCGAACGCGCCTCGCGCCCGTAGGCGCGGCAGTCGTGGCCCTGGCCGCGCAGATGCGCGACCAGATGCCGGCCGACGAAGCCGGTTGCGCCCAGAACGGTGAAAGTCAGGCTCATTGCGGCGGGCGTCAGGCCGGGACGATCGCCAGATGCGGCACGGCCGTCACCAGGCGTGCGCCCCATTCGCGCGCATAGGCCAGCTGGGCCGAGACCTCGGTCTTCAGGTTCCAGGGCAGGATCACGATGTAGTCGGGCTTGTCGCGTTGCAGCGTGGCCTCGTCCACCACCGGGATGTGGCTGCCGGGCAGGTACTGATTCTGCTTGGCGGGGTTGCGATCGACCACGTAAGGCAGCAGGTCGGGGCGGACGCCGGCGAAGTTCATCAGCGTGTTGCCCTTGGCCGCTGCGCCATAGGCGCCCACCCGCTTGCCTTCGGCGTGGGCCTGCAGCAGGAAGGCCAGCAGGCCGTTCTTGACCGCCTCGGCCTGCTTCTGGAAGCCGGCGTAGAACGCGGCCGTACGCAGCCCGCTTTCGTCTTCCTGGCTCAGCAGGCGCTGCACCGAGGGCGCGACCGGATGCGTGCCCGTGTCGGTGCGCTGGGCATAGACGCGCAGGCTGCCGCCATGGGTCGGGATCTGTTCGACGTCGAACACCGTCAGGCCATTGGCGGCGAAGATATGGCGCACGGCCGTGAGCGACAGATAGGAGTAGTGCTCGTGGTAGGCCGTGTCGAACTGGCTCTCGGCCACCATGCGCAGCAGGTGCGGAAACTCGAACGTGGCCACGCCGTTGGGCTTGAGCAGCTGGCGGAAGCCGATCACGAAATCGTTGATGTCCGGCACGTGCGCGAGCACGTTGTTGGCGGCGATCAGGTCGGCGGCGCGGCCCCGGGCGGAAAGCTCGTTGCCCAGCGTTTCGCCGAAGAAGCGCTCGACGATCTCCAGGCCGAGCTTGCGCGCGGCCGCCGCCGTGCTGGCGGTGGGCTCGATGCCATAGCAGGGCACGCCCGCGGCCTGCACGTATTGCAGCAGATAGCCGTCATTGGCCGCGACCTCCACCACCATGCTGCCTTCGCCCAGGCCGAAGCGGTCGGTCATCTTCTCGACGTAGTTGCGCGAGTGGTCCAGCCACGACTGCGAATACGAGCTGAAGTAGGCGTACTCCTCGGTGAAGAGTGCCTCGCGGCCCGCGTAGTCTTCCGTCTGCACCAGCCAGCATTGCTCGCAGACCAGCAGGCGCAGCGGGAACGTCGTCTCGGGCCGGTTCAGGTCCTCGGGCTTGAGGTAGGCATTGGAAGGCGGAGCGTGGCCCAGGTCGAGAAAGGGCAGGCGCAGCTCGGCGCTGCAATGGCGGCACTTCATGGATCCAATCCTTGGAAACCGGGGTCGAGGAAAGCGTGGCCCTGGTCCCGCACGGAGACTTCCGTGACGGGCAGGGGCCAGGCGATGGCCAGACGGGGGTCGAGGTGATGCAGCGCGCCTTCGCATGCGGGGGCATACGGGGCGGCGTGGCAATACACCAGTTCGACGTCGTCGGTGAGTGTCTGAAATCCGTGCGCGAAGCCCGCCGGAATGAGCAGGCCGCGGCGATTGTCGGCCGACAGGCGCTGCGCGTGCCACCGCAGAAAGGTGGGGGAGCCGCGGCGCAGGTCCACGGCCACGTCCCACACCTCGCCGCGCACGCACTGCACCAGCTTGGTGTCGGCCTGGGGCTGGTGCTGGTAATGCATGCCGCGCACCGATCCGCGCTGCGCGGTATAGCTGTGATTGACCTGCTCGATCGGGCCGGGCCAGCCGGCCTCCTGCAATTCGGCGGCGTTGAACAGACGCGCGAAGAACCCGCGCGAATCGCCGGCGCGCGGACGCTCCAGCGTGCGCAGGCCCGCGAGCGGGGTGTCGCCGAACATCAGCTTCATGGCCGGGCCTCGAAGGCAGCCAGGTCGGCTTCGCACAGGTCGCGGGCGGGAGTGCCTGTGGCCTGTCCGCGGTACCAGCCCATGGTGCGACCCACCGCGTCCGCCAGGGTCCAGCGCGGCGCGCAGCCGAGCGCGGCACGGGTGGCCGAGGTGTCCAGCATGAGCAGCCCCGCCTCGTGCGGACCGGTGATCTCGGTGCCGTAGTGCACCTCGCCGCGGCCATAGGCGGCGCGGGCGATCTCGATCACATCACGCACCGGCACGGCGCCGGCGGCATCGGGACCGAAGTTGTACGCGCCGGCCAGCGCCGGGGTATCCCAGAGCGCGTGCGCCAGGCGCAGATAGCCCGCGAGCGGTTCCAGCACGTGCTGCCAGGGGCGCACCGCATCGGGGCGGCGGATCTCCAGCGTGGCGCCGCGCTCCCAGGCGCGCACCGCATCGGGAATGAGCCGGTCTTCCGACCAGTCGCCGCCACCGATCACGTTGCCGGCCCGCGCGCTTGCCAGGGCCACACCCTGGCTTGCCAGAAAGGCGTCGCGGTAGCAGGCGATCGCGATCTCGCAGGCCGCCTTGCTGGCGCTGTAGGGGTCGTGGCCGCCGAGCGCGTCGGTCTCGCGGTAGGGGTAGTGCCACTCCTGGTTGCGATAGACCTTGTCGGTCGTGATCGAGACCACGGAGCGCACGCTGTCCAGGCCGCGTATCGCGTCGAGCAGATGCACCGTGCCCATCACGTTGGCGGCGAAGGTCTCGACCGGCTCGCGATAGCTCGCGCGCACCAGCGGCTGGGCCGCCAGGTGCAGCACGATCTCGGGGCGGGCGGCGCGCACCAGGCGGGTGAACGCCTCGCGATCGCGGATGTCGCACAGATGGGCGTCGATCTCGCCCTCGAGCGCCAGCGCCTCGTACAGCGACGGGCGAGTATTGGGCGCGAGCGCGATGCCGCTGACCCGCGCGCCCAGGCGCGCCAGCCAGAAGGCGAGCCAGGCGCCCTTGAAACCGGTATGCCCGGTGACAAGGACGCGCTTGCCGCGCCAGAAGCCGGGAACAGGCAGCATCACCAGACTTTCCAGGGGGCGGTGTCGCTGCTCCACAGGGATTCGAGCAGGTTTTTCTCGCGCAGCGTGTCCATGGGCTGCCAGAAGCCCAGGTGTTCGAAGGCCTGCAGCTCGCCATCGCGGCTCAGGCGCTCGAGCGGCGCCGATTCCCAGGCGGTGCTGTCATCGTCGATGAGCGGCAGCACGCTGGGCGACAGCACGAAGAAGCCGCCATTGATCAGGCCGCCGTCGCCGCGCGGCTTTTCGGTGAAGCCCGCGACGCGCGAGCCTTCCATGCGCAGCGCGCCGTAACGGCCCGGGGGCTGCACGGCCGTGACGGTGGCCGACTTGCCGTGGTCGCGGTGAAACGCGATCAGCTTGCCGATGTCCACGTCGGCCACGCCGTCGCCGTAGGTGAAGCAGAACGCCTCTTCGTCCTTCAGGTAGGGCGCCACGCGCTTCAGACGGCCGCCGGTCATGGTGTTTTCGCCGGTGTCCACCAGCGTGACGCGCCACGGTTCGGCCTTCTGCTGATGCACTTCCATCTGGTTGCGCGCCATGTCGAACGTGACGTCGGACATGTGCAGGAAGTAGTTGGCGAAGTACTCCTTGATCATGTAGCCCTTGTAGCCGCAGCAGATGATGAAGTCATTCACGCCGTAGTGCGAATAGATCTTCATGATGTGCCACAGGATGGGCCGCCCGCCGATCTCGATCATCGGCTTGGGACGCATGTGAGTTTCTTCGGAGATGCGGGTGCCGAGGCCGCCCGCCAGAATGACTGCCTTCATTGGGATGACTCGCACCAGGTCTTGAACATGTCTTGGAAGGCCGCCTCGACGCGGCGGGTGAAGCCCTTGCCGTCCATCAAGGGGCTGGCCTCGAGTTCGCCGCGCAGCTTGCCGCGGATCTCGGCCAGGGCCGGAAGATCGCTGGCCAGGGCCACGACCTTCTCGATGTATTCGTCTTCGGTGTTGGCGACCCATTCCGGGTGGCCGGCGCTGTGCAGCAGCGAGCTGCCGATGCGGCCCACGCTCGGGCGGTCGGCCAGCGTGACGTAGGGCACGCCCATGTACAGCGTCTCGACCAGCGTGACGCCCGAGTTGTGCGGGAAGCAGTCCAGACCGATGTCCATCTTGCGCAGCACGTTCCAGGGCGGGCTGTTCTTGCCGATCAGCAGGCGGTCGCCGGCGATGCCTTGCGCCATGAAGCGCGCCGCCATTTCCTGCTGCAGCTGCGGTTCGCCGAAGCTGCCGCTGTCGAGCACCAGCTGAGCATTCGGAATGCGGCGCATGATCTCCGACCACACGCGCACGGTGCGCGCGTTGATCCGGATCGATCGGCTGAGCGAGCCCAGCGTGATGCGCTCGTTGTTCAGCGCGGGCAGCTCGCTGACATGGCCCATGCCGGGCTTGGCCTGGTAGACCAGGCTGCCGTGCTCCAGGCGCCAGGGACGCTCGGCGAACAGGTGCTCGCTGCCGGCCGGTGCCATCACGCCATCGGTGAGGATGTAGTCGATGGCCTTGATACCCGTGGTGTAGCCGAAGCCCAGCCACGTGATCGAGACCGGCGCCGGCTTGCGCGCGAACACGCTCAGGCGGTTGTGACCGGTGTGGCCGGCCAGATCGATCAGGATGTCGATGCCGTCCTTGCGGATCTGCTCGGTCAGCGCATCGGCGCCCACGCCGCGGATGCCGACCCAGTGATCGAAATAGCCTTTGAAGCGGCGCGTGACCACGTCTTCGGTCTTGACCTCGGCATAGGCGTAGAGCTCGAACTGCGAGCGATCATGGTTCGACAGCAGCGGCTCGATGAACTCATTGCCCGAGTGCAGGCGGAAGTCGGGCGAGACATAGCCCACCTTCAGCTTGCGGCCGGGGGTACGCGTGTTGCGGAACGGGCGCCACAGCGTATAGAGCGGCTCGCACAGGGCCTTCTCGAACTCGCGATAAGCCTCGAAGATCTCTTCGGCCGACTTCTCGGGCGCGTAGTTGGCGGCGAACAGGCGATTGTTGTGCAGCGTGGCCAGCTTCGGGAACACCTCGAGGCCATCCTTCGCGGCCTGCTCGGCGGCGACCGCGTCGCCACGCTGGGCAAGGATGTTGACCAGGTTGGTGCGGGCGGCCTGCAGCGTCGGCTTGATCTCGAGCGCGCGCCGGCAGGCGTGCTCGGCTTCGGAGTAGCGGCCGGCGGCGGCCAGCGCGTCGCCCAGCGTCAGGTGGCTGACGGCGTTGGTCGGATCGAGCTCGAGGCAGCGCCGGCCGGCGGCCAGCGCTTCGATCACGCGGCCTGCCGTGGTCAGGCACTCGCCCAGGCGGGCATAGGAGAGCTGGCGCATGGGCGCCAGATCCAGCAATCGCAGCGCGGCCTTCAGCGCCTCTTCGATATAGCCCGAGCGGCACAGGCTGTAGACCAGGATTTCCCAACCCTGATAGTGGTTGGGGTGCTTGGCGAGCAGCTTGCGGGTGTCGGCAATGGCGCTGGCATAGCCTTCGCTATTGGCCTGATCCGCCAGCTTGCGGGTGGCGGCGGCGAGCGCGGGAGAGGTCGTGCCGGTCGTGGCGGGCTCGGTCACGAACGCGTAGCCGTGATTGAGCGCCTGGCGCGTCAGCGCATCGATGTAGTGGTGCCAGAACGGGCCGGCATGATCGGCTTCCGACAGGCCGTTGCGCAGCAGCGCGAGCCAGGTGCCATTGCCCGAGCGCAGGCCGCCGTAGCGTTTCAGGCTGGCGAGCGCGGTCGCGGCGGCGCCGGCGAAGGTCACGCCCTGGGTCTTGTCGGTCTTGCCGTTCAGTTCCCACAGTTCGTCGGAGATCGCGCCGAGCGGGGTGCCGGTGGCGATCTGCTTGATGATCTTCTTCTCGACGTTGGGCGGGTTCCACGCCAGCGTTTCGTGCCACAGGTTGAACTGCGTGATGACGTTGTGGGTCAGCGCCGAGAAGTTGTGGCAGATGCCCGTCACCAGCTCGAGCGGGGCGTCGTCGGGCTGGTCGTAAGGACCGGCCTCGAGCGCGTAATAGAGCAGATTCTGGAACAGCAGGGTCTGCAGCGCCTTGTCGAGCGCGTCCTGGCTGTAGGTGCCGGGACGATCGGTCATGCCGTGTTCCAGCGCCCGCGCCAGCGCCTCGTACGACAGGCTGGCGGGCCAGGCGTGCGCGAGGGTGTCCACCAGCGCGATCGTCAGGGGATCGCTCGTGTTGAGCACCTGGCCGGCGTTGCCGAGATACATCACGCCCTTGACGGCGTAATTCACGCTGGCCCGCATCAGGCCGGTGGCCCAGCGCAGCTCGCGCAGGCGCTCGACGTCGGGCTTGCTTTGAATATCGGCCGTGCGGTCTTCGTGCACGAGCAGGCTGCGGCGGCTGGCGCGGCCGATCGCGAAGTCCAGGTACTGCTGGCGCATCACCTTGGGCCGTCCCAGCGCCATCAGGCTCTGCGACAGGGCCACGTTCTGGCCGTAATGCTGCGGCAGCTCGGTGAGCGGCAGCCCGTCGCCCACGTAGGCGAGGCCCGCCTGTTGTGCGCGGTCGGTGAATTCGACGAGATAGCAGGCGTTGCTGCCCAGCAGGTAGGGCGACGGCGCGCCTGCGTCGTCGGCCAGTTCGCTGGCAAATGCCTTGGAGCTCTGATCGAGCGCGGGGCCGAGCGGATTGGTGCCGGAGATGCCGCTCTGGAACAGCGTGAGGGCGGCGCGCGCGCTCGCCTTGACCTCGTCTTCGGTCGTTGCGTCGTGGGCGTGCAGCATGATCGCGTCGCGCACGATCTCGGCCGCCTTCGCGCCGGGATTGGTGGCGTAGTCGACGAACACCACGCCCGCCGGAGCCAGCACGCTGCGGCACCACATCAGCAGGGCCGTCTGGGCGTCGTTGCCCAGCGCGCTGAACAATCCGCGCACCAGGATGTAGTCGAACGGGCCCACCCCGGTCTGCCAGTCGAGCAGCTCCTCGAACTGCAGGGCCTGCAGCGAGAGGTTGTCCAGGCCCAGCAGCTCGGCGTGGCGGCGGCCGCGTTCGATGGCTTCCGGATTGGTGTCCACGCCCTGCACGGTGGCCCGCGGGTACGCCTGCGCGAGCGGCAGCAGGTTCTCGGCGGCGGCGCAGCCGATCTCCAGCACGCGCGCCGTGTCGAGCGGCGTGGTGGCGATGCCGTAGAGATGGGCGCTGGCGCGCAGATGGCCAGGCGAGAGCGTGTAGTCGAGCCGTTTGGCGCTTGCGATGGCGTTCGGACTCTGGGGGGCCGTGTTGAGCATGGTGATGAGGGTCGCGAAAGCGGCTCCATTAGTGATGGAGGGCATTCTACGAAGCGGCATCCCCCGGCATTACGCCAATTAATCCGGCAAACAATGCCTATATTGGTGGGCTCGCGATCCGCGCCCGGGCCGACCGGGGGGAGGGGGCGCCGCTCCTGTCGACCCGTGGCGCGGCCCGGTGCGCGCCCATGAAAAAACCGCCCCAGGGTTTCCCCTGGGGCGGTTCTCGATCAGCGAGAGGGAAGGCGAGCCCTCCCTCCGTGACGCGGTTACGATTAACGCAGCAGCGACAGGACCGTTTGCGGCACTTGGTTGGCCTGCGCCAGCACCGAGGTACCAGCTTGTTGCAGGATCTGAGCCTTGGTCATGTTCGACACTTCGACAGCGTAGTCGGCATCTTCGATACGCGAACGGGCGGCGGACAGGTTGTTCACCGTGTTGTTCAGGTTCGTGATGGTCGACTCGAAGCGGTTCTGGATCGCGCCCAGGTCGCTACGCAGTGCGTCAACGCTGGCCAGCGCATCGTCGATCGAGGCCAGGGGGTCGGCGTTGAGCTTGTCGCCCAGCGTGACCTTGCCGTCGGTGGCGATTTGCGCCTTGTAGTACACGTCGGCGCCGTTGGCTTCGCCCTTGACGACGTAGCCGCCATCGCTGTTAGCGAAGACTTGCGGGTTCGAACCAACTTGCGTGGCCGACAGGCCCGACAGGTCAGCCGTCACGGCCGGCACGGTCGAGGGGATTTCGTAATCGCCGACAACGGCGGTTGCGTCCGAAGCCAGGTTGGTAGCGGCAGCGGAGGTGTCGTACTCAACCGTACCGTCGGTGGCGAACGTGCCAGCCCAGCCGGTCGAGCCGCCATCGGTCGACACGAAGAAGTTGCCCGACGAGTCCAGGTAGACTTCCGGAGCGGCGCCCGTGTTGGCATCTTCGAAGCGGACGTCGTCAGCGTTGACGGTCACGCCGCCGCCGACAGCGATCTGCTGGCCAGCGGTAGCCGCGGTAGCCGTAGCGGCAACCGTGGTGGTCGAGTCGAATTGCAGTTCGCCGGTGGCGTTGTCGTAGCCGGTGACTTCGTAGAAGGCCGAGCCGTCGTTCGAGACATACAGCTTCTCGGGATCAGCGTCGTCCACATACACATCCCACGGGCCAGCCGTGTTGGTGTCGACGGCGTTCAGGGCGACCGAGGTGGTCGTGCCGGCCGGCGTCACGGTCGTGACGGGCGAGGCAGCCAGCTTCGTGGTGTCGAACTTGGCGTTCGTCACGTCCAGGTTGCCGAGGCCGAGCGTGGCAGCGTTGATCTGCTTCAGGTCGATCTTGATGACTTCGTTGTCGTTCGCGCCGACTTGGATCGTCAGGGTTTGCTCGTCAGCCAGAACCTTGACGCCGTTGAATTGGGTCTGTTCCGACACGCGGGTGATTTCGCCCAGACGCTGGGTGATTTCAGCCTGGATCGATTCCAGGTCGCTCTTCGAGTTCGTGCCGTTGACGGCTTGAACGGTCAGTTCGCGAACGCGCTGCAGGTTGTTGTTGATTTCGTTCAGGGCGCCTTCGGTCGTTTGAGCGATCGAGATACCGTCGTTGGCGTTACGAGCGGCTTGGGTCAGACCCTTGACGTTGGCGGTGAAGCGGTTGGCGATGGCTTGGCCAGCGGCGTCGTCCTTGGCGCTGTTGATGCGCAGACCCGACGACAGGCGCTCGATGGCGGAACCCAGAGCCGATTGGGACTTGTTCAGGTTGTTCTGAGCAACGAGCGACAAGTAGTTGGTATTGATAACAGCAGCCATGAATAGCTCCCAAGAGAGAAAGGCATCTTCAAACTGGGCAGCCGAGCCGCCCAACAGTTGCAGTGACTGTCAGAGTCTTTACAGCTCCGATCAGTGTCCCGCTGCCTGGATAACGTCGGGGCCAAACAAATCTTTAGGCCTTTAGTTCGCTGTTACACATTTTTTTTGGGCTGGGGTTTCTTGCGAGGCCGACCGGGCAGGGGGGGCACGCCTATTTGTATGGCGGGGATTCGGCAACTTGCGATGCGGTGTTCCGGCGACCTTGCGACGGGTCTTCGCAAGGTGGGTCCGACTGGCCGTATGCGCGCTTGTGGAGGGGGTTAAAGATCGCTCCGAGCTTGCCGGGATCGTAACATTCGGCAATGCGCGGACGCGCTATATGTGTCGGCAGTGGATACATATTACTAACGCCTCGCGTTGCGGAACGATACATTCTGCAGACTCGCGGGTCGTTTAGCTGCGGGTTTCCCCCAGGATTTTTAGCCGTTTCGCCGAGAACGTAACGAATACCAACGGCCTAAAAGCCTCTAAAACCGCGTTTGTAAGGCGCGAGTTACGTCATTTCGCGCGTTGCATTGCAATCTTTTCGGCGAGTTGTTGCATTGCCCTTGCTCGCGCGAAAGAGCGTGGCAACGGCGCGATCCGTCAAAAAGGTGATTGACGGCCCGCGCCGGCGGGGCGCAGCCCGGCCCGTCAAGCGCGAACGACGTGGCGGCCCGCGCAGGGCGGCCCGCGCAGGGCGGCCTTGTAAGGCGCGACCGGCGTAATGCGATAGGCGAGGAGAGGGCCTGCGGGCTCGTGCGCGGCGCATGCGCCGGCACGAGCGACCGCGCTGTCAGATGACCTGCGAGAGCAGGCCGTGTTCGGGCAGCTCGCCCCAGGCTTGTTCGCTCAGCGAGGAGCGCAGCCGGGCGGTCGCCTGCGTGCGGAGTTGGCACACGCGCGCCTCGGTCACGTTGAGCACCGCGCCGATTTCCTTGAGGTTGAGCCCCTGCTCGTAATAGAGGGAGAGCAGCAGCTTCTCGCGGTCGGGCAGCTTGTCGATGGCCTGGATCAGCGCGGCGCGCAGGTCGGTGGCCAGCAGTGCGTTGAGCGGGTTGCCGCTGCTCTCGCTGGCCGCGCCTTCGCTCCAGTCGAGATCGCCCGCGTCATCGCCGCCCATGCCTTCGTAATGCACGATTTGCAGGCCTTGCGCGTCGGTCAGCATGCTCTGGTATTCGTCCAGCGGCACGCCGAGTTCCTGTGCGATCTCGGTCTCGGTGGGCGAGCGCATGAGCTGTTGCTCCTTGCGCTGGATGGCGGTTTCGATCTTGCGGCTCTTGCTGCGCACGCTGCGCGGCAGCCAGTCCTGGCTGCGCAATTCGTCGAGCATGGCGCCGCGGATGCGCGAGGTGGCATACGTCTCGAACTGCGCGTCCGGGCTCTCCTGATAGCGCCGCACGGCATCGAGCAGACCGATCATGCCGGCCTGGATGAGGTCGTCCAATTGCACGCTGGCCGGCAAGCGGGCCAGCAACTGCAGCGCCAGTTTGCGAACCAGCGGTGCGTATTGGACCAAGCTGTCTTCTGCGTTGGACATTCAGGTTCAGTCTGCAGGTGTCTCACGAATCTCGTTGTGAGATGGGTGTTGCATAGTTGCGACATATGAGGCTAGCCGGCTCGGATGGCCGGAGACGGTCGTCTACGCCTGCTAACCCGTAGATTGTCGACAAATGGCGCTGTTTCATTCTATGAAGAACGCAACTTTTTGCGCGTTTGTTTGCGCATTTGCGATTTTGGCGCTGCAAGAGATGTAACGAGTAACTGTCAAGCTCGAAGAAAGTCTGAAAAAAATCAATGTTTCGTCATAAAAGTCATAGAAAATGACAGTGTGCATGTTAAATTGCATGCAAATTGCGATCAAATGATACATTTCGCATTAAGACGAAAACAGGTCTGCGTGAGGTTTCTCGGGGGCGCGGATCTGGACTTCTTCACCCCGGCTAGACATCGTCAACGGAGTACCAAAGTGAAAACCGCCGATAGTTCCTTGCTCGCCGATATACGTGAAGTGAATCTCTCGTATCTGCTGCTGGCCCAACGCATGTTGAGAGACGATTACGCGGCCTCCATGTTTCGCCTGGGTTTCAGCAATGAGGTCGCGGACATTCTGATGCGTCTGTCGCCCGCTCAGCTGGTGAAGCTTGCCAGCTCCAGCTCGCTGCTGTGCCGTTTCCGTTTCGACGATTACAGCCTGTTGTCGGCCTTGACCCAGGATGTGCTGGGCGGTGCCCTGCAACAAGCTCATGCCACGATTCTGCTGGCGAAACAGCCAGTCGAAGAGTTGGCCTGACCAACCGCTCACTCAGCAGGAAGGCGGTATGCCAGTAAAAAGCGTTTCACAGGAAGCCGACGAGATTCTGTTGGCCAGTGCAATGATCACACTCGGGGCGCGGCTTCAAGTACTCGAAGCCGAGACCAGCCTCAGCCATGACCGGCTTGCGCGCCTGTATCGCGAAATCCGGGGCTGCTCGCCACCCAAGGGCATGTTGCCGTTCTCGGTGGACTGGTTCATGACCTGGTTGCCGAACATTCACTCGTCGTTGTTCTACAACGTCTACTCGTTTCTCAATACGCGGACCTCGAGCAAGGGTGTGCGCGCCGTGATCGACGCCTATCGTCTGTATCTCGAGCACGCCCAGACCGACGCCACGCAGCCGGCCGGTTCGGAGCCGGTGCTGAGCTTCACGCGGGCCTGGATGCTGGTGCGCTTCTTCGACAGCGGCATGCTGCAGTTGTCGTCGTGCCGTCAGTGCGGCGGGCATTTCATCGCCCACGCGCACGATCCGCAGACCGACTTCGTGTGCGCCATCTGCCGTCCGCCACCCCGTGCGGGCAAGACGCGCGCGGCAGCTCGTGCGCGGGCCAACGCGGGTACGCCGGCACGCGCCGAACAGGCTTCCTGACCCCCAGGGAAGGCCAAACACGCCAAAAGCCCCAAAAAACCCCCCGTAACCCGCGTTTTTGCGACAGGGTCCTCGGGGGATCATTGTCGCCAGTTTTAGACTACGTTGGCAGAGGCCTGATGTGTTGATTGTTATCGGTTATGCAGTGGTGATCATCGCGGTGATCGGCAGCTTCATGGGCTTGGGCGGGCACCTCGGTGCACTCTACCAGCCGTTCGAGCTGACCCTCATCGGTGGTGGCGCGTTGGGCGCTTTCCTGGCCGGTAACAGCCGCAAGACGCTCAAACTGGTGAAGGGCGCCATTCCGCGCGCCTTCAAATCCGGCCCGTACAGCAAGGACCTCTACATGGAGCTGATGGCGCTCCTGTATGTGCTGCTGAACAAGGCGCGCCGCGAAGGCCTGATGGCCATCGAATCCCACATCGAGGATCCGCAGTCCAGCCCGGTGTTCAATGAGTATCCGCGGATCATGAAAGATCCGAAGCTCATGGAGTTCATCACCGACTACCTACGCATCATGATCAGCGGCAACATGAGCTCGTTCGAAATCGAAACGCTCATGGACGAAGAAATCGAAACCTTCCGCCACGAGCGCGAAGTGCCCACGCACGCGCTGCAGCAGATGGCCGACGGCCTGCCGGCCTTCGGTATCGTGGCCGCCGTGCTGGGCGTGATCAAGGCGCTGGCCGCCGTGGATCAGCCGCCCGCCATTCTGGGCGACCTCATCTCCAAGGCCATGGTCGGCACGTTCCTCGGGATTCTGCTCGCCTACGGTTTCGTTGCGCCGTTCGCCTCGCGCGTCGAAGGCCAGGCCGCCGAATCCGTCAAGGTGCTGGAGTGCATCAAGGTCACGCTGCTGGCCAGCATGAACGGCTATCCGCCGCAGCTCGCCGTGGAATTCGGCCGCAAGGTGCTGTTCTCGTCGGTTCGCCCGTCCTTCGGCGAGCTCGAAGAGCACGTTCGACAGGCAAAGACCAGCTCGGCCCCCGGCCGCGCCTGATCGGGAGTCCGTTAGATGAGCACGGTCAACAACCACCGTGTGGTGGTCCGCCGCAAGAAGTCCGGCGGCAAGGGCGGCCACCACGGCGGCAGCTGGAAGATCGCCTACGCCGACTTCATCACGGCGATGATGGCGTTCTTCCTGGTCATGTGGCTGATCAGCATCGTGCCGCGCGAAGAGCTCAAGGGCATCGCCGAGTATTTCCGCATGCCGCTGAGCGTCGCCATCGCGGGTGGCCCCAGCAGCTCGGCCGAGACCAGCGCCATCCCCGGCGGCGGCTCGGATCCGCTGCGCGACCAGGGCGAGACCCGTCGCTCCAATGGCAATCGCGTGCAGTCGCAGAACATCCCGGACTCCGAGCGCCGGGATCGCCACCGCCTGGAGCGCCTGAAGCAGCGTCTCGACAGCCTGATCGAGACCAGCCCCGTCCTGAAGAACTTCAAGCCGCAGCTGCTGATCGACATGACGACCGAGGGCTTGCGGATCCAGATCATCGACAGCCAGAACCGTCCGATGTTCGCCACCGGCAGCGCCGAAGTGCGCCCGTACATGCGCGACATCCTGCGCGAGCTCGGCCCGACGCTCAACGAGCTGCCCAACAAGATCAGCATCTCCGGTCACACCGACGCGTCGCAGTACGCGCGGGGTGAGCGCGCCTACAGCAATTGGGAGTTGTCCGCCGACCGCGCCAACTCCTCGCGCCAGGAATTGGTGGCTGGCGGCATGAACGAAACCAAGGTGCTGCGCATCCAGGGTTTGTCTTCGAGCATGAGCCTCGTTAAAGATGATCCATATGCTGCCGTTAACCGGCGTATCAGCTTGGTAGTGCTGAACGAGAAAACGCAGAAGCGTATCGAGGACGAGAACGCGGCGGCCGCGGAAGTGAGCGCGCGCGATGCCCAGGATGTGATGCATGCAGTGCAGGAACGCGCGGCCGCGGCCGCCGCGGCGCCCGCCTCCGGCATCGTGATCCCGGTCATCACGCCGCCCGCGGGCACGCAGCCGGCACCGGCCGCGCAGGCCGCGCCCGCGGCGGCAGCCGCGACGGTCACGGTGACCACCGTCTCGGGTACCTCTGCCCGGTAGGAGTGAACAGGAGCATGACCGCAAAGATATTGGTCGCGGATGATTCCGCAACGATGCGCATGATCGTGCGGGCCGCCTTGGCGGGCGCAGGATGGGAGGTCGTCACGGCCGGCAACGGGCAGGAAGCGCTCGAACTGGCCGGCCAGCACGACATCCATCTGGTCGTGAGCGACTGGAACATGCCGGTAATGGGCGGCCTGGATCTGATCCGGGGCCTGCGCGAGCAGGAGCGCTATTTCGATGTTCCGGTTTTGGTACTGACTACCGAGGATGACGTGGACAGCAAGACAGCTGCCCGCGATCTGGGGGTCTGCGGCTGGCTGAACAAGCCGGTCGATCCCGAAACTCTGGTGGATTTGGCCGCCGAGCTGCTCGATGAGCAGCCGCCGGTTTAGTGTCAACACGCTTCGGCGTGTTCTATAGGAAGGCAAACGGCTCATCATGAGTTCAGGTCTGGACCTCAGTCAGTTCTACGAAACGTTCTTCGACGAAGCGGACGAATTGCTCGCGCAGATGGAGCAGTTGCTGCTCGAGCTCGACGTCGGCCAACCCGACATCGAACAGCTCAACGCCATCTTCCGCGCCGCGCACTCCATCAAGGGTGGCGCGGCCACGTTCGGCTGCTTTCAAAAGCTGGCCGAAACCACGCATTTGCTCGAAAACCTGCTGGACGCCATCCGTCGCGGCGAAATGAAACTGCGCGCCGATATGGTCGATACTTTTCTGGAAACGAAAGACGTGCTCAAAAGCCAGTTGGATGCCTATCGGGCCTCCGAAGAGCCCGATCAGGCCGTGTTCGAACGGATCTGCGCGGTGCTGCGGCAACTCGCGCTGGAAGGCAAGGGCGAGGCCGCCCCGGCTGCCGCGGCGCCTGCGCCGGCACCCGCACCTGCACCTGTCGCTGCCGCGCCCGCGCCTGTCGCGGCGCCCGCCCCGGCTGCCGCAGCCCCGGCTGCCGCAGCCCCGGCTGCCGCGGCCGACAGTTCCGCGCTGCCGTTCCGCGTGCAGTTCCGCAAGGTGTCCGACAAGGACGCCCAGTCGCTGCTCGAAGAAATGGGCAACCTCGGCACGGTGCACCATCATGAGCGCACCCCCGAGGCCCTGACTGTCTGGGTCGATACCACCTGCGCGCAGGACGATATCGAGGCGGTGTGCTGCTTCATCGTCGATGCCGATCAGCTGGATATCCGCCGTGAAGCCGCGCCGGGCAAGCCCGCCGCCACGCCCGACGTGGTCGAGCAGTTCGAGGCCGCCGCGGCAGGTTTCGCCGCGCCGGCCGTCGCCGCGCCGGCCGTTGCTGCGCCGGCCGTTGCCGCGCCGGCGGCTCCCGCTGCTGCCGCACCGGCCGCACCCGCCGCACCCGCCGCCGCGCCCGCACCGGCTCCGGCCGCAGCCGCTGCCGCGCCTGCCGCGCGCGCCGCCGCGCCGGCCCATGCCAACACCGAATCGACCTCGATCCGGGTCGGCGTGGAGAAGGTCGATCAGATCATCAACCTGGTGGGCGAGCTCGTGATCACGCAGGCCATGCTGGCCCAGACCGCGTCCACGCTGGACCCGGTGCTGCACGATCGCCTGCTCAACGGCATGGAGCAGCTCGAGCGCAACGCGCGCGACCTGCAGGAAGCCGTGATGTCCATCCGCATGATGCCGATGGATTACGTGTTCTCGCGCTTCCCGCGGGTGGTGCGCGACATCGCCGGCAAGATGGGCAAGCAGATCGAACTGCAAACCTTCGGCCGCGCGACCGAGCTCGACAAGAGCCTCATCGAACGCATCATCGATCCGCTGACGCACCTGGTGCGCAACAGCCTGGATCACGGTATCGAAACGCCCGAGAAGCGCGTCGCGGCCGGCAAGGAGCCGGTGGGCCAGCTGGTCCTGTCCGCGCAGCACAACGGCGGCAACATCGTGATCGAGGTGAGCGATGACGGCGGTGGTCTGAATCGCGACCGCATCCTGAAGAAGGCCCAGACGCAAGGTCTGTCGGTGAACGAGAACTCGCCCGACGAAGAAATCTGGCAGCTGATTTTCGCGCCCGGCTTCTCGACCGCCGAGCAGGTCACCGACATCTCCGGCCGTGGCGTGGGCATGGACGTGGTCCGCCGCAACATCCAGGACATGGGCGGCCACGTGCAGCTCTCGAGCGTTCCGGGGCAGGGCACCACGACCCGCATCGTGCTGCCGCTGACGCTGGCCATCCTCGACGGCATGTCGGTGCGCGTGGGCGAAGAGACCTTCATCCTGCCGTTGAACCACGTGACGGAATCGCTGCAGCCGACCGAAGACCAGATCTACTCGGTGGCCGGCAACGAGCGCGTGATGCATGTGCGCGGCGAGTACCTGCCGCTGGTGGAAATGCACCGGGTGTTCTCGGTGCACGAGGCACAGACCGATCCCACGCAGGCCATCGCCGTGATTATGCAGGCCGAAGACCGCCGCTTCGCGCTGCTGGTGGACCACCTGGTCGGCCAGCATCAGGTGGTGGTGAAGAACCTCGAATCCAACTATCGCAAGGTCCCCGGCATTTCCGCCGCGACCATTCTCGGCGACGGCAGTGTTGCACTGATTGTCGACGTATTCGCGCTTGCGCGTGCCAACCGTGAGCGTTGGTCGCAGCCCGAAGCCATTCTGAATTGACGGAGAGCACTACCATGGCAGCCAAGCCGCAAGCGCAAAACGCCCGTGTCGAAGACGTGGGCAACGAATTCCTGGTCTTCACCCTGGGTTCGGAAGAATACGGTATCGACATTCTGAAGGTGCAGGAAATCCGCGGCTACGACGCCGACGCGGTGACCCGCATCGCCAACGTGCCCACGTTCATCAAGGGCGTGACGAACCTGCGCGGCATCATCGTGCCGATCATCGACCTGCGCATCAAATTCAACCTGGGCAGCGTCGAATACAACGAGCAGACGGTCGTCATCATCCTGAACCTCGACCACCGCGTCGTGGGCATCGTGGTCGACGGCGTGTCCGACGTGCTGATGCTCAACGCCGGCCAGATCCGTCCGGCGCCGGAATTCGGCGCCACGCTGTCGACGGAGTACCTGACCGGTCTGGGCACCGTGGACGAGCGCATGCTCATCCTGGTCGACATCGAAAAGCTGATGACCAGCGACGAAATGGAGCTGGTCGAGCGCGTCGCTTCCTGATCCCGGGAAACGCAGGACAAGCCGGGCGGCGGAAGCATTTCGCCGCCCGCCGTATTGCAGGCGTGGCAATCATCGCAGGGGAGACCCGTACGTTATGCGCAAGTTCTTGGCGAATCTGACCATCCGCAGCAGTTTGCTGGCGGTGTTGGCGTTCTTCTCTTTCATGCTGGTGCTGGGCGCCGCGCTGGGTGTGCTGTCGTTGCGCGTTTCCAATGGCACGCTGGTCGAGGTCAAGCAGACGCAGGATCTGTCAGACTCCATGGGCCGCGTCGTCGCGTCGTACAAAGACACGCTCAATGCGATGGGCCGCGCCGCGACCGCGCAATACGCCGACATCGTGCGTTCCATCGGTCAGCCGTTGATGGTGCAGCAGGGCCTGGCCACCGAGGCCGCCGGCCTGTTGCAGCGCTCGAAGGCCGCCCTGGCCCGCGCGCAGACCGAATTCGATTACTACAAGACCCTGCCCAAGCCCGACAGCGCCGCCGCTTCCCTCAAGGAAATCGAGGAGTCGTTCGGCGCGCTGGTCACGCAGGGCCTGAACCCGCTGATCGCCTCGCTCGAGAAGGCGGACATGTCGGGCTATCAGTCGCATGTGCAGATGGTGCAGGATGCGCTCGAGGCGCGCTTCGCGCGTTCGATCGACGCGTTCGACGCCTGGCGCGCGGGCCTGGTGCAAGAGGCCTACGACACGGCCGAGAAGCGCTACACCTTCGTGCTCGCGGCGGTCGCCCTGGGCGGCGTCGTGGCCTCGCTGCTGGTGTTCATGACCTACGTCTTCCTGCGCCGCCGCGTGCTGGCGCCGCTCAAGGAAGCCGGCTCGTACTTCGATCGCATCGCCGCGGGTGACCTGACGGCGCGCGTCGACGTGCGCAACAGCAACGAAATCGGCCAGCTGTTCGCCGCGCTCAAGCGCATGCAGGAAAGCCTGACCCGCACCGTGTCGTCGGTGCGTCGCGGCGTCGAAGAGATCAACGTCGGCGCGCACGAGATCGCCGCGGGCAACACCGATCTGTCGTCGCGCACCGAGCAGCAGGCGGCCTCGCTCGAAGAGACCGCGGCCTCGATGGAGCAGCTCGCTTCCACCGTGAAGCAGAACGCCGATAACGCGCGCCAGGCCAATCAGCTGGCCGCCAGCGCCTCGGACGTGGCCGAGCGCGGCGGTTCGGCCGTGTCGGAAGTGGTGCACACCATGGAAGGCATTTCGGCCAGCTCGCGCAAGATCAGCGAGATCGTGTCGGTGATCGACGGCATCGCGTTCCAGACCAACATCCTGGCGCTCAACGCCGCGGTGGAAGCCGCCCGCGCGGGCGAGCAGGGCAAGGGCTTTGCGGTGGTGGCGGGCGAAGTGCGCTCGCTGGCGCAGCGCAGCGCGCAGGCCGCCAAGGAAATCAAGGTGTTGATCGAAGACTCGGTGACCAAGGTGGGCACGGGTTCGCAGCAGGTCGGGCGCGCCGGTGACACGATGCAAGAGATCGTGGCCTCGGTGAAGCGCGTGACCGACATCATGGGCGAGATTTCGGCGGCGTCCGAAGAGCAGTCCAGCGGCATCGATCAGGTCAATCGCGCGGTGGCGCAGATGGACGAAGTGACCCAGCAGAACGCGGCGCTGGTGGAAGAAGCCGCGGCCGCGGCCGGCTCGCTGCAGGAACAGGCCGAGCGCCTGGCCGAAGCGGTGGCCGTATTCAAGATCAACGGCGGCGAAGTCATCGACGCGTCGCTGGAGCGCCTGGGTGCGCGGCGTCATGACGCCGGCCACCTGGCGTTGGAGCATTGAGGAAGGCATGTTGAACACCACCCCGTCATTTTCGGCGGAGCGCCAGTTCGAATTCCGCGACGCGGATTTCTCCCGGGTGCGCAGCATGATCTATGCGCGCGCCGGCATATCGCTGGGCGCGCACAAGCGTGAAATGGTGTACAGCCGTCTGGCGCGCCGCCTGCGCGCGCTGGGCAAGATGGACTTCAGCAGCTATCTCGACGAACTCGAGAATCAGCCCTCGGCCGCCGAGTGGGAAGACTTCGTCAACGCGCTCACGACCAACCTGACCGCGTTCTTTCGCGAGTCGCATCACTTCCCGATCCTGGCGGATTTCGCCCGGACCCGCGGCGGACCGGTGTCGGTCTGGTGCTGCGCGGCCTCCACGGGCGAAGAGCCTTACTCGATCGCGATCACGCTGACCGAGGCGCTGGGCGGCCGTGCGAGCAACAGCAAGGTCTACTCGACGGACATCGACACCAACTGCCTGAACAAGGCGCGTGCCGGGGTGTACACCTGGGACCGCGTGGCGAAGATGGACGAGGCGCGCCTGAAGCGCTTTTTCCTGCGCGGACGGGCCGACAACGAAGGCCAGGTGAAGGTGCGGCCCGAGATTGCGCAGATGGTGCAGTTCGAGACGCTCAACCTGCTGGCGCCCTCGTGGCCGGTGACCGAGAAGTTCGATGCGATCTTCTGCCGCAACGTGATGATCTATTTCGACAAGCCGACGCAGGCCAAGATCCTGCGGCGCTTCGTCCCGCTGCTCAAGCCGGGCGGCCTGCTGTTTGCCGGCCACTCGGAGAACTTCACGTACATCAGCCAGGATTTCCGCCTGCGCGGCCAGACCGTGTACGAGTGCGTAAGCCAGGATTAAACGATCAACGTCAGAAAAGCGGCCCGGAAGAAGGGGCCTGGACCATGAAGAAAATCAGAGTACTTTGCGTTGATGATTCCGCCCTGGTGCGGGGCTTGATGACCGAGATCATCAACAGCCATGCCGACATGGAAGTCGTGGCGACCGCGCCCGATCCGCTCGTCGCGCGTGAACTGATCAAACAGCACAACCCGGATGTCCTGACGCTGGACGTCGAAATGCCGCGCATGGACGGCCTCGACTTCCTCGAGAAGCTGATGCGCCTGCGCCCGATGCCGGTCGTGATGGTGTCGTCGCTGACCGAGCGCGGCGGTGAAATCACGCTGCGCGCGCTCGAACTGGGCGCCATCGACTTCGTGACCAAGCCCAAGCTGGGGATCCGCGATGGCCTGCTGGATTATTCCGAGCTCATCGCCGACAAGATTCGTGCCGCTTCGCGCGCGCGCCTGCGCGCCCCGACGCCGGCGGCCGCCGGCACGCCCGCGCCGGTGCGTCTGCGCAGCCCGTTCGCGAGCTCGGAGAAGCTGGTCATCATCGGCTCGTCCACCGGCGGCACCGAAGCCATCCGCGAGGTGCTGCAGCCGCTGCCGCCGGACAGCCCGGCCATTCTGATCACGCAGCACATGCCGGCGGGCTTCACCCGTTCGTTCGCGCAGCGCCTCGATGCGCTGTGCGCCGTGACGGTGCGCGAAGCCGTCCATGGCGAGCGTGTGCTGCCGGGCCACGTGTATCTTGCGCCGGGCGGCGAACAGCATATGAAGCTGGGCCGCAGTGGTGCAAACTACGTGATCGAACTGGAGACGGGTGACCCGGTCAACCGCCACCGTCCTTCGGTCGATGTGCTTTTCAATTCGGCGGCCGTGGCCGCCGGCCGCAACGCCATCGGCGTCATCCTGACCGGTATGGGCAAGGACGGCGCCGCGGGCATGCTGGCCATGCGTCGTGCCGGCGCCCACACGCTGGCCCAGGACGAAGCCAGCTGCGTGGTGTTCGGCATGCCGCGCGAGGCCATTGCGATCGGCGCCGCCGACGAAGTGGTGTCGCTCGGCGACATGAGTGAACGGATCCTGTTGCGTGTGGGCGATCGAGGCCACCGCGTCTGACCGTGGCGCACCGCGACCACGGCTTTGAGCGAATTTTTTTGGAGTGTTAGATGGTAGACAAGGGACTCAAGATTCTCGTGGTGGATGACTTCCCCACGATGCGCCGGATCATCCGCAACCTGCTGAAAGAGCTGGGTTTCGAGAACGTCGACGAGGCGGAAGACGGCCAGATGGGCCTGGACAAGCTGCGCAACGGCGGCTTCCAGTTCGTCGTGTCCGACTGGAACATGCCCAACCTCGACGGCCTGGAGATGCTCAAGCAGATCCGTGCCGAGCCCAGCCTGGCCTCGCTGCCGGTGCTGATGGTGACGGCCGAGGCCAAGAAAGAAAACATCGTCGCGGCGGCTCAGGCAGGCGCCAACGGCTATGTGGTGAAGCCTTTCACGGCGGCGACGCTGGAAGAAAAGCTCAACAAGATCTTCGAGAAAATCGGCGGCTGAGGTAAGGCATCATGAACGCGACGGACACCGGTACAGGTAATCAGGCTGAATCGGGCGATCTGATCCATCGGATCGCTTCGCTCACGCGGATGCTGCGCGACAGCATGCGCGAACTCGGCCTGGATCAGGCCATCAAGGATGCCGCTCAGGCGATTCCGGATGCACGCGACCGGCTGCGCTATGTCGCGCAGATGACGGAGCAGGCGGCCAACCGCGTGCTCAACGCCACGGAAGCGGCGGGCCCCGTGCAGGACGGCATGTCGCGCACGGCGCGCGAGCTCGACACCCGCTGGCAGCAGTGGTACGACCAGCCGCTCGACGTGCCCGAGGCGCGCAGCCTCGTGCAGGACACGCGCGCCTTCCTGGGCGAAGTGCCCGAGCACGCGCAGTTCACGCAGAACAAGCTGATGGAAATCGTGATGGCTCAGGATTTCCAGGATCTCACCGGTCAGGTCATCATGCGCATGATGGACGTGGTCGGCGCGATCGAGCGCGAACTGCTGCAGGTGCTGCTCGACAGCGTGCCGCAAGAGCGCCGCGACGAGGCCAACAGCCTGTTGAACGGTCCGCAGGTCAATCCCACCGGCAAGGCCGATGTGGTGACCAGCCAGGATCAGGTCGACGATCTGCTGGCCAGCCTCGGCTTCTGATCGCGCTATTGCCCGGTTCAAGCGCGCGCCTGACCGTTGTCCCGCGGTCAGGCGCGCGCTTTTGCGTTTGGGTGCGGCCGGCTAGGTGCGGCCGGCGAGGCGCGGCCGGCCAGGCGCGGCCGGCGAGGTGCGGCCGGCCAGGTGCGGCCGGCTAGGTGCGGCCGGCCAGGCGCGGCCGGCAAGGCGCCGCGCTTCGCACGCCGCGCGCCGGCGGGACGTACTTTCCCTAAGAGTCAGACCGTGGGTCGCCGGCTAGACTTGCTGTAACAAAAAACAAATAACAGACGCAGCATTACGAATGCCGCCAGCCCCTCGCGGGGTGGGCGCTCCAGCCGTCCGACAGAGCCGGCGGGGCAGGGCACAGGGAGGAGTCATGGCTAGTCGCACCGTCCGCGTAGGCGGTCTCTGGCGTTTGCTGCGCCGTCTCAATCGCGGCCAGGCGACCCTGGCGCAACGCGCCTGGTCGCTGAGCCCGGCCTCGTGGCCGCTATACCGGTTTCTGGGCCAGATCCGCACCCGCATCATCACGGTGCGGCAGGCCAGCATCGACATCGCGCTGAACACCGCCCGCACGCAATTCCAGGCGGGGCAGTGCGCCGGGCTCACGCGCGAGCAGGCCGGCGCGGCCGAGGCGCTTGCCGCCAGCTCGAGCCAGATCGCCGGCCTGTCCGCCACCACGTCCAGCCATGCGCGCGAGATCGCGCAGGTCTGTGGCGACAACCTGCACACCGCGCGCCAGGCGCAGGCCGCGCTCCAGGAGGTGCACGAGCGCATCGAGCGCATGAGCGCGCACATGGCCGAATTCGGCGCGACCGTGGCCCAGCTCACCGAGCGGGCGCGCTCGGTCAGCGATATCAGCCGCCTGATCAAGGACATCGCCCTGCAGACGCAGCTGCTCGCGCTGAACGCGGGCGTGGAGGCGGCGCGCGCGGGCGACGCGGGACGCGGCTTCGCGGTGGTCGCCACGGAGGTGGGCCGTCTGGCCGAGCGGGTCAATGCCGCGACCGGCGAGATCGGCAGGCACACCGGCGAGATGCTCGAACTGGTCGAGGCGACGCAGGGCCGCACCGGCACGCTGGCCACCGATGTGCAGGCCTGCGACGGCCGGCTGGGCGGTACGCGGCGCGACTTCGACGGCTTCGTGCGGGATTTCGACGGCATGAATCGTCAGGTCACCGAGGTGGTCGGTGCCATCGACGAGGTGGACCAGACCAACCAGGCCATGAGCGCCGAGGTCGGCCGCGTGGCGGCCCTGGCGGGCGATGTGCAGGCGCGCGTGGCCGCCATCTCCGGCGAGGTGGACCGGATCCGCAACCAGACCGAAGGCGTGCAGGAGGTGCTGGCCGGCATGCGCACCGGCAACACGCCGTTCGATCTGCTCAACGACGCGGTGCTGGCGTTTCGTGACGAGGCGGCCGCGCTGCTGGGCGCGGCCAGGGCGCGGGGGCTCGACGTGTTCGACCGCGATTACCGCCGCATCGCCGCCAGCGATCCGCCGCGCTTTCACACCTCGTACGACCAGGTGATCGACGCGGCGCTCACGCGCCTGCTCGATCGCGTGCTGGACGCGATTCCGGGCGGCAGCTACGCGCTGATCGTGGACGCGCGCGGCTACGCGCCGGCGCACAACAGCCGCTACTCTCATCCGCCTTGCGGCGACCCTGCCGTGGACACGGCGCGCTCGCGCAACAAGCGCATCTTCAACGATCCGGTCGGGGCGCGGCTGGCCTCGAACACGGGCAGCCTGCTGTTCCAGACCTACCCGCGCGACACGGGCGAGATCGTCAACGATGTGTCGATTCCGCTCTATCTGGGCCCGGAGCATTGGGGCGCCGTGCGGATCGGGCTCGATTTCGCGCGCTTTCGCGAGATGGTGGAGTCGGGCGCCGCACGGGTCGACCGGGCCTGGGCGCCGGCCTGAGGCCATCGCGCCGGCCGGCTGGATCCGGGTATGATCCGGGCGCGATCCGGGCGCGATCCGGGCGCGATCCGGGCGCGATTCGGGCGGGCGTCTGTGACGGTTACGTCTGGCCGCGGCGCCCCAAATGCGGCCCGGGCGGGCGGGCCGGCGCGCCGGGTGCCCGCGTCCCGCGCCAGGGGCGGGCGAGGGCGTCTGAATAACGCCGATTTCCCCCCTTTTCTTGGGTGATCGCGGCCCCCCGGCTGCGCCTAGAATCTCGGCGGGCGGCTCACAACCTTCAGATTGTGAATCGCGAACCTACCGCTGCTGATGGCCGAAGAAAGCGACCTCGAAAAGACCGAATCTGCCTCACCTCGGCGCCTGGAAAAGGCGCGCGAGGAGGGGCAGATCGCGCGTTCGCGCGAGCTGGGCACGTTTCTGCTGCTGGCCGTGGGCGCGGCCGCCTTGTGGATGACGGGCGGGCTGCTCTATCGCGGGCTGTCCGGCGTGATGCAGGGCGGGCTGGCGTTCGACCAACGGATCGCGCACGACACGACGGTGATGGTCAACCTGGCCGTCGACGGCTTCGGCAAGGCGCTGCTGGTGCTGCTGCCGGTGTTCGGCGCGCTGGTGGTGACCGCCGTGCTGGCCAGCGTGGCGCTGGGCGGGCTGGTGTTCTCGACCAAGCCGCTGGAATTCAAGTTCGACAAGCTCAACCCGCTGTCCGGCATCAAACGGATGTTTTCGTCGCAGACGCTGATCGAGCTGGTAAAGGCCCTGGGCAAGGCACTGCTGGTGGGCGGCGCGGCCGCCTGGACCCTGTGGCATTACCAGCCGCAGATGATGAGCCTGATGCACGTGGCGCCGTCGGCCGCGCTGGTCACGGCACTCAAACTGGTGGCGATCTGCTGCGCGATCATCATCGCGTCGCTGTTCCTGATCGTGCTGATCGACGTGCCGTGGCAGATCTTCTCGCACCTGAAGAAGCTGCGGATGACGAAGGAAGACGTCAAGAAAGAGCACAAGGAGTCGGAAGGCGACCCGCACGTGAAGGCGCGCATCCGCCAGACGCAGCGCGCCGCCGCGCGCCGCCGCATGATGTCGGAAGTGCCGAAGGCGGACGTGATCGTGACGAACCCGACGCACTACGCCGTGGCGCTGGTCTACAACGAGAAAGAACTGGCCGCCCCGCGCGTGGTGGCCAAGGGCACCGGTCTGATTGCGGCCAAGATCCGCGAAATCGGCGCCGAACACCGTATTCCCATGCTGGAGGCGCCGCCGTTGGCGCGTGCCTTGCATCAACACGTCGAGCTGGGACAGGAAATCCCCTCGGCACTTTACACCGCGGTAGCCGAAGTGCTGGCGTGGGTTTTCCAGTTGCGCAGCTGGCGCGCCGGCGCCGGCATGCATCCGGAGGCGCCAGGCGCCCTGGCCGTGCCCGCCGAACTGGACCCGCTCGCTCGTACCGCACAAGGAGCTTGATCGATGGGCGGATTGCTTACGCTCTTTAAATCCCAAGGCCTGGCCAATGCGCGCCTGCTGGCCGGCCCCATCCTGATCGTGATGGTGCTGGGCATGATGGTGTTGCCGCTGCCCACGTTCCTGCTGGACTTGCTGTTCACGTTCAACATCGCGCTGTCCATCATGATTCTGCTGGTGGCGATGTTCACCAAGAAGCCGCTGGACTTCGCCGCGTTCCCGTCGGTGCTGCTGTTCGCCACCTTGCTGCGTCTGTCGCTGAACGTGGCCTCGACCCGCGTCGTGCTGCTCAACGGCCACCAGGGTCCGGACGCCGCCGGCAAGGTGATCGAAGCGTTCGGCCACTTCCTGGTGGGCGGGAACTTCGCCGTCGGTATCATCATTTTCGTGATCCTGACGATCATCAACTTCATCGTGATCACCAAGGGTGCGGGCCGGATCGCCGAAGTCGGCGCGCGCTTCTCGCTGGATGCAATGCCCGGCAAGCAGATGGCCATCGATGCCGACCTGAACGCCGGCCTGATCGGCGAAGAAGAGGCACGCCGCCGCCGCGCCGAAGTGGCGCAGGAATCCGACTTCTACGGCTCGATGGACGGTGCCAGCAAGTTCGTGCGCGGTGACGCCGTCGCCGGCCTGCTGATCATGGTGATCAACGTCATCGGCGGCCTGATCGTGGGCGTCGCGCAGCACGATATGTCGATGGGCGACGCCGGCCGCGTCTACACGCTGCTCACCATCGGTGACGGCCTGGTCGCGCAGATCCCCGCGCTGGTGATCTCGACCGCCGCCGGTGTGGTCGTGTCGCGCGTGTCGACCGACCAGGACGTGGGTCAGCAGATCCTGGGTCAGCTGTTCTCGAACCCGAACGTGCTGTTCCTGACGGCCGCGATCGTCGGCATCATGGGCCTGATCCCCAACATGCCGCACCTGGCCTTCCTGACGCTGGCCGCGATGCTGGCCGGTGGCGGCTACATGATGATCAAGCGCCGGGCGCAGGCGGAGGCCGCGTCGGCCGAGCCCAAGGCCGAGGCGCAGCAACAGGCCCAGGCGGCCGCGGCAGAGGCCAGTTGGGAAGACGTGTCGATGGTGGATCAGTTGGGCCTGGAAGTGGGCTACCGGCTGATCCCGCTAGTGGACCACGCCCAGAACGGCGAGCTGCTGCATCGCATCCGCAGCCTGCGCAAGAAGTTCGCGCAGGACGTGGGCTTCCTGCCGCCCGTCGTGCACATCCGCGACAACCTCGAACTCAAGCCCAACGACTATCGCATTCTGTTGTCGGGCGTGGAGATCGGCCACGGCGTGGCGATGCCTGGCCAGTGGCTGGCCATCGATCCGGGCGGCGTCACGATCCAGGTCAAGGGCTCGCCCACGACCGATCCGGCCTTCGGCCTGCCCGCGCTCTGGATCGACAACGGCCAGCGCGACCAGGCTCAGGTGGCCGGCTATACGGTGGTGGACGCCAGCACCGTGGTGGCGACCCACCTCAATCACCTGATGCACCGTCACGGCGCCAACCTGCTCGGCCGCCAGGAAGTGCAGCAGCTGCTCGACCGCGTGGGCCGCGATTCGCCCAAGCTGGTCGAAGACCTGGTGCCCAAGACGCTGTCGCTCACCTCGCTGCAGAAGGTCCTGCAAGGGCTGCTGTCCGAGGAGGTGCCGATCCGCGACATGCGCACCATCATCGATACGCTGTCCGAGCACGCGCCGCGTCTCACGGCGCTGGCCGCCAACAGCGGGGGCCAGCCCGATGTGCAGGAGCTCATCGCGCTCACGCGCCGTTCGCTCGGCCGCGCGATCACGCAGCAATGGTTCCCGGGTGAGGGCGAGCTGCGCGTGATCGGTCTGGACGTGCGCCTCGAGCGCGTGCTGTCGCAGGCCATGATGACCAGTGGCGGGCTCGAGCCCGGCCTGGCGGAAACGCTGCTGCGCGAGACCGAACAGGCGCTGCAGCGCCAGGAGTCGCAGGGCAACGCGCCGGTGCTGCTCGTGTCGCCGCCGCTGCGGGCCCCGCTTTCGCGCTTCCTGCGGCATCACCTGCCGCAGCTGGGCGTGCTTTCCAATGCAGAAATTCCCGATGAGCGCGTGGTCCGCGTGACCGCGCTGATCGGAGGTAATGGCGAATGAAACTGAGCCGGTTTGTCGGACCCAACACCCGTGAAGTGCTGCGCATGGTGCGCGATGCGCTGGGCGAAGATGCCCTGATCGTGTCGAACCGCCGCGTCGACGGGGGCATCGAAATCATCGCGACCGTGGAGTCGGACGTCGAAGACGCCGTCCACGACGCCTCGACCGGCACGCCGGGCTCGGCTCGCCCGAGCCCCGCGCCGGCCGCGGCGCAACCCGCGGCCGCGCCGGCCGCACCGGCGCAACCCGCCATGCCCGCGTATCGCGACACCGCGCCGGCGCAGCCCGCCATGCCCGCGTATCGCGACACCGCACCGGCGCAGCCCGCCGTGCCCGCCTATCGCGACACCGCGCCGACCCCGCAACCCGCCCCGGCGCGTCCGGCCGTGCCGGCGTACGGCCATGCGGCGGCGTATGCCGCCGCCTCGCCCATGCCGGTGCCGGCGCCCACGCCCGCCGCGCGCTTCGGCGCCGGTCCGGCCGCCGCGCATCTGCCCATGTCGGCACGGACCTCCGTGAGCGCCATGGCGGCGACCTACGGCGCCACGTTCGAAGCCACGTCCGCCCGCGCGGCCGAGGTGGGCGCGCCCGACGAGGCACTGGCCGACGTCGCGCCCGCGGCGCCGAGTCCTGAGCCCGTGCCGGCGCCACGCAATGACACGCCGCGCGCGGTGACGCCCGAGGTCGAAGACATCGAGGATCTGGGCGCGGTCGATGCCCCGTTGCCCGTCGCGCCCGCCGCGTCGATGGCGCGTCGTCCGGATACGCCGATGCCGGGCACCGCCGGTCTGCCCGGCCTGCCCATGCACTCCGCGCTGGGCGCGGAGCCGAGCGTGCAGGCGGCGATCGACGCGCTGCGCGGCGCGCTCGAGTCGCGCATGGACGGTATGCTGTGGGGCAATCGCGCGCAGACGCGCGAGCCGGTCAATGCCGGTCTGTTCCGCACGCTGCTCGAGGCCGGTTTCTCGATGCCACTGGTGCGCGCCTTGCTCGAACGCCTGCCGGAGCACCTGGACGCGCGCCAGGCCATGGCCTGGGCCCGCAACGAGCTGGTCACGCATCTGCCGGTGCTGCGCGCCGAAGAAGACTTTTTCTCGGGCGGCGGCGTCTACGCGCTGGTGGGCCCGACCGGCGTGGGCAAGACCACCACGCTGGCCAAGCTGGCCGCACGCTGCGTGGCCCGTGAAGGCCGCGATCAGGTCGCCATGCTCACCACCGACAACTTCCGGATCGGTGCGCTCGAACAGCTCCAGATCTATGGCCGTTTGATGGGCGTGCCGGCCGACTCGGTGCGCGACGCGGCCGAGCTGCGCAGCACGCTCGCGCGCCTGGGCAATCGCAAGATCATCCTGATCGACACCACCGGGATCAGCCAGCGCGACCGCAACGTGGCCGAACAGGCCGCGCTGCTGACCAACGCGGGTCAGCCGGTGCGCCGCCTGCTGGTGCTCAACGCCGCCAGCCAGGGCGACACCCTGGACGAGGTCGCGCACGCGTATCGCAACGGCGTGGGCGAGGACGTGGTCGGCTGCATCATCACCAAGCTGGACGAGGCCTCGCGCCTGGCGCCGGCGCTCGACACCGCGATCCGGCATCGTCTGCCGATCCATTATGTGTCGCAGGGCCAGCGCGTGCCCGAGCATCTGGATCTGGCCGACCGCAGCACGCTCGTCGACGCGGCCCTGGCCACGCTCAACAAGACCCGCGCGCTCTACGCGCCCAGCGAGGCCGATCTGGCCGCGCTGTGGAATACCAGCAGCACCCAGTCCGAGCGCGATCCGCTGGCGCGCCGCCGTCTGCTGGCCGCCGCGATGCATCGCCCGGTCAGCGCGGGCGAGGCGGATGGCGAACTCGAACAGGCGCTGGGCTGGCTCGCGGCCGACCCGGCCTGCGCGCATGCCCGTGCCGCCTGGCGCGTGCGCAGCGGCGCGGCCGGCGATGACGCGGCCACCTCCGACGATGCCGATGCCAAGCAGCGCGCGCTGAGCGAAGCCATGCTCGCGATGGTCCGGCGTGAATTCCCCGCCGCCTGCCAGCGCTACGTGCTGGCGCTGCACGGCAAGGCCACGCTCAAGGGCAATGGCCTGCCGGGCGGCGTGGCGCATGCCACGTTCCTCATGAGCGATCGCGGCGCCGCTCTGGCCGCGCCGGTGCAGCAGCTCATGCTGCCGCACGGCGCCCTGGCCACGCACGTGCCGGGTTCGGCGGTCGGGCCGGTCAATGCGGCCGACGCGCTGCTGTCCCGCGCCGAATACCTGGCGCAGGCGCTGGGCAATCTGCCGCATGTGCATCTGTTCGACATGGGCACGACCGCGCTGTCGCTGGCATTGAGCGCCGAAGGGCATCTGTGGCTCGCCCGCAGCCCGGGCGCGCTGCGCATCCTGCACGAGGATTGCCCGACGACGCTGCACGCGATCTCGCGCCAGCTGGGTTATCTGCCGGCCGGTCCGGTGCCGGGCCAGCCCGAAAACGCCCTGTGGGCCTGCGGCACCGAGATCGGCCTGTCGCAGCGCGGCAAGGAGGGCGGCCGCCTGCGCATGATCTGCGCGCGCATCGTCGACATGCGCAGCGGCAAGGTGATCGCGCAGTACTACGGCCTGACCAACCTCAGCACCGGGCAGGCCGATGCGGCCACGATTGCCCGCTGGCTGGTGCAGCAGGAGCAGGCCAAGGCCGCGTTCCGCTATCTGCCGCACGCCTGGTCGGCGCTGCCGGCCGTGCACACGGCCGACGGTCTGGCGGCCCAGGCCTTGCTGGCCGGTCAGGTGGCGGCCGCCTGCTGGCAGCTCGCGCACACGGAATCGGCGCAGATGGTGCGCGGCCCGCTGGCCGGGCTGGTGAGCCCGGACGAGCGCAAGCTGCCGGGCAAGCTGTTGCCGGTGGCGCTGCTGAAGATGTTCGCGATGCTCGAGATGGTCGACTGAGGTCCGCGCACGGATTTCGCCCCGCCAACGAAAAGGCCACATGGAGACATGTGGCCTTTTTGCTGGGGCGCGCGGATGGCCGCGCGCGGCAGGGACCCGCAGATCAGGTGGCGACGATGCTGCGGGCGCCGCCGTAGGCGCCGTAGCCCGGGCGCTTGCCCCGGCCATTGGCGTCGTAGGTGGTGCTGTTGGTGCCGCCGAGCTGGCGCAGCATGTCGAGCGATTCGGTGGTCGAGCGCAGGTTGACCTCGATCAGCGCGCCGTTGCGGGCGTTGCGGTCGCGGGCCTCCTGGGCATGGACCTGCAGCGATTCCCAGATCGGGCTCAGCTCGGGATGCATGGCGACCGCCGCTTCGGTGCCGCCGTGGCCGGTGCTCAGGCCCAGGGCCAGCAGCAGGGCGTCGCGCTGCTGGCTGAGCAGCACGAGCTTCTCGGCCAGGGCTTCTTTCTGTTGCGTGGCCAGGTGCAGGGCCTCGTGGGCCTTGCGGTCGACCAGGGCCTCGGCTTCCGTGTCCAGGGCGGACAGGAACTCGACCACAAGCGCGGTTTCGCGTTCGAGACAGGTTTTGAGCTGATCAGCGTAGTTCATGGGTCGGGCGCGAGGGCGCGGGACGGATTACTTGAGCAATTCCTTGGCGCTGGCGATCAGGCTGTCGGCGATGCGGGTGGGGTCGATCTTCAGTTGGCCGGAGGCGATGGCGGCGCGGATCGCGGCGACACGCTCGACGTTGATGTCGTTGCTGCCGTCCTGCAAGGCCAGCAGCTGGCGCGATGCGCCGCTCAGGGCGACCTGGGAGCTGCCGGCGTTGCTGTCCTTGCCCGAGCCATAGGCCTGCGCCAGCCCGGATTCATTCCGGCTGACGGTGTTGGGGGTGACGGCGCGGGTCGCGGACGGATTGATCTTCAATTTATTCTCCACTGGGCGAGTCGTACGCCGCGATGCATGGGCGGCGTTGCCAGGTTATGCCTCTGTAACGACACGGGAATGGCGAACTTTAGCCCAGGCCGGTAAAGGTGATGTGTCATATGTAACACAAATCAGAGCTGGACTTCCACCATGCCGGCGCTGCGGACCACGCCGCTGACGATTTGCCCCGATGTGGTGCGTACCTGGACCATCGCGCCGGGCGCGGCATCGTCGAGCGCCTGGCCTTCGCTGGAGATGACGAAGCCGGCGCCGCGGGCCGTGATGCGGACCACCTGGCCGCGCGTGACCGAGGCCGCGCTGCGCAGGGCGTTGCCGCGGATGGCCTGGCCGGCGCCGATGCGCCGGGTGGCCTGCATGCCGATGATCGCGTCGATATCGGTGATGGCGCCGTTCGGCAGCGACACCAGATCCGCTTCGCGGGTGGTGACGTCGTCGGGGTGGATCGCGGCGCCCGCGCCGATCTGGCGCGCCGCCACGAAGTATTCGCCGGGCACGCTGACCGTGGCCTGGACATACGTGGTCCAGATTTGCGGCGCGTTGCATCGCACCGTGACCGTCATGCGGGCACGCACGCGCATGCCCGATGGCAGGAAGGGCACCAGGCTGTCGCAGGGCGCGAGGCGCTCGGTCTTGACCGGATCGAGCGTGATCGTGGGCGCGCCGCCCAGACTGGCGAGCTGGCCGAGCAGAAAGCCGCGCGCGACCTGCGCCACGGCCTCGGCATCCTGGTGTGCCGCGGTGCCCTGAGCCAGAGCGGGCGTGGCGCATGCCGTGAGCGCGCCGGCCCAGAGGGCGAAGGCGGCGCGGCGTGCCAGCGAGGAGCGCGGTCGGGAGGGCAGGGCGGTGTTCATGGAACACGATTGTAGAAGTGTGCCGACCTTCGCAAGATTGGAATTGCGTTGGAATTATTGGGTTATTTACCTGATTGTGTTGTTGCCCCCACCCCTAAGATGCCGTCATGCGTAAAAAAGCCCTGGCCTCGTCTGGCCGGGCGCCACGCGGGTCCGATGCCTCTTCGTGAGATGTCCCCGCCCGGTACGCGACTGGATCAACTCTCAGGCAACAAGGGCACCCATGCTAGACCGGCTCAACCAGGACTTTCGCTTCTTCCAGCAGGCGATCTCCTTGCGCGCGCAGCGTCAGGAAGTGCTGTCGTCGAACATCGCCAATGCCGACACGCCCAACTACAAGGCGCGTGACTTCGACTTCAAGGCGGCCATGGAAGGCGCGCTCGACAACCGCAACATGCGTCTGCCCGACACCAGCCTGGCGCTGACCTCGGCGCGCCATATCCCGGCGCAGGCCCAGTCGCCCGCCGGCGCCACCGAGCTGCAATACCGCCTGCCGTACCAGGCCAGCCTGGACGGCAACACCGTGGACATGGACAACGAACGCGTCCGGTTCGCCGAAAACACCTTGCATTACCAGAGCACGCTGCAAGTGCTGAGCGGCCGCATCCGCTCGCTGCAGTCCGCCATTTCGGAATAAGCGCCGCCGGTCCGCCGCGTGGCTTAGAGGGAGCTTGCCCGTATGTCTTTGTTGAGCATTTTCGATATCGCCGGTTCCGCGCTCTCCGCGCAGTCCCAGCGCATGAACGTGTCGGCCAGCAACATGGCCAACGCGGACAGCGTCGCGGGCCCGGACGGCCAGCCTTACCGCGCCCGTCAGGTGGTGTTCCAGGTGAACCCGCCCGCCGGCCAGCGTTTCGGCGAAGAGGTCGGTGGCGTGAAGGTCGCCGGCGTGATCCAGGATCAGTCGCCGTTCAAGCTGGTCTACGACCCCAACCACCCGATGGCCAACCAGGACGGCTACGTGCAGATGCCCAACGTCGATCCCGTGGCCGAGACGGTCAACATGATTGCCGCTTCGCGTTCCTATCAGGCCAACGTCGAAGTGCTGAACACCGCCAAGCAACTGATGGCCAAGACCCTGACCATCGGTCAGAACTGAGCCTGGAGCACACGATGACCACGGTCGATTCCAATACCTCCACCACCAGCGCCGCGCTGGCCAAGCTCGGCGCAGGCAGCTCGGGCGCGGCCCAGAGCATCCAGGATCAGTTCCTGACGCTGCTCGTCACGCAGCTCAAGAACCAGGATCCGCTGAACCCGATGGAAAACGCCGAGCTCACCTCGCAGCTCGCGCAGATCTCCACGGTGGAAGGCATCAACAACCTGCGCAACACCATGCTGGCCATCAGCGGCCAGATCGACGTGTCGCAATCCATGAGCGCCGCCGCGCTGATCGGCAAGGGCGTGATGGTGCCGGGCTCGAAGATCGCCCTGGGCACCAACCCGCTCGACAGCACGCAGCGCGAAGCCACGCCTTACGGCCTGGATCTGCAGGGCGCGGCCGCCAAGGTCACCGTCAAGGTGCTCGACGCCGCGGGCTCCGTGGTGCGCACCGTGGACCTGGGCGCGATGGACGCCGGCGTCTATACGTATTCGTGGGATGGCATGAACGACGGCGGCGCGCCGCTGGCCGACGGCAAGTACACCGTGAATGTGTCGGCGCTGGATGCCGACGGCAAGACCGTCAAGGCCGAAGCACTGACCTACGGCGAAGTGAAGAGCGTGGCGTACTCGACCGAAGGCCTGCGTCTCGATCTGGGCCTGAACGGCCAGGTCAGCATGCTGGACATTCGCAAGATTTTGGGCACCTGAAACGACAGGCAAGACATGCCGCGTTTTGGTGCGGCGCTTTCTACAACTTTGAGAGCTACAGGATAAATCATGGGTTTCGGACAAGGATTGAGCGGCTTGAATGCCGCTTCGCAGAACCTCGACGTCATCGGCAACAACATCGCCAACTCGGGCACCGTCGGCTTCAAGTCGGGCTCGGCGTCGTTCGCGGACGTCTATGCCAGCTCGCGCGTCGGTCTGGGCGTGAAGGTTTCGGCCATCAACCAGCGCTTCACGGTCGGCAACATCTCGACCACGGGCGGCGAGTACGACATCGCCATCGACGGCGCGAAGGGTTTCTTCCGCCTGCTCGATCCGAGCGGCTCGGTGTTCTATTCGCGTAACGGCGAGTTCGGTATCGATCGCGACTTCCGCATCGTGAACGCCCAGGGCTTCCAGCTGACCGGCTATCCCCCGGGTGGCGTGGGCGCCGCGCCTGTCGGCCTGACGCTGCCGCAGGGCAACATCGCCCCGCGCGCCACCGACGCCATGACCGTCCAGACCAACCTGGACGCCAACGCGCCCGTCATTCCCGCCACGCCGGTGTTCAACGCCGCCGACGATTCGACCTACACGACCTCGGTGCCTTACACCGTGTACGACTCGCTGGGCAACGCGCACCAGATGACGCAGTACTTCGTGAAGCGCGCCGCCGTCGCCGGTGAAAGCGTGTACGACGTGTACTACCAGCTCGACGGCCAGGCCATGACCGTGGGCGCCGGCGCCGCCGCCAACGCCACCTTCACGTTCAGCAGCGCTGGCGTGATGACCGGTACGACGCCCGCCGACATGACGATCAACTACGCCACGCCGGGCGGCACGACCTCGCCGGCCGCGCCGCTGGCGATCACGCTGAACTACAACGGCACCACGCAGTTCGGCAGCGACTTCAACCCGAAGATGACCCAGACCGGCTACGCCAGCGGTGAGTTCTCGGGCATCACGATCGGCAAGGACGGCAGCCTCGAAGCCAAGTACACCAACGGCGAATCGCAGGTGATCGGCACGATCGCGCTGGCCAACTTCAACAACGTGCAGGGTCTGCAGCCCGTGGGCAACAACGCCTGGGCCGAAACCGCCGAATCCGGCCAGGCCGTGCTGGGCCAGCCCGGCACCAATGGCCTGGCCACGCTGGCCGGCCAGGCGCTCGAAGCCTCGAACGTCGACATGAGCAAGGAACTGGTCAACATGATCATTGCTCAGCGTACGTACCAGGCCAACGCTCAGACCATCAAGACGCAGGACGAAGTCATGCAAGTCTTGATGAACATGCGCTAAGCGACGGTAACGGAAGCACGCCATGGATCGCATTGTCTTTACCGCCATGAACGGCGCCGCGCGGATCACGGAGCATCAGGCCGCGATCAGCAACAACCTGGCGAACGTCAACACGCCGGGATTCCGCGAGCAGATCTCGATGCTGCGGTCGGTCCCCATGACCGACGGCACCTCGCTGCCCACGCGGGTCTCGACCGTGGCGACCACGCCCGGTTCGAAATTCACGCTCGGCGACGTGCAGACCACCGGCCGCGACCTCGACGTCGCGCTGGCGGGGCAGGGCTGGCTGGCGATCCAGACGCCGCAAGGCGAGGCGTACACCCGCGCCGGCAACCTGACGGTGGGCATCAACGGCGTGCTGCAGACGGCCAACGGCGTGCCCGTGCTGTCGGATCAGAACGGCATCATCGATATCCCCGACCAGGCCTCGCTGACGATCGCGTCGGACGGCACGATCACGGGTATCGGCGCGGGCGATCCGCCCAACAACATTCTGAACCTGGGCCGGATCAAGCTCGTCAATCCGCCCGAGCAGCAGCTGGTGCGCGGCGACGACGGCCTGTTCCGCCTGAACGCGCAGGCCAACGGTCAGCCGGCGGGTCCGCTGCCCGCCGACCCCGCGCTGCGCGTGTTGTCCGGCGTGCTCGAGAACAGCAACGTGAGCGCCGCCGGTGCGATGGTCGGCATGATCGACAACGCCCGCCGCTACGAAATGCAGATGCAGGTCATCACGGAAGCCAACCGCAACGCGGAACGCGCCAACAGCATTCTGTCGGCGACCAGCTGACCTTTTCAAATCGCTTAGCAAGGTGCGCGCCGCCGCGGCGCGCCAGGAGTTTTTACCATGATGCGTTCGCTGTGGATTTCGAAGACGGGCCTCGAGGGTCAACAGACCTCGATGGACGTCATTTCCAACAACCTGGCCAACGTCCAGACCAACGGCTTCAAGCGTGGCCGTGCCGTCTTCCAGGATCTGATGTACCAAACCCTGCGCCAGCCGGGCGCCCAGGTCGGCGATGCCAACCAGCTTCCGTCGGGCCTGCAGCTGGGCACCGGTGCGCGCGTGGCCGCCACCGAGCGTATCCACACGCAGGGCAACATGAACAACACCGGCGCCGAGATGGACATCGCCATCATGGGCCGCGGTTTTCTGCAGGTCGAGCTGCCCGACGGCACGCAGGCCTACACGCGTGACGGCGCGCTGCAGGTCGATCAGAACGGTCAGCTCACCACCGTGAGCGGCTACGTGATCCAGCCGCCGATCAACATCCCCGACAACGCGCTGTCGCTGACCATCGGCAAGGACGGCACGGTGTCGATCACCCAGCCGGGCGCCGCGGGCACCAACGTGCAGGTCGGCCAGCTTCAGCTCGCCACCTTCATCAACCCGACCGGTCTGCAGAGCGTGGGTGAAAACCTGTACCTCGAAACCGATTCGTCGGGTCCGGCCAACCTGCTCCAGCCCGGTCTGGATGGCGCTGGCCAGGTGCTGCAAAACTATGTCGAGACGTCCAACGTCAACGTGGCCGAAGAGCTGGTGAACATGATCACCACGCAACGCGCCTACGAAATGAACAGCAAGGCCGTCAAGACTTCGGATGAAATGCTGGCTCGCCTGACGCAACTGTGATGCTGACTCGTGTTCTGCGTGTATTGACCGGTCTGGCGCTGTGCGCCCTGACCGGTTGCGCCATGATCCCGCCCGAGCCGATCGTGCTCGGACCCACCACGGCCGCGCCGCCGGCGCCCACGCCCGCGGGGCTGCGCCCGAATGGTTCGATCTATCAGCCGAGCGCTTACGGCAACTATCCTCTGTTCGAGGATCGCCGGCCGCGCAACGTGGGCGATATCGTGACCATCATCGTCGAAGAGCGCACCAATGCCGCCAAGAACGTGGCGACCAACACCAGCCGCACCGGTGCCACGACGCTGGGCATCGCCGCGGCGCCGCGCTTCATGGACGGGATCATCAACGACAAGCTGAACACCGACATCACGAGCGAGAACACGGCGAACGGCCGCGGCGGCAGCAGCGCCAACAATACGTTCACCGGCACCATCACCACGACGGTGATGGGCGTGTTGCCCAACGGCAACCTGCAGATCGCCGGCGAAAAGCAGATCGCGATCAACCGCGGCAGCGAGTACGTGCGCATTTCGGGCGTGGTCGATCCGCGCTCGATCACCGGCACCAACAGCGTCTCGTCGACCCGCGTGGCCGACGCGCGCATCGAATATCGCAGCAAAGGCGTCATGGACGAAGTCCAGACCATGGGCTGGCTGCAACGTTTCTTCCTGATGGCTTCGCCGTTCTGATCCCATGACACTTCGCACCACGCTCCTTTCCGTGTTGCGCCTGACGGCGCGGGCCTGCCTGCTGGGCAGCCTGGCGGTGGGCGCCGCCCACGCCGAACGCATCAAGGACCTCGCGACCTTCCAGGGCGTGCGCGGCAACCAGCTGATCGGTTACGGCCTCGTGGTCGGCCTGGACGGCAGCGGCGACCAGGTGCGCCAGACGCCGTTCACGCAGCAAAGCCTGACCAACATGCTGTCGCAGCTCGGAATCACCGTGCCGCCGGGCAGCAACATGCAGCTCAAGAACGTGGCCGCGGCCATGGTGACGGCCACGCTGCCTGCGTTCGCGCGGCCGGGCCAGACCATGGACGTGGTCGTCTCCTCGATGGGTAACGCCAAGAGCCTGCGCGGCGGCACGCTGCTCATGACCCCGCTCAAGGGCGCGGACGGCCAGACCTACGCCATCGCCCAGGGCAACATCCTGGTCGGCGGCGCGGGCGCCTCCGCCGGTGGCTCCAGCGTTCAGATCAACCAGCTCAACGGCGGCCGCATCAGCTCGGGCGCCATCATCGAGCGGCCGGTGGCCACGACCTTCGCCGAAGACGGCATGGTCTATCTCGAGATGATGGACACCGATTTCGGCACCACGCAGAACGTGGCGCTGGCGATCAACCGCCAGATGGGCCAGGGCACGGCCACCGTGATGGACGGCCGCGTGGTCGCCTTGCGCGGTCCGCTCGATCCCGGCCAGATGCCGGGCTTCCTCGCCCGCGTCGAAAACATGCAGGTGCAGCGCGCGCCGGCGATGGCCAAGGTCATCATCAACGCCCGCACCGGTTCGGTCGTGATGAACCGCACCGTGATGATCGAAGAGGCCGCCGTGGCCCACGGCAATCTGTCGGTGGTGATCAATCAGCAGAACCAGGTGTTCCAACCCGACACGCCGTTCACGCAGGGTCAGACCGTGGTCGCGCCCAACACGCAGATCGAGCTGCGCCAGGAAGGCGGCTCGCTGCAGCGCGTGACGACCAGCGCCAACCTGGCCGATGTGGTGAAGGGCCTCAACGCCCTGGGCGCCACGCCGCAGGATCTGCTCGCCATCCTGCAGGCCATGAAGACGGCCGGTGCCCTGCGCGCCGAGCTCGAGATCATCTGACGCCATGTCTTTCGTTTCCTACACTCCGCGCCCGGCCTCCCAAGAATCGATTTTCGACATGGGACGCCTGGCCGACATGAAGCGGCAGGCCGCCGACGCGCCCGCCGATCCGGCCCAGCAGAAGGCCGTCGCGCGCCAGTTCGAAGCGCTGTTCCTGCAGATGATGCTCAAGCGCATGCGCGAGGCGACGCCCAAGGAAGGGCTGTTCGACTCGCAGCAGACGCAGATGGTCCAGGGCATGGTCGACGAGCAGATGGCGCTGTCGCTCGCCACGCCGGGTATCGGCCTGGCGCAGGCGCTGCTGGCGCAGATGCAACAGGGGCAGGGCACGCCCGCGGATCCGGAAAGCGCCATCGGCGGCGCCGGCTCGGCCAGCAATACCGTGGTGCGGCGCGATCTGCGCGGCGATTACGTGCTGGGCGAGGCGGGCACCGTGCCCGAGCGCAGCGTGGCCGCGCTGCTCGACGTGCTGCGCCACAACCGCGCGAGCGATCGCGCGCTGGCCGTGGCCGAAGGCGCGCCCGAGCATGTGGTCGCCTTCGTCTCGAAGATGTCGCGCGCCGCCAATGCGGCCGCCGATCAGAGCGGCGTGCCGGCGCGCCTGATTCTGGGCCAGGCTGCCCTCGAGTCGGGCTGGGGCAAACGCGAGATCAAGCATCCGGACGGCAGTACCAGCTACAACCTGTTCGGCATCAAGGCCGGCTCGAGCTGGAAGGGCAAGGTCGTCAATGTGCTGACCACCGAGTACGTGAATGGCGTGGCGCAAAAGGTGACGCAACCCTTCCGGGCCTACGGCTCGTATGAAGAGTCGTTCGCGGACTACGCCCGTCTGATCGGTAACAGCCCGCGCTACGAGGCCGTGACGCAGGCGCGCAACGAGGTCGACGCCGCCCGCCGCATCCAGGATGCGGGCTATGCCACCGACCCGCGCTATGCCGAAAAACTCATCAACATCATGAGTCAGATGCGGCTGTCGGTCGCCAGCGCGGATTTTTCGGGCGGTCTCTAAATTTCTGTGAATATCTGCCGTTAAGCGGGTATCTGTACCGGTGATCGGTCACTACGGGGCTTTGCAGCATGAATCTGTACAACTTGGCGATGACGGGGCTGAACTCCTCCCAGGCGGGCCTGGAGACGACTAGCCACAATATCAATAACGCGACCACGGTCGGTTACAGCCGTCAGCGCGTGGTCACCTCGACCGCCGGCGCGAGCGCCACCGGCCAGGGCTTCTTTGGCCGCGGTGTGCAGGTCGACACCGTCAAGCGTCAGTACGACAGCTTTCTGTACCAGCAACTGGTCGGCGCGCAGGGCAGCGGTGCCCAGCTGAGCACCCAGTACGACCAGATGTCGGCGATCAACAATCTGTTCGCCGATCGCACCGTGGGCATCACGCCGGCGCTGTCGGGTTTTTTCACGGGTCTGAACAACGCGGCCAGCAAGCCCGCCGATCCGGCCGTGCGCCAGGATCTGCTGGGCAAGATGAACACGCTGGTCACGCAGATCAACACCTCGTACCAGCAGCTCGAAAACCAGCGTCAGGGCCTGAACACCCAGATCTCGACCACGGTCGAGCAGGTGAACAGCTACCTGGGCCGCATCAACGATCTCAACGAGCAGATCGTGATCGCCCGCGGCAAGACCGGACACGCCCCGAACGACCTGCTGGACCAGCGCGACCAGGCCGTCGCCGAGCTGAACCAGCTGGTGGGCATCCGCACCTACGAACAGGGCGAGTCGCTCAACATTTCGCTCTCCAGCGGCCAGACGCTGCTGTCGGGCAAGACCGTGTATCCGCTGCAGGCGGTGGCTTCCGAAGCCGATCCGCGCCGTGTCGCCGTGGCCTATTCGCTGCCCTCGGGCACGGGCACCACGGTCGCCGTCGAGATGCAGGACGGCAAGATCAGCGGCGGCAAGCTCGGTGGCCTGTTGCAGTTCCGCCAGCAGTCGCTGGACGCCGTCCAGGACCAGCTCGGCCAGCTCGCCATCGGCCTGGCCATGGCGCTGAACGAGCAGCATGCCCTGGGCGTGGACCTGAATGGCGATCCGGGCGAAGCCCTGTTCGGCCTGCCCGCGCCGGCCGCGATCCGCAACAGCAACAACACGTCCAACGCCGAATGGCAGTCGGCTTACACCGACGCCAACCAGATCCGCGCCAGTGCCTATCGCATCGAAGCGGTGGGCGGTGACGATTACCGCGTGACCCGTCTGTCGGATGGCGTCGTGATGGACCTGACGGCCACCGGCACGCCGCCCGACACGCTCGAGTTCGACGGCCTGACCCTCACGGGTACCGGCACGGCGGTCACCGGCGAGTCCTGGACGCTGCAGGCCACCCGCAACGCGGGCCGTGACCTGACGGCGCTGATCAGCGACCCGACCAAGCTGGCCCTGGCCGATGCCACCGGCGGCAGCGCCAACGGCAACAACGGCCTCGAGCTGGCCAAGCTTCAGACCGCCAAGGTGCTGGCCAACGGCACGATGAGCCTGAACGAACAGTTCTCGCAGCTCGTGAACACCGTGGGCGTGGACACCCAGAGCCTGAAGTCGTCGGTGACGGCGTCGAACAACCTGATCAAGCAGCAGAACGCGGCGCATCTGTCGGTGTCGGGGGTCAACCTCAACGAAGAATACGTCAACCTGTCGGTGTATCAGGAGCAGTACCAGGCCAGCGCCAAGATTCTGGACGTGGCCAGCGTGCTGTTCGATACGCTGCTGGGCATTCGCTGATCACTATTTCTAGATTGCGCCGTCGCTGACGGCACCTGATTCGGAGTTCGACCATGCGTCTGAGCACCTCGCTGATTTACCAGAACGGCCTGAACGGCATCCTGAACCAGGAAGCGAATCTGTCGCGCCTGCAGGAGCAGCTGTCCAGCGGCAAGCGCGTCCTGACGCCCGCCGACGATCCGCTCGCCGCCTCGCTGGCCGTGAACGTGTCGCAGACCGCGGCCATGAACAAGACCTACGACGGCAACCGCGCCACGGCGCGCCAGTCGCTGGGCATGGAAGACAACGCGCTCACCTCGGTCGTGACCACGCTGCAGGACGTGCTCAAGCGCGTCGTGGAAGCCGGTAACGGCACGATGAGCGACGCCGACCGCCAGGCGCTCGTGAGCGCGCTAGAGAGCTCGCGTGACCAGATCATGGGTCTGGCCAACTCGACGGACGGCAACGGCCAGTACCTGTTCTCGGGCTTCCAGGGCCAGACGCAGCCGTACACCAAGGATGCCGCCGGCAACATCACCTACCAGGGTGACACGGGCCAGCGCACGATCCAGGTCGATCAGAGCCGCCAGCTCGCCTCGAGCGATATCGGCACCGCCATCTTCTCGAGCGTGTCCTCGGGCACGCGCGCCTACATCACCAAGGCCGATCCGGCCAACGCCGGCACCGGCCAGTTCAGCTCGCTGTCGATCAACGGCCCGGTCGATCCGGCCAAGTCGTACTCGATCGAGTTCGGCGACGACGGCGCGGGCAACATGGTGTATTCCGTGATCAGCACGCCGCCCGACGCGACGCTGCCGACCGACGTGCCGTACGTGGATGGCGACGCCATCACGTTCGACAGCGTGTCGTTCCGCATCAGCGGCGAGCCCGAGTTCGGCGATGCCTTCACGGTCGAACCGCCCAACGGCACGAACATGGACATGTTCGCGTCGATGAACGACCTGATCACCGCGCTGAAGAACCCCTCGCAGGGTGACCCGGTCGCTTCCAGCAAGCTCGTGAACCAGATCGCGACGACCAACAAGCAGCTCACGCTGAGCCTGGACAACGTGCTGACCGTGCGCGCCTCCGTGGGCGCCCGCATGAACGAACTGGACGCCCTGGATGCGACCGGCGATGCCCGCGCGCTGTCCTATACGGCCCAGTTGTCGGGTCTGGAAGACGTGAATATGTACGAAGCGACGACCGAACTGCTGTTGCGCAAGGTCGCGCTGGATGCCGCATCGGCGGCGTTCTCGCGCATCGAAGGATCCAGCCTGTTCGCACGCGGTCGTTAATTCCAACACCGCGGTTCAGGCACCCAACGCGCGCTCCCTCCGGGGAGCGCGTGTCCGATAGATAAACGGAAAATCATGTTTGCGAATTTGAAGGTACGCACTTGCATGGCCATCGTGCTGGGAAGCTTCTTCCTGGCCATGCTGGTTTCCAATGGTGTTGCGTGGCTGAGTCTGAATGCCAGCAACCAGAAGTTGAATCAGGTCAATGACGTGTTCACCGACCAGGCGATCACCGCCTACTCGTCGGCGAACCTGCTGTTGCGTGCGCGGTTGATGATGAACACCGCGATGATCGATCTGCAGGAAGGCCGGATCAAGGAATCCGAACAGTCCACGCAGCGCGCGATCGAACTCAATACCCAGGCGCGTGCGCGCTTCGATCAGTTCCTCAAGACGCCCAAGACCAGCGACCTGCAGCAACGGGCCACGCCGGTGGAAACCTCCTTCAAGGAATACCAGGCCGTCGCCGACCGCCAGATGACGCTGATGCGCAATCAGGCCATCGGCGAATACATCCAGGCCAATCCGGCCGCGCAGCAGGCCAACAGCAAGTTCAACGCCGCGCTCAACGATTATCTGGGCTACATCGACCAGATCACCGACCAGTATGTGGTCGAAGGCATGGCTGCTCACAGCCGCGCCAACATCGTGACCGGTGTGCTGGTGGCGCTCGCCGTGCTGCTGTGCGTGGGCGGTGGGCTGTTCGTCGGCCGCAACGTGCTGCGTCCGCTGCGCGAAGCCGGCGCCCACTTCGACCGCATCGCCGGTGGCGACCTGACCAGCCGCGTCGAGGTCAATAGCTCCAACGAAATCGGCCAGCTGTTCGCCTCGCTCAAGCGCATGCAGGAAAGCCTGACGCGCACGGTGTCGCAGGTGCGCCGTGGCGTGGACGAGATCAACGTGGGTTCGCGCGAGATTTCCGCGGGCAACACGGATCTGTCCTCGCGCACGGAGCAGCAGGCGGCCTCGCTCGAAGAGACCGCAGCCTCGATGGAACAGCTCGCCTCGACTGTGAAGCAGAACGCCGACAACGCACGCCAGGCCAATCAGCTGGCCGCGAGCGCGTCGGACGTGGCAGAGCGTGGCGGTTCGGCGGTGTCGGAAGTGGTGCACACCATGGAAGCCATCTCGAGCAGCTCGCGCAAGATCAGCGAGATCGTGTCGGTGATCGACGGTATCGCGTTCCAGACCAACATCCTGGCGCTGAACGCCGCGGTCGAAGCCGCCCGTGCGGGCGAGCAGGGCAAGGGCTTTGCGGTGGTGGCGGGCGAAGTGCGCTCGCTGGCACAGCGCAGCGCCCAGGCCGCCAAGGAGATCAAGGTGCTGATCGAGGATTCGGTGACCAAGGTGGGCACCGGGTCGCAGCAGGTCGAGCGCGCCGGCGACACGATGCAAGAAATCGTGGCCTCCGTGAAGCGCGTGACCGACATCATGGGCGAGATCTCGGCGGCCTCGGACGAGCAGTCCAGCGGTATCGACCAGGTCAATCGCGCCGTGGCGCAGATGGACGAAGTGACCCAGCAGAACGCGGCACTGGTGGAAGAAGCCGCCGCGGCTGCCGGCTCGCTGCAGGAACAGGCGCAGCGCCTGGCCGAAGCGGTGTCGGTCTTCAAGATCAATGCGGGTGAGGTGATCGAAGTGCCGGCGCGCCAATTGGCCGCGCACGCCGCAGCGGCCCCGGCCCCGCGCGTCGCGGCCCCGGCCGCACCGGCCCCGGCGCAGGCCGCGCAGGCGCCGGCAGCGGCTCCGGCTGCTGCCAGCGAGGCCGCGCCCAAGCTCGCGCCGCCGCGTCTGGCCACGGCCCGCAAGCCGGCCAGCGCCGCCGCAAGCAAGCCGGCGGCGGCCAGCGCGGGCGCTGCCCGTCGCAGCGCGCGCCGCACGGGCACGGCAGCGGCCACGCCGGCCATGCCGCCCGCCAGCCCGCGCAAGAGCGCGGCAGCGGACGACGATTGGGAATCGTTCTGAAGTCGTAGTAAGGCAGTAGCGGTAAGCATTTCGTAGTGGGCGGGTTGGCGGCAGGAGGGCCGCGAACCCGTTGCAGCATGCGGGCCGGGCATTCCGGCTGTGACGTAAGCAATTGCGAGAACTGCAACCATGTTGGCCAATCTGAAGATCCGCACCGGGCTTCTCCTGGCTTTGCTCGTGCTGGCGCTCTGTGCGCTGGCTTCCATCGGCCTCGGCCTCGACGCGACGCGTCAGGCCAACGCCGCACTGGACACGATCGACAGCTTAAGCGTGCAACAGAACACGTTGCTGAAGGACACCTATGCGCAGATGCTGCGCGCCACGATCCGCGCCGATATCGCCGCGGGTCAGATGCGCGCGGGCGACGCCAGGGGCGCGGCGGAGAACACGCGCCTGGTGCGCGAGCTGCATGCCGATGCCAGCAAGAAGATCGAGACGTTCGCGGGTATTCCCAAGCGCACCGAGCTGGGCCGCAAGAACGAGACCGAAGTCGTCGCCGCATTCAAGAGCTTCGCATCCGCGCTTGACGAGATGATGTCGGCGCTCGATCGCAACGACGAAAAAACCTATCTGGATCTCAAGAACAGCAAGGCCGGTGCGGCCAGCGGCGCCTTCGCGGCCAAGCTGACGGCGTTCTCGGCCAACATCGAGACCATGAGCGAGAAGACGCTGGGCGACTACCGTCAGACCTCGAACATCATGATGGTGCTGTACGGCGTGTTCGTGGCGCTGATCCTGCTGGTGGTCGTGCTGGCCTACCTGTTCATGACGCGCGCCGTGGTGCGGCCGCTCACGCGCGCCGGCGAACAGTTCGAACGCATCGCCGCCGGTGATCTGACGCAGCGCGTCGAGGTCCATGGTCGCAACGAGGTCGGTCAGTTGATGGCGGCCATCAAGCGCATGCAGGAAAGCCTGACGCGCACGGTGTCGCAGGTGCGCCGTGGCGTGGACGAGATCAACGTGGGCTCGCGCGAGATCGCCGCGGGCAATACCGATCTGTCGTCGCGTACCGAGCAGCAGGCGGCCTCGCTCGAAGAGACGGCCGCCTCGATGGAACAGCTCGCCTCGACCGTGAAGCAGAACGCCGACAACGCGCGCCAGGCCAATCAGCTGGCCGCGAGCGCGTCGGACGTGGCAGAGCGCGGCGGATCGGCGGTGTCGGAAGTGGTGCACACCATGGAAGGCATTTCGGCGAGCTCGCGCAAGATCAGCGAGATCGTGTCGGTGATCGACGGTATCGCGTTCCAGACCAACATCCTGGCGCTGAACGCCGCGGTCGAAGCCGCCCGTGCGGGAGAGCAGGGCAAGGGCTTCGCGGTGGTGGCGGGCGAAGTGCGCTCGCTGGCGCAGCGCAGCGCGCAGGCCGCCAAGGAAATCAAGCTGCTGATCGAAGACTCGGTTTCCAAGGTGGGCACGGGTTCGCAGCAAGTCGAGCGTGCGGGCGCCACGATGCAGGAAATCGTGGCCTCGGTGAAGCGCGTGACCGACATCATGGGCGAGATCTCGGCCGCCTCCGACGAACAGTCCGGCGGCATCGACCAGGTCAATCGCGCCGTGGCGCAGATGGACGAAGTGACGCAGCAGAACGCCGCGTTGGTCGAACAGGCCGCCGCGGCCGCCGGCTCGCTGCAGGAACAGGCCGAGCGCCTGGCCGACGCCGTGTCGGTCTTCAAGATCAACGCCGGCGAGGTGATCGAGGTGCCGGCGCGTCATCTGGCGCCGCAGGCCCCGCCGGTTCGGGTCCAGGCCAGCCGCGCGCCCGCGCCGGCGCGTCCGCAGCCCGCCAGCCGCGCGCCGCGTCTGGCCGCCGCGACGGCCGCGCCCGCGCCGACGGAAGACACCGCATCGGTCGATGCCGAGCCGCCCGTGACGCCGGAGAACGAGACACCGCACGACGACGCG